>NZ_JBJNOA010000005.1:0-323720 GCF_052166845.1 Serratia sp. CY71090 | reverse complement strand
CATGAATTTTACTTCAGTTAGTCACTCTTCAAGACTTGATATTTTTTTGCATCCGAAGATGCTGGATATCGTCTTGTGGAGTGCCCACACAGATTGTCTGATAAATTGTTAAAGAGCAGCGCCGAGAAACTCATCGGCGCGGGCTGCGTATACTACGCTTTTCGCCCGGAGAGTCAAGCGTTTATTTCGCTTTCTTCTCGCTGACCCGGCGGCTTGTCAGTCGTTGTTCCCGGTCAGTGGAGGCGCATTATAGGGAGTTCTCGGCAGGCCGCAACCCCTAATTGCAAAAAACTTTTCAAGCGCTCAAATAATCACCAAAAACGCCTTTTTAGGATATTTATTAGTCGAAAAACACCGGTTTTAGCACAGTAATAGCGGCAACCTCTGTAAATAGGGACAAACGAAGATAAAGAAAAGGGAGCGGTCACCCGCTCCCTTTCATCTCTAATAGGCTTAATTGCCGTTATTGGCGTGCAACGATATGGTCGTTTTCCACATCCAGCGTCACCAGCTTGCCGGGGATCAGCTTGCCGGACAGGATTTGCTGCGCCAACGGGTTCTCGATCTCCTGCTGAATAGCGCGTTTCAACGGACGCGCACCATACACAGGGTCGTAACCGGTTTTGCTCAACAACGCCAGAGCAGGCTCGGTCATGGTCACTTCGTAACCGCGCTCTTCCAAACGCTTGTACAGACGCGACAGCTGAATCTTGGCGATCGCAGCAATGTGTTTCTCGCCCAGCGGATGGAACACCACCACTTCATCGATACGGTTGATGAATTCCGGACGGAAGTGGTGACTCACCATCTCCATCACCGACTCTTTCATCTGCGCGTAGTTCATCTGACCGAAATGCTCCTGGATCAGATCCGAACCCAGGTTGGACGTCATGATCACCACGGTATTGCGGAAATCGACGGTACGGCCCTGGCCATCGGTCAGGCGGCCGTCATCCAACACCTGCAGCAGGATGTTGAACACGTCCGGGTGCGCTTTCTCGACTTCATCCAGCAGGATCACCGAATAAGGCCGGCGGCGCACGGCTTCCGTCAGGTAGCCGCCCTCTTCATAACCGACATAGCCCGGAGGCGCGCCGACCAGACGCGAAACGGAGTGTTTCTCCATAAACTCGGACATGTCGATACGCACCATAGCGTCGTCGCTGTCGAACAGGAACGAAGCCAGCGCCTTGCAGAGCTCGGTTTTCCCCACCCCGGTCGGGCCAAGGAACAGGAACGAACCGATCGGCCGGTTAGGATCGGACAACCCGGCGCGACTGCGGCGGATAGCATTAGAGACCGCGCTGACCGCTTCGTCCTGGCCGATCACCCGCGAATGCAGCTCTTGCTCCAGGCGCAGCAGCTTGTCGCGCTCGCCTTCCAGCATTCTGGCCACCGGGATCCCGGTCGCGCGCGCCAGCACTTCGGCAATCTCCGCATCGGTTACCCGGTTGCGCAGCAGCTTCATGCTCTTGCCTTCGGCCTGCGTGGCAGCGGCGAGCTGTTTCTCCAGCTCAGGGATCTTGCCGTACTGCAGTTCCGACATCCGCCCCAAATCGCCGACGCGACGCGCCTGCTCCAGGGTGATTTTGGCCTGCTCGAGTTCCGCCTTGATGTTCTGAGTACCGGAGAGTGACGCTTTTTCCGCTTTCCACTCTTCTTCCAGCTCCGAATATTCGCGTTCTTTCTGCCCCAGCTCATCGCTGAGCATTTCCAAGCGTTTCTTACTGGCGTCGTCCGACTCTTTATTCAGCGCCTGCTGTTCCAGCTTCAACTGAATGATGCGGCGCTCAAGCCTGTCGAGCGATTCAGGCTTGGAGTCCATCTGCATGCGAATGCTGGACGCCGCTTCGTCGATCAGGTCAATAGCCTTGTCCGGCAATTGACGATCGGCGATATAACGGTGCGAAAGCGTTGCCGCCGCCACGATGGCCGGATCGGTGATCTGCACGTGGTGGTGCAGTTCGTAACGCTCTTTCAGGCCGCGCAGAATAGCGATAGTGTCTTCCACGCTCGGCTCCGCCACATACACTTTCTGGAAACGACGTTCGAGGGCCGCATCCTTCTCTATATATTGACGATACTCATCCAGCGTGGTGGCACCGACGCAGTGCAGCTCGCCGCGCGCCAGCGCCGGCTTCAGCATGTTGCCCGCATCCATTGCGCCATCCGCCTTACCGGCGCCGACCATGGTGTGCAGTTCGTCGATAAACAGGATCACGCTGCCTTCCTGCTTGGCCAGATCGTTGAGCACGCCTTTCAGACGCTCTTCAAACTCGCCGCGATATTTGGCGCCGGCGATCAACGCGCCCATATCGAGGGACAATACGCGCTTGTGCTTCAACCCTTCCGGCACTTCGCCGTTGATGATGCGCTGCGCCAGGCCTTCGACGATGGCGGTTTTACCCACGCCGGGTTCGCCGATCAGCACCGGGTTATTTTTGGTGCGGCGTTGCAGCACCTGAATGGTGCGGCGGATCTCTTCGTCACGGCCAATCACCGGGTCAAGTTTGCCCTGCTCGGCACGTTCGGTCAGATCGATGGTGTATTTCTTCAATGCTTGCCGTTGGTCTTCGGCGCCTTGGTCTTCCACGCTGTCACCGCCTCTCATTTGTTCAATGGCTTTGCTGATTTTGTCGGCCGTTGCGCCGGCCGCTTTCAACAAGTCGGTCAACGAGCCGCGGTCTTCCAGCACCGCAAGCACAAACAGCTCGGAAGAAATGAATTTGTCCGCGCGCTTCTGCGCCAGCTTGTCGCACAGGTTCAGGACGCGCACCAGCTCGTGGGACGGTTGAACGTCGCCACCGGTGCCTTCTACCTGCGGTAAACGGGACAGCGCCTGTTCGATTTCGGTGCGCACGCGCCCGGCATCGATACCTGCGGAAGTTAATAGTGGACGAACCGTGCCCCCTTCCTGATTGAGCAGGGCGCTCATCAGATGTAGCGGTTCAATAAACTGGTTGTCGTGCCCAAGGGCTAGTGACTGGGCATCGGCGAGGGCAAGCTGGAATTTGTTGGTAAGACGATCCAGACGCATAACACCTCCAAGATGGGTCGAAATTGCTACTGGAGATTAAATGAGGTCATCCCTCAAATTTTCAAGGTTATCTCGACGCTAAATTTTCGGTACAACGCCATGCGTCGTTGGATCGTCCTAATTCAATAGGTTATATCAGCCAGATTAAACTTGCCATACGTCCGGTTATTCCATCGCGCCGATAGGAGAAAAAATGACTCGTTTCGTTAACCGTACAGCGGTCGCCGCCATAGATGGCCTGCACGCCCGCACGCAACAAGCGTTGGCGAGCCAGCAAATAGATATTAGCCAAAAACTTATCGCCGTGCGGCGTAAATGCCGCCGCGGCTTCGGCGTCTTCCGCCATGAAAGCGGCGCGCACTTCCGGCCCGACCTCAAACTGCTGTGGGCCGATCGCCGGCCCCAACCAGGCGCTGATCTGACCCGGCGCGGCGCTGAACGCCGCCACGGTTTGCTCCAGCACGCCGTGGCATAACCCGCGCCAGCCGGCGTGGGCGGCAGCCACTTCGTCACCGTGCTGCGAGCAGAATAGCACCGGCAGACAATCCGCCGTCATCACGGCGCACACCTGCCCCGGTACGTTGCTGTACACCGCATCCGCCCGCAGATCGGCGGGCGCTTTCCCTGTCAACGTCACCACGCGAGTGCCGTGCACCTGCTCGAGCCACACCGGCATCTGCGGCAAACCGGCGGCGGTAACCAAACGTTCCCGATTGCGTGTCACCGCTTGCGCCTCATCACCGACGTGGGTGCCGAGGTTCAGCGAGTCATAAGGCGGCAGGCTAACGCCGCCGCCACGCGTGGTGCTGCAGGCCTTAACGCCGGTAGGCAACGGCCAGTCAGGCAGAATGAGCGAGCTCATTACCAGTCCATCTGATCTTTGAATTCTTCGGTGTCCGCCTTCAGCGCGTTGATCAGATCGACCATGTCCTGCGGCAGCGGCGCATGCCACTCCATCTGGATGCCGCTGATCGGATGATACAAACGCAGCATGGTGGCGTGCAGCGCCTGGCGGTCAAAGCCGCGCAGCGTGTTGATGAAGGCTTCCGAAGCGCCCTTTGGTGGACGCGGACGGCCGCCGTACAGCGGATCGCCCACCAGCGGATGGCTGATGTAAGCCATGTGCACGCGGATCTGGTGAGTACGGCCGGTTTCCAGGCGCAGGCGCAGGCGGGTGTGCGCGCGGAAGTGTTCCATGATGCGGTAGTGCGTTACCGCCGGTTTACCCATCGGGTGCACCGCCATATGGGTACGCTTGGTGGAATGACGCGCGATAGGCTCTTCTACCGTGCCGCCGGCGGTCATGGTGCCGATCGCCACCGCTTCGTATTCACGGGTGATCTCACGCGCCTGCAGCGCTTCCACCAGCCGGGTTTGCGCCGGCACGGTTTTCGCCACCACCATCAGGCCGGTGGTGTCTTTGTCCAGACGGTGCACGATGCCGGCACGCGGCACGTCGGCGATTTCCGGGTAGTGATGCAGCAGCGCATTGAGCACCGTGCCGTCCGGGTTACCGGCGCCAGGGTGCACCACCAAATCGCGCGGTTTGTTGATCACCAGGATGTCGCTGTCTTCATAGACGATATCCAGCGCGATATCCTGTGGCTCCCAACGCGCCTCTTCTTCAATCTGTGCATCGATGGCGACGGTCTCTCCGCCCAGCACCTTCTCTTTCGGTTTGTTTGACGTTTTGCCATTGACCTTCACCCGATCGCCCAGGATCCACTCTTTTATGCGAGATCGTGAATAATCAGGGAACAATTCGGCCAAAGCCTGATCTAAACGTTGTCCGAGTTGAGATTCGGCCACCGTTGCGGTGAGTTGTACTTGTTGTGCCATATGCAGCTTCTTCGTTAACGTTGGGTTTTCACGGCGATGCCGTTTAATATAATGTGCTATTGTACCTGGTCTTTGTCGGGAGCTTAACGGACAGTCTCCCGGAATAACACCCTGAGGATAATCAAAACGTCATGACGCGTATGAAATATCTGGTGGCGGCAGCCACGTTGAGCCTGGCGCTGGCAGGTTGCTCCACATCCAAGGATGCGGTTCCCGACAACCCACCTTCGGAAATCTATGCTACCGCGCAGCAAAAACTGCAGGACGGTAACTTCAAGGGCGCGATTACGCAACTCGAAGCGTTAGATAACCGCTATCCTTTCGGGCCGTATTCCCAGCAGGTCCAGCTGGATTTGATTTACGCCTACTATAAGGCCGCCGACTTGCCGATGGCTCAGGCATCCATCGATCGCTTCATGCGTCTGAACCCGACGCACCCGAACATCGATTACGTGATGTACATGCGCGGCCTGACCGACATGGCGCTCGATGACAGCGCGCTGCAGGGCTTCTTCGGGGTTGACCGTTCGGACCGCGATCCTCAGCACGCTCGCGCTGCGTTCCGCGACTTCAGCCAGTTGATTCAGCAATACCCGAACAGCCAATACGCGACCGACGCCAACAAGCGTTTGGTGTATCTGAAAGACCGTTTGGCCAAGTATGAGCTTTCGGTGGCGGAATACTACACTAAACGCGGTGCTTACGTCGCGGTCGTTAATCGCGCCGAGCAGATGTTGCGAGAATTCCCGGATACCAAAGCGACGCACGACGTGTTGCCGCTGATGGAAAATGCCTACAAGCAGCTGCAGCTGAACGGCCAGGCTGACAAAGTGGCCAAAGTGATCGCCGCCAACCCGCAATAAGCGTGCTTCGGCACAGGCAGAAAAACCAAACGGCAGCCAAGGCTGCCGTTTTCATTGGCGTCGACCTGGTTTTTACTGGAAAAATACACAAGTAAAAACACGGTGTTAGCTAGTACTCCTCACCGGTCAACTCATCGATAATGCGCCATCCGGCGGCAACTCTCAAGCATTAGATAGCCAATTCAAATGCTGAATCACAGATTGAACTAACTTTGCAAAAAGTGACAAAAAATCGTGATTTACATCACGCATTTAAACAAAAAGCGGGGTATGCTGGATTCACCAAGACGGAAAGACAGAGAGGTAAGTTATATGACATTGAACATTACCAGCAAACAAATGGATATCACTCCCGCAATCCGCAATCACGTCGAAGACCGTCTCACCAAACTGGAAAAATGGCAGACCCAGCTGATTAACCCGCATATCGTCTTATCCAAAGAACCGCAAGGGTTTGTCGCCGATGCTACCATTACCACGCCTAACGGCCCGCTGGTCGCCAGCGCCAAACATGATGACATGTATACCGCCGTTAATGAGCTGATCGCCAAGCTGGAGCGCCAGCTGAACAAGGTGCAGCACAAAGGCGAAGCGCGCCGCTGCAACGCCAGCGTGAAAGACATCGTGCCGGAAGTCACGCAAGAGCAGGAATAACCGTCCGACTGCGGTTGCCGCATCAAACGCGCCCGAGGGCGCGTTTTTTGTCGGGTATTTTTGTTGACGGGGTAAAAACCAACGGTTACTTTAAAACCTGTTCGCATTAACCTTAGGTAGACCATGCCACGCACACCGTTTTTCTTCGCATTCTTTTTTACCTTCCCCTGACTGGGAGGCGTTTCGTCGTGTGAGAAAGAATGCGAAGACGAACAATAAGGCCTCCTGGAGACAGGGGGCTTTTTTTATGGCTGTTTTACAACGAATAAGAACTGAAGGCGGAAGCTGATTATGACTGACAACCCGTTATTGGTGCTGCGCGAGCGCATCAGCGCACTGGACTTGAAACTGTTGGCCCTGCTGGCGGAACGCCGTGAGCTGGCGATCGAAGTCGGCAAGACCAAACTGCACTCTCATCGTCCGATCCGCGACAAAGAGCGCGAACGCGATCTGCTGGATGCGCTGATCGCCGCCGCCAAACCTTACGATCTGGACGGCTTCTACGTCACCCGCCTGTTTCAACTGATTATCGAAGATTCCGTCCTGACCCAGCAGGCACTGCTGCAGCACCAGCTCAACCCCGTCAGCCAACACTCTGCACGCATCGCCTTTCTCGGCCCGAAAGGCTCCTACTCACATCTGGCGGCACGCCAATACGCCGCCCGCCATTTCGATCGGCTGATCGAATGCGGCTGCCAGAAGTTTCAGGATATCTTCGCCCAGGTGGAAACCGGCCAGGCGGACTACGCAATTTTGCCGATCGAGAATACCAGTTCCGGTTCGATTAACGAGGTGTACGATCTGCTGCAACACACCAGCCTGTCGATCGTCGGCGAACTAACCAACCCGATCGATCATTGCGTTCTGGTGGCCGGCGACAGCGATCTTAGCCAGATTGAAACCGTCTACAGCCACCCGCAGCCGTTCCAACAGTGCAGCCAGTTCCTAAACCGCTTCCCGCACTGGAAAATCGAGTACACCGAAAGCACCGCCGCGGCGATGGAGAAAGTCGCCAAGCTGAATTCGCCGAAGGTGGCAGCGCTGGGCAGTGAGGCTGGCGGCGCGTTGTACGGGCTGCAGGTGCTGGAACACAACCTCGCCAACCAGCAGCAGAACATCACTCGCTTCATCGTCCTGGCGCGCAAAGCGATCGACGTATCTGAACAGGTGCCGGCCAAAACCACGCTGATCATGGCGACCGGCCAACAATCCGGTGCGTTGGTCGAAGCGCTGCTGGTTCTGCGCGACAACGGCATCATCATGACCAAACTGGAATCACGCCCGATCAACGGCAATCCGTGGGAAGAGATGTTTTATATCGATGTGCAGGCCAACCTGCGTGCCGACGCGATGCAAAAAGCGCTGCGCGATCTGGCGCCAATCACCCGCTCGCTGAAGGTCCTGGGCTGCTACCCGAGCGACACCGTGGTGCCGGTCAACCCATCCTGAAACCATAAAAAAAGGTTCGGCCAAGCCGAACCTTTTACGTTTACCGCCCGCGTTTTACTGTCGGCTGTCGTTAGCCTGTCGCAACAGCGTGCGGCTCTCCACCAGGAAGCGTTGGGCGTAATCGCCAAACCAGTGCTCCACCTTGCGGAAACTGTCGATAAACGCCTGTTTGTCGCCATGCTCCAACAGCGTTATCGCCTCGCCGAAGCGCTGGTAGTAACGCTTAATCAGCGCCACGTTTTCTTCCGACGACATAATGATATCGGCGTACAGCTGCGGATCCTGCGCAAACAGGCGGCCAACCATCGCCAGCTCCAGCCGGTAGATCGGCGAGGAGAGCGCCAGCAACTGCTCCAGTTGCACGTTCTCTTCCGCCAGATGCAACCCGTAGGCGAAGGTGGCGAAGTGCCGCAGCGCCTGAATAAACGCCATGTTCTGATCGTGTTCGACCGCGCTGATGCGATGCAGCCGAGCGCCCCACACCTGCAGCTGTTCAAGCAGCCATTGGTAAGCCTCCGGCTGGCGGCCGTCGCAGTAAACCACCACCTGCTTCGCCACGCTGCCCACGTCCGGGCCGAACATCGGGTGCAGCCCGACCACTGGGCCGCTGTGCGCCGCCAACATCGCGTGCAGCGGGCGGTTCTTCACCGACGCCAAATCCACCAGAATACAGTCGGCAGGCAGCGTCGGCAGGCGGCTTATCACCTGCTCGGTCACGTGGATCGGCACGCTGACGATCACCATGCCGGCGTCTGCCAGCAGCTGTTCCGCCTGCGGCCAATCTTCCTGATCCAGTACCCTGACCTGATAACCCGACAGCGTCAGCAAACGGTTGAACAGCCGTCCCATCTGGCCGTTGCCGCCGATGATGACGATCGGCCGCAGCTGCGGACACAAAGTTTTAAAGCCTTTATCGTTCTCGCTGACGTAGGATTCGCGCATCACGCGGCGCAAAACGTCCTCGATCAAATCCGGCGGCACCCCGAGGTTTTCCGCCTCCTGGCGACGCGAGGCCAGCATCGCGGCTTCGCGCTCCGGTACGTAAACCGGCAGGCCATGACGGCTTTTCACTTCGCCCACTTCCGCTACCAGATGCAGGCGTTTCGCCAGCAGATCCAGCAGCGCTTTATCCACCTCATCGATTTGATCGCGCAGCGCGGTCAGTTCTGCCACCATAACTTACTTTTCTCCCGTACGGGCCGTCAGCACAGCGCCGAGTTCCTGATGCATATGGCGCAACAGGGTTTCCGTGCTCTCCCAGTTGATGCAGGCGTCGGTGACGGACACACCGTAACGCATGTCTGCACGCGGCTGTTCGGAAGACTGATTGCCCTCATGCAGATGGCTCTCCAGCATAATGCCGGTGATTGAGCGGTTACCCGCCTTGATCTGCTCCACCACGGACTCGGCCACCGCCGGCTGACGGCGATAGTCTTTATTCGAGTTGCCATGGCTGCAATCTATCATCAAGGACGGGTGGAGTCCCGCCTCAAGCATCTGTTTTTCACAGGCCGCAACGTGCTCAGCGCTGTAGTTCGGAGTTTTGCCGCCGCGCAGGATCACGTGCCCATCCGGGTTGCCCTGCGTCTGCAGCAGGCAAACCTGGCCTGCCTGGTTGATGCCGACGAAGCGGTGCGGCATAGCAGCGGCGCGCATGGCGTTGATGGCGGTACCCAAACTGCCGTCGGTGCCGTTTTTGAACCCGACCGGCATCGACAGGCCGGAGGCCATTTCGCGGTGGGTCTGCGATTCGGTGGTGCGCGCACCGATCGCCGACCAGCTGAACAAATCCCCCAGGTACTGCGGGCTGTTCGGATCCAACGCTTCGGTAGCCAACGGCAAGCCCATGCCCACCAGATCCAGCAACAGGCGACGCGCGATATGCAAGCCTGCTTCAACGTCAAACGAACCGTCCATGTATGGATCGTTGATCAAACCTTTCCAGCCGACAGTGGTTCTGGGTTTTTCAAAGTAGACGCGCATAACGATATACAGCTGATCGCTCAAGTCAGCCGCCAGGGTTTTCAAACGACGGGCATAGTCCAGCGCCGCGTCCGGATCGTGGATCGAACAAGGCCCGCACACCACCAACAGGCGATGATCGCGCCCCTGCAAAATGTTGGCGATAGTGTTGCGCGCAGTGGCGATCTCATTTTCGTCGTCGGCGCTGAGCGGGAACTGGTTCTTCAGCTCCTCCGGCGTGATGAGAACCTGTTCTGCACTGATGTGTACGTTATTGAGCGCGTCTTTTTGCATGATGCTATTCCTGTCGTTTGGCGTTATGCGTTGAAATGGAACATTGAGCGTTTCAGGGCTCTACCCTATCACGATATGTAAAGTTTTCAATCCATTTTCCGTAAATAAAAAATTACCATAATCACCCTGATTAAATCACCGTTGAAAAAGGCTTGTAAAAACCAGTTAAAATACAATAAATACATGGAATTAATGAATCACAAAGCCCGTCACCCCACATTAGCCACTCGGTCTAAGAAAAATGAGCACTCGTAAATAAATATGTACACTTGGTTTTGCAGCGAAAATACGCCGCCGATCTCGGCACCGACGCCTGTGCAAAGCAGGATCAGCACGAAATGCCGCCAAAAGCGATGATTTTAAGTAGAAGAAAAGCGAATAAATGAGGGATAAAAATTAAAAACTTAAGCTAATGGCGGCTATTTTTGTCGCCGAAATGAACCGATATAATGTGACCGTCATCAACAATAACTCCCCTTAACAACTGGATCCAAGATGCTCTCTTCTCGCGCTCGTCGCGCTTTTCCGCTGTATATTTGCTGCTTAACGACTTTCACCAGTGTTTCAGCCCTTGCCGACAATACGCTTTTCACCGCGATGGACGATCCGGCCACCGCCAAGAAACCGTTCGAAGGCAACGTGCAGGCGGGCTACAACGCCCAGTCAGGCAACTCGCAGAGCTCCACCCTGTTGGCCAACACCAACATGACCTGGTTCAACAGCGACGCGGCGTACAGCCTGTGGGGGGCGGCCAACAACACCACCTCCTCCAACGTGCGCTCATCCGAAAAATACCAGGCCGGTGGCCGTACGCGCTATAACCTGACAGATCGCAACTACCTGTTCGGTCAGGCCAGCTGGCTGAGTGACCGTTTCAACGGTTACGACTCACGCTCCACGCTGACCGGCGGCTACGGCCGTCAACTCCTTAACGGGCCGCTCAGTGACCTGCGGGTGGAATTCGGTCCCGGCGTGCGCCATGATGAATACCATGGCGGCGGCCGCTCGACCAAGGGGCTGGCCTATGGTGCGGCCAACTATTCCTATCAGTTGACCGACAACACCAAGTTCATTCAGGGCGTTTCCGCGCTGGCGAACGAAGAAACCACGCTGAACTCGGAAAGCGCGTTGAACGTGGCGATCAACGATCGCTTCTCATTGCGCGTGGCTTACACCGTGACCTACAACAGCAAACCGCCGGCCTCAGCGCCGAAGAACACAGATACCACCACCTCGGTCACGCTGGTCTACGGCCTGTAATCTCCCCCATTATTTCTCGAAGCCCATCATCGATGGGCTTTTTTTATGCCGCCCCCCTCCCTCTTTTGCACAATCTGCTAAAAATATTCACCTCACCCATTGACGATTTTAGCAAATAGCTTAATACTGTATGTATATACAGTAATTATCATACAGGCCAGGAGCATGATGGATATCGATAGCAAGCTGTCTCGCATTGATGCCTCCGGCTCCCGAGATTCTGTAAACGAAGCGAGCATAAGGCTATGGAGAAAATAACCTCATTCATCACCTACGCCATGGCGCTGTTTCTCGCCTGGCTCGGCAAGCTGTCTCCGCAGGACATTGCCTTTTTAGTCGGTGCGGCGGTAGGCATCGGCACGTTTCTGGTGAACTGGTACTACCGACGTAAAAGCCTGCAGATCTTGAAGGCCATTGAGCGCAATGCGACATCGCGGAGGAAAATTTACGATGAGTGCAACCGTTAAGCGCTGCAGCGTCGCCGCCGTTTTGGCCATCGCCGTGCTGTTGCCGTCATTTGGCGAGCTGCAAACCTCAGAAGCTGGCCTCAGGCTGATCGCCGATCTCGAAGGTTGCCGCCTGTCGCCTTACCAGTGCAGCGCCGGGGTGTGGACTCAGGGCATTGGGCACACCGCTGGCGTCATCCCTGGTAAAGCGATCGATGAACACAAAGCCGCGATGGATTTGGTCGACGATGTTCGCCGCACCGAGCGCGGCATGGCCGCCTGCCTGCCGGATACGCTCTCGCAACAAACCTATGATGCGGCGATCGCCTTCGCCTTCAATGTGGGCGTCAGCGCAGCCTGCCACTCTACGCTGGTCGCGCTGCTGCAACAGCGCCAGTGGCGGCAGGCCTGCGATCAGCTGCCACGCTGGGTTTACGTAAACGGAAAGAAAAACAAAGGGCTGGAACAGCGACGCGCCATGGAACGCGCACTGTGTTTGCAGGGCATTGCCTCATGATGACGAGTTCGCTCGCCAAAGGATGATGCCACACCAATTTACTTAATTTGTTCAAGGGGGTTCTTATGATGCACTGTCCACTATGCGGTCACGTGGCCCACACTCGCTCCAGCCGCTATCTGAGCGAGTCGACCAAAGAGCGTTACCATCAATGCCGCAACATCAATTGCAGCTGCACGTTCGCCACGCACGAGTCCGTTGCACGGGTGATCGTCAAACCTGGCGATGATATTGTCCCGGCGCAGCCGCACCCGCCGGAGAATCAACATAAACAAAGCGCCGCCGCGCTGTAATGCCAAAAGCCTGCTGATGGAGGCTTTTTAATGTCGCGGCCAGGCAGCTAAGGCCTCGCAAATGCAACGTGATAGATTTTTCAGATAAAAAAAGGGGTTGGCATAATGCCAACCCCTGATAACTATTAACTTTTGGATGCAGCGTTAGCCAACGCGGTTCAGACGCTCTTTGATACGAGCAGCCTTACCAGTACGCTCACGCAGGTAGTACAGTTTAGCTTTACGAACGGCACCACGACGTTTAACAGTAATGCTGTCGATTACTGGGGAGTGAGTCTGGAATACGCGCTCAACACCTTCGCCGTTGGAAATCTTACGAACAGTGAATGCAGAGTGCAGACCGCGGTTACGGATAGCGATAACCACGCCCTCGAATGCCTGCAGACGTTTTTTGCTACCTTCAACGACCCATACCTTCACTTCCACGGAATCACCCGGACGGAATGCAGGTACGTCTTGTTTCATCTGCTCTTGTTCAAGTTGCTTAATAATGTTGCTCATAATATGTCTCTTACCCTAGGTAAACTGATATATCGGTCCCGTCTGATGTCAGACGTTTCCTTCATAGTCCTGTTGCCTGGCCTGATGTTCCCGTTGGAACTCAGCCAGCAACACCGCTTGCTCGTCAGTCAGAGCTAGGCTTTCTAGAAGTTCAGGTCTTCTAAGCCAGGTTCGGCCCAGCGACTGCTTTAAGCGCCAGCGACGTATCTCGGCATGGTTGCCCGACAGCAGAACCGGCGGTACCTCCATCCCTTCCAACACCTCGGGGCGGGTATAGTGCGGGCAGTCCAGCAATCCGTCGGCGAAGGAGTCTTCCTCCGCAGAGGCCTGATGGCCCAGCACACCCGGTATGAAACGGGCGACTGAATCAATCAGGGTCATCGCCGGCAGTTCCCCGCCGCTGAGAACGTAATCGCCGATTGACCATTCTTCGTCAATTTCGGTTTGGATTACGCGCTCGTCTATCCCTTCGTAACGGCCGCACACCAGAATCATCTTCTGATTGGCCGCCAGTTCGCACACGCCGGTTTGATCCAGCTTGCGCCCCTGAGGTGACAGATAAATCACCTTTGCTCCCTCGCCTGCCGCTGCTTTCGCCGCATGAATGGCTTCCCGTAAAGGTTGCACCATCATCAGCATTCCCGGGCCGCCGCCGTAAGGGCGATCGTCCACGGTGCGATGCCGGTCGTAGGTGAAGTCGCGAGGACTCCAACACTGCACGCTCAGCAGGCCATTTTTTACTGCCCGGCCAGTCACCCCGTAATCGGTGATAGCGCGGAACATCTCAGGAAACAGGCTTACAATACCGATGAACACAAGCCAATCCCCTTACCGTTATTCCACTTGCTTCGACCGTTTGATCCGGGGGTCAAAAACCAGGATCCCAATCTGCCTCAATCACGCGAGCAGTGAGATCGACTTTCTTGATAACCTGCCCATGAAGAAACGGAATCAACCGCTCCTTCATGCCGAACGCATCTTTCAGGTTCGCTTTCACAACCATCACATCGTTCGAGCCGGTTTCCATCATATCGATGACTTTACCCAGCTCGTAGCCGGCGGAGGTGACTACCTGGCAGCCCATCAGGTCTTTCCAGTAGTAATCATCACCCTCCAACGGAGGAAGTTGATCGGAATCCACCATAATCTCGCGATTAGTCAGCAGATTCGCCGCGTCCCGATCGTCAATGCCTTTGACTTTGATGATCAGATCCTGACTGTGGCGCTTCCAGTCTTCCAACTCGATATGCTGCCACTGACCCGCCTGCTGGATAAACCACGGCTGATAGTCAAAAATGCTTTCGGCGTTCTCGGTGGATGAAAACACTCTGAGCCAACCACGAATGCCGTAAGCGGAACCCATTTTACCGAGTACAATCGGCGCGATCGGCGCTACCGGTTTGAGTTGCTTGCTCATTGCCACCACCGCGACAGATTAAGCTGCTTTCTTAGCGTCTTTGATCAGCGCGTGAACGCGATCAGAAACGGTTGCACCCAGACCAACCCAGTGCTCGATGCGGTCCAGGTCCAGACGCAGTGCTTCAGCCTGACCGGAAGCGATCGGGTTGAAGAAGCCTACGCGCTCGATGAAACGACCATCACGAGCGTTGCGGCTGTCGGTCACTACTACTTGATAGAACGGACGCTTTTTAGCGCCGCCACGTGCCAAACGAATTGTTACCATAACATCCTCTTTAGTTAATAAAACAGCCGGGCCCCATTGAGGGACGGGGCCCGGTTGCAATATAAAAAGCCCGAAAATTTTACTCATTTTGGCGCAAAAAGCAATCTAAAGCGTCGATCGCAGGGGACAACTTTTGCAGCCTGTCAAATTTCGGACGGTTTTCACCGCGAACGGCGAATGCTGAAAGCGCCCGCACTCAGCGTGCGGAAGCCCGTCAGCGGCCAGGGAAGCCCGGCGGCATCATACCTTTCATGCCGCGCATCATCTTCGCCATACCGCCTTTTTTCATCTTCTTCATCATACGCTGCATTTCGTCGAACTGCTTCAGCAAGCGGTTGACGTCTTGCACCTGCATGCCGGCCCCCATCGCGATGCGACGCTTGCGCGAGCCCTTGATGATTTCCGGTTTGGCGCGCTCTTTCAGCGTCATCGAGTTGATGATCGCCTCCATGCGCACCAGCACTTTGTCGTCCATCTGCGACTTGACGTTGTCCGGCAGTTGGCCGGCGCCCGGCAGCTTGCTCAGCATATTGGCCATGCCGCCCATGTTGCGCATCTGCTTGAGCTGCTCCAGGAAGTCGGTCAGATCGAAACCGTCGCCCTTCTTCAGCTTGTTGGCCAGCTTCTCCGCCTGCTCGCGGTCGACCTTGCTTTCGATATCTTCGATCAGCGACAGCACGTCGCCCATGCCCAGGATGCGCGATGCCACGCGATCCGGGTAAAACGGCTCCAGCGCTTCGGTCTTCTCGCCGACGCCGAGGAACTTGATCGGCTTGCCGGTGATATGGCGGATGGACAACGCGGCACCGCCGCGCGCATCGCCGTCGACCTTGGTCAGCACCACGCCGGTCAGCGGCAGCGCTTCGTTAAACGCCTTGGCGGTATTGGCGGCGTCCTGGCCGGTCATGGCGTCGACCACGAACAGGGTTTCCACCGGCTTGATCGCCGCGTGCACCTGTTTGATCTCGTCCATCATCGCTTCGTCAACGTGCAAGCGGCCGGCGGTATCGACAATAAGGACATCGTAGAACTTCAGCTTGGCCTGTTGCAGCGCACGATTGACGATGTCGATCGGTTTTTCTTTGACGTCAGACGGGAAGAAGTCGATGCCGACGCCTTCCGCCAAGGTTTCCAGCTGTTTGATCGCCGCCGGGCGATAAACGTCCGCGGAAACCACCAACACTTTCTTCTTCTGTTTTTCTTTCAGGAACTTGCCGAGCTTACCGACGCTGGTGGTTTTACCGGCCCCCTGCAGGCCCGCCATCAGCACCACCGCCGGCGGCTGGGCCGCCAGATTCAGCTCGGTGTTGACTTCGCCCATCGCGGCGATCAGCTCGCCCTTGACGATCTTGACGAACTCCTGCCCCGGCGTCAGGCTTTTGTTGACTTCATGGCCAACCGCGCTCTCTTTGACGCGGTTGATGAAGTCGCGCACCACCGGCAGCGCAACGTCCGCTTCCAGCAATGCCATACGCACTTCACGCAGGGTTTCCTTGATATTCTCTTCGGTCAGCCGCCCGCGGCCGCTGATATTGCGCAACGTGCGCGACAATCGATCGGTTAAATTTTCAAACATCGTCTCATGCTCAACGTGTAATGACAGGCCGCTCCGGCGACACAATTGCGCCGATGATAACACGAAGCGCGCAGGATCTCTGCCTCAGCGTTGGAGATAGGTTGGAGTGAAACGCGCGCAACGCTATACTGACACTCCAATTAACCACGCCGAAGCAAAATTAAACGTTATGCCAGTTTTCTCCATTGTGGCTTTGATGGCCTACCTGCTCAGCCTTGGACTGATCATTCCCAGCTTGTTGCGGAAGAACAGCGCATACCGTCGGCTCGCCCTCGTCTCGGCGGTGGTGGCGTTGATTTGCCACGCCATCGCGCTGCAGCAGCGCATCTTTGACGTCAGCGCCGGGCAGAATCTCAGCCTGCTGAACATTGGTTCTATCGTCAGCCTGATCATCTGTTCGGTGATGACCTTCGTCGCTTCACGCGATCGCGGCTGGTTCCTGCTGCCGATCGTCTACAGCTTCGCGATGATCAATCTGGCCTTCGCCAGCTTCATGCCCGGCGAGTTCATCACTCACCTGGAAGCCAGCCCGGAATTGATGGTGCATATCGGCCTGGCGCTGTTCTCTTACGCCACCCTTATCATCGCCGCGCTCTACGCCTTACAGCTCGCCTGGCTCGACTACCTGTTGAAAAACAAAAAGCTGACCTTCAGCGCCGACATGCCGCCGCTGATGAGCATTGAGCGCAAGATGTTCCATATCACCCAGATCGGCGTGGTGCTGCTGACGCTCACCCTGTGCACCGGCCTGCTGTACATGGATAATCTGTTCAGCAAAGAGAACGTACATAAAGCCGTGTTGTCGATCATGGCCTGGTTCGTGTATATCGTGCTGTTGTGGGGCCATTACCATGAAGGCTGGCGCGGCCGCCGCGTCGTCTGGTTCAGCTTCGCCGGCGCCTTCCTGCTGACGCTCGCCTACTTCGGCAGCCGTCTGATTCAACAGGTGATGGTGCGCTGAGCCAGCCCGGTTCAACTTTCCCTCTCTATAAGGAATACTGCATTGGAGCATGTGTCGACGGGGACCCTCATCATTATCCTGGTGATCATGATCGTGGTCTCCGCTTACTTCTCCGCCTCCGAAACCGGCATGATGACGCTCAACCGTTATCGCCTGCGCCACCTGTCCAAGCAGGGTAACCGTTCGGCGCGCCGGGTGGAGAAGCTGCTGCAAAAACCGGATCGGCTGATCGGCCTGGTGCTGATCGGCAACAACCTGGTCAACATCCTCGCCTCGGCACTGGCGACCATCGTCGGCATGCGGCTGTATGGCGATCTCGGCGTGGCGATTGCGACCGGCGTGCTGACCTTCGCCGTGCTGCTGTTCGCCGAAGTGCTGCCGAAGACCTTCGCCGCGCTCTATCCGGAACGCATCGCCTTCCCCAGCAGCTTCCTGCTGGCGCCGTTGCAAAAGGTGATGTTCCCACTGGTCTGGCTGCTCAACGGCATCACCAGCCTGACCTTGCGCCTGTTCGGTATCCGCACCAACGTGCGCATCAGCGACGCCGTCAGCAAGGATGAGCTGCGCACCATCGTGCGTGAATCCCAGTCGCAGATCTCCCGCCGCAATCAGGACATGCTGATCTCGGTGCTGGACCTGGAAAAGGTGACGGTCAACGACATCATGGTGCCGCGCACCGAGATCGTCGGCATCGACGTCAACGACGACTGGAAGTCGATCATGCGCCAGCTGACCCACTCGCCGCACGGCCGCATCGTGCTGTATCGCAGCTCGCTGGACGACGCGATCAGCATGCTGCGCGTGCGCGAAGCCTACCGTCTGATGACCGAGAAAAAAGAGTTTAACAAAGAGAACCTGCTGCGCGCCGCCGATGAGATCTACTTCGTACCGGAAGGCACGCCGCTCAACGTGCAGCTGGTGAAATTCCAGCGCAACAAAGAGAAGGTCGGCATCGTGGTCGACGAGTACGGCGACATTCAGGGCCTGGTTACGGTGGAAGACATCCTCGAGGAGATCGTCGGCGACTTCACCACCTCGATGTCGCCGACGCTGGCGGAAGAAGTCACGCCGCAGAGCGACGGCTCGGTCTTGATCGACGGCACCGCCAACGTGCGGGAGCTGAACAAGGCCTTTAACTGGACTTTACCCGCCAACGAGGCTCGCACCGTCAACGGCATGCTGCTGGAAGAACTGGAAGAGATCCCCGAAATCGGCACCCGGGTGCGTATCGGCCATTACGATATCGACATTCTTGACGTGCAGGGCAATATGATCAAACAGGTGCGGGTCACGCCGATCACCTCGCTGCAGTCCAGCATCGGCCATCACTAACCCTCCGCCAGAACGTAAAAAAGACGCGAAATCGCGTCTTTTTTGTCTCTGCGGGAAACGTACGGTTAGATATGCAGCTCCTGCAGCTTCTCTTTCGGCAGCGCCAGTTCGTCGTTGTGGTTCACCACCACGCCGTTATCCAGAATGTGCTTGGCGATCTCCTGCGCTTCTTCCAGCGAGTGCATGTGGTAGGTACCACACTGGTACTCGTTCAGCTCAGGGATCTTGCGCTGGTCGGTCACTTTCAGCACGTCTGCCATCGCCGCTTTCCAGGCATCGGCAACGCGCTGCTCTTCCGGCACGCCGATCAGGCTCATGTAGAAACCGGTGCGACAGCCCATTGGGGAGATGTCGATAATCTCCACGCCCTGGCCGTTCAGGTGGTCGCGCATAAAGCCGGCGAACAGGTGTTCCAGCGTGTGAATGCCGCGTTCGGGCATCACTTCCAGGTTCGGGCGGCAAAAGCGCAGATCAAATACCGTGATGGTATCGCCATGAGGCGTTTTCATGGTTTTCGCAACGCGGACAGCCGGGGCTGCCATACGGGTATGATCGACGGTAAAGCTATCCAGCAATGGCATTTCGCTACCTCCTCGTAAAAGAGCATTTATTTCGAAACTTTTTTTCCTAACCGGGAAACCTTTTCCAACCCTGCGAGTCTGAGTATGTGAAAGACGCGCATTTGTTATCATCATCCCTGTCATCAGAGATGCATATTTGGCCACATTGATGTGGCCTTTTTCTTTTTCAGCTTCCGCCGTTTTGCTTCAGGAACGCTTCAAAGCTTAGCGTATCATTGGCTTCTATGTCGCGTTGACGCTGCCAAGAGGCTTCCCGCTCTTTATCCAGCTCGGCTTCGTTCAGGATTTCCAACGGTTCTTCCAGCAATGTCTGGCGATACTGCTCCGCCAGCTGCAGACCGACGCGTCCGGTGCCTTCCGCCTTCATCGCCTTCAGAATGCGCGCGGAGAAGGTCAGCTCAGGATCGTCAAACGCGGCGACCAGCTCATCGCACACCTGCTGGTATTGACGGTTGCCGGCTTCGCCGTCCAACACTTCCGCGACCCGACGCAGATCGGCGAACAGCGCCTTGCCCACTTTTTCCAACGGTTCATGGCTGGCGCCACAGCCGATGCCGATGGTCTGGCCCGGCTTGCGCCCTTCCAGAATCACCCGGTTCCAGTTCTTGCGCGTGCACAGCAGTTCATCGCTGCTCATCTCCGGCGCATCGGCCAGCGCGCACCACACCAGGAACAGATCCAGGAAACGCGCCTGCACCGCATCCACGCCGATCGGCGAGAACGGGTTGATATCCAGCGAACGCACTTCGATGTATTCGATACCGCCGCGCAGCAGCGCGTCTGACGGCGTCTCGCCGCTTTTGGTCACGCGCTTCGGCCGGATCGGCGCATACAGCTCGTTCTCGATTTGCAGCACGTTGCTGTTCAACTGCAGGTAGCGATCACCCTCTTTCACGCCCAGCTTGGCGAACTCTTCGGAAGGCGTAACGATCGCCCGCTTCAAACCGGCCACATAGCTGTGCAGATCGTTGAAGGTGATGCCCAGATTACTCTGCGACTTGTTGGTATAACCCAGGTCGCTCAGACGCAGCGAGGTGGCGTACGGCAGGTAGCACATCCCCTGCTCGGTGCGTTCGAACGGCAGAGTGGTCTCGCGCCCTTTGAGGAACGAAGAACAAATGGCCGGCGATGCGCCGAACAGATACGGGATCACCCAACCGAAACGGTAGTAGTTGCGGATCAGGCGGAAATACCCCGCCGAGATCTGCTCTTTACCGCTTTCTGCGTCCTGCACGCCGGCCCAGGCCTGCCAAAACTCCAGCGGCAGCGAGAAGTTGTAGTGCACGCCGGAAATGGTCTGCATCAACGCGCCATAGCGATTCTTCAACCCTTCGCGGTACAGCGTCTTCATGCGGCCGATGTTCGAAGAACCGAACTGCGCCAGCTCAATATCCTGCTCGGCTTCGATAAAGCACGGCATGCTGAGCGGCCACATGCGCTCATCGCCAATATTGCGCGCAACGTAGCGATGAATATCGCGCAGGAACGTCAGCAGGTGATCGATATTGTCATCAACCGGCGTAATGAACTCTAACAGCGCCTCGGCGAAATCCGTGGTGATCCAGTGATGCGTCAATGCCGCCCCCAGCTTTTCCGGATGCCCGGTAGTCGCCAAGGTGCCGTTCGGCGTGACTCGCAGCGTTTCACGCTCGATGCCGCGACGAATGCCTTTTAATGCCTGAGGATGGGCTTCCAACCAAGAAAGCGCCTGTGATACGTCCGGGATCAAATTGACCTCCCGCTTCTAAAAACAATAACTCGTAAGCATACTGAATCCGCACCCGAGAGAATATTGAGTTATATTCACTTGGTTACTGCCACCAGGCGATGCCCTGTACCGTTATCATAGTCAAAACGATGTAACGCAGCGCCTTTCCGATACACAGAAACAGCGCGACAGAGCCCCAGGGCATGCGCAGCCAACCTGCCAACACGCACAACAAATCGCCCACCACCGGCACCCAACTGAGCAACAGCGCAGCCGGGCCGAAGCGTTGCAGCCACCCGAGCGCCGTTGCCAGCCCCCGCTGTGGTTTCAACGCCGGTAACAGGCGCCCGATAATGACATTGGTCAAGCCGCCCAGCGTGTTGCCCAGGGTCGCAGCCAGCACCAGCAACTCCGGCGAGACGCGACTCTGGGTCAGCAAAGCGACCAGAACGATTTCTGAATTTCCCGGCAGCAGCGTCGCACTGAGGAAGCTGCTGCCAAATAACGATATTACGGCTAGCGTACTACTCACAGCGTGCGAACGTCTACCACGTCCATACCGGCGCTTTTTGCCGCCTGAATGCCGAACTCGGCGTCTTCAAACACCACGCACTTTTCCGGCGGCACGCCGATAAGTTCGGCGCAACGCAGGAAGGTGTCCGGCTCCGGTTTATGGCGCTGTACGTCGTCCGCACCGACGATCGCGTCGAAGCAGTTGAACAGGCCGAGATGACGCAGCAGCATTTCCGCCATGCGGTGCTCGCTGCCGGTACCGACCGCCATCGGACGGCGACCGTGATAGGATTTTACCACCTCGATCAGCGGCAACGGGCGCACGCTGTCCAACAGCATCGCCTCCACCGCGCGGGTTTTCTCCGCCGCCAGATGATGGGGATCGAGATCGGCCTGGTGGCTGGCGATAATCGCCTGAGCGATGCGCCAGGTCGGTGAACCGCTCAGCGCCACCATCGCCGCTTCATCAAACGTCATGCCATAACGCGACAGCACTTCACTCCACGCTTTGCGGTGCGTTGGCTCGGTGTCCAGAATCGTGCCGTCCATGTCGAAAATAAGACCCTGATAGCGGTCGTACATCGTTACTCCATGATCGTTGAGGAAAGAAAACTACTTTAGCGTAAAGCCGTTGGGTTGTCGCTGACTGCGTCATAGCGGAATGTGCTGTGATCGATCGGGTACAAAGCAGGAAAGGGGTGAAGAGAGAATGGCTAAATGCTGAAAAGCGAAAAACCCGCCAGGGCGGGTTTCTCTTAGATGGTACATCCGGGAGGATGATTCGGCGCCAACGCCTCACCCTGCGGGCCGTTGCTAAAGCAACGTTATCCTCCCCAAGGACACTTTCTTTTTACCACCCGCATGACGATTTCTCTTCGCGATACGGGAGGTTAAGCATGGTGCATCCGGGAGGATTCGAACCTCCGACCGCTCGGTTCGTAGCCGAGTACTCTATCCAGCTGAGCTACGGATGCATGACTGTTTTTGCCGCTTGTCTGTTTCACGAATAACAGAAAAGCAAAAACCCGCTAAGGCGGGCTTCTCTTAGATGGTGCATCCGGGAGGATTCGAACCTCCGACCGCTCGGTTCGTAGCCGAGTACTCTATCCAGCTGAGCTACGGATGCATTACTATTTTTACCGCGCGCCGGCTTTGCTAATAAAGCCAGGCTTTAAGAATGGTGTATCCGGGAGGATGATTCGGCGCTTGCGCCTTACCCTGCGGGCCGTTGCTGAAGCAACGTTATCCTCCCTGGGAACACTTTTTTCCTCTCACCCGCATGAAAATTTTTCTTCGCGACGAATGAGATTAAGAATGGTGCATCCGGGAGGATTCGAACCTCCGACCGCTCGGTTCGTAGCCGAGTACTCTATCCAGCTGAGCTACGGATGCACAGGAATTCTTTTTTGATACCGTATGGTACGTTGTTACTACCCCACCATACTGCAAAATATGGTGCATCCGGGAGGATTCGAACCTCCGACCGCTCGGTTCGTAGCCGAGTACTCTATCCAGCTGAGCTACGGATGCAAATGGCGGTGAGGCGGGGATTCGAACCCCGGATGCAGCTTTTGACCGCATACTCCCTTAGCAGGGGAGCGCCTTCAGCCTCTCGGCCACCTCACCATACGCTTCTTTCGAATTGTGCCTGACTTGCTTTGGAGAAGCTCATCGGCACTGCGTGGCGCACATATTACTTTCTCCGACTTTTAAGTCAAACAATTTTTCCCAACTCATGCGCGTTTGCACAATTCGCACCCAACATGGGCGATTTCACGGCAAAAAGGGCGTTTTATCAACAGGCAACCGCAACGTCTGCAGCAATAAAGCAGGAAACTCACCGGGAAAATAATCACGAAAAAGAGAGGGGAGAACGAAAGAAGTGGGTAAAACGATGCAGTAGCGTCTCGTCTGGCAACGAGACGCTGCTTCGGAATCAGTAAGTCGTCTGCTGAGACTTCTCTGCCTGAATGCGCTGATAGATTTCTTCACGGTGAACTGAAACCTCTTTGGGGGCGTTCACACCAATACGCACCTGGTTGCCTTTTACCCCTAGCACAGTGACCGTAACCTCATCGCCAATCATGAGGGTTTCACCAACTCGACGAGTCAGAATTAACATTCTTTGCTCCTTGAAAGATTAAAAGAGTCGGGTCTCTCAGTTTCCCCGTCATTATCCATCATATATGGTGAAAACGTAAGCCGCGCAATCCACAATA
This sequence comes from Serratia sp. CY71090, assembly GCF_052166845.1. NCBI lineage: Bacteria > Pseudomonadati > Pseudomonadota > Gammaproteobacteria > Enterobacterales > Yersiniaceae > Serratia > Serratia sp. CY71090. Next base: position 300,031 of record NZ_JBJNOA010000005.1, on the reverse strand, counting down.
AGTGTAAGCAGACTTGGTCCCACCTCAGATAATGGTAAGTTTAGCCGACCAGAAAAACTTTGTTCCCGCAATTGTAACTAAATTGTGTTAGCACAGTATGAAAACGCCATAATCAACAAAGTATTATGGCGTTTGTCCGTGCTATTTATTTATGTTCACAGCTTTGAGGCCACCCAGGCTTCTACGCTGTTTAACGCCGCTGGCAGAGCGTTGATATCCGTCCCCCCCGCCATCGCCATATCCGGGCGACCACCGCCCTTGCCGCCGACCTGCTGCGCCACGTTGCCGATCAACTCGCCGGCTTTCACGCGGTCAGTCAGATCCTTGGTCACGCCCGCGACCAGGCTGACTTTGTCATCAGCCGTCGTCGCCAACACGATAATGGCCGAACCCAATTGATTTTTCAGGTCATCCACCATGGTGCGCAGCATTTTGGCTTCGACATTGTCCAACTGGCTGACCAACAGCTTCACGCCGTTAACCACTTTCGCCTGGCTGGACAGCGACGCGCTTTCCTGCGCCGCCTGCTGATCTTTCAGTTGCTGCAGTTCTTTTTCCAGCACGCGCGTGCGATCGAGCACCGAGCGCACTTTATCGGTCAGGTTGTTACTGTCGCCCTTCACCAACTGCGCAACGTCTTGCAACAAATCGCTTTGCTGGTGCAGCGTGGCGATAGCGCCTGCGCCGGTCACCGCTTCAATACGGCGGATGCCCGCCGCGGTGCCCGACTCGCTCAGAATGCGGAACAGGCCGATATCGCCGGTGCGGCTGGCGTGGGTGCCGCCGCACAGCTCGGTGGAGAAGTCGCCCATGGTCAGCACGCGCACGTTGTCGTCGTACTTCTCACCGAACAGCGCCATTGCGCCCTTCTCTTTGGCGTCTTCCAACGCCATCAGCTCGGTCTGCACCGGCAGGTTACGACGCACCTGCTGGTTCACCAGATCTTCCACCCCGCGGATTTGTTCCGGCTTCATCGCTTCGAAGTGCGAGAAGTCGAAACGCAGGTATTTGTCGTTAACCAGCGAGCCTTTCTGCGCAACGTGATCGCCCAGCGTTTGGCGCAGCGCGGCGTGCAGCAGGTGAGTCGCGGAGTGGTTCAGGCGGATGCTGTTGCGGCGCTCGGCGTCGATCTGCGCATCCACGCGATCGTTCAGCTTCAGCGAGCCCTGCGCCAGTTTGCCTTGGTGGCCGATAGCCTGACCGTATTTCTGGGTGTCATTGACCACAAACTCGGCGCCGGCGGCTTTCAGCACGCCTTTATCGCCGACCTGCCCGCCGGATTCACCGTAGAACGGCGTCTCGTCCAGCACCACCACCGCCTCTTCGCCGGCGTTGATCTGCTCGACCGGCTGGCCGTCACGGAACAGCGCGATCACCGTCGCCTGCTGCTCGTCGTGATCGTAGCCGCTGAACTGGCTGCTGCCATCCACGCGGATCAGGCTGTTGTAGTCGGCGCCGAAGCCGCTGGACTCACGCGCGCGGCGGCGCTGGGCTTCCATCGCCTCTTCAAAGCCCGCTTCGTCGACTTTCAGACCGCGCTCGCGGCAGACGTCAGCGGTCAGATCGACCGGGAAACCGTAGGTATCGTACAGACGGAAAGCGGTTTCGCCGTCCAGGGTATCGCCCTGCAGCTTGGCCAGCTCTTCGTCCAACAGCGCTAGCCCACGCTCCAGCGTGCGGGCAAACTGCTCCTCTTCGGTTTTCAGCACCTGCTCCACCAGCGATTGCTGGCGTTTCAGCTCGTCGGCCGCCGGGCCCATCACTTCGATCAGTGGCGCTACCAGCTTGTAGAAGAAGGTATCTTTCGCGCCCAGCATGTTGCCATGACGGATCGCGCGGCGAATGATACGGCGCAGCACGTAGCCGCGGTTTTCGTTAGACGGGATCACGCCGTCAGACACCAGGAAGGCGCAGGAACGGATGTGGTCGGCGATAACGCGCAGGGATTTGTTATCCAGATCGGTCGCGCCGGTCACTTTCGCTACGGCGGCGATCAGGGTGCGGAACAGGTCGATCTCATAGTTGGAGTTCACATGCTGCAACACCGCCGCGATGCGTTCCAGACCCATACCGGTATCCACCGAAGGTTTCGGCAGCGGCAGCATGGTGCCGTCGGACTGACGGTTGAACTGCATGAAAACGATGTTCCAGATCTCGATGTAGCGGTCACCGTCTTCTTCCGGGCTGCCCGGAGGGCCGCCCCAGATGTGATCGCCGTGATCGTAGAAAATCTCGGTGCACGGGCCGCATGGGCCGGTATCGCCCATCTGCCAGAAGTTATCGGAAGCGAAAGGCGCGCCCTTGTTGTCGCCGATGCGGATAATGCGCTCGGCCGGTACGCCGATTTGCTTCTGCCAAATGTCGAACGCTTCATCATCGGTTTCATACACGGTGACCCACAGTCTCTCTTTCGGCAGGTTGAACCAGTTTTCACCGGTCAGCAGTTCCCACGCGTAGCTGATCGCGTCGTGCTTGAAGTAATCGCCGAAGCTGAAGTTACCCAGCATTTCAAAGAAGGTGTGGTGACGAGCGGTATAACCGACGTTTTCCAGGTCGTTATGCTTGCCGCCTGCGCGCACGCAGCGCTGCGAGGTGGTGGCGCGGGAATAGGCGCGTTTGTCGAGCCCCAGGAAAACATCCTTAAATTGGTTCATGCCGGCATTGGTAAACAGCAATGTCGGATCATTGTTAGGCACCAGGGAGCTGCTTGCTACAACCTGATGGCCCTTACTATGAAAGAAATCGAGAAACGCTTGACGGATCTCAGCGGTGCTCTTGCTCATAATTTTCCTGGAAAGGCTAGAATAACGACACGTGAGCCGGTGGCGCGTCATCCCGACGATGACAACCAGCTCACGAACAAAAAGTGGGGATAAGATAAATTTTCTTCAGAGGGAAGTAAAACCCCGTGTGCGCTCATTGCGCAAAATCACGGTAAATTGACTGAATTTCTTCCTGGAAGAAGCCGCGATAGAGCAGATAACGCTGCACTTTGGCTTTCTCTTTCCAGTCGGTTGGCAACGCATCGCCAAATTTTCGCTGCGCCACCTGTTTCGCCTGTTCGCACCAGTCGATATCGCATTCCGCCAACGCGTCCTGTACCAGCGCTTTATCCACGCCCTTTTGCATCAATTCGCTGCGGATGCGCTGCGCGCCATAACCCTTGCGGCTGCGGCTACCGATGTAGCTGTGTGCGAAACGCTGATCGTCCAGCCAGTTGTGCTGGTAACAGTAGGCGATAACCTGATCGATTAGCGCAGGATCCACCGGCTCTTCGGCCACCGTCGGCGCATGCGGCCCCTTACCGCCAAACCGGGCTTTCGCCACAAACGGCTGCGCCGCAAGTTTGCGGCGCAGTTCAGCTTCACTATGATCGCGTTGCGACAGCAGGCGCATGGCGCGGCTTAGCAAGTCATTCATCATTCAAGCCTGAATTCAGAGGATATGCGCCACATAAACGGCGGCGCACATCTTCAGCGATTAGAACTGCTCGCTGGTTTCCGCTTCATCGTCTTCGAAGTCGTCACCGGAAGCGGCTACCAGTTCACCGCCGCTGTGCAGCAGCAGGTCGCGCAGTTTCTTATCCAGCTCGGCGGCGATAGCCGGGTTTTCTTTCAGGAAGTTACAGGCGTTCGCCTTGCCCTGACCAATCTTCTCGCCGTTATAGCTGTACCAGGCGCCGGCTTTTTCGATCATCTTGTGCTTCACGCCCAGATCGACCAGTTCGCCGCGGCTGTTGATGCCTTCGCCGTACATGATTTGGAACTCAGCCTGTTTGAACGGCGCAGCGATTTTGTTCTTCACCACTTTCACGCGGGTTTCGCTGCCCACCACTTCGTCGCCCTCTTTGATGGCGCCGATACGACGGATATCCAAACGCACCGAAGCATAGAACTTCAGGGCGTTACCGCCGGTCGTGGTTTCCGGGTTGCCGAACATCACACCAATTTTCATACGGATCTGGTTGATGAAGATCAGCAGGGTATTGGCGTTTTTCAGGTTGCCGGCCAGCTTACGCATCGCCTGGCTCATCATGCGCGCCGCCAGGCCCATGTGCGAATCGCCGATTTCACCTTCGATTTCCGCCTTCGGCGTCAGCGCCGCCACGGAGTCGACGATGATGACATCAACCGCGCCGGAGCGGGTCAGCGCATCACAGATTTCCAGCGCCTGCTCGCCGGTATCCGGCTGCGAGCACAGCAGGTTGTCGATATCGACGCCCAGCTTTTTCGCATAGATAGGATCCAGCGCGTGCTCGGCGTCGATGAACGCACAGGTTTTGCCTTCGCGCTGCGCAGCGGCGATCACCTGCAGCGTCAAAGTGGTTTTACCGGACGATTCCGGGCCGTAGATTTCTACGATGCGGCCCATCGGCAGGCCGCCGGCGCCCAGGGCGATATCGAGTGACAGTGAGCCGGTGGAGATCGTTTCCACGTCCATGGAGCGGTCTTCACCCAGACGCATGATGGAGCCTTTGCCGAACTGTTTCTCAATCTGGCCCAGTGCCGCAGCTAACGCCTTTTGCTTGTTCTCATCAATAGCCATTTTTGCTCCTTCGTTTCGCAATGCCGGTGTTACCCCACACTGCCACTGAATGTATGTTGTGCAGGAAATGTCACTAATTATACTGTATGGTCATACAGTATCAAGCCTAATTTACAAAAATTCGTCGATGGCGGTTTGCAGCGCGAAAATCGTCGCCTGCAGCCGCACCGCATCGCGGTCGCCCTCGAATTGCATCTTGCGCGAAAGCCCCCGGCCATCGCTGCTGGCAAAGCCGAACCACACGGTGCCGACCGGCTTTTCCACGCTGCCGCCGTCCGGGCCGGCGATGCCGCTCACCGACAGCGCCAGATCGGCCTGCGCCGCCCGCAGCGCCCCTATCGCCATCTCGCGCACCACCTCTTCGCTGACCGCGCCGTGCGCCGCCAACGTCGCTTCGCTCACCCCCAACAGATCATGTTTCGCCGCATTACTGTAGGTGACGAAACCGCGATCGAAATAGGCGGAGCTGCCGGCGATATCGGTAATGGCCTTGGCTATGCCGCCGCCGGTGCAGGATTCCGCGCAGGTGATCCAGCGGCCCTGAGCCTTCAGTTTTTCCCCCGCCAGCACGCTGAGCCGGCGCAGTTGGTTTTCACTCATAACCCCTCCCTCGCGAATTCAGGTATATGCGCCCGATAGTAGCATTTATCAAGGCGACACGGCGGCCGGCGCGCAGAAATGCGCAGCGCCTCGCAGGAGGTGCGGTTTTAAGCGCCCGGCCAAGCTGCTAGTATCAAAAGAAGCGCCCCATTGAGCGGCGGCGCACCAGCACAAGGAACATCACGGAGGCGGCACGCTGCGGCGGCCTCAGGGCGCACCAGAAGAGATTAGGATGATAGCGTGAAAAAAACGTTGGGCGTATTCTTGCCGTTGTACACCACCACCCTGCTGCTGCTGTTGGGCTCAGGCCTGCTCACCACCTATGTCTCGCTGCGGCTGGCCTCCATCCACGTCAGCAGCGCGCTGATCGGCGCCATCATCGCCGCCAACTACATCGGGTTGGTGATCGGCGGCAAGGTCGGCCACTTTCTCATCGCCCGCGTCGGGCATATCCGCGCCTACGTGGCCTGCGCCGGCATCATCACCGCTGCAGTGCTGGGGCACGGTCTGACGGCATTCATTCCCGCCTGGGTCGCACTGCGTCTGGTGATCGGGCTGTGCATGATGTGCCAGTATATGGTGCTGGAAAGCTGGCTGAACGACCAGGCGGAATCCAACCAGCGCGGCATGGTGTTCGGCTTCTATATGGCGGCGACCTATCTCGGCATGTCGCTGGGCCAGATAGTGCTGATGCTGCAAAGCAACCTGGGCATCACCACGCTGCTGGTGATCGCGTTGTGCTTCGCGCTTTGTCTGGTGCCCATCGCTCTCACCACCCGCACCAATGCGCGCCACATGTCGCCGGCCCCGATGGAGCTGCGTTACTTTGTCGGCGCCATTCCCAAGGTGCTGGCTACCACGCTGGTGATCGGCATGGTGGTGGGCTCGTTTTACGGCCTGGCGCCGGTCTACGCCAGCCTGCAATCCTTAACCACTCAGCAAACCGGCCTGTTCATGGCGCTGGCCATCTTCGCCGGGCTGGTGGCGCAGTTCCCGCTCAGTTGGCTGTCGGATCGCTATAATCGCCCGTTGCTGATGCGCCTCAACGCCATTTTTCTGATCGTGGCGGCGCTGCCGCTGGCGCTGCTGCCGCACATCGATTTCCCGCTGCTGCTAGCGGTCGGGTTCGTCGTCAGCATGTTGCAATTTACGCTCTACCCGCTGGCGGTGGCGCTGGCCAACGATCTGATCGAGCCGGAACGCCGCGTCTCGCTGGCCGCCTGTCTGCTGATGGCGTTCGGCGTCGGCGCCAGCATCGGGCCATTGGCGGTCGGTGCGCTGATCGAGCCGCTGGGCGGCAATATCCTGTACGCCTTTTTCGCCCTGTGCGGCGTGCTGCTGGCGGCTCTCAGCCGCACGGCGAAAGCGGAGGAACCGCAGTTGGCGCAGGACGCGCCGGTGCCGCACATTCCGCTGCCGGACAGCCTCACCAGCTCGCCGCTGTCGCCGGCGCTTAATCCGACCTTCGATGAACAGATCATTCACGACACCATGCCGCCGCCGGAAGCGGCGCCCGAGGTCGACGAGCCGCAGCCCGAAGCACAAGAGGCGGAACCCTTGCCTCAGGGCGCCGATCCGGAAGAAGACACCGGCCTGAAAAAGGCGCACGCCATGCTGTAAACGGCGGCGTTACAGATCCTGGAAGGAGCCCAACAGAAAACCGCGTTCGGCGATCGCCGCTTTCAGCGTCGGCGCGGTCAACACATCCAGCTCGACGAGGCGCGGATGGCAGTATTGGCTCTGCAGGATCGTCGCGTCGAGGAGCGCCGGGTGGCACATCATTTCCAATGATTCTGCGCCCTGCTCGTCGGCGCGCGCCAACCTTTGCAGGAACAACGTTTCGGAAATCGTCTCACCGTAGAATCCCGCGTCGAAAACGTCAGTGCTATAGGGGGCATGCAGCGTGATGCCACGCCGTTTCGCCTCTTCGCGATCGAGACGCAGCGGCAGACCCTGCGCTTGCGCGAACGCCTCCACCAGCGGATAAATTTGCGGCTGCATATGCACATGGTGGTGGCTGTCGATATGCGTCGGCGGCCGGCCGAACAGCGTCACGAAGCGCGTGAACTGGCGCTGCAGCTCCTCGTGAATTTCGTCCAGCTGCAGCTCGCCGGCCTCGGCGCGGCGCCACAGCCATTTACCCAGTTCGCCATGTTCGTTGACCAGCGAAGGCATGGCGCCCAGCGGCTTGCCATGGGTCAAAACGAAATGCAGCCCAATCGGCAACCCCGGATATTGCCGGCTGAGCGCCGCCGCGTGCTGCGCGCCGCCGCCGTTCACCATCGCCGTGGTGGAGGAAACGACGCCATGCTGATACGCCTCGATGACGCCATAGTTCTGCCCTTTGCTCAGGCCGAAATCATCGGCATTCACGATCAGTAGTTTTTCCATAGAGGCTCCCGCGGGATGGATTTTTGGCAAGGGAAGGCCGACCGCTCGGCGCGGCATTCCCCCTCGTTAAGGTAAAATCAAATGATTAACCGACTGGCGCCCTGAAGCTCATCGGCATATCGGCGTTGATACTGATCGGGAGCGGCCCTAAAGAGGGCCGTAACACTTTTTTCGGTAGTTGCCTGGGGTCACGTCGGTGAGCCGCTTGAAGTTTTTAATGAACAAGCTGACGTCGCCATAGCCGGAATCGAAAGCGATGTCAGAGACCGAATAGTTGGTGACCTCCAGCTGCGTCTTGGCGAAGTTGATGCGGATCTCATTGATCACCTGCATCGGCGTCTTCTGGTAGTAGCGCCGCATCGCCCGGGTCAGGTACTCCTGGGTTTTCCCCGACAGCGCCACCATGTTCGCCAACGCCTTTTCACCGAACATCGCCTTGTCATGCATGCCGGCCAGGGTGTTCTTCAGCCACTGCGGGATATCATCGCCGCCGTCGTTTTCTTCTTTATGGTGACGAATGCGGCTGATCACATAGAAGGTCAGCGTTTCGAGAAACTCGGCGAAGTCATCCTCGCGAAACTGCGGCGAACTCACCACCGATTCGATATAGGCCAAAAACTCGCTTCTCAGGCTGTAGGCCTGCGAGGCGACAAAGCAACGCGGCAGCTGCTGCAAATAGTGCTCTTCAAAGAACGCTTTGCTAACCGCCACGTTGAAAATTTTCGTCGCGCCGAACTCGTAAAAGCTCTGGTGGTAGGAACCGATAGGGATAAAGACGAAATCCCCGCGTTCCAGCAGCACCCGCTTGCCGTTGATCTCCTGATAGCATTTGCCGCTCAGCACAATAGTGAACTCGTAGTAGTCGTGCTGATGCAGCCCGGTGGCACTTTCCACCTTGTTGTAGATGAACAGGTGAAAGTCTTTGCAGTTAAAGAAATCCTGCTCGCGAATCAGCTTCACGTCGTTGGCACTCAGCGAAATTCGGTTATCGGACACGGCGCCGGCCTCCCGTTAGTCAAATCCGTTGCGTCTGGCCGCCTCGGCAAACCAGTAACCGCTTTTTTTGATGGTGCGCCGCTGATCCGCCCGATCCAGCCGCACCAGCCCATAACGATTCTTGTAGGCATTCAGCCAGGACCAGCAGTCGATAAAGGTCCACAGATGATAGCCCTTGCACTGCGAGCCTTCGGCCAGCGCGCGGTGCAGCCACTTCAGGTGCTCGCGAATAAAGTCGATGCGGTAATCGTCCTCCACCCGCCCATCGGCGCCGATAAACGCTTCTTCGCCCTCGACGCCCATGCCGTTTTCCGAAATATAACAGGGCAGATTGCCGTAGTTCTCTTTCAGATCCATCAGGATGTCGTACAGCCCCTTTTCGTAGATCTCCCAGCCGCGGTGCGGATTGATTTTGCGACCCGGCATTGCATAGTAACTGAACAAATCCTCCGGCGATGCGATCGGCCCCTCGGCGCGCCGTCCCGCTTTCGCCTGCACCCTGCGCGGCTGGTAATAGTTGACGCCAAGGATATCCACCACGCCGCCTTCGATCAGCTGAGCGTCCTGCGGTTCGCAGTAGGGCATCAGCCCATGCCGCTCCAGCAGGTGCAGCAATGCGGCCGGGTAACGCCCTTTGGCGACAGGATCGAGGAAACTGCGGTTGAGCAGCAGATCGGCGTCGTGTGCCGCCTGCAGATCCTCCGGCGCGTCGGAGCGCGGATAGGTCGGGCTCAGATTCAGAATGATGCCGATGCTCCCCTGCAGCCTCCGCGCTCTGAAACGCTGCACCGCCATGGCGTGCGCCAGTACGCTGTGATACGCCACGGTGACCGCCCGTTTGAAGTCCACTACGCAAGGGTAGTGCAGGTCATTCAGGTAACCGGCTTCCACCGGCACGATCGGCTCGTTGAAGGTGAACCAGTGGGTGACCCGATCGCCAAATAGGCCGAAACAGGTATCGGCGTAACGCGCATAGGCTTCGACCACCGCCCGGCTTTCCCAACCGCCGCGCTGTTGCATGCACAGCGGCATATCGAAGTGATAGAGATTGATAAACGGGGTGATGCCCTGCGCCAGCAGCTCGTCGATCATCGCGTTATAGAACGCCGCCGCCTGCGGGTTCACTTCACCGTCGCCGTCCGGGATCAGCCGCGACCACGAGATCGACGTTCTAAAGGTATTGTGGCCCAGCGTTTTGAGCAGCCCGATATCGGTGCGGAAATGGTCGTAAAAGGTCGAGGCTTCGGTCGGACCCACCCGCTCGTGAAAGCGCTCGGGCGCGATCTCGTACCAATAGTCGAAGATGTTGCGGCTCTTGCCGTCCCGCGCGGCCGCCCCTTCAGACTGCGGCGCGGAGGTGGCGCTGCCCCACCAGAACCCGTCGGCAAATTGATATTCCATACTCGCGTCCCTCGCGGGGCGGCCACGCCGCCCCGTTCCACAGTTAGAATTTCAGCGCCTTGGCGATGTCTTCTTCGCTTTCCGTCGCCGCGTCGATCTGGCTCTGCGCCTTGTTGGAGATCGCCACGAACGGCAGATAGATCACGGTGGCGACCGCCAGGTTGAACAGGCTCAGCAACATGGCCATGATGCTGCCATTGGTGTTGAAGAACGCCCCCAGGCCGACCGGCATGGTCCAGGGAGCGATGTTGGTGATCGGCGGGATCAGCCCGGAGTAGTAGGCCAGGGAGGTGATAATGGTCAGCACCGGCTGCACCAGGATGAACGGAATGAACATCACCGGGTTCATGATCACCGGCAGGCCGAACAGTATCGGTTCGTTGATCTGGAAGATGCCGGATGGCGTCGCCAGTTTGGCGACCTGGCGATAATCTTCGCGGCGCGAGGCGATGAAGATGGCGATGATCAAGCCCAGCGTCGAGCCGGTGCCGCCGAGGTAGATGTAGGAGTCGACGAACGGTTTCGCCCACATGTGGAACTCTTTTCCGGCGGCCACCGCCGCTTCGACCGAACCGTATTTGTTGTACAGCTCCACGTTTTCCAGCGCGAACGGCGTCATGATGCCGCTGTCCAGGGCCGCCAGCGCCATGGAGCCGTGCACCCCAAAGAACCACAGCAGCGAGGAGAACAGCACGTACACCCAGCCCACCACGCTGCCCATCTTGGCCAGCGGCGCCGAAATGCCGTCCATGATGATCTGGTGGAAGTTGGTGCCCCAGTGCGCCAGCGCGAACGCCACCAGCCCCATGATGGAGAGGATGATGAAACCGGGGATCAGCGCCGAGAAGGAACGCGACACCGAAGCCGGCACGCTGTCCGGCAAGCTAATCACCCAGTTGCGCCGCACGATGAAGGCAAACATCTCGGCCACCACCAGCCCAATCACCATACCGGAAATGATGTTGGCGCCGCCCAACCAGTTGGCTCCCACCGCATAGGCCTCGCCGACATTGAACGGTGTGACGGTCATAAAGGCCGCCACCGCCAGCAGCGCCGAAGCGAGCGGATCGACCTTTCGCTCTTCCGCCAACGCCATGCTGATAAAGAACGGCGTCATCAGGGACATGATCCCCAGCGTGCCGTTGTAAACGCTGCCGCCGATGCTCTTCAGACTATTCAGCGTCTCGATGGTAGAGGCATCCAACCTTACGCCCAGCGAATAGAAGAACGATCCTTCGCCGAAGCTCAGGAACACGTTGTTGATCAACACGAACATCGCCCCGGTCAAGGTCAGCGGCATCAGGCGGATAAAGCCATTCTTGATGGCGTTGACGTGGGGCTGCTTACCGATTTTTACGGCGAAAGGCAGGATAACCTTCTCGAGCGAGGCAATGAGGGTATTCACGGCGGCCTCCTTTTATTGATTGGCTTTCTTGATGGCGGCCACCGCGGCCTTCAGTACGCCCAGCCCATCGACCTTGCCGTACAGCAGCGGATCGATGACTTCCACAGGTTTGTTGGGCAGCTGTTTTTGCACTTCCGGCAAGGTGTAGGCGATCTGCGGCCCCAGCAGGATCAGATCCGCCTCAACGCCTTTCTCCGCAGCCAGCGCTTCCGGATAGGCGGCGATGATCACCGGCACTTCATATTTCTCGGCCTGCGCCTTCATTTTTGATACCAACAGGGAAGTGGACATACCGGCAGAACAAAACAGATAGATTTTTTTCTTTTCCATACCAAGCACCTCAGATAATCAAAAAAACCCGGTGTTATTTGTATGCCAGATGCAATCACGATTGCTTCACGCACATTCCTTATGAAAATTTCCGTCACGTTGCCCTGGTTACGGACAGTATACGGAGCATGAAAAACGGATCGGTAAGCCAGGAGTAGACATAACCGTCTCTCATTGACCTGACGGATTGACCCCCTTCACATTTCGCACAAAAAAATAGTGTGACCGGGCTCTCAAATAACCGATAAAAACTCGGAATATTCGCAATAAATATTCAAATAACAATTATAAACAGCAAGTTACAAACTCACCGAGAATTTAAGAGTTTATTTGCGCCTGAACAAACGAAAAGGGAATAAAAATAGTTCAAGCTTGATTCACCTACGGCCATCCGAACGCGATAGCCGGTGAAGAGGATTAGGTGGGCAGACGCAGCAACTCGATCACCGTGCTCAGCGCCACGGAATGATTCCTGCGGTTAGGGTAATAGAGATAAAAACCGGTAAACGGCGCGCACCAGTCGGTCAACACCCGCCGCAGCCGCCCGCTCGCCAGGTGTTCTTCTACCTCTTGTTCGATGGCGAAAGCGATGCCGACGTGCGCCAGCGCCGCCTGCACCATCATCCTGCCGTCATCGAGTATCAACGGGCTGTTAACCGCCACGGAAAACCGCTGCTCACCCTGCTGAAATGCCCATTTGTAGCGCTCGCCCGAAGAGGCCTTGCGCCAACCGATGCAGCGGTGCTGCAGCAAATCCTGCGGATGCAGCGGTTCGCCGTGCCGTTGAAAATAGTCCGGCGTGGCGACGATGGCGAAACGCAGATCCGGCGTCAGACGCACCGCGCGCATATCGTTGTGCAGATCCTCGCCGAGCCTAATACCGGCGTCAAAGCCCTGTTCGACAATGTTGGCAAACCCCTCGTCCGCCACCACTTCCAGCGTAATGCCGGGGTACTCGCAGGCCAACCGCTCCAGATGCGGCACGATGGCAAGATCGATGGCCGAACGCGGCGCGTTGATGCGCACCAGGCCGCGCGGCCCTTCGCGAAACACATTCAGGCTCTCCAGCGCGGCGTCGATGTCGGTAAAAGCGGGCACCAGCTGTGCCAGCAGATGCTCACCGGCCTCCGTCGGCGAGACGTTGCGGGTGGTGCGGTTTAGCAGGCGAATGCCCACCTGCGCTTCCAATTCGCGCAGGGTGTGGGTCAGCGTCGGCGGCGTCACGCCCAATCGGGCGGCGGCGCGGCGGAAGCTGCGTTCACTGGCGATAGCCACGAAGGCCGCCAGCCCAGACAGTTCAGGTTTTTTCATGCTATTGATATAAATTATCTAATAGTGAGATGAATTTTTAGCGGATAGTTATCCGTCACCTAACAACATAGCATTGCGATCGACCCCATTACCAGGTATCGATACGATGATTAATGCTACAGCTCCAACTCATGAAACGCCGCGCCGTCTGGCGGGCAAAGTCGTACTGGTGAGCGGCGGCGGCACCGGCATCGGCCGCGCCGCCGCGCTGGCCTATGCCCGCGAAGGCGCCAACGTCGCGCTGGCCGGCCGACGCGCGGCGGAAATCGAAGCCACGGCGCGCGACATCGCGCTGGCTGGCGGCGACGCCCTGCCCATCGTGGCCGACGTCTCCCAAGAAAACGATATCCGCCAACTGATCGCCACGGTGACCGCCCATTACGGCCGGCTCGACGTCGCCTTCAACAACGCCGGCATCATCGGCAACTTCGCCCCCATCGCCGAACAGAGCAGCGAGGATTTTGACCGGGTGATCGCCATTAACCTCAGGGGCGTCTGGCTGGCGATGAAATATGAGATTGAAACCTTCCTGGCTCAGCGCTCGGGCGGCGTGATCATCAACACCTCCTCCTGGCTGACCCACGGCGCGCTGGCCGGCTCATCCAGCTACTCCGCCAGCAAGGGCGCGCTCGATGCGATGATCCGCGCGGTGGCGCTCGAATACAGCGGCCAGGGCATCCGCGTCAACAACATCAACCCCGGCATCATCGACACGCCGATGGCACGCGGCAGCGTGGCTGACAGCGCGGCCTTCGCGCCCTTTATCGCCCATACGCCCGCCGGCCGCCTGGGTGAATCGGAAGACATCGGCGATGTGGCGCTGTGGCTGGCGACGGACGAAGCTCGCTTCATCACCGGCCAAAGCCTGCTGGTGGACGGCGGTTACACCATCGCCGGCATGCGTTGAGGAGACGAGGCCATGAACTACGTTCGGCTTGGCGACAGCGGCCTGAAGGTGTCCCGCCTCTGCCTGGGTTGCATGACCTACGGCGATCCGGCCTGGCGGCCCTGGGTGCTGAAGGAAGATGAAGCGCGCCCCTTTATCCGCGAGGCGCTGGAGGCGGGTATCAATTTTTTCGATACCGCCAACATTTACTCCGGCGGAGAAAGCGAGCGCATTCTCGGCCGCGCGCTGAGGGCGTTCGCCCGCCGTGAAGACGTGGTGATCGCCACCAAGGCCTACTTTCCAATAGACGCGCAGCCGAACAGCCGGGGGCTATCACGCAAGCACCTGCTGCACAGCGTCGACGCCTCCTTGCAGCGGCTGGGAACGGATTACCTCGATCTGTTCGTGCTGCACCGCTTCGACACCGAAACGCCGATCGAAGAAACCGCCGACACCCTCGATGGCCTGGTGCGGGCGGGCAAGATCCGCTATCTCGGCGCCTCCTCGCTGCACGCCTGGCGCCTGATGAAAATGCTGGCCTTTCAACGTCAGCACCGCCTGGCGCCGTTTATTTCGCTGCAAAGCCAATACAACCTGGTGACGCGTGAAGATGAAGAGGAACTGATCCCGCTGTGCCTGGAGGAGGGTCTTGGTCTAACGCCCTGGTCGCCGCTGGCCCGCGGCGTGCTGGCCGGCTCCGGCAGCGGCGGCACGCTGCGCGCCGCCACCGACGAACAGGCGCCCCGTTGGTACGGCGGCAGAAACGAGGTAGAACGCACCGTCGCGGCGGTCGCGGAGGTGGCGGCCGCGCGCGGCGTTCCACCAGCGCAGATCGCGCTGGCCTGGCTGTTGGCCAAACCCGGCGTGGTGTCGCCGCTGGTGGGCATGTCCAAGCCGCATCATCTGCAGGATGCGCTGGCAGCGCTCGACCTCAGGCTATCACCGGAAGACGTGGCCGCGCTGGAGGCGCCAATGGCGCACGCTGTCCGCCCTGAGCGCTGGTAGCCCCTTTTCCCCATTCCCGGAGAGAAACATGTCATACGCTGTTACCGTGCGAGCGGTGTTGCTCGCCCTCGCTGCCGCATTCCCCCTTAGCGTTCCGGTGCAGGCTGCCGTCAGCGCAGACTGCACAGAAAGCAGCATGACGCTACCGCCTGGCGCACTTTACCCCAATGGCATCGCCCGTGCGACGGACGGTACGCTGTATGTCGGCTTTGTCACCAGCGGCAACGTGCTGCGCAAGCGGCCGGGTCAAGCGTGGGAAACCTTTTTCCCCGGCGCTGACACGGTGTTCGCCTCAAACGCGCTGCGGCTGGACGAACGGCGCGGGTTGCTGTGGGGCAATTCGCCGGACTTTCTCTCCGGCGGCAAAACGCGCGCCAACCGCATTTACGCGCTGAACGTCGCGGATGGCACGCTCGACCGCAGCCTGGCGTTGCCGACGGGAGAAATGGGTAACGATATCGTACTCGGCGCAGACGGTACGGTGTATGTGACGGAAACCCGCGGCGGCGGCATCCTGCGCCTGCGGCCGGGCGAGACGGCATTCCGTACGCTGTTTCAGGATCCGCAGTTAGCGGCCCCCAGCGGGCTGGGCGCCGCCGGGATCGTGCTGCTCGACGACCGGCTGATGGCTGTCGCCAATTTCGGCACCGGTAAGCTCTACACCCTCAGTTATAACGCTCCAAAGCCGCAGCTGACGGAAATGCGGCTGCCGCGCCTCATCGAAAACCCGGACGGAATGGGATTGGCGCCGGACGGCGCGCTGATCGTGCTGGAAAACGGGATCCAAAGCGGCCAGGGGCGGATCCTGCGGATCCCCTCACCCAAGGCGGCAGGCATGCACCAGCTTGAGGTCTTGCGCGAAGGCATGGAATCGCCGGTCAACCTGACTATTACCCCGCAAGGCTGCGCCTTCGTCAGCGAATCGCGCATCCGCCACCGCCTGCTGCCCGGCCATGAAACCGAAGTGCCCGACAGTTTCCTCCTCTATCAACTGCCCTTGCCTCTCACCGCCGCGCAATAACCTCTCCACCACTACTGCAGGCGGCGACACTTGCGTTGTTGCCCGCAGGCGAACGACAATCTCGCTTCGTTGCAAACCGGCCTTGCGCAGCACTTCCCATTTTTACCTGTGACAGCCGATTGCCCGCTGGGCTAGTATAAGCGTCTGTGCAAACCTCGGGTTTGAGCGCGCCGTTTGGCGTATTGATAATTTGATTTGCGCCGCCCGCCAAGCGCTGAATGGGGCGACGCCTGCTGAAACAATGTGATAGCGAATGACGACAATGAAAATCACAGTGACCTTTACATTCAATGGATTGGAAAAATAATCGCATGAATAGCACCGATAAACTCGATTCGCACACGCCAATGATGCAGCAGTACCTGCGCCTCAAGGCCCAGCATCCTGAAATCCTGCTGTTCTACCGCATGGGCGACTTCTACGAGCTATTTTACGACGACGCCAAGCGCGCTTCCCAACTGCTGGATATCTCGCTGACCAAACGCGGCGCCTCGGCGGGCGAACCGATCCCGATGGCCGGCGTGCCGCACCACGCGGTGGAGAACTACCTGGCCAAGCTGGTGCAGCTCGGCGAGTCCGTCGCCATCTGCGAGCAGATCGGCGATCCGGCCACCAGCAAAGGGCCGGTCGAACGCAAAGTGGTGCGTATCGTCACCCCCGGCACCATCACCGACGAAGCGCTGCTGCAAGAGCGTCAGGACAACCTGCTGGCGGCGATCTGGCAGGACGCGCGCGGCTTCGGCTACGCCACGCTGGACGTCAGCTCCGGCCGCTTCCGCGTCGCCGAGCCGCAGGATCTGGAAACCATGGCGGCCGAGCTGCAGCGCACCAATCCGGCCGAGCTGCTGTATCCGGAAACCTTCGAACACATGGCGCTGATCGAACAGCGCCACGGCCTGCGCCGCCGTCCGCTGTGGGAATTCGAGCTTGAGACCGCGCGTCAGCAGCTCAACCTGCAGTTCGGCACCCGCGACTTGAACGGCTTCGGCGTCGAGCAGGCGCACCAGGCGCTGCGCGCCGCCGGCTGTCTGCTGCAGTACGTCAAAGATACCCAACGCACTTCGCTGCCGCACATTCGCGGCATCACCATGGAACGCCAACAGGACGGCATCATCATGGATGCCGCCACCCGCCGCAACCTGGAGCTGACGCAGAGCCTGTCCGGCGGCAGCGACAACACGCTGGCGGCGATCCTCGACCGTACGGTCACGCCGATGGGCAGCCGCATGCTGAAAC
Source organism: Serratia sp. CY71090 (assembly GCF_052166845.1). NCBI lineage: Bacteria > Pseudomonadati > Pseudomonadota > Gammaproteobacteria > Enterobacterales > Yersiniaceae > Serratia > Serratia sp. CY71090. The sequence continues at coordinate 282,904 of NZ_JBJNOA010000005.1, read as the reverse complement.
GCTGGCTGCACATGCCGACCCGCGACATCAAGGTGCTGACCGCCCGCCAGCAGGCGATCGGCGCATTGCAGGAACTGTTCGCGGATCTGCAGCCTTCGCTGCGTCAGGTAGGCGATCAGGAACGTATTTTGGCGCGTTTGGCGCTGCGCACCGCCCGGCCGCGCGATCTGGCGCGCATGCGCCATGCTTTCCAGCAACTGCCGGACATCCGCGCGCTGCTGCAGGATGTGAAAACGCCGCACGTGCAGCAGCTGCTGTCGCAGGTGGGCCAGTTTGACGAACTGCGCGAGCTGCTGGAACGTGCGGTCATTGAATCACCGCCGGTGCTGGTGCGCGACGGCGGCGTGATCGCCCCCGGCTACAACAGCGAACTGGACGAGTGGCGCGCGTTGGCCGACGGCGCCAGCGACTACCTCGATCGGCTGGAGATCCGCGAGCGTGAAAAGCTGGGTCTGGATACGCTGAAGGTCGGCTTCAACGGCGTACACGGCTATTACATTCAGGTCAGCCGCGGTCAAAGCCACCTGGTGCCGATCCACTATGTACGCCGTCAGACGCTGAAAAACGCCGAGCGCTATATCATCCCGGAACTGAAAGAGTACGAAGACAAAGTGCTCACCTCCAAGGGTAAGGCGCTGGCGATCGAGAAAAGCCTGTACGACGAGCTGTTCGATCTGCTGCTGCCGCACCTGGCGGAGCTGCAACAAAGCGCCGCCGCGCTGGCCGAGCTGGACGTGCTGGCCAACCTGGCCGAGCGCGCCGATACCCTGAACTACGCTTGCCCGACCATGAGCGAGCAGCCGGGGATCCGCATTACCGAAGGCCGCCATCCGGTGGTGGAGCAGGTGCTGAGCGAGCCGTTTATCTCCAACCCGCTCACCCTGTCGCCGCAGCGCCGCATGCTGATCATAACCGGTCCGAATATGGGCGGTAAAAGCACCTATATGCGGCAAACGGCGCTGATCGTGCTGATGGCGCACATCGGCAGCTACGTGCCGGCCACCAAGGCCACCATCGGCCCGGTGGATCGCATCTTCACCCGCGTCGGCGCGGCGGACGATCTGGCTTCCGGCCGCTCCACCTTCATGGTGGAGATGACCGAAACCGCCAACATTCTGCACAACGCCACCGAGCACAGCCTGGTGTTGATGGATGAAATCGGCCGCGGCACCTCCACCTACGACGGCCTGTCGCTGGCCTGGGCCTGCGCCGAGAACCTGGCCAACCGCATCAAGGCGATGACGCTGTTCGCCACCCACTACTTCGAGCTGACGACCCTGCCGGAGAAGATGGAAGGCGTGGTCAACGTGCATCTGGATGCGCTTGAACACGGCGACACCATCGCCTTCATGCACAGCGTGCAGGACGGTGCCGCCAGCAAAAGCTATGGCCTGGCGGTCGCCGCGCTGGCCGGCGTGCCGCGCGACGTCATCAAACGCGCCCGTCAGAAACTGCGCGAGCTGGAATCCATCTCCAGCCACACCGCATCGGGCAGCGTCGATGCCACCCAGATGACGCTGCTGCAGGAAGAGACCTCGCCGGCGGTAGAAGCCCTGGAGGCGCTTGATCCGGATTCCCTGTCGCCGCGACAGGCGCTGGAATGGATCTACCGGCTGAAAAATATGGTGTAATCTGGCGCCAAACGCGGGCATAAAAAAACGGTGAGCATCATGCTCACCGTTTTTATTTGATGCGGTTCAACAACCGGCGTTATTCGCGGAACAGCGCCTCAATGCTCAGGCCCTGCATCTGCAAAATCTCACGCAGACGGCGCAGACCTTCTACCTGAATCTGACGGACGCGCTCGCGCGTCAGGCCAATCTCCCGGCCTACGTCTTCCAGCGTCGCCGCTTCATAGCCCAGCAGGCCGAAACGACGCGCCAACACTTCACGCTGTTTGGCGTTCAGTTCGAACAGCCATTTGACGATGCTTTGCTTCATATCGTCATCTTGCGTGGTGTCTTCAGGCCCGTTGTCCTTCTCGTCGGCCAGAATGTCCAGCAGCGCTTTCTCCGAATCCCCACCCAGCGGCGTATCCACCGAGGTGATGCGCTCATTCAGGCGCAGCATGCGGCTGACGTCATCCACCGGCTTGTCGAGTTGCTCGGCAATTTCTTCAGCGCTCGGTTCATGATCCAGCTTGTGGGAAAGCTCGCGCGCGGTGCGCAGATAGACATTCAGTTCTTTGACGATATGGATAGGCAAACGAATGGTACGGGTTTGGTTCATGATCGCCCGTTCAATCGTCTGACGGATCCACCAGGTTGCATAAGTGGAGAAGCGGAAGCCGCGTTCCGGGTCGAATTTTTCCACTGCGCGAATCAGACCGAGGTTACCCTCTTCGATCAGATCCAGCAGCGCCAGACCGCGGTTGCTGTAGCGGCGGGCGATTTTCACCACCAGCCGCAGGTTGCTTTCAATCATGCGGCGGCGGGACGGCACGTCACCGCGCAGAGCACGCCGCGCAAAATAGACTTCTTCCTCTGCGGTCAGCAGAGGTGAATAACCGATCTCACCCAGATAGAGCTGCGTCGCATCCAATACGCGTTGCGTAACGCCTTGAGACAACAGCTCTTCTTCCGCTAAATCGTTCTCGCTGGTCTCTTCTTCTACCAGCGCTTTTTCATCAAACGACTCGGCCTCAGCTCCATTCTCGTCGAAATCCGCATCATCATGTAACTCGTTAACTTTCAGCGTATTTTGGCTCATATGCTGCTCCTACCCGTGATACCGCGAGCAGAATCTCAGCGTATTCTGCCCAATCTATCGCTGCGGAAGATAACGCAGCGGGTTTACGGATTTCCCCTTGTAACGAATTTCAAAATGCAAACGTACTGAACTGGTACCGGTGCTACCCATGGTGGCTATTTTTTGACCCGCCTTCACTTCTTGTTGTTCCCGGACCAGCATTGTGTCGTTATGAGCGTAGGCGCTCAGGTAATCATCATTATGTTTGATGATGATTAGATTACCGTAACCCCGTAAAGCGTTGCCTGCATACACTACGCGGCCATCGGCGGTAGCGAAGATAGGCTGCCCACGGGAACCGGCGATATCGACACCCTTATTCCCACCTTCTGATGAGGAAAAGTTATCAATAACCTTACCGTCAGTCGGCCATCTCCAGGTACTGACCGGAGCGCTGTTGCTGACGGTGCTGCTCACAGGCGGAGCGGCTTCCGGCGCGGTAACAGGCGCAGTCGCGGTCCCAACCGCTGCGGCACCTGCTGCAGGTAACATCTTACCTACATTCTGTTTACCCGAGTTTTCAGAATACGCGTTAGTTGATTGAGAATCAACCGTTGCCGTCTGGATCTGGGAGCTGGAAGGTGGCTTCGGAACACCGCCTTTGGTCGCATCTGTCGTCGCCAACATGCCGCCGCCGCCGTTGGCGGAACCATTACCAAGTTGAATGGTTTGGCCAACATTCAGGCTGTATGGCTCGGGAATATTGTTGCGCTGCGCCAGGTCGCGGAAATCATTGCCGGTGATCCAGGCGATATAAAACAGCGTATCGCCGCGCTTGACCGTATAAGTTTCGCCGCCGCTGTAACTCCCTTTAGGGATGGCGTTATAACTGCGGTTATAAACAATGCGGCCCTCTGGGCTGGCCTGCTGCACTCCGCCATTATTATTGCCGGATGGAGCGGCACCGCCGCCCCCCACGCTGCTGATAGGAGCCGACGTCGAGGCCGTATTCGTACAACCCGCCAACCACAAACTTACCATCGTACACACCGCTACCCGGCGTAACGTAATCATTGGGCTTCCCGTGCTCATGCTTCCCCCATGACAGCAATATCAGTGATATATCCAAAATACCCTTTACATCGTAGCCGAGCTTTTGCCACTTCCCAGTTTCTGCGATGTAAAGGCGCCGCCGGCCGATCCCTGAACGCCAGGTCATCTCGCGCCGGAGCATCAAAACGCGCGCCAATGCTAACCACATTGGCGTTGCCGCACCATAAGACAACTACGTAGAAAGGCCAATTCTAGTGAAAATTAGCCTGATTGGAACGAGAAAACCTTATCCGGCCATGATGAAAGTGCAACAGATTTTGCAGACGGTCGAAAATTCAGACAATCGCTAGGCCAATTCGCCTTTCACCAACGGCACAAAGCGCACCGCCTCTACCGCATCGACAACGAAATCGTTGCCATGACGCTGAATGCGTTTGAGGGTTTGGGCCTGCTCGCCCACCGGCAACACCAAAATGCCGCCGTCGTCCAGCTGCTCCACCAGTGCCTGCGGGATCTCCGGCGGCGCGGCAGTGACGATGATCGCATCGAACGGGCCGCGCGACGCCCAACCCTGCCAGCCATCGCCATGGCGGGTGGAAACATTGTGAAGATCGAGCTGTTTCAGGCGGCGCTTGGCCTGCCACTGCAGCCCCTTGATGCGTTCGACGGAACAAACGTGTTGCACCAGATGCGCCAGGATAGCGGTTTGATAACCGGAACCGGTACCGATCTCCAGCACCCTTGAGGTAGGTTTCAGATTCAGCAGCTCGGTCATCCGCGCCACCATATAAGGCTGGGAAATGGTCTGACCGGAACCGATCGGCAATGCGGTGTTTTCGTAGGCCTTATGATCCAGCGCTTCATCAACAAAACGCTCGCGCGGCACCGCCTCGATCGCCCGCAGCAGCTTTTCGTCTCGGATCCCCTGCTGCCGCAGCTGCGTCAGCAATGTTTGCATGCGCTTATTCACCATTCCCCGCTAACCTCTGCCTTGGTTAACCATGTTTTCACGACTTCTTGCGCCGCGTAGGCGGTTAAATCCACCTGCAGCGGCGTTATCGCCACATAGCCTTGTTCCACCGCCGCAAAGTCGGTATCCGGCCCGGCATCAAATTTATCACCAGGCGGCCCGATCCAGTAGATATTTTGTCCGCGCGGATCCTGCTGGCAGAAGACCTTGTCGGCGGGATGGCGGCTGCCGCAGCGGGTAACGCGCAGGCCTTTGATCTCAGCCAGCGGCAGATCCGGCACGTTAATATTCAGAATTTTTCCGGTACGTAGCGGTTCGCGCTGCAGCGCGCGCAGGATGCGGCAGGTAATGGCGGCTGCGGTCGCGTAGTGCCGGTGGCCGTTCAGCGACACCGCCAAGGCAGGCAACCCCAGGTGCCGGCCCTCCATCGCCGCCGCGACGGTGCCGGAATAGATAACGTCGTCGCCCAAATTCGGCCCGGCGTTAATGCCGGATACCACGATATCGGGCGCCGGGCGCATCAATGCGTTGACGCCAAGGTAAACGCAGTCGGTCGGCGTCCCTTGCAACACCGCAATATCCCCGTTGGCCAGCGTCTGCGTGCGCAACGGCGACTCCAGCGTTAAAGCATTGGAAGAACCGCTGCGGTTACGATCCGGCGCCACGACCTGCACTTCGGCGAATTCCCGCAGCGCCGCCGCCAGCACCTGAATGCCCGGGGCGCTGACGCCGTCATCGTTACTCAGCAATATCCGCATCACTGTTATCCTGCTGCATGATCTCGCGAACCACGCTGGTAGCAAAGCTGCCCGCCGGCAGCCAGAAGCGCAGTTCCACGGTAACGTCATCCCACCAGTTCCACTGCAAATTTTGCGGCTGCAACAGCAGGGCCCGGCGAGCGGGTTCGACACGCTCGCGCTTTAAAAGCGTAAGCAATTCCGGTTGTTCCGCCAAGCATTGTTGTTCAAAAACCAAGGCTTGGCCGGCAGTGCCTGGCTCACCGTCGCCCGGCAAGGGAGCCGTGATCGCCAGCTCGCCGGCATCCAGCCGTTGCTGCAACGTCTCCAGCTCATCAGCTTTGGCGACGAACCAGCTGCCGCGCCCACTCAGCTGCAGGGCATCCCCTTCCAGCACGGTGCGCTGCAGCCCGTCAGCCAGGCGTTGGCTCGCGATCAGATTGAACAGCGCGCTACGGCTGGCGGACAGGTAGAAGCTGCGCTTACTGCGCTCTTTGACACGAATTTCGTCGTTCGCCCAGCGGCGCGCCATCACCAGGTTGTTGCCGCCACGACCGAAACGCTGGCTGCCGAAGTAGTTTGGCACGCCCTGCGCGGCGATGGCCTGCAGGCGACGTTCCACGTCCTGCCGATCGGAAATCTGGCGCAGCACCAGCGTAAAGTGGTTGCCCTTCAGATTGCCGATGCGCATTTTGCGCAGGTGGCGGGCGAACGAGAGCACCTCGCAGCCTTCCAGCGTAAACCGGGAGAAATCCGGCGTGTCTTTGCCCGGCATATGCAGGCAGAACCACTGTTCGGTCACCGCGTGGCGATCCTTCAAACCGGCATAGCTGACAGAACGGGCGTGAATACCGGCGAAGCGCGCCAGGTAATCGGCCACGAACTGGGTATTGCAGCCGTTTTTACGGATATTTACCAGCACGTGCTCGCCTTCGCCGTCCGGTGCAAAACCCAGATCTTCGACCACCACGAAATCTTCCGGATTGGCTTTCAACACCCCGGAACTCTGCGGCCGGCCATGCAGCCAGGTCAGATTCGCCATATCCATGCGGTTATTCCTTGATCAGCAAGGCGACCGCTTCGCACGCGATGCCCTCGCCGCGCCCGGTGAAACCGAGCTGTTCGGTGGTGGTGGCCTTCACGTTGACGTCATCCATATGGCACTGCAGATCTTCCGCCAGGAAGACGCGCATCTGCGGGATGTGCGGCGCCATTTTCGGCGCCTGAGCGATGATGGTGATATCGAGGTTACCGAGGCGGTAACCTTTGGCGCGGATGCGTTTCCAGGCTTCGCGCAGCAGCTCGCGGCTGTCGGCGCCTTTGAAGGCCGGATCGGTATCGGGGAACAGTTTGCCGATATCGCCCAGCGCCGCCGCCCCCAACAGGGCGTCGGTGGCGGCATGCAGCGCGACGTCACCGTCGGAGTGGGCCAGCAAGCCTTTGTCGTAAGGGATGCGAACACCACCGATCACCAACGGGCCTTCGCCGCCGAATTTATGTACATCAAAACCGTGACCGATACGCATGATGCGCTCCTTAATTGTCTAACTGGGTCAAATAGAACGCCGCCAGCGCCAAATCCTCCGGCCGCGTTACTTTAATGTTGTCCGCCCGGCCGGCGATCAGCTGCGGATGATAGCCGCAATGCTCCAGCGCCGAGGCTTCGTCGGTGACGTTTGCGCCTTCATCCAGCGCGCGCTGCAGGCACTGCTTGAGCAGCGGCAGCGGAAACAGCTGCGGCGTCAGCGCATGCCACAGATCCTGCCGTTCAACGGTGTGGGCGATGGTGTCGCGGCCGGGTTCGGCGCGCTTCATGGTGTCGCGCACCGGCGCGGCGAGAATGCCGCCCACCTTGCTGTGTGCGGTGATCGCCAGCAGGCGCTCGAGATCGTCGGCGTGCAGGCAGGGGCGCGCGGCGTCGTGCACCAACACCCAGTCCGCATCACCCGCCAGTTTCAACCCGGCCATCACCGAATCGGCGCGCTGTTTGCCGCCCTCGGTGACGGTCACCCGCGGATCCTGAGCGATGGGTAGCCGTTCGAACTGACGATCTTCGGGGCCGATCGCCACGATCACCCGTTCAATGCGCGGGTGGCGCAACAGGGCGTGGATGGCGTGTTCGACGATGCTGTGCCGGCCGATGGTTAAATATTGCTTCGGGCATTCCGCCTGCATGCGGCTGCCGATACCGGCAGCGGGCAGGACGGCAATCACCGAGGGAAAGGTACCTGCGGAGTGATTCATGCGTTATTTTTGTGCGTTGTTTTGCGAAGAAGACGCCGCGTTGCGCCTGGATTGGTCAGGAACCAGACGATAGAAAGTCTCACCGGGCTTGATCATGCCCAGCTCATTACGCGCACGCTCTTCGATCGCTTCCTGTCCGCCGTTCAAATCATCGATTTCGGCAAACAGCTGATCGTTACGCGCTTTCAACTTGGCGTTGTTGCCCTGCTGGACCGCAACGTCTTCATTGACCCGCACGTAATCGTGAATACCATTTTTGCCCAGCCACAGTGAATACTGTAACCAACCGAGCAATGCCAGCAATAGCAGCGTAAGTTTTCCCATCTCCGCCCCCTGAAAAACCGACCAATCATCCCACAACTTCTCGTTGGACTCCACACTGAGAGCGGCATTTCAACGCCAAATTCAGAATACGGATGAAGGGTTCCCGTGTTTATCGCCTAATTCCGCTGCGAAAGCGGCAAAAAACGCCCCTTTGGCTCGGCGCACGCGCCGCGTTTTCCAATGAGACACACACTGCCCTACCTCCATTATGCAGCAAGAATCACTGCATCACCGCTTCCTGACACATCGCTTACGCCACAGCAAAGCAAAAAGTGAATATTTAACACCATAGAGAGAAGAATCGTCATGCAGCGGTTGCACTTTCATTCATTGAAGCTTATTTTTATGCACTCATAGTGCATAAATAATTCCAATATATAACCATTCATTATCGGGGATCGCGATGTTAAAACGTTTAGTTCTGATCGGCGCCTGCCTGGCCGCCACCTTCTCCATCGCCGCGTTGGCGGCTGAACCCACCTACGTCGTCGGCTCCGGCGGCACCTATCGGCCATTCGAATTTGAAAACAGCCAAAAGCAGCTGGAAGGCTTCGACATCGACATCATCAAGGCGGTGGCCAAGGCCGAAGGCTTCCAAATCAAACTGATCAATACGCCGTGGGAAGGGATCTTCGCCACGCTGAACTCCGGCGATCGCGATATCATCATTTCCGGCATCACCATCACCGATAAGCGCAAGCAGATGGTTGATTTCTCTGCGCCTTACTTCCCGGCTGAGCAGGCCATCGTGGTGCCGCAAGACTCGAAGGTGGACTCCATCGCCGCGCTGAAAGCGCTGAAGGTCGGCGTAGTGAACTCCAGCACCGGCGACATCGTGGTGTCCGACGTGCTGGGCAAGAACAGCACCGCCATCAAGCGCTTCGACAATACCCCGCTGATGCTGCAGGAGCTGTATGAAGACGGCATCGGCGCGGCGGTCGGCGACGTCGGCGTGGCCAAGTTCTATATCAAGACCCACCCTGAGAAAGCCTTCAAGCTGGTGCCCGACGCCAAGTTCGAGCGCCAGTATTTCGGCATCGCCGTCGCCAAAGGCAACGATGAGCTGCGCAACAAGATCAACGCCGGCCTGAAGAAAATCGTCGCCGACGGCACCTACGCCAAGATCTACCAAACCTGGTTCGACAGCAACGTACCGACGCTGCCGGCGGAATAATCCCCAGTAGCCGGCGCCCGCAAGGGCGTCGGCGCACCACCGTTTCAGCCTACCAAGAAGGAATACCCCTTGAACTTCCGCTGGGAGATCATCCAGGAATACGCGCCGCTGTTTATGGAAGGCGCCTGGATGACCATCAAATGCACCATTATCTGCGTGCTGCTGGGCACCACCTGGGGCTTGCTCCTCGGGCTGGGCCGTTTGGCGCAGGCGCCGCACGGCATCTGGAAACCCATCCTGCATTACGGCGTTCAGTGGCCGGTGCGCATCTACATCAGCGCCTTTCGCGGCACACCGCTGTTCGTGCAGATCATGGTGGTGCACTTCGCGCTGGTGCCGCTGTTCATCAACCCGCGTGACGGTCTGCTGGTCACCAGCGGCCTGATGAGCGTCGATTTCGCCCGTGCGCTGCGCGCCGACTACGGCGCCTTTCTCTCCTGCGTGGTGGCGATCACGCTCAACGCCGGTGCCTATGTGTCGGAAATCTTCCGCGCCGGGATCCAGTCTATCGACCGCGGCCAGATGGAAGCCTCACGCTCACTGGGCATGAGCTATGGCAAGACCATGCGCCAGGTGATCCTGCCGCAGGCCTTCCGCCGCATGCTGCCGCCGCTGGGCAACAACGCCATCGCCATCGTCAAGGATTCGTCGCTGGCCTCCGCCATCGGCCTGGCGGATCTGGCCTATGCCGCCCGTACCGTCTCCGGCGCCTACGCCACCTACTGGGAGCCCTATCTGACCATTTCGCTGGTCTATTGGGTCATCACCTTCCTGCTCTCGCTGCTGGTGCAGCATATGGAAAAGAGGTTCGGTAAAAGTGATTCGCGTACATAACCTGCAAAAACAGTTCGGCGAAAGCCACGTGCTGCGCGGCATTTCTTGCCAGATTGCCGCCAACGAAGTGGTGTGCGTCATCGGCCCTTCCGGCTCGGGCAAAAGCACCTTCCTGCGCTGCATCAATGCGCTGGAAACGCTCTCCGGCGGCGAGATCGAGGTGAACGGCTTCGCCGTCCACGATCAGAAAACCGACCTGAACAAAATGCGGGAAAGCGTGGGCATGGTGTTCCAGCGTTTCAATCTGTTCCCGCACATGACGGTGTTGGAAAACATCATCATGGCGCCGGTAAGCGTGAAGAAACAGCCGCGCGCCGAAGCCATCGCGCAAGCAGAACAGCTGCTGCTCAAGGTCGGCCTGCTCGACAAGATCGATGCCTACCCCAACAGCCTGTCAGGCGGCCAGCAGCAGCGGGTGGCGATCGCCCGCGCGCTGGCGATGGAGCCGAAGATCATGTTGTTCGATGAACCGACCTCCGCGCTCGATCCTGAGCTGGTGGGCGAAGTGTTGGCGGTGATGAAATCACTGGCCCACGAGGGCATGACCATGGTGGTGGTGACGCATGAGATGGGCTTTGCCCGCGAGGTGGCCGACCGGGTGCTGTTTATCGATCAGGGGATCATTCAGGAGGAGGGTGCGCCGCAGCAGATCTTCAGCCAGCCGGCCAATCCGCGCACTCAGGCGTTTCTGAGCAAAGTTTTGTAACCTTCGACACGGCTTTGCAATCCTTCGGGCGCCGGCATCGGCGCCCGCTCTCTCACCACCCGGTCAGGAAGCTGAACACCAGCCAGAACAGGCACAGCACGATCGCGCCGGTCAGCAGCAGCGTCAGGATCAGACGGCCGCGCAACAGCATGCTGAGGGTGATGCCGATCAGCACCGACAGCGGCATCAGCGCCAGGAAGAACGGCCAGGTATAGAGCAGGAAAAACAGCGTGTTGGAACCGTAAACCAGAAACGGCAACGCGAACGCCAGCCAGTAGAAAACAAAGCCGCTGACGCCGCCCAGGAAAGAATAAGAAGGCTCCTCTCTCTCCTGTTTTGACTGCTTGGAGTCGATCAAGATAGGCGTGACATTTTGCATAGTGATCCCTGGTTATTCGGCTCGCTCTGCGGCGGCTTAGAGTAAAAAGCGCATGGCGAAAAACGCCACACGCTTTTTTTGAATTCAGGGTTTGATAATAGCCTGACCACGCAACACGTCTAACAATTGCGCAATCAAATTTGTTACCAATTGTTGGCCGTCGAGGTGGATTTCCGGCTGCTGCGGCGCCTCATAAACCGCGTCGATACCGGTGAAATTGCGCAGCTCGCCGGCGCGCGCTTTTTTATACAACCCTTTCGGATCGCGCGCCTCGCAGATCGCCAACGGCGTGTCGACGAACACCTCGATAAAGCGATCGTCGCCGAGCATCTCGCGCACCATTTTCCGCTCGGCGCGGTGCGGCGAAATGAACGCGGTCAGCACCACCAGCCCGGCATCCACCATCAGCTTGGCCACTTCCCCCACCCGGCGGATGTTCTCGCGCCGATCCTCGTCGGAAAAACCGAGATCGCGGCACAGGCCGTGGCGCACGTTATCGCCGTCCAGCAGATAGGTGCTGACGCCAAGCCCATGCAGCGCCTGCTCCAGCGCGCCGGCGACGGTGGATTTGCCCGAGCCGGACAGCCCGGTAAACCACAGCACCGCGCCGCAGTGGCCGTTGCGCGCTTCGCGATCCGCACGCGTCACCGCATGCGGATGCCAAACCACATTTTCGTCGTCCGGCCCGGTCGCCCTCAGTTCAGCGGCCACCTTATCGGCCACCGAGCAGATCGCGTGCGCCCCAATGCGGGAAGTGCTTGCGCACCAGCGCATTCAGCTCCAGCTCGAAGGCGCTGAATTCGCCGCGCGCCGCCGAGGCATCCTGCAGCGTTTCACGCACCAGACCGGCGCCAACCGTCACGTTGCTCATGCGATCGATGAAGATCAGCCCGCCGGTGTCGTGATTGCTCTGATAGCTGTCCAGCACCAGCGGTTCGTCGAAGGTCAGCTCCACCAACCCGATGCCGTTGAGCGGCAATGTGTCGGCCGGGTGTTGCGCCAGCGTGTTGATCTCCACCTGATGGCGGATGCTCTCCACGCGGGCGCGGGTCTTTTTGCCGGCGATCTTGATGTCGTAGCTCTGGCCCGGCACCAGCGGCTGCTCGGCCATCCATACCACGTCCACCCGCGCGCTCTGCGCCGCCTGCAGGCTTTCGCCAGCGTCGACCAGCAAATCGCCGCGGCTGATGTCCACTTCATCTTTCAGCACCAGCGTAATCGCCTCGCCCGGCACCGCTTCTTGCAGATCGCCGTCGAAGGTCACGATGCGCGCCACGCTGGACTCCACGCCGGAAGGCAGCACTTTGACCCGTTGCCCCACCCGCACTACGCCGGCGGACAGCGTGCCGGCATAGCCGCGGAAATCGAGGTTCGGGCGGTTGACGTACTGCACCGGGAAGCGCAGCGGCTGGTTTTCTCGCTCGCTGATCACGTCAACGCTCTCGAGCACTTCCAGCAGCGTCGGGCCGCTATACCACGGCATATGGGCGCTTTCGCTCGCCACGTTGTCGCCGTCCAACGCCGACAGCGGCACGAACTTGATGTCCAGGTCGCCAGGCAGCTGCTGGGCGAAGGTCAGGTAATCCTGTTTGAACTGCTCGAACACCGCTTCCTGATAGTCCACCAGATCCATTTTGTTTACCGCAACCACCAGATGGCGAATGCCCAGCAGGGTCGCGATAAAGCTGTGGCGGCGAGTCTGATCCAACACCCCTTTGCGCGCGTCGATCAACAGGATCGCCAGATCGCAGGTCGAGGCGCCGGTGGCCATGTTGCGGGTGTACTGCTCGTGCCCCGGGGTATCGGCGATGATAAATTTACGTTTTTCGGTCGAGAAATAGCGATAGGCCACGTCGATGGTGATGCCCTGCTCGCGCTCGGCCTGCAGGCCGTCCACCAGCAGCGCCAGATCGAGCTTTTCGCCCTGGGTGCCGATGCGTTTGCTGTCACTGTGCAACGTCGACAGCTGATCCTCGTAGATCTGGCGGGTATCGTGCAGCAGGCGGCCAATCAGGGTGCTTTTGCCGTCATCGACGCTGCCGCAGGTCAGAAAGCGCAGCAGGCTCTTGTGCTGCTGCGCGTGCAGATAGGATTCGACGCCGCCCTGGTCAGCGATTTGTTGTGCAATTGCGTTGTTCATCCGGCGGCTCCTTAGAAATACCCTTGACGCTTTTTCAGCTCCATCGAGCCGGACTGATCGCGATCGATCATCCGCCCCTGGCGTTCGCTGGTGGTGGAGACCAGCATTTCTTCGATGATCTCCGGCAGGGTTTGCGCCTGCGAGTCCACCGCGCCGGTCAGCGGCCAGCACCCCAGGGTGCGGAAACGCACCATGCGCTGGCTGATCACTTCACCCGGCTGCAGATCGATGCGATCGTCGTCCACCATCATCAACATGCCGTCGCGCTCCACCACCGGGCGCGGTTTCGCCAGGTACAGCGGCACGATGTCGATCTTTTCCAGGAAGATGTACTGCCAGATATCCAGCTCGGTCCAGTTCGACAGCGGGAAGACGCGGATGCTCTCCCCTTTGTTGATCTGGCCGTTGTAGTTGTGCCACAGCTCCGGCCGCTGGTTTTTCGGATCCCAGCGGTGGAAGCGATCGCGGAACGAATAGATGCGCTCTTTGGCGCGCGATTTCTCCTCGTCGCGCCGCGCACCGCCGAAGGCGGCGTCGAAACCGTACTTGTTCAACGCCTGCTTCAGGCCCTCGGTCTTCATGATGTCGGTATGCTTGGCGCTGCCGTGCACGAACGGGTTGATGCCCATCGCCACCCCTTCCGGGTTTTTATGCACCAGCAGCTCGAAGCCGTACTCCTTCGCGGTGCGATCGCGGAATTCGTACATTTCGCGGAATTTCCAGCCGGTATCGACGTGCAGCAGCGGGAACGGCAGCGTGCCGGGGAAGAACGCCTTACGCGCCAAATGCAGCATCACGGAAGAGTCCTTGCCGATGGAATACAGCATTACCGGGTTGGCGAATTCAGCGGCGACTTCACGGATGATATGGATACTCTCCGCCTCCAATTGCCGCAAATGAGTGAGTCGTTTTTCGTCCATAACAGATCCTTAAAAGCCTTGCCTATGCCAAATTCACGACGGCCGGGCGCACGGCCCCTTCCGTCTGCGATTGATGCCCGAACCAGGCGATTTGATGGTGCAGTTCCACCACCTCGCCGATCACCAACAGCGCCGGCAACGGCGCCTGTTGGGCCAGGTGTTCCAATTGATCCAGCGTGCCGATCTGCACCTGCTGATCGGCGCGCGTGCCGCGGCTGATCACCGCCACCGGCGTCGCAGCGTCGCGGCCGTGGGCGATCAGGCGTTGGCTGATGTCCGCCGCCTTCATGGTGCCCATGTAGATAGCCAGCGTTTGCCGCGTCCGGGCCAGATCGGCCCAGTCCAGGCCATCGCCGTCCGGGCGGCAGTGGCCGGTGATAAAGGTCACGCTCTGCGCGTGATCGCGATGCGTCAGCGGAATGCCGGCGTAGGCGGTCGCCCCCGCGGCGGCCGTGACGCCCGGCACCACCTGGAACGGAATGCCGGCGGCGGCGGCCACCTGCAGCTCTTCGCCGCCGCGGCCGAAGATGAACGGATCGCCGCCCTTGAGGCGCACCACGCGTTTGCCCTGCTGCGCCAGCTCCACCAGCAGCCGGTTGGTCTCTTCCTGGATCACCGAGTGCGCGCCGGCGCGCTTGCCCACGCAGATGCGTTCGGCGTCGCGGCGCACCAGATCGAGGATCTCACCGCTGACCAAATGGTCATACAGCACCACGTCCGCCTGCTGCATCACCTGCAGCCCGCGCAGGGTCAACAGCCCCACGTCGCCCGGCCCGGCGCCCACCAGGGCGATCTCGCCCTGTGCGCCTTCATCGCCTGCGGCGAAGCGGTGTAAATCCTGCTCCAGCTGGCGTTCCGCCTGCGCCGTCTGGCCGTTGGCCACCAGCGTGGCGAAACGGCCGCCGAAGGTTTTCTCCCAGAAACGGCGACGTTCGCCGATCGAAGCCAACCGCTGTTTGACCTGGCCGCGCCAGCGGCCCGCGACCTGCGCCATCTGCCCCAAACTGGCGGGCAATAACGCCTCCAGCTTTTCGCGCAGCAGTCGCGCCAGCACCGGCGCCTGGCCGCTGGACGACACCGCCACCACCAGCGGCGAGCGATCGATGATCGACGGGAAGATGAACGAGCAGCGCGGCTGATCGTCCACCACGTTGGCCAGCACCCGGCGTTTATCCGCCTCGGCGAACACCGCGGCGTTCAGCGCGTTGTCGTCCGTGGCGGCGATCGCCAGAAACACGTCGTCCAACTGCTGCGGATCAAAGGTTTTCCCCAGCCAGAGCACCCGCCCTTGCTGACGTTGTTGTTCCAGTTCCGGTGAGAGCGACTGCGCAACTATCCGTATTTCAGCCCCGGCGCGCTGAAGCAAGGAGACTTTGCGCGCCGCCACGTCACCACCGCCAACGACCAGCACCGGGCGTTGTTTCAGGTCGGCGAATATTGGTAGATAGTCCACAACAGCCTTTTCATATAACAGAAAGATAGTGTGACTATACGGGCTGAGATTTAGCCTCTGAAATGACGAAAAGGAATGATTAGTTCCTTTATGGAATATAGGCCGCAACGCAGGAGGCAAACGGTAATACTCACGGCGGCGGTTTGCGCGTTCGCGCGAAAATTAAGAGACAGGGAAATTGTGTAATGCCGCCCGGCGTCTCATACTGGGTGCCGAAGAAAAATGATCGGCAGCGCCGATAGCAAAGAAGGATTTTTCGGTATGTTTTCCCGTTTTTACCTGAAGACCAGCCTGCTGGCCCTCGCACTCGGCGGCGTCTTCAGCGTTTGTGCCGCACAGCCCGTAAAAGACGCGCCAATGGGCCGTTTCGCCGCCGAACAGACCCGCCACATCGCCACTTACTTCCCCGGCCGCATGGCGGGCAGCCCGGCTGAATTGCTCACCGCCGACTATCTGAAGCAGCAATTCAGCAAGATGGGTTACCAAAGCGACATTCGCAGCGTCAATACGCGCTATCTCTACACCAGCAAAGACGGCAAGAAGAACTGGAACAACGTCACCGCCAGCTCGGTGATCGCCGCCCGCAACGGCGACAGCCCAAAACAGATCGTGGTCGTCGCCCACTTCGACACCTATACGCCGCAGAGCGACGAGGATCTGGATAACAACCTCGGCGGCTTGACGCTGCAGGGCGTCGACGACAACGCCTCCGGCATCGGTGTGATGCTGGAACTGGCGGAACGCCTGAAGAACATCCCCACCGCCTACGGCCTGCGCTTCGTCGCCACCAGCGCCGAAGAGATCGGTTCACTGGGGGCGCAGAACTACCTGCAACGCATGAGCGCGGAAGAGAAAAGCAACACCGTGCTGGTGATCAACCTCGACAGCCTGATCACCGGCGATCGTCTGTATTTCAACGCCGGGCGCAACACGCCGCCGCAAATGGCGAAGCGTTCCCGCGATCGCGCGCTGGATATCGCCCACCGCTACGGCATCGCCGCCGCCACCAACCCAGGCAACGCGCAGCATCCGCAAGGCACCGGCTGCTGTTCCGATCAAGAGGTGTTCGACGCCGCAGGCATCCCGGTATTGTCAGTGGAGGCCACCAACTGGTCGCTGGGCGACAAAGATGGCTACCAGCAGCGCGCCGTCAGCCCGCACTTCCCGCAGGGCATCACCTGGCATCGTCCGCAGTATGACAATCTGCAATATCTGGATCGCTACCTGCCGGGGCGGATCGACAAACGCAGCCGCGACAGCGTGCAGATCCTGCTGCCGCTGATCAAAGAGCTGGCGCAGGCGCACCCGCCGAAAGCACAGAAGAAAAAGTAGCCCGCAAAAAAACAGGGCCCAGCATTGCTGAGCCCTGTCATGTCAATCACGCCGTTTAGCCTTCGTGCAGGCCACACTCGCGCTTCAGGCCGAAGAAACGCGTCTCTTCCTCGCTCATGCCCGGCTCCCACTTCTGGGTGGTGTGTGTATCGCCTACCGACAGGTAGCCCTGCTCCCACAGCGGGTGATAACTCAGCCCGTGTTCGGTCAGATACTGGTAAATCTTGCGGTTGTCCCAGTCGATGATCGGCAGGATCTTGAACACCCCACGCTGCACCGCCAGTACCGGCAGATTGGCGCGGCTGCCGGACTGCTCGCGCCGCAGGCCGGCGAACCAGCTCTGCGCGCCCAGCGTCTCCAGCGCGCGGTTCATCGGCTCGACCTTGTTGATCTGGTTGTATTTTTCAATCCCTTCCACGCCCTGCTCCCACAGCTTGCCATAGCGCGCCTCTTGCCAGGCGGGAGACTGCTCCGCGCGGAACACCTGCAGATTCAGCTTCAGCTGGTCGGTCAGTTGATCGATAAAGCGATAGGTTTCCGGGAACAGATAACCGGTGTCGGTCAGGATCACCGGGATATCCGGCCGGATGCGCGTCACCAGGTGCAGGCATACCGCCGCCTGAATGCCGAAACTGGACGAGAGTACGAACTCGCCGGGCAGATGCTCCAGCGCCCATGCGACGCGCTGTTCGGCGCTGAGGGTCTCCAGTTGGCCGTTGACCACCGCCAATGCCAGCGCCTGCCCGGATTTGGGCAACGCGTTCAGCGCCGCCAGATCGAATTCAGCCATGTTGTCTCTCCTGATACTTGAAATTATCTGTGCGGCCCCTCTGCCCAGGGGCCGCCCGGCCTCACTCCCAGAAATCTCGCGCCGGATCCAGCACCGGTTTGACGACGCCCGCGCGCACGGTGAAGTCACCGAAACCTTCGCCGGCGTTGCGCTCCTTCGCCCAGCGTCCCACCAGCAGATCGATCTCGCTCAGGATCTCATCTTCGTTGATGTTCTCGCGGTACATGCGCGGAATGCGCGTGCCTTCGCGGTTGCCGCCCAAATGCAGGTTATAGCGGCCGACCGCCTTGCCCACCAGCCCCAGCTCCGCCAGCAGCGCGCGGCCACAGCCGTTCGGGCAGCCGGTGATGCGCAGCACGATATGCTCGTCGCCCACCCCATGCCGATGCATAATCCCTTCCACCTTGGTGACAAACTGCGGCAGGAAGCGCTCGGCCTCCGCCATCGCCAGCGGGCAGGTCGGGAACGATACGCAGGCCATCGAGTTCTTCCGTTGCTCGCTGATCTGGTCGTCGATCAGGCCATGATCGCGCGCCAAGGCTTCGATCTTCGCCTTCTCGCTTTCCGGCACGCCGGCGATGATCACGTTTTGGTTCGCCGTCAGACGGAAGTCGCCTTTATGGAGCTTGGCGATCTCCGCCATGCCGGTCTTCAGCGGGCGCCCCGGATAGTCCAGCAGGCGGCCGTTCTCGATAAACAGCGTCAGGTGCCACTGATCGTCTATACCCTTCACCCAACCGATGCGATCGCCGCGGCCGGTGAATTCATACGGCCGGATCGGCGCGAAGGTGATGCCGGCGCGCTTTTCCACTTCGGCGCGGAAAACGTCCACCCCAACGCGCTCCAGCGTGTATTTGGTTTTGGCGTTCTTGCGGTCGGTACGGTTGCCCCAGTCGCGCTGCGTGGTCACCACCGCTTCCGCCACCGCCAGCGTATGCTCGAGCGGAATGTAGCCGAACTCGCTGGCCTGGCGCGCGTAGGTTTTCTTGTTGCCGTGCTCAATGGACAGCCCGCCGCCCACCAGCAGGTTGAAGCCCACCAGCTTGCCGTTTTCGGCGATCGCCACAAAGTTCATGTCGTTGGCGTGCAGATCGACGTCGTTCTGCGGCGGGATCACCACCGTGGTTTTAAATTTGCGCGGCAGGTAGGTCGGCCCCAGAATCGGCTCTTCGTCGGTGGTGGCCACCTTCTCCTGATCCAGCCACACCTCTGCGTAGGCGCGGGTGCGCGGCAGCAGGTGTTCGGAGATCTTCTTCGCCCACTCGTAGGCTTCCTGATGCAGCTCGGACTCCACCGGATTGGAGGTGCACAGCACGTTGCGGTTCACGTCGTTGGCGGTCGCCAGCGCGTCCAGCCCCAAGCGGTTCAGCAGCTGGTGCACCGGTTTGACGTTGCCTTTCAGAATGCCGTGAAACTGGAACGTTTGGCGGTTGGTGATGCGAATGCTGCCGTACAGCGTGCTCTCCTGCGCGAACTTGTCGATGCCCAGCCACTGCTGCGGGCTGATGATGCCACCCGGCAGGCGACAGCGCAGCATCATGGCGTGGCGCGGCTCCAGCTTCTGCTCGGCGCGTTCGGCGCGAATGTCGCGGTCATCCTGCTGGTACATGCCGTGAAAACGGATCAGCAGGAAGTTGTCGCCGTTGAAGCCGCCGGTCAGGCCGTCGTTCAAATCTTCGGCGATGGTGCCACGCAAGAAGTTGCTTTCCTTCTTCATGCGCTCCGCATCGGCCAGTTTGCCTTCGACTACCAAAGGCCCGGGGTGTTTATCACTCATCAGTAAACATCTCGCTGATAACGGCGCTCAAGGCGCAGCTCACTTAAAAATTCATCCGCCTGCTCGGTATCCATGCCACCGTGCTCGGCCACCAGTTCCAGTAATGTGTTTTCCACGTCTTTCGCCATGCGATTGGCATCACCGCAGACGTAAATGTGCGCGCCTTCCTGAATCCAGCGCCACACTTCCGCGCCCTGTTCGCGCAGTTTGTCTTGTACATATATTTTATGTTGCTGGTCACGGGACCAGGCCAGATCGATGCGGGTCAGCAGGCCGTCTTTCACATAGCGCTGCCATTCGACCTGATACAGGAAATCTTCGGTAAAGTGCGGGTTGCCGAAGAACAGCCAGTTTTTGCCGCCGGCACCGTCGGCGTCGCGCTGCTGCATAAAGGCGCGGAACGGCGCGATGCCGGTGCCCGGGCCGATCATGATCACCGGCGTTTCCGGGTTGGCCGGCAGGCGGAAGTTATCGTTGTGTTCGATAAACACCCGCACGTCGCCGTCTTCCTCCAGGCGATCCGCCAGGAAGCCGGAGGCGCCGCCGCTGCGGGCGCGCCCGTCGATGTCGTAACGCACCACGCCCACGGTGATGTGCACTTCGCTTTCGTTCTCCGCCTGCGAAGAGGCGATGGAGTACAGGCGCGGCGTCAGCGGGCGCAGCAGGCCGACCAGCTGTTCGGCGCTCAGATCCGCCGGCGCCTGGCGCACCATGTCGACGATCGGCGTGTTGTGCGCGTACTGCTGCAGCGCGGCTTTATCCGCCAGCAGGCCGATCAGCGTTTCATCGCGCGACAGGGCGGCGTATTTATCGACGATCGGCGTGGTGTTCTGCGTCAGCTCGAAATGGCTGCGCAGCGCTTGCGCCAGCGGCAGGGTTTGCCCTTCCACCTCGACCGGCTCGTCGCCTTTCAGCCACAACAGCTGCACCAGTTCGTCCACCAGCGCCGGATCGTTGTCGAACCATACGCCGAGCGCATCGCCCGGCTGATAGCGCAGGCCGGAGTCGCCCAGATCGATCTCGATATGGCGCACGTCTTTATCCGACGCGCGGCCGGTAATTTTCTGCTTGACCGCCAGTTGGGCGGTGAGCGGCTGTTCCTTGCTGTACGGGCTGCTGTCGATCAGATCGACCGCGCCGCTGGCCAGCACGCCCGGCGCGGCGCTTTCCGCCGGCGCGCGCGCCTTCAGCACCGACACCACCTGTTTGCGCCAGGCGGCGGCCAGTTCCTGGTACTCCACGTCGGCGTCCACGCGCTCCACCAGGCGCTCGGCGCCCAGCTCGGCCAGCTTGCCGTCGAAATCCTTGCCAGACTGGCAGAAATTCTCATAAGAGGTGTCGCCCAGCCCGAACACCGCAAAAGCGGTATCATTCAGCTTCGGCGCCTTTTTCGAGAACAGGAATTTATGCAGCGCCACCGCTTCTTCCGCCGGCTCGCCTTCTCCTTGCGTGGAGGCGACGATCACCAACAGGCGCTCTTGAGCTATCTGCTTGAACTTGTAGTCGCCGGCGCTGATCAGCGTGGCGCTCAGATTGGCGGCCAGCAGATCGTCGCGCAGCTGCTCCGCCAGGCGGCGCGCATTGCCGGTCTGCGAAGCGGAAATGATGGTGATGCCGGCGGCAGCCGCAGGGGCAACAGGCGCAATGGCCACGGCTCCGGGCTGTTGATTGACCATGCCCCAAAAATAACCGGACAGCCACGCCAGCTGCGTCGGCGAATAGTCGCCGATTGTCGCCTGTAGGCGCGCCAACTGTTCGGGCGTCAGCGGGAGCAAAGATGTTGGAGGAGCCTGAGTCGTCATTGCTGTACTTATTTCCTATACTTAGCGCCTTTCCTGCCAGGCGCGCGCCAGTGTCAGTCGCTGTCTCTTCTCTGCGTCGGGTGTGCGGAAAAGATCAGGAGAGTTTGTAAGGTTACCGAGCAGAATAGCAACGATTAAATAAGGGATAGCAATAAATCATAACCAAAATGACTAAGCTGTTTTTCTGGTAAGGGATAACGCTTAAACCGTTAAACAAAGTTTTTTATCCAGATGAAATTAAAGCGCTTTTTTTCATCGTTTTTTCACCGTTCAACATTTCGGCTCATAACCCCAGCCGATAGGTTCCGCAAACACCAAACAAAAAAAGTGTTAAACGGGCGCGTTGACCGTGGCGGTAGACCATAACGGTATAAATGGCAAGCAGACGCGCTTTCCGGTACTATGCGGCGGTTTTTGAGTCAATGAGGCCGTAATAATGGCAACCACGCTGTTTAAAGATTTTCAGTTTGAAGCCGCACACCGCTTGCCGCACGTGCCGGAGGGCCATAAATGCGGCCGTCTGCATGGGCATTCGTTTATGGTGCGTCTGGAAGTGACCGGTGAAGTGGATCCCCACACCGGTTGGGTGATGGATTTCGCCGAGCTCAAGGCTGTGTTTTCCCCGATCTGGGAACGGCTGGATCACCATTATCTGAACGATATTCCAGGATTGGAAAATCCCACCAGCGAAGTGCTCGCCGCCTGGATTTGGCAGCAGCTCAAGCCCCAGCTGCCGGAATTGACGGCGGTGATGGTGAAAGAGACCTGTACGGCGGGATGCGTATATAAAGGTTAAAAGAAAGGGCGCCGCAATGGCGCCCTGATTTTAGGCGATGTTCAGATACTTGTGGGTCTGCATCGACAGCCGCCAATTGCGCGCGATACAGGTTTCAATACACAGACGGGTCGCCTCTTCTTTCTGGCTGATCGGCTGCAGTGCGATAATGCGCGCCTTGTCATCCTGCAACGTCGCCAGCAGCGCATCCAGTGCCTCGATGTCGCGCTCGCGCGCCACCGGATGCTTCACCTCGTCGGCGCGCCGCAGCGCCTGATCCAACACCTTCATGCCGCCGCGCATATTCACCTTGGGCGAAACCGTCACCCAGGTGTTGGCGGAACAGCGAATTTCGTGGGTGCCGCTGGTCTCAATCTGGCAACGGTAGCCGTGCTGTTCGAACAGCTCGGTCAGCGGCACCAGATCGTAGATGCAGGGTTCGCCGCCGGTGATCACCACATGACGCGCGGTGTAGCCTTGCTGACGCATCACCGCCAGCAGCTGCTCGGCGCTGGCATTGCCCCAGGCGTCGCTCTCTTCTGTTTTGACCAGGATCCGTTGCAGGTCTACTTCCCGATGGGCTTCCTTTTCCCAGGTATGTTTGGTGTCGCACCAGCTGCACCCTACCGGGCAGCCCTGCAGGCGGATGAAAATGGCCGGCACGCCGGTGAAAAAGCCTTCGCCTTGCAAGGTTTGGAACATCTCGTTGATCGGGTACTGCATCGGTTTCTCAATCTGGAAAAGTAAAAAACGATTATCGCAGATTCCGGCTCGGCGACCAAACGGCCAAAATTGTATTAAATTTTTTCCTCCGCGCCGCCGCCAGCATATCTCACCGCCAATGGCGTTCATTTAATTTGTTAACCGGTCTTAGGCCTTTCATCCGCGGTGCAACCTGCTCCACAGAAAACAACACGCAGTTAACAAATAAGATAATTATATTTGACATAAAGCGCCGACGCGCAGATGTATATACAAGCAAACACAAGCCGAGCATCAGTTTCGGCCACGTACTATTCATCACGACTACATCTGCGTTTAGAGGGTGCCATGACTCATTCCACCAGCGAGTTAAACATTCAACAGGCCATCGACGACAGCAAGTTTTCGCTGTTTCACTGGACACTGATCATTCTCGGATTCCTGATCCTCGCCATCGACGGTTTCGATACCGCCGCCATGGGCTATATCGCCCCCTCGGTCGCCAAAGACTGGGGCATCGTCAAACAGGATCTGGGGCCGGTGCTGAGCGCCGCGCTGCTGGGGCTGTCGCTCGGCGCGCTGATCGCCGGGCCAATCTCCGACCGCATCGGCCGCAAGCGCGTGCTGGTGTTTTCCTGCCTGTTCTTCGGCCTGTCAAGCCTGGCCACCGCCTACGCCGGCTCGCTCAATAGCCTGACGCTGTGGCGTTTCCTCACCGGCCTCGGGCTGGGAGCGGCGATGCCCAACGCTATCACGCTGATCTCCGAATACGCGCCGCAGCGCTGCCGTTCGCTGGCGATCAATACCATGTATTGCGGCTTTCCGCTGGGCGCGGCCGGCGGCGGCGCCATTTCATCGTGGCTGATCCCGAGCTACGGCTGGCACAGCGTGCTGTTGCTCGGCGCCATTGCGCCGCTGGCGTTGACGGTGTTGCTGATCCTGCTGCTGCCGGAATCGGTCAAATATATGGTCAACCGCGGGCAGGATGCGGCGAAGATCAAACGCATCGCGCAACGCTTCGTCAGCCAGAGCCTCGACGGCGTGACGCGTTTCTACCTGTATGAAGAGAAGCTGACGCAGGCCAAGACCAGCGTCGGGCTGCTGTTCAGCCGCCCTTACCTGCTCGGCACGCTGATGCTGTGGGTGACCTACTTCATGGGGCTGGTGATCTACTACGTGTTGCTGAGCTGGATGCCGATCCTGATGCAGGGCTTGGGCTATCAGCTGGAACAGTCGGCGATGCTCACCTCGCTGTTCACCTTCGGCGGCACGCTGGGCATCCTGGTGGCCGGCTGGCTGATGGACCGCTGGAATGCGCACAAAGTGGTCTCGAGCGGCTTTGTCGTCACCGCCCTGCTGATCGTGGCGATGGCCACCGAAGACAAGCAGATCGTGCTGCTGGGCGCCTTCATCTTCCTGATGGGCGTCACCATGAACGGCGCGCAGTCCGGGCTGCAAACGCTGGCGGCCACCTTCTACCCGACCCACAGCCGCGCCACCGGCATCGCCTGGATGCAGGGCATCGGCCGCTTCGGCGGCGTCGCCGGCACCATGATGGGCGCCCAACTGCTGGCGATGCAGTGGGAAGTGCAGAGCATCCTGATGTTCCTGTGCGTACCGGCGCTGATCGCCGCCATCGCCACGGTGTGCAAGATGAGCCGCAAGCCGATGCTGCAACCGGCCGCCTGAGCCTGGCAAGCCCGTCCACGGCGGGCTTTCTTGCCGCGGTGATAGGGCTTGTTTATCCTCCGCCGCCAACTGTAATCAGTCTGTAAAAATATTGTGACTAGCCGCCCAAAAATGAGTCAACTTTAATTCATTTTTGCCGAACAGCTCACTTTTCTCCGGCTTTTCGCACATGAAACCGGCAACAAAAAATCGCATATCAACCTGATATAAAAAGAAAATAACTTTTTCTTATGCCACTTTTCAGCGGCAACTGGTCAGTGTTGCATATGCTTGTACATACAAGTATATGTTAATAAGCCCTACGCATTGTTATGCCGTGGTACTCATCCCCACCGCGGCATGGAATCTGCACCGATACTGTTTGAGGAAACTGCTGTGACTACAAATAACAAAGTTCGCAATGTCGATGTACGCGCGCCACGCGGCACACAATTAAACGCAAAAAGCTGGCTGACCGAAGCGCCGTTACGCATGCTGATGAACAACCTCGATCCTGAAGTTGCGGAGAACCCACATGAGCTGGTGGTGTACGGCGGCATCGGCCGCGCCGCGCGCGACTGGGATTGTTACGACAAGATCGTCGAAACCCTGAAAACGCTGGAAGAAGACGAAACCCTGCTGGTGCAGTCCGGCAAGCCGGTCGGCGTATTCAAAACCCACAGCAACGCGCCGCGCGTGCTGATCGCCAACTCCAACCTGGTGCCGCACTGGGCGACCTGGGAACACTTCAACGAACTGGACGCCAAAGGCCTGGCCATGTACGGCCAGATGACCGCCGGCAGCTGGATCTACATCGGCAGCCAGGGCATCGTTCAGGGCACCTATGAGACCTTCGTCGAAGCGGGCCGCCAGCACTACGACGGCAGCCTGCAGGGGCGCTGGGTGCTGACCGCCGGTCTGGGCGGCATGGGTGGCGCGCAGCCACTGGCCGCCACGCTGGCGGGCGCCTGCTCGCTGAACATCGAATGTCAGCAGAGCCGCATCGATTTCCGTCTGAAAACCCGCTACGTCGATGAGCAGGCCAAAGATCTGGACGACGCGCTGGCCCGCATCAAAAAATACACCGCCGAAGGCAAAGCCATCTCCATCGCCCTGTGCGGCAACGCGGCGGAAATCCTGCCTGAGCTGGTGCGCCGCGGCGTGCGCCCGGACATGGTCACCGACCAGACCAGCGCCCACGATCCGCTGAACGGCTACCTGCCGAAGGGCTGGAGCTGGGAAGAGTATCGCCAGCGCGCCCAGACCGAGCCAGCCAAGGTGGTCGCCGCCGCCAAGCAGTCGATGGCCGATCACGTCAAAGCCATGCTGGCGTTCCAGCAGATGGGCGTGCCGACCTTCGACTACGGCAACAACATTCGCCAGATGGCGAAAGAAACCGGCGTCGACAACGCCTTCGACTTCCCAGGCTTCGTGCCGGCCTACATCCGTCCGCTGTTCTGCCGCGGCATCGGGCCGTTCCGCTGGGCGGCGCTGTCCGGCGATCCGCAGGACATCTACAAAACCGACGCCATGGTGAAAGAGCTGATCCCGGATGACGAACACCTGCACCGCTGGCTGGACATGGCGCGCGAGCGCATCAGCTTCCAGGGCCTGCCGGCGCGCATCTGCTGGGTTGGCCTCGGCCAGCGCGCCAAGCTGGGCCTGGCGTTCAACGAGATGGTTCGCCGCGGCGAACTGTCCGCCCCGATCGTCATCGGCCGCGACCACCTGGATTCCGGCTCCGTTTCCAGCCCGAACCGTGAAACCGAAGCGATGAAAGACGGCTCAGATGCGGTCTCCGACTGGCCGCTGCTGAACGCCCTGCTGAACACCGCCAGCGGCGCCACCTGGGTTTCCCTGCACCACGGCGGCGGCGTCGGCATGGGCTTCTCCCAACACTCCGGCATGGTGATCGTCTGCGACGGCACCGATGAGGCCGCCGAGCGCATCGCCCGCGTGCTGCACAATGACCCGGCTACCGGGGTCATGCGTCACGCCGACGCCGGCTACGATATCGCTATCGACTGCGCCCGCGAGCAAGGCCTGAACCTGCCGATGGTTGCCGCGACCCAAGGAGAAAAAGCATGAAAGCGCTGACTATTCGCCCGGGCAAACTGACGCTGGCTCAGCTACGCGACGTCTATCAACATCCGGTGACGCTGACGCTGGACGACAACGCCTACGGCCCTATCCAACAGAGCGTGGCCTGCGTGGAGCGCATCGTTGAAGAAAACCGCACCACATACGGCATCAACACCGGGTTTGGCCTGCTGGCTTCGACGCGCATCGCCCGCGACGATTTGGAAAATCTGCAGCGCTCGATCGTGCTGTCACACGCCGCCGGCGTGGGCGAGCCGACCGACGACAATCTGGTGCGCCTGATCATGGTGCTGAAGATCAACAGCCTGTCGCGCGGCTTCTCCGGCATTCGCCTGGAAGTTATCCAGGCGCTGATCGCGCTGGTCAACGCCGAAGTCTATCCGCATATTCCGCTGAAAGGCTCCGTCGGCGCCTCCGGCGACCTGGCGCCGCTGGCACACATGAGCCTGGTGCTGCTGGGCGAAGGTAAGGCACGCCATCAGGGCCAATGGCTGCCGGCGACCGAAGCGCTGGCCAAAGCCGGCCTGAAACCGCTGACGCTGGCGGCGAAAGAGGGCCTGGCATTGCTGAACGGCACTCAGGTCTCCGCCGCCTTCGCGCTGCGCGGCCTGTTCGATGCCGAAGATCTGTTCGCGGCCGCGACCGTGGCGGGCAGCCTGACGGTGGAAGCCGCGCTGGGCTCCCGCAGCCCGTTCGATGCGCGTATCCACGAGGTGCGCGGCCAGCGCGGCCAGATCGACGCCGCCCTCGCCTACCGCCACCTGCTCGGCGCGCGCAGCGAAGTCTCCGACTCGCACCGCAACTGTGAAAAAGTGCAGGATCCTTACTCCCTGCGCTGCCAGCCGCAGGTCATGGGCGCCTGCCTGACGCAGATCCGTCAGGCCGCCGAGGTGTTGGAGATCGAAGCCAACGCCGTCTCCGATAACCCGTTGGTGTTCGCCGAACAGGGCGACGTGCTGTCCGGCGGCAACTTCCACGCCGAACCGGTGGCGATGGCCGCCGATAACCTGGCGCTGGCATTCGCCGAAATCGGTTCGCTGTCCGAGCGCCGCATCTCGCTGATGATGGACAAACACATGTCGCAGCTGCCGCCGTTCCTGGTGGAGAACGGCGGTGTGAACTCCGGCTTCATGATCGCTCAGGTCACCGCCGCAGCGCTGGCCAGCGAAAACAAAGCGCTGGCGCATCCATCAAGCGTCGACAGCATTCCGACCTCCGCCAACCAGGAGGACCACGTTTCCATGGCGCCGGCCGCCGGCCGCCGCCTGTGGAACATGGCGGACAACGTGCGCGGCATTCTGGCGGTCGAGTGGCTGGCCGCCTGCCAGGGCCTGGATTTCCGCAACGGCCTGAAGACCTCGGAAGGTCTGGAGCAGGCGCGCCGTCTGCTGCGCGAGCATGTCAGTTTCTACGACAAGGATCGTTTCTTCGCCCCCGACATTGAAGCCGCCAGCCAACTCTTGGCGGCCGGTCACCTGACATCGCTGCTGCCTGCGGCGCTGCTGCCTAGCCAGGCATAATCATCACATACTGAATCACGCAGTTTGTTCTGCCCCGCCGGGTGCGTTCCACCCGGCGCGGGCAGCGCGTGCCTGTTCGGCAAACACTTAACGGGAAGCAACATGCGTAACGAAACGACACAACTCAGACGCGGACTAAACGCGCGGCATATCCGTTTCATGGCTCTCGGCTCGGCGATCGGCACCGGCCTGTTCTACGGCTCCGCCGGCGCCATCCAGCTGGCCGGCCCGGCGGTGCTACTGGCCTACCTGGTGGGCGGCGCGGCGGTATTCATGGTGATGCGCGCGCTGGGCGAAATGGCGGTGCACCAGCCGGTTTCCGGCTCGTTCGGCCACTACGCCAGCCACTATCTCGGCCCGCTGGCCGGGTTCCTCACCGGCTGGACCTACACCTTTGAAATGGTGATCGTCGCCCTGGCGGACGTCACTGCCTTCGGCATCTATATGGGGCTGTGGTTCCCGGACGTCGCCCAGTGGGTCTGGGTGCTCAGCATCATCCTGTTTATCGGCGCGCTCAACCTGTGCAGCGTCAAGGTTTTCGGCGAGCTGGAGTTCTGGCTGTCGCTGGTCAAGGTCGCCGCCATCGTGGCGATGATCGTCGGCGGCGCGGCGGTAATGCTGTTCGGTTTCGGGCAAGCCCAGCACGCCACCGGCATCAGCAACCTGTGGCAGCACGGCGGCTTTATGCCTAACGGCATCGGCGGCGTGGTCGCGTCATTAGCGGTGGTGATGTTCGCCTTCGGCGGCATCGAGATCATCGGCATCACCGCCAGCGAGGCGAAAGACCCCGCCAAAGTGCTGCCGAAGGCGATCAACGCCGTGCCGGTGCGCATCCTGCTGTTTTATGTGCTGACGCTGACGGTGCTGATGGCGATCTATCCGTGGAACAGCATCGGCCAGAACGGCAGCCCGTTCGTTGAGATCTTCAGCAACCTCGGCATCAGCTCCGCCGCCAACGTGCTGAACGTGGTGGTGATCACCGCGGCCATTTCGGCCATCAACAGCGACATCTTCGGCGCCGGCCGCATGATGTACGGCATGGCGCAGGACGGCCAAGCGCCGCGCAGCTTCACCAAGCTGACCGCCAGCGGCGTGCCGTGGATGACGGTGCTGGTGATGTCGGTCGCCCTGCTGCTGGCGGTGGTGCTCAACTACCTGATCCCGGAGAAGGTCTTCATGATCATCGCCTCAATCGCTACCTTCGCCACCGTCTGGGTGTGGCTGATGATCCTGCTGTCGCAGATCGTCATGCGCCGCACGCTGTCGCCGGAGGAAACCCGTCAGTTGAGTTTCCCGGTGCCGTGGTGGCCGGTGGCGCCGGCATTGGCGACCGCCTTTATGGCGTTCGTCATCGGCCTGCTCGGCTACTTCGAAGAGAGCCGCATCGCCCTGTATGTCGGGCTGGTGTGGATCGCGTTCCTCACCGCGGCTTACTGGCTGTGGGTGCGCAAAAAAGGCGGCGGTTCGCCGGTGACCACAGCGACGCAACAGATGTAACGCTCGCTTCGGCTAAAACCCGCTGCGGCGGGTTTTTTTATTGCGCCTGCGCCAGCGCCTGCAGGATATCCGCCTGCAGATCGTCAAACGCCTCCAGCCCGGCGGACAGCCGCACCAGCCCCTCGCTGATGTGGTGCCGTTTCCGCTCTTCAGGCGTGTAGGCCGAGTGCGTCATGCTGGCCGGGTGTTGCGCCAGGCTTTCGCAATCGCCCAGGCTGACCGCGCGCAAGATGAGCTGCAGCGCATTGAGGAAGCGAATGCCTGCACACAGGCCACCCCGCAGCTCAAACGCCAGCATGCCGCCGGGGCGCGCCATTTGCCGCTGCGCCAACGCATGCTGAGGGAAGTTCGCCAGGCCGGGGTAATATACCCGCTCGACCGCCGGATGCTCCGTCAGCATCTCCGCCAGGCGCTGCGCATTATCGCAATGACGATCCATGCGCAGCGGCAAAGTTTTCATCCCACGCAGCACCAGCGCGGCATCCTGCGCCGACAGTACCGCCCCATTCATGTCCTTTAGCCCCTCCAGACGGATCGCCTCGGCCAACGCCTGACGCGTCACCGCGATCCCGGCCAGGAGATCGCCGTGCCCGCCGAGGTACTTGGTCGCCGAGTGCACCACGATATCGGCGCCTAGCGCCAAAGGCCGCTGCAGATAGGGCGTACAGTAGGTGTTGTCCACCAGCAACAGCGCCTGATGCCGATGGGCAATCTCCGCCACGGCGGCGATATCGATCAAACGCATATTGGGATTGGCCGGCGTTTCGCAATACACCAGGCGGGTACGCGGTCCAATGGCCGCCGCCAACCGCTCCGGCCGGGTCAGATCAACGTGGGTTATCTTGACGCCAAAGCGCGCCAGACCATGATGAAAGTAGCTGAAGGTGCAACCATAGACGGTTTCGTCGACAATCAGCTCATCACCCGGTCTGAGCAGCGTCCAACAACACGCGGTGATCGCCCCCATACCGGAAGCGAACGCCACCGCAGCTTCCCCTTCCTCCAGGTTGGCGATGCGTTGCTCGAGCAGGTTTAACGTCGGGTTGGCGATACGCGAATAAAAGTACCCCGGCTCGGTGCCGGCAAAGCAGGCGCCGCCGTATTCCGCCGTGGGAAAAGCAAACGTAGAGCTCATAAACACCGGCGGAGACAGTGCCCCCTGATACCGCTGAGGATCGTAGCCGTAATGAATAGCCCGGGTGGCAAAGTCGTGGCCAACTGTTGTAGCGGACATAACACAACTCCTTACCTGAGTGGGTGAAGCTTAATTCGACGATTCATCTGACAGGGCTGACGGCAACGCGCTGTCTCGCGTGCGCTGGCCGATGATTTGTAAAGTACGCAGCAGCAGCGTTAACCCCAGCAGGGTATCCGGCTGCTTCAGCAAGGCGTACAGCGCGCGAAAACTGGCCGGTGGAGGATTCAACTGCAGCTCGCTGTGCGCCATCTGCAGCGCCGTTCCGCCTTCCCAGCCGAGGGTCACCAAACCTTCAAAGACGCCGGCCAGTTTCTCCACCAGCGCGTTGTCGGCAATATCCACCACGTCCGACAGCAGCGACAACAGATCGACCACGTTATCCAACCGGCCACCCGCCAGTAGCGGCTGCAGTTTCTCGAGCAACGCCGCCAATGATTGCAGGTCAGCCGCATGCACCGTGCTTCCCGTCATAGCATCCCCCTTACCGTGGCCCAGTAAAGGCCGCGGTTAAACCCATTGCGCAGCATGCCGCCCACCTTGGTGGCGGGCGTCGGCAGCACGTCGTGACGGTAGTCGTACACCAGCGGCATGCCGGCATTCAGCCCCATTTGCGCGACCGCCTGCACCTTGCCGTCATAATGGCTCACGGTTTGGCCCAGCCGCATTTCCGCCACGATGTTGTCGGCAATGACCGGCGCCTGATTATGGCAAGAGCCGCCGGCCTTGCTGACCGGCAAATCCACGGTATCGCCTATGACATACACGCCCTGTTGGCCGTAGACCTGCAGCGTTTGATGATCGGTCGGCAGCCAGCCTTCACCGTTTTGACTCTCGCTCAACCCGGTATTGCGCACCGCCTCGACTGCGCGAATCGGCGGCGTTGCCATCAGAATGTCGAACGGCTGCTCTTCCCCCTCAGCGGAATAGGCGATGTTACGTTGGGCGTCTACCCGGCTGAGGGTAAACCCACGCTGGTGGAGAATGTCACGTGCGGCAAAAATGGCGGGCAGCGCTTCGCCTGTCGGGCGCTGTAAAAACAGGCAGTTACGCAAGAGTTGAGAAATGGTCGGATAGGTGTACACAATCTCTACCGCCTTGCGCACGCCGCGCCGCCGCAGGTAGTCATCCAGCATCAGGGTGGTTTCGATCGGGGCGATGCCGCACTGGTGGGGCACGTTGGGCGTTTCAGGGAAGGACACGGTGATGAAAATGCGGCCTTTCTCGATCGTCGCCAATTTATGCGCTAACCGCCTGGCGGCCTGATACTGGTAAAAATGATCGCCCGCCTGCGCCAATCCTTCGATGCGCTCTGGCCAGGGTACGCAGCCGGTGGCGAAAACCAGAAAATCATAGGAATAAAATTTACCGCTTTGCGTCGCTATACTTCGCTGTTTTAAATCGAAAGATTCCGCTTTATCAATAATAAACTGTATTTCTGGCCGCAATAAACTCCGCTGTGAGCGCGTGAGCTCTTGCTTGAAAAAAGAATTGAATGCCACATACATAAACGCCGGTTTGTAATAATGCAGCGGTGAATCCGATATCATTAATAACTCGACTTTATTATTAATAATTTCCCGGTGTAATTTTGCGGCCAATAAATTGGCCAGGATGGTGCCGCCGGTTCCACCGCCGACAATGATGATTCGTTGTCGCATCAAGCCCTCGCTCAACCGGCCAGCAAGCCGGCAGTATTAAGGTATGGTGATGATGAAGGTCCACGGCAGAACGGCGAAAATAAACTGCCTTATTGGCAGTCTAGTAACTAATAGTTATAAAGCAAATAGAATTGGAATATAAAATAATCGCGTTTACTATCTTTAATGAAATTATCGGGTTAAACAAAACCACGCTTTCAATGAAAAACTTATTATTAAACTGACAATCATCACGAATTTAAAACATAAAAAAACCCGCCGCAGCGGGTTTTTATTTAGCAACCGAATCGGTCGAACTTACTGGCCTTTAACTTCTTTCAGGCCGTTGAACGGCGCACGGTCACCCAGCGCTTCTTCGATACGGATCAGTTGGTTGTACTTGGCAACGCGGTCAGAACGGCTCATGGAACCGGTTTTGATCTGACCAGCCGCAGTCCCTACCGCCAGGTCAGCGATGGTCGCGTCTTCGGTTTCACCGGAACGGTGAGAGATCACCGCGGTGTAACCAGCGTCTTTCGCCATCTTGATAGCTGCCAGGGTTTCGGTCAGAGAACCGATCTGGTTGAACTTGATCAGGATGGAGTTAGCGATGCCTTTCTCGATGCCTTCTTTCAGGATCTTGGTGTTGGTTACGAACAGATCGTCGCCCACCAGCTGGATTTTGTCGCCCAGTACTTTGGTCTGGTAAGCGAAGCCCGCCCAGTCGGATTCATCCAGGCCGTCTTCGATAGACACGATTGGGTACTGTTTGGTCAGCTCTTCCAGGAAGTGAGTGAACTCTTCGGAAGTGAAGGCTTTGTTACCTTCGCCGGCCAGCACGTATTTACCGTCTTTGTAGAATTCGGAAGCCGCGCAGTCCATCGCCAGAGTGACGTCTTTGCCCAGCTCGTAGCCCGCCGCTTTTACCGCTTCAGCGATAACCGCCAGCGCTTCGGCGTTGGAACCCAGGTTTGGCGCATAGCCGCCTTCGTCGCCCACGGCGGTGTTCATGCCTTTGGCTTTCAGAACTTTCGCCAGGTGGTGGAACACTTCAGAACCGATGCGCACCGCTTCTTTCAGGGTCTTCGCGCCAACCGGCTGAATCATGAATTCCTGAATGTCGACGTTGTTGTCAGCGTGCTCGCCGCCGTTGATGATGTTCATCATCGGCAGTGGCATGGAGAATTTGCCTGGGGTGCCGTTCAGTTCAGCGATGTGCTCGTACAGCGGCATGCCTTTAGAGGCTGCGGCCGCTTTCGCTGCTGCCAGGGAAACCGCCAGAATGGCGTTGGCGCCGAAGTTGGATTTGTTCTCGGTGCCGTCCAGCTCGATCATGATCTTGTCGATGTTCGCCTGGTCTTTGGCATCTTTACCCAGTACTGCCTGAGCAATCGGACCGTTTACTGCAGCAACGGCTTTCAGTACGCCTTTACCCAGGAAACGAGACTTGTCACCGTCACGCAGTTCCAGCGCTTCGCGGGAACCGGTAGAAGCACCTGACGGCGCAGCAGCCAGGCCGACGAAACCGCCTTCCAGATGAACTTCGGCTTCAACAGTCGGGTTACCGCGGGAGTCGATGATTTCACGACCGATGACTTTAACGATTTTGGACATTAGGTTTTCCTCAGTACAAGTTAAACTAAAACTCCAGACAAACAGCGCGCGGTTCTCACCGCGCGCCGCCTACCAAATATGTTATTTCACCTGGCGCTTCTGATGCTCGCCAGCGGCTTTCACGAAGCCGGCGAACAGCGGATGCCCATCACGCGGCGTAGACGTAAATTCCGGGTGGAACTGGCAGGCTACAAACCACGGGTGATTCGGCAGTTCAATGATCTCGACCAGCTTGTTGTCGGCGGAACGACCGGCGACACGCAGCCCTGCGGCTTCGATCTGCTTCAACAGCATGTTGTTAACTTCGTAACGGTGACGGTGACGCTCGACAATGGTCGGTTCGCCGTACAGCTGGCGCACCAGGCTGTTGTCGCTCAGGTTGCACTGTTGGCCACCTACGCGCATCGTGCCGCCCAAATCGCTTTCTTCGCTGCGCACTTCGACGTTGCCGTCTTCATCGCGCCATTCGGTGATCAACGCCACCACCGGGTACTTACAGTCTGGCATAAACTCGGTGGAGTTGGCGTTCTCCATGCCGGCCACGTTGCGAGCGAACTCCATCAACGCCACCTGCATGCCCAGGCAAATGCCCAGGTAAGGAATGTTGTTCTCGCGGGCATAGCGCGCGGTCATCACTTTGCCTTCCACGCCGCGGTAACCGAAGCCACCCGGGATCAGGATCGCATCCAGCCCTTTCAGCACTTCCACGCCGCGGGTTTCCACGTCCTGCGAGTCGATCAGCTTGATGTTCACGGTCAGACGGTTTTTCAGCCCGCCGTGCTTCAGCGCTTCGATCACCGACTTGTAAGCGTCCGGCAGCTCAACGTATTTGCCGACCATACCGATGGTCACTTCGCCGCCCGGATTGGCTTCTTCGTAAATCACCTGTTCCCATTCGGCCAGGTTGGCTTCCGGCGCGTTCAGGCTGAATCGTTTACAAATATAATCGTCCAGCCCCTGAGATTTCAATAGGCCTGGGATTTTATAAATAGAATCAACGTCTTTCAGAGAGATAACCGCTTTTTCCGGCACGTTGCAGAAAAGCGCGATTTTAGCGCGTTCGTTAGCAGGAACCGCGCGATCGGAACGGCAAATCAGCACATCAGGCTGAATACCGATGGAAAGCAGCTCTTTTACGGAATGCTGGGTCGGCTTGGTTTTCACTTCGCCCGCCGCCGCCATGTACGGCACCAGCGTCAGGTGCATGTACAGCGTGTGCTCGCGGCCCACTTCCACCGCCATCTGACGGATGGCTTCGAGGAACGGCAGCGATTCGATATCGCCGACGGTGCCGCCGATTTCCACCAGCACCACATCGTGGCCTTCGCCGCCTTCGATGATGCGCTCTTTGATCGCGTTGGTGATGTGCGGAATGACCTGCACGGTCGCGCCCAGATAGTCGCCGCGGCGTTCTTTACGCAGCACGTCGGAGTAGATGCGGCCGGTGGTGAAGTTGTTGCGACGCGACATCTTGGTGCGGATGAAGCGCTCGTAGTGACCCAAATCCAGATCGGTTTCTGCGCCGTCTTCGGTGACGAAAACTTCCCCATGCTGAATCGGGCTCATGGTGCCCGGATCCACGTTGATGTACGGGTCCAGTTTCATGATGGTAACGTTGAGGCCACGGGCTTCAAGAATAGCCGCCAGAGAGGCTGCGGCAATGCCTTTACCCAGAGAGGATACGACCCCGCCGGTCACAAAAATATAATTAGTTGTCATGCTGAACCTGAGAGTTTAGGTTTAAAGACGATGGAAGAACCAGGACGGGAAAGTAGTATACCCGAACCTCTCCTGACCTACAAACGATCGTTTTGCTGTCCATCATCTCGGCCGCCCTCCCGTGTTCATCAGGGTTTACTCCGCCGGCGCGCCCAAAACCCTCCAGGAAATACAAAGAGTTAGCGGAGAAAATTTCTTTTTACCGCCCCTCAGGAGCGATAAAACGCCTTAGATTTCAGTTTGTTGGCCTTTTGCTGCCGACGGCAGCCCTGCGCCTGTGACCTAACCGCAAGCTTAACCGTTTCAGCTTGAGTGAACCTTGTCGTCGATCAACATTGTAGCGGCAGTTCAGCTTCCCTAAACCCGATTAGCCTGGGATCGAAGCGCATCGGGTTAACGACTGATGTAGAGCATGCGTTCAGGCATATCAACAATCACACGATGACCCCGCATAAAGCCCATTCCCAGCAGACCATCAAAACCCAGCGCCTCAGACGTTGGACCTTCGGTAACGATGGCCAAATCGTTGTGACGCCGGCCCCGGCGATCGGTCAAGGTGAATCTGGTCACTCGGCAATCCAGGTTCTCGGCCTCAGGCTCAATGGAACGACAGCCGGAAAACAAGAGGCCAGCCGGCAAGCCTGCGGCAAACAAAAGAGAATGGCTGGCGCCGGTATCAACAATCAGGCGCAACGGTTTATTGCCAACGAAGGCCGTCACGCTCAGCCCCTCATCGGTCTGTTCGAATGGATATGAAGCCCATATTGCAATGTCTGAAGGCAGATGAGTCAACATTTGCAAGCGGTCGTTTTCGAAATCCATCAGCACCTTTCGATCGCGGAACAACCCAAGCCCCATCACTGCACTTACCGGCACCTCGTTTCCCAGGCTGAGTCCCCAGGGCTTAAAACTCACCGCTTCGACGTCGTTAAACGGGATATTGCCAATAAACAGCCGACTAATCCGCCAGGCAGACACCTGATTTTCACCGCCAGAGAGATCTCTCAGCCGCCGAGGCGCCAGCCGCACCGCCTTCAGACTCGGTTGCGCGACCAGACGCTCCAGATCGTGTTGATAAAGGTGTATCCCTTCTGCGCTGCCGGTATCCAGCATGAGCGTGTGTAACCGGTTATCGATCTGCACATCGACTAATGGCAGCCTGCGCTCATCATACCGCAGCCGCCCAACATCAGCAGGAGGAGACGCCGAGCTGAAACCGGGGAAAAAACAGGCTAAAAGCATTAGCCTCTTGATCATGACGCCACCTTCCCTTGTCTGCGTGGAACGTCCTTCATGTTCACCCCGGCGCCATGAACGCCGGAAGCGCATCAGATTTCAGATTTCTTCACCTGCTGCCAGGCGTCTTCCATCTGCTCCAGCGTGGCGTCTTCAAGCCGCAGCCCGCGTTGCTGGATGATCGCTTCCACCTGGCGGAAGCGGCGCTCGAACTTGCGGTTCGCCGCCTGCAGCGCGTTCTCCGCTTTGTGCCCCAGATGGCGCGACAGGTTCACCGTGGCGAACAGCAGATCGCCGATCTCCTCTTCCAGCTTGCTCTCATCGACCACCGCCTGGCGGGCTTCGTGCATCACTTCATCGATCTCTTCGTACACTTTGTCCAGCACCGGCCCCAGGGTGTTCCAGTCGAAACCGACCGAGGCGCAGCGTTTTTGGATTTTGTGCGCCTTCATCAGCGCCGGCAACGCCTGCGGAATGTCGTCCAGCACCGAGTGCAGCGCTTTTTCGGCGCGCTCGCCGGCCTTGAGCTGCTCCCAGCGCGCGGCCACGGCTTCGCTGTCCCCACCCTCGGCGTCACCGAAGATATGCGGGTGACGGCGCTCCAGCTTATCGCTGATGGCGGTGCACACCTCATCGAAATCGAACAGCCCCTGTTCCTGCCCCATCTGGGCGTAGAACACCACCTGGAACAGCAAATCGCCCAGTTCGTCGCGCAGATCGGCGTAGTCCTGCCGCTCGATGGCGTCCAGCACTTCGTAAGTCTCTTCCAGCGTGTAGGGCGCGATGGTGGCGAAAGTTTGCTTGCGATCCCACGAGCAACCGACCTGGGGATCGCGCAGCGTTTTCATGATGTTCAGCAGGCGCTGCAGCGGAGTGGATTGGGTCATAAAAAATCTCTGAGAAAGAATGAGGGCGCATGGGAGCGCCCACCGAATGCATGGTTCTCGGGCCGTATCGATGGCGCATACGGCCCGAAAGGCGATGTGAGCTTAGTTGCCGTGCAGACGCTTGGCGTCTATCACGTCCGGCAGCTGGTTCAGCTTCGCCAGCACCCGGCTCAGCACCTGCTGGTTGTAGATTTCGATATCCATGTCGATGGTGGCCAACTGTTTCTTGGTGTCGCTGCGGCTGGCAACCCCCAGCACGTTGACCTTTTCGTTGGCCAAAATGGTGGTAATGTCGCGCAGCAACCCGCTGCGATCGTTGGCCATCACGCGCACCACCAGCGAATAACCGCTGGAGTAGCTTTCACCCCATACCGCATCGACGATGCGCTCCGGCGCGTGCGATTGCAAATCGACCAGTTGATCGCAGTCCGCACGGTGGATCGAGATACCGCGCCCCTGGGTGATAAAACCGACGATGTCGTCGCCAGGGATCGGCTGGCAACAGCGGGCAATGTGGTGCATCAGGTTGCCCACGCCCTCCACCACCACTCGGCCGTTGTCCTTGTTGCGGGCCGGCGGCGGCGCTTTCTGCTGCACCAGCTGGCGCAGCGCCTCGCGATCCTGTTCTTCGGCGCTCGGCTTGTTGAACTTACCCTGCAGGTAATTCACCATCTGGTTCAGGCGAATGTCCCCGCCGCCGATCGCCGCCAATACCTCGTCCAGCGAGTTCATGTTGTAGCGCGGGATCAGCAGCTTTTCGGCCTCTTTCAGGCTGATGCCGAGGTGTTCCAGTTCGTTGTCCAGCATCTGGCGGCCGGCGAGAATGTTCTTGTCGCGATCCTGCTTGCGGAACCAGTTGTGGATCTTCGAGCGCCCGCGGCTGGTGGTGACATACCCCAGGTTTGGGTTCAGCCAGTCGCGGCTCGGGTTCGGCTGTTTCTGGGTGATGATCTCAATCTGATCGCCCATCTTCAGCTGATAGGTAAACGGCACGATGCGGCCGCCGATCTTGGCGCCGATACAGCGGTGACCGACGTCGCTGTGAATGTGGTAGGCGAAATCGAGCGGCGTGGAGCCGGCCGGCAGATCCACCACGTCGCCTTTCGGGGTAAATACATAGACCCGATCGTCGAACACCTGGCTGCGCACTTCGTCGAGCATCTCGCCGGAGTCCGCCATTTCTTCCTGCCAGGCGATCAGCTTGCGCAGCCAGGCGATGCGTTCTTCGTAGCCGGAGCGCACGGTCACGCCTGCGCCCTCTTTGTACTTCCAGTGCGCGGCCACGCCCAGTTCGGCGTCTTCGTGCATTTGGCGCGTGCGGATCTGAATCTCTACGGTTTTGCCGCGCGGCCCCAGCACCACGGTGTGGATCGACTGGTAGCCGTTCGGTTTCGGGTTAGCGACGTAGTCGTCGAACTCATCCGGCAAATGGCGGAAGTGGGTATGCACGATGCCCAACGCCGCGTAGCAATCCTGCAGGCGCTCCGCCACGATGCGCACCGCACGCACGTCGAACAGTTCGTCGAACGCCAGGTGTTTTTTCTGCATCTTGCGCCAGATGCTGTAGATGTGTTTCGGCCGGCCGTAGATCTCCACCCGAATGCCTTCGTTGGCCATCTCGGCGCGCAGCCCGGCGACGAAATCGTCGATGAACTGTTCGCGATCGATGCGGCGCTCATGCAACAGCTTGGCGATGCGCTTATATTCTTCCGGATGCAGGTAGCGGAAGCAGAAATCCTCCAGCTCCCACTTCAGCTGGCCGATGCCGAGCCGGTTGGCCAGCGGGGCGTAGATGTTGGAACACTCTTTCGCCGCCAGCACGCGTTCGTCTTCCGGCGCGTCTTTCACCTCACGCAGGTGGGCGATGCGCTCCGCCAGCTTGATGACCACGCAGCGGAAATCCTCCACCATCGCCAACAGCATGCGGCGCACGTTGTCGACCTGTTCGGAGGCCATCGAGTCGTTTTGGGTGGCTTTCAGTTGGCGAATGGCGTCCATATCACGCACGCCGTGCACCAGCGCGACGATGCCCTTGCCGAACGCTTCGGTCAGGGTCTCTTCCTGCACGATGCCGGCGTCCACCAGCGGGAACAGCAGCGCGGCGCGCATGCTGTCGTTGTCCATGCTCAGCGTCGAGAGAATTTCCACCATCTCCAGGCCGCGCCACAGCAGCAGCGAGGCGTCAGGATGGTTTTGGGTCTGCTGCTCACAATAACGCCAGGTTGCGGCCAATCGCTCACATGACTGCGGGTTAGGTAGCCCCAAGCCGGCGATCCACTCATCGAGAGCGAACTCACCCGCCGTATTCAGATGTGCACTTCTTACCGCAACCATAACTTCTCCCTACTTTGCAGCGACCTCTGGCGCACGCTCGTTGATAAACAGCGCCATTGATTCAAGATGCCCCGTGTGCGGAAACATATCCAACATCCGCACGCGCGCAAGACGATAACCGGCGTTCAACAGCACGTTGCTGTCGCGAGCCAGCGTGGTGGGGTTACAGGAAACATACACCACCCGCGCCGGCGCCAGTTTTACAATGTGTGACATCACCCCGGCCGCACCGGCGCGGGCGGGATCCAGCATCACCTTATCAAACCCTTGTGCTGCCCAAGGTTGCCGCGCAACGTTGTCCTCCAGATTCTCATGGAAGAACGACGCATTATTCAGCTTATTCTTATGTGCATTATATTGCCCATTCGCTACCAGCGTGGCAACACCTTCGATGCCCACCACCGCGGCAGCGCGGCGCGCCAGCGGCAGGGTGAAATTACCCATGCCGCAGAACAGGTCCAGCACCCGATCATTGGGTTGAATGTCGAGCCATTCAAGGGCCTGCGCCACCATTTGTTGGTTTACGACGTCATTGACCTGAATAAAGTCGCGCGGACTGAAGTCTAAGCGTAGCCCGTCAACCTGATAATACGGCGTTTCACCGCACAGTTTTTCCACCCGTTCGCTGTCCGGCGCCAGATAAACGGCGACCTTTTCCCGCTCACCAAACGCCAACAGCGCCTGCAGATCCGCCTCTTTCAGCGCGTCGAGATGACGCAGCACCAGCAGCGGGCCGTTATCCGCCAGCACCAGCTCCACATGCCCCAGCCGCCGCACCGCCTGCAGCCCGCTCAGGCAGGCGCGCACCGGCGCCAGCAGCTGCTCCAGCTCCGGCCGCAGCACCGGGCAGTGCTCCACCGCCACCAGCTCGCTGGAGGCCGCCTGCCGAAAGCCCATCATCAGGCGCTGCTGCTTCGGCTGCCATGCCAGGCTCAGGCGGGCGCGGCGGCGATAGCCGTATTCCGGGCCGGCGATCACCGGTTCCTGTTGCGGGGTTACGCCGGTTTCGCGGGCGATCATGCGCACCAGCGCCGCCGCCTTGCTCTGCTGTTGCAGCGCCTCATCCGCGTGCTGCTGCTGGCAGCCGCCGCACACGCCGAAATGCGGGCAGCGCGGTTCTACCCGCTGCGGGCTGCGGCTCAGCAAGCGTTTGAGTTTGCCTTTGGCGAACTGACGCTTGTCTTCGGTCAGCTGGATTTCCGCCTGCTCGCCCGGCAAGACGCCCGGCACGAACACCGCTTTGCCGTCGTGGCGCGCCACGCCCTGGCCGAAAGGATCGAGATCGCTCACCGTCACGGTGAAGATTTGTGAGCTCTGCCGGGTCGTCACGCGGCGTTTGGGAGAGTAGAATTGCGCCATATTTGTCGATTGTGTGCTGGTTCATTAAGCTAGTGTCAGCTGTCAATTCTCCCACATTGGAATCCCATGACCAAATACAGCCTGCGTGCGCGCATGATGATCCTGATTCTGGCACCGACCTTGCTGATTGGTTTGCTGCTCAGCACCTTCTTCGTGGTGCACCGCTATAACGAGCTACAGGAACAACTGGTCGACGCCGGCGCCAGCATCATCGAGCCGCTGGCGGTGGCCAGCGAGTACGGCATGACGTTCCGCAGCCGCGAATCGGTCAGGCAGTTGGTCAGCCTGTTGCACCGCCGCCATTCGGACATCGTGCGTTCGATCACCGTGTTTGATGCGCAGAATAACCTGTTCGTCACCTCCAATTATCATCACAACTTCGCTCAGCTGCAGCTGCCGAAAGGCGTGCCGTTGCCCACCGATCTGATGCTCACCCGACGCGGCGATTCGCTGATCCTGCGCACGCCGATCCTGTCGGAAAGCCAGTATCCGGATGAAACCGCCGACGGCGGCAGCCATCCCGACAACAACCTGGGCTATGTGGCGATCGAGCTGGATCTGCAGTCGGTGCGGCTGCAGCAATATAAAGAGGTCTTTGTCTCTACCCTGCTGTTGCTGCTGTGCATGTGCATCGCCATCCTGTTCGCTTACCGGCTGATGCGCGACGTGACCGGCCCGATCCGCAATATGGTGAACACCGTCGACCGCATCCGCCGCGGCCAGCTCGACAGCCGCGTGGAAGGCTATATGCTCGGCGAGCTGCACATGCTGAAAAACGGCATCAACTCGATGGCAATGTCGCTTACCGCCTATCACGAAGAGATGCAGCAGAACATCGATCAGGCCACGTCAGACCTGCGCGAAACGCTGGAGCAGATGGAGATCCAGAACGTCGAACTGGATCTGGCGAAAAAACGTGCGCAGGAGGCGGCGCGCATCAAGTCCGAATTTCTGGCCAACATGTCGCATGAGCTGCGTACTCCGCTCAACGGCGTGATCGGCTTCACCCGCCAGATGCTGAAAACCGATCTGAGCGCGACCCAGACCGACTATTTGCAGACCATCGAGCGCTCGGCCAACAACCTGCTGACCATCATCAATGACGTGCTGGACTTCTCCAAGCTGGAGGCCGGCAAGCTGGTGCTGGAGCATATTCCGTTCGCCCTGCGTGAAACGCTGGACGAAGTGGTGGTGCTGCTGGCGCCCAGCGCCCACGACAAGGGCCTGGAGCTGACGCTGGATGTGCACAACGACGTGCCGGAGCAGGTGATCGGCGACTCGCTTCGCCTGCAGCAAATCATCACCAACCTGCTGGGCAACGCCATCAAATTCACCGAAACCGGCAATATCGACATTCGCGTCGAGCTGCGCAAACAGCTGGATCGCCGGGTGGAAGTGGAAGTGCAGATCCACGATACCGGCATCGGCATCTCCGAACGCCAGCAGTCGCAGCTGTTCCAGGCATTCCGCCAGGCGGACGCCAGCATCTCCCGCCGCCACGGCGGCACCGGGCTGGGGCTGGTGATCACGCAAAAGCTGGTGAAAGAGATGGGGGGCGATATCTGCTTCCACAGCCAGTTGAACCGCGGCTCGACCTTCTGGTTCCATATCACGCTGGATCTGAATGAGGGCATGCTGTCGCTGGCGCCGAGCCTGCCGGATCTGAACGGCAAAACGCTGGCCTATATCGAGTCCAACCCGACGGCGGCGCAGGCGACGCTCAACATGCTCAGCGTCACGCAGCTGGTGATCACCCACTCGCCGACGCTGGGCCAGTTGCCGCCAAGCCACTATGATTTCCTGCTGGCCGGCGTGCCGATCCCGTTCCGCGACAACATGGCGCAGCACGAGGACAAATTGCTGGCCTCGCTGAAGCTGGCCGATCGGGTCATTCTGGCGCTGCCGTGCCAGGCGCAAATCGATGCCGAACTGCTTAAACAACAAGGCGCGCTCGGCTGCCTGATCAAGCCGATCACCAGCACCCGACTGTTCCCGATGCTCCGGATGGAGGCGCCGGCACGCCTCACCGCGCAGCCTGAGCGTAAACGCCTGCCGCTGACGGTGATGGCGGTTGACGACAACCCGGCTAACCTGAAGCTGATCGGCACGTTGTTGGGAGAACAGGTAGAAAAAACCCTGCTGTGCGAGAGCGGCGAGGAAGCGCTGGCGCTGGCGCGCGACAACGTGCTGGATCTGATCCTGATGGACATTCAAATGCCGAAGATGGACGGCATTCACGCCAGCGAGCTGATCCGCCAGTTGCCGCATCACAACTCCACGCCGATTGTCGCCGTCACCGCCCATGCTGCCAGCGGCGAGCGCGAGCATCTGCTGCAGGCGGGGATGGACGACTACCTGGCCAAGCCGATCGACGAGAAAATGCTGACCCGCGTGCTGTCGCGCTATCACAGCGGCGACGTGGAAAGCGCCGTCGCCGACGATGCCCCGCTGTCGCTCGACTGGCCGCTGGCGCTGCGTCAGGCGGCCAATAAGCCGGATCTGGCGCGCGATCTGCTGCAAATGTTGCTCGATTTCCTGCCGCAGGTGCGCGAACGGGTGCAGGCGCTGCTCGAGGGGCAACACGACGACGAGATCCTCGACCTGGTCCATAAGCTGCACGGCAGCTGCAGCTACAGCGGCGTGCCGCGCCTCAAGCAGCTGTGTTTCTACCTCGAGCGGCAGCTGCGCCAGGGCATCACCAACGACGAACTGGAGCCGGAGTGGCTGGAGCTGTTGGATGAGATTGAACTGGTGATCCACGCGGCGCGCGCGCATCTGGCGCAACCGGCCTGAATCCTCAGGCCATAATGCAAAAAGGCACGCCGTAGCGTGCCTTTGTTGCTTTTAGCGCCTGACGTTTATCACTGCGCCAGCAGGTACAGTTGGCTATCGCCGCGCTGAATATTCAACGCCAGCACCGACGGTTTGCTGTCGAGGATTTTACGCAGC
Organism: Serratia sp. CY71090; assembly: GCF_052166845.1. Classification (NCBI taxonomy): domain Bacteria; kingdom Pseudomonadati; phylum Pseudomonadota; class Gammaproteobacteria; order Enterobacterales; family Yersiniaceae; genus Serratia; species Serratia sp. CY71090. Next base: position 238,386 of record NZ_JBJNOA010000005.1, on the reverse strand, counting down.
TCGCCCAGGTTCTGGATCGGCTGTTGGTTCACGCCCAGGATCACGTCGCCCTTTTTCAGGCCGATGCGCGCGGCGGCGCTGCCGGCTTTCACGCTGTCGACCTTGACGCCTTTCACGTTGCCGACCTGAGCATTGCTCAGCTCGGCGCCTTCGATGCCGGTGTAGATATTGCCCGAGGCCACCTGGGTCTGCGCGCTTTGCTCCAGCGTGACGTCAATGGTCACCGGTTTGCCGTCGCGGATAATGCCCAGCGACATTTTGCTGCCGACCGGCAGCGTGCCGATCTCCGCCCGGAACGAGGCGAAGCTGGAGATGGCCTTGCCGTTCATGGTGACGATCACGTCACCGGCTTTGATGCCCGCCTTCGCGGCGGAAGACTTCGGCACCACCTGGCTGACGAAAGCGCCGCGCTGCGCGTCGACCTTCATCGCCTTGGCCAGCTCAGAGTTAAGCTCGGTGCCCATGATGCCGAGCTCGCCGCGTTTCACCTGGCCATACTCGACCATTTGCGCCGTCAGGTTTTTCACCATGTTGCTCGGAATGGCGAAGCCGATACCGATGTTGCCGCCGTCCGGCGCCAGGATCGCGGTGTTGATGCCGATCAGCTCGCCGTTCAGGTTAACCAGCGCGCCGCCGGAGTTGCCGCGGTTGATCGCCGCATCGGTCTGGATAAAGTTTTCGTAGTTTTCGATATTCAGGCCGCTGCGCCCCAGGGCGGACACGATGCCTGAGGTGGCGGTTTCGCCCAGCCCGTACGGGTTGCCGATCGCCACGGTGTAATCGCCGACGCGCAGCTGATCGGAGTCCGCCATCTTGATCGCCGTCAGGTTCTTGAAGTCTTTCAGCTGGATCAGGGCGATGTCGGAACGCGGATCCTTGCCGATCACCTTGGCGTCGAAACGGCGGCCGTCGCTCAGCTGCACCTGGATCTTGTTGGCGTTATCCACCACGTGGTTATTGGTCACCACATAGCCCTTGGCGGCATCGATGACCACCCCGGCGCCCAGCGCCTGGAATTTCTGCTGCGTGCCCTGCGGCTGGCCATCCGGCCCAGGCTGTTCACCGCCCTGACACATCGGCGAGCCCTGGAACGGCGAACCGTCCTGGCAGAACGGCGAATCTTCACCGAAGAACTGTTGGAACTGCTGCGGCATGCGCGGCGTATTGACCGTGGTGCTGCCCTCAACGTTAATGCTCACCACGGAAGGCATGACCTTTTCCAGCATCGGCGCCAGGCTCGGCAACTGCTGGGTGCTGGAAGAGGCGGTTTCAGCGGCGCTGGCCGTCACCGGGCCCATCGCCATGCCGATGCTGAATGCCAATGCGCTCAGAACTAATGCGGTTTTTTTCATCTGTGTGTCTCTTATAAAGTCGTTCAAAAAAGAATGGCCGTCTTGCGTGCTTATTCAGAGTTAATTAATAGCCTGAAGTTCCGGCACAGATGATTGGCAATAGTAAACAAATATTGTCCGTCTTTACAAAAATCAAGACAGCCAACCGGTTGGAATTGCTGATAATTATTCCTCAGCTTAATTATTCCGCCGCCATTAATCGACGATATTCATCATAGGCATAAAGGTCGGTCATTCCGCTGATATAGTCCTGCAATAAACGCGCGCGGAAATAATATTCCCGAATGGCTTGCTGCTCCGGCGATAAATGCTGCAGCCCTTCTACCGCCTCCGCATACGCCAGCCGATGCTTGGTGGACAGCTTGTGGAACAGGCGCGTTTCGATCGGGTAAGCGCGGTGGCTGTCCTCACGCACCAGCAGGCTGAAGTCCGCCAGCGACATCGCCAACAGCGGGCTGTAAATGTCCAGCAGGCCGCTGATCACCCGGTAGCCTTGCAGCTCGAGCTGCTCGACCTCCGGGTGGTTGAACACATGCTTGAACGCCACATTTTTAAATATTTTCAGCAGCCGATAGGCCGGGCTGGAATCCTCCAGCAGCGCCTGATTGAAGCTGCCCTGATAAACCGCGTCCAGATTGTCGATAAAGCGCTGCGCCGCGTGCGGCACCAGCCGCGCCACGGTAAACACCCGCAGATACATGAAGAACTGATCTTCCGCGCTGCGCCGCGCGCCGCCGCGATCGATCTTGCGAAACGCGCTGGCGACGGTCTTGTCGAACAGATCGCCCGGCGCCACCTCGCCCCACTCCTGAATCAGGTGCTGATACAGCTGCTCGACGGTGAAAATGCTCTTCTCCACCGCGTCTTCCAGATCGGCCACGCAGTAAGAGATATCGTCGGCGGCCTCCATAATGTAGGTCAGCGGGAAACGATCGAACTCGCCCATATGCAGCTCACGCCGCAGCCGATCGACGAAGGCTTCTTCCGCCAGATAGTAGCCGGGCTTTTTCATCAGGTAACTGTGGCTGGCGGGGATGTCGCTCGCCCAGTAGGCCGGGCGGGTGTATTTCAAAATGCAGCCTACCTGCGCGTAGGTCAGGTTGAGTTTCAACAGGCTGTACACCATGCGGATCGCCTGGGCGTTGCCCTCGAAGTGGCTGAGATCCTGACGGATCCGGCTGCGCAGCCGGTTCAGATCGCTCTCCCCTTCATGCAGGCGCAGCGTCGCCACCTGGCAGCGATCGTGGCTGCCCGGCTCGCTGCCGCAGCTGGCGGGATCGAGCCGCTGGGCAAACCAGTCATTGATCGCCGATTCGCCGAAGTGACCGAACGGCGGATTGCCGATGTCGTGCATCAGGCAGGCCATTTCCACGATGCTTTCAAACGGATCGAGCAGCCGGGTCAGGCCGAATTCATCGATCTTCCCCGCCTGTTTGAAGCGGTTGAGGATCTCTTTGGCGATATGGCGCCCGACCTGCTGCACCTCCATCGAGTGCGTCAGGCGGCTGCGCACCGCCGCGTTGCGCTCCAGCGGAAATACCTGAGTTTTTTGCTGCAGACGGCGAATGGCCGCCGAGTTGACGATGCGCCCGCGATCGCTCTCGAACTGCCGCACGATGTCGTACTCTTCCTCGGCCTCGATCGGTTTGCTGAAAGGCCGTTGGAAGCTGATTTTTTGCTTGAAGTCGATCCCGGACATCTGTTTCTCCGCCGTTGCGCCCTGCCCCCGTGATAACAATTCCCGGCGGCGGATGCAACGCATTATCTCTCTTACACAGCCATGATAGACTATGCCGCAATTCTCACGGCCAATCAGCGAGTGTTATTTATGAAAGTAGGCATCATCGGCGCAATGGAGCAGGAAGTCACCCTGCTGCGCGATCAAATCGAAAACCGTCAAACCATCCAGCGCGCGGGCTGCGAAATCTACACCGGCCAGATCGGCGGCGTTGACGTGGCCCTGCTGAAATCCGGCATCGGCAAAGTCTCTGCGGCCATGGGCACCACCCTGCTGCTGGAGCACTGCAGCCCGGACGTGGTGATCAATACCGGCTCCGCCGGCGGCCTGGCCAGCACGCTGCGCGTGGGCGATATCGTGGTGTCGGAAGAAGTGCGCTACCACGACGCCGACGTCACCGCCTTCGGCTACGAGCCGGGCCAGATGGCCGGCTGCCCGGCGGCGTTCGTCGCCGACGACGCGCTGATCGCGCTGGCGGAAAGCTGCATCAAACAGCTGGATCTGCACGCGGTGCGCGGCCTGATCTGCAGCGGTGACGCCTTCATCAACGGCGCCGAACCGCTGGCGCGCATCCGCGCCACCTTCCCGAGCGTCGCCGCCGTGGAAATGGAAGCCGCGGCGATCGCCCACGTCTGCCATCTGTTCGGCACGCCGTTCGTGGTGGTGCGCGCCATTTCCGACGTCGCCGACAGCGAATCGCACATGAGCTTTGACGAGTTCCTGGTGGTAGCGGCCAAGCAGTCCACGCTGATGGTCAACGCCATGCTGCAAACCCTGGCCAAGCGCGGTTGATGTGAGACTGCGCTTCACCTCGATGTTCTGCCTGTTGGCGCTCTGGCTGGCTCTGCCGGCCGGCGCCGCGCAGCGGGTGATCAGCCTGGCGCCCAACGCCACCGAACTCGCCTATGCCGCCGGCATGGGCGATGTGCTGGTGGCGGCGAGCGCCTATTCCGATTACCCGCCGCAGGCCACCAGGCTGGAGCAGGTGGCCTCCTGGCAGGGCATCAATCTGGAGCGGGTGCTGGCACTCAAGCCGGATCTGATCCTCGCCTGGCGCGGCGGCAATCCGCAACGCGCCTTGGATCAGCTCGCCGCGTTCGGCATCCCGATCTTCTATGCGGACGCCGACAATCTCGAAGGGATCGCCGGCTTGCTGGACAAGCTGGCGCGCTACAGCCCGCACCCGGACCAGGCGCATCAGGCCGCAGAAGGCCTTCGTCGCCAGTTCACCGCTCTCAAGCAACAGTACGCCACTAACGTGCCACGCCGCGTGTTGCTGCAGTTCGGCACCCAGCCGCTGTTCACCAGCTCCGGCGCCACGCTGCAAAGCCAGGTGCTGGCGCTGTGCGGCGGGCAGAACGTCTTCGCCGACAGCCGCACCCCTTGGCCGCAGATCAGCCGCGAGCAGGTACTGGCGCGTCAGCCGCAGGCCATCGTCATCACCGGCGGCGCGAAAGAGGCCGCCAATGTGAAAGCCTTCTGGGCGCCGCAGCTGCAGGTGCCGGTGATCGCGCTGAACGAAGACTGGTTCAATCGCGGCGGGCCGCGCATCCTGTTGGCGGCGCAGCAGCTGTGCCGCCAGCTGGCGGAGATCCGCTGATGCTGGTGTTCTGGCTGGATATTCTCGGCACGGCGGTGTTCGCCGTCTCCGGCGTGCTGCTGGCCGGCAAGCTGCGCATGGATCCGTTCGGCGTGCTGGTATTGGGCGTGGTCACCGCGGTCGGCGGCGGCACCATCCGCGACATGGCGCTGGCCAACGGCCCGGTATTCTGGGTCAAGGATCCCACCGATCTGGTGGTGGCGATGATCACCTGCGTCTTGACGCTGCTGCTGGTGCGCCAGCCGCGCCGCCTGCCGAAGTGGGTGCTGCCGGTGCTGGACGCCGTCGGGCTGGCGGTGTTCGTCGGCATCGGCGTCAACAAGGCCTTCGCGGCCGGCACCGGCCCGCTGGTGGCGATCTGCATGGGGGTGATCACCGGCGTCGGCGGCGGCATTATCCGCGACGTGCTGGCGCGCGAGATCCCGATGATCCTGCGCACCGAAATTTACGCCACCGCCTGCATCATCGGCGGCATCGTGCACGCCACGGCGTTTTACACCTTCGGCATGCCGCTGCAGCAGGCCATGATGCTGGGCATGCTCATCACCCTGGCCATTCGGCTGGCGGCCATTCGTTGGCATCTCAAGCTGCCCGCCTTTATTCTCGAACGCTGAGCCGCCGCGCATCACTCGAGGCCGTCCGGTGCAGGAGAACGGCACGGCAGCGATCCTCGTGGAAGGGTAGGCATAAAAAAACCCGCCGGCCGTAAGGCGAGCGGGTTATGTTCTGACAGGCAAACTCAGATGCTGAACGACGAACCGCAACCGCAGGTGGTTTTGGCATTCGGGTTGGTCACCACAAAGCGCGACCCTTCCAGCCCTTCGGTGTAGTCCACCGAGCCGCCGACCAGGTACTGCAGGCTCATCGGATCGACCACCAGCGCCACGCCCTGCTTCTCGATGGTCATGTCGCCATCGTTGACCTTGTCGTCAAAAGTGAAGCCGTACTGGAATCCGCTGCAGCCGCCGCCGGTAATATAAACCCGCAACTTCAGGTTCGGGTTTTCTTCGTCAGCAATCAGGAACTTCACCTTGTTTGCTGCTGCCTCGGTAAATTGCAGGGGCAGTGCCGTTTGATCACTCATACTCTTTACTCCCAACATTGTTCAGCATCAGATCGCGACTATGGCTGCCTGATTAATATTAACGATTATCCGATACCTGAGTGTTGCGTTCAAGTATTCACCGCATTTGTTGTATTTTCCTTACTTGTTTTCTGCGCCGCCTCCCGCGCCAGCTGCGCCTCCTGCTTTTGCAGCGTGCGGGCCAGGATCGACGAATACAGCGGCTTGCCGCCGAGCAGCTGCGCCACCACCGTGGCGCCGAGGCAGGTGATGATCATCGGTAAAATCAGCTGGTAGTTGTCGGTCATTTCCAGCACCAGCACGATGCCGGTCAGCGGGGCGCGCACCGTGGCGGCGAACAGCGCCCCCATGCCGGCGATGGCGAAGGTGCCCGCCTCGATGCCGTACTGCGGGAACAGATGCGCCCCCGCCAGCCCGAAGGCGGTGCCGAACAGCGTGCCCAACGCCAGCATCGGCGCGAAGATGCCGCCCGGCGCGCCGGAACCGAAGCACAGCAGCGTGGTGAAGATGCGGGTGATAAAGATAAACATCAACATGCCGACGCTGTAGTTGCCCGCCGCGGCGATCGGGATCAGCCCAAAGCCGCCGCCCGCTGCCTCCGGCTGGATCAGCCCCAGAATGCCGCACACGCCGCCGAGCAGCCCGCCCATCAGCAAGACATTGCGCATTCTGCCGCCGTGCAGGCGCGCGAACATGTCCTGGGTGCGGAAGATCAGCGCGTTGAACCCCACGCCCACCGCGCCGAAGATTGCCCCCAACACCAGATAGAGCCACAGGGTATTGATGGGCGCCGAAGAAAGTTTGTCGACCGCGATCACCGCCCCCTGGCCGTTAAACAGCTGGAACACCACGCTCGACATGATAACGCCGATAAACACCGCTTTAATCGAGATCAGGTTGTAGCGGAACTGCGGCCGCATCTCTTCGATGATGAACAGGATGCCGGCCAGCGGCGCGTTGAACGCGGCGGACAAGCCGGCGGCGGCCCCGGTCGCCAGCAACGTATGACGCGCCTCGGCGCCGCGAATGCGCAGCACGTCCAATACCATGCGCCCGACGTTGCCGCCCATCTGCACCGTGGGCCCTTCGCGCCCCAGCACCATGCCCGCCCCCAGCGTGCCCATGCCACCGATGAATTTCACCGGGATCACGCGCCACCAGCGTACCGGCCGCAGCTCTTCCAGCGCGCCTTCGATTTCCGGAATGCCCGAGCCGCCCGCCTCAGGCGCAAAGCGCCGCACCAGGTAATAGCCCAGCGCCGCCAGCGCGGCGGACAGGATAAACGCCAGGGGCCACACCAGGAGCCAGGAGTCGGCGACCTGCGCCAGCGAAGCCAGCCGCTGCTGCTGCACCCACTCCACCGCTTTATCGAAGGCCACGCCGAGCAAACCGGCCAGCGCCCCCACCAGCGCGGCCATCACCAGGATCGCCACCGGGGTTTTATCGCGGCGAATAAACTGACGCACCGCATCGCTGCGGCTAAGACGCGGGCTCAACGTCCCGACGGGCTGTGATTGTGATTCTGTCATCGCGAGTGATTCGTCAGGTATTTTGTAATACAAATAGGCAGGGCGATAATTCTACCCCAACCTGGCGGCGGGCGCTGCCGTTAATGGTATCTGACTGTGATCGTTTCATAACGCGGCGCTCTCCTCTAGAATAGCGCGGTCAAATCATTCAAAAGAGAATCCAGGAGCCGATTTATGAGCCTACACAGCAAGTCCGAAAGTCTGTACGCCCAGGCGCAACAGTTGATCCCCGGCGGGGTAAACTCTCCGGTGCGTGCATTCACCGGCGTAGGCGGTGTGCCGCTGTTTATCGAGCGGGCAGACGGGGCTTACCTGTTCGATGCCGACGGCAAGGCCTATATCGACTATGTCGGTTCCTGGGGGCCGATGGTGCTGGGGCATAACCACCCGGCGATCCGCGACGCAGTGATCGAAGCGGCGCAGCGCGGCCTGAGCTTCGGCGCGCCGACCGAGATGGAAGTCAAAATGGCGCAGCTGGTCACCGAGCTGGTGCCGACGATGGATATGGTGCGCATGGTGAACTCAGGCACCGAAGCCACCATGAGCGCCATCCGCCTGGCGCGCGGCTACACCAACCGCGATAAAATCATCAAGTTCGAAGGCTGCTATCACGGCCACGCCGACTGCCTGCTGGTGAAAGCCGGCTCCGGCGCGCTGACCCTCGGCCAGCCGAACTCACCGGGCGTGCCGGCCGACTTCGCCAAGCACACTCTGACCTGCACCTATAACGATCTGGATTCGGTGCGCGCCGCCTTCGAACAGTACCCGTCCGAAATCGCCTGTATCATCGTCGAGCCGGTCGCCGGCAACATGAACTGCGTGCCGCCGCTGCCGGAATTCCTGCCGGGCCTGCGCGCCCTGTGCGACAAGTACGGCGCGCTCTTGATCATCGACGAAGTGATGACCGGCTTCCGCGTCGCGCTGGCCGGCGCGCAATCCTATTACGGCGTCGAACCGGATCTGACCTGCCTCGGCAAAATCATCGGCGGCGGCATGCCGGTGGGCGCCTTCGGCGGCCGTCGCGAGGTGATGGAGGCGCTGGCGCCGACCGGCCCGGTCTACCAGGCCGGCACCCTGTCCGGCAACCCGATCGCCATGGCGGCGGGCTACGCTTGTTTGACCGAAGTCTCACAGGTCGGCGTGCACCAGACGCTGACCGAACTGACCGAGATGCTGGCCGCTGGCCTGCTGCACGCGGCGCAGGAGGAGAATATTCCGCTGGTGGTCAACAACGTCGGCGGCATGTTCGGCCTGTTCTTCACCGACGCGCCGGCGGTCACCTGCTACCAGGACGTGATGCAGTGCGACGTGGAACGCTTCAAGCGCTTCTTCCACCTGATGCTGGAAGAAGGGGTGTATCTGGCGCCGTCCGCCTTCGAAGCGGGCTTCATGTCCGTGGCGCACAGCAAGGAAGACATTCAGCGCACCATCGACGCCGCGCGTCGCTGCTTCGCCAAGCTGTAATCCTGGCCGAATGGCCAAAAAAAAACGGGCGCCTCGGCGCCCGTTTTTTTTCTCTGCGGCTTAAAGCAGCGTGCCGTAAATGGTCAACAGCGCCACCACCACCACGATGATCATCGTCACCTTGCGCGCCAACGTCACCGCCGCCCGCGGCGTTTGCACCGGATCCATATGCGGATCGCGCGCCAGCGAGAACTGCGCCAGCCGCGTCAACACCTGATACGACGACGAATGCCGATCGCCGAGTGAGGCGAACCAGGCCGGCAACGCGCGCTCGCCGTGGCCGAACAACGCATAGGCCACCCCGGCCAAACGCACCGGGATCCAGTCCAGCCAGTTCAGCAGATGATCGATGCCCGACTGCGAACGCTCCAGCGGCGTATTGTGGCGCGCCAGCCAGGTTTGATAGGCGCGCAGGAAGGCATACCCCGCCAGCGCGATCGGCCCGTACGGCCCAAAGACCACGAACCAGAACAGCGGCGCCAGGTAATAACGGAAGTTGATCCACAGCAGCGCGTTTTGCAGCTCGCGCAGACGCAGCTCTTCACTGCAGTCCACCGGCAAGCCGTGGATCAACGCCAGCTCTTCCGCCATCTGATCGCTGGCATGGGTATCCCCCTGCCGCGCCGCTTTCAGGTAGGCGCGATAGTGTTTGCGCTTGATGCCGGCGCCGACGCACAGCAGATCGATGACGATCCACAGCAGCAGCGTCACCACGCCGAAGAACAGCCCGTGCGACAACCACAGAACGCCCCAGACGATCACCATCCAGGCGGCGGTCATCGCCAGCGTCTGCGCCAGCGAAACCCGATGCAGCCGCTGAAATACCACTTCGAGGCGATGATCCAGCTGCCAGTGTTCTCCCAGCTTGAACAGGCGCTCCCAGGCCAAAACCAGCAACAGCGTAAACAGCGTCATTAGCGATTCCTCTCCCTTTTTCTTGTCTCAAGCATAGCGTCGGCGGGCGCGCCTCGTTGTTCCAGAGATGCCAGATAGCGATCCCAATCGAACGCCGGCCCGGGATCGGTCTTGCGGCCGGGGGCGATATCGCAATGCCCGGCGATATTGGCCGCCAGCGGTGGATAATGTTCGGCCAGCAGCACGGTGACCGCCTGCAGCGTGCGATATTGCGCTTCGGTGTAGGGTAACTGGTCAGTCCCTTCCAGCTCGATGCCGATGGAGAAATCGTTGCACCGATCGCGCCCCTGATACAGGGAAACGCCCGCGTGCCAGGCGCGCTGGTCGAAGGGCACATACTGCACGATCTCTCCGCCGCGGCGAATCAGGCAATGCGCCGACACCCGCAGCTGATGGATATCGGCGAAATAAGGGTGCTGCGCAGGGTCGAGCGTGCCGGTGAACAGCTGGTCGATATAGGGGCCACCGAATTCGCCGGGCGGCAAGCTGATGTTGTGGATGACCAGCAGCGAGGGGTGCTCGTCATCCGGGCGCCGATCGCAGTGCGGCGAGAGCACTCGCGTCGCCCCGACAATCCAGCCATTTTCCAACTGCATCAGACACCTCTCTGCGGTGGTACTTATTCCTGCAACAGAGTAGCATGTTCCCCTACGATCTAACCGTCCATTTCGGAGTTTTCCATGCCGACACGCCGCTACAGTGCCGACAGTCGCCGCACCGAGCTTCTTGAACGAATTGAAAGTGATATTCCCTATGCCGTCGCCCAGGCGCTGCGCGAAGACCTGGGGGGTGAAGTCGACGCCGGGCGCGATATTACCGCGCAATTGTTACCGGCAGACAAGCAGGCCGAAGCCACCGTCATCACCCGTGAAGCCGGCGTGTTCTGTGGCCGCCGCTGGCTGAATGAGGTCTTTATTCAGTTGGGCAATCAGGTGCAGGTGGAGTGGCTGGTGGCGGACGGCGACCGTCTGACGCCGAACCAACCGCTCTGCCGGCTGCGCGGCCCGGCGCGGGTGATGCTGACCGGCGAGCGCACCGCGCTGAACTTCGTGCAGACGCTCTCCGGCGTGGCGACCGAGGTCAGCCGCTACGTGGCCCTGCTGGAAGGCACCCGGACTCGCCTGCTCGATACCCGCAAGACCTTACCCGGCCTGCGCACCGCGCTGAAATACGCCGTGCTGTGCGGGGGCGGCAGCAACCACCGGCTGGGGCTGTCCGATGCCTTCCTGATCAAGGAAAACCACATCATCGCCTCCGGTTCTATCAAGAACGCGGTGGAAAAAGCCTTCTGGCTGCACGCCGACGTGCCGGTGGAAGTGGAAGTCGAGTCGCTCGATGAACTGCAGCAGGCGCTGGATGCCGGCGCCGACATCATCATGCTGGACAACTTCAGCGTAGAGATGATGCGTCAGGCGGTCGCCCAAACCCAGGGCCGCGCCCAGCTGGAAGTGTCCGGTAACGTCACCCGCGAGACGCTGCGCACCTTCGCCGAGACCGGCGTGGATTACATTTCGGTCGGCGCGCTGACCAAGCATGTAACCGCGCTCGATCTGTCGATGCGCTTCAAATGATCCCCTCGCCCCCGGCCGCTGCCGGGGGCGTTACCGTAAAATTGCGAACCCCCTCTCACCGTTTTTTTCACCGCTGCAAACCACATCATTACTGATGGAAGCGCGCCGAGAAACGCGTAACCGCCCCTCGCCGTGCCCCCGAGCAAGCCGCTACCGTTGTCTTCCACACCCCAATGGAGGAAACAACGCATGGAAACACAACGCGGCTTTACCCTGATAGAACTGATGGTGGTGATCGCCATCATCGCCATCCTCAGCGCCATCGGCATTCCCGCCTACCAGCGCTACATCCAGAAAGCAGCGATGACCGACATGCTGCAAACCATGGCGCCGTATAAAATGGCGGTCGAGCTGTGCGTGCTGGACGAAGGCGCGCCCGCCGGCTGCGAGGCCGGCAGCAAAGGCATTCCCACCGGCGGCACGTCGCGCTATGTCAGCGGGGTGAAAGTCGTCAAAGGCGTGATCACGCTGACCGGCAGCCAAACGCTGCAGGGCCTGGCGGTGGCATTAACCCCCAAGTCGAACGCCGATGGGCTGACCCGCTGGACCCGGCTGTGCAGCAGCGAAAACGCGACGCTGGTTGAGGTGTGCCAGGAAGTCTTCCGCTTCGACAACGCGGCGGAGTAATGGCGATGAACGCGCAAATCAGCGAAGAGGTTCACGCCCTGTGCCGGCGCTATCAGGCGCTGGCGCTGAGCGAAGACCCGACCACCCTGACGGTCGCGCTCAGCGAAGAAGCGCCGCAGGGGCTGCTGGCGGCGCTGCGCTTCGCCACCGGCAAGCGCATCCATTTGGAACAATGGCCGGCGGCCAGGCTGGAGATGGCGCTGAACCAGCACCACGAGCCGCTCCCGGCGCCGTTGACGGCCGAAGAGAACACGACCGACATCGCCTACCCCGACGACGGCGATGCGCCGGTGGTACAGTTCATCAACCAGACGCTGCGCCTGGCCATTCAGCGCCGCGCCTCGGACATTCACTTTGAGCCCTTTCGTCAGCATTTTCGCATTCGCCTGCGCATCGACGGCGTGCTGCAAACCCTTGCCTCACCGCCGCCGCAGCTGGCTGCGCGCCTCATCGCCCGGCTGAAGATCCTCGGCCAACTGGATATCGCCGAGCGCCGTCAACCTCAGGACGGGCAGCTCAGCCTGACGCTGGACAGCGCGCGCTATGCCATGCGCATCGCCACCCTGCCGACGTTGCACGGCGAAAAGGTGGTGCTGCGCGTTCAGCAGGGCGAGCAGCAAGAGCTGCCGCTGGATCAACTGGGCATGAGCCGGACGGATCTGGCGCGCTACGCGGCAGCGTTGGCCTGCCCGCAAGGTTTGATCCTGGTGACCGGCCCGACCGGCAGCGGCAAGACGGTAACGCTGTACAGCGGGCTGCGCCAGTTGAATGATGCGCAAAGCAACCTGTGCAGCGTCGAGGATCCGGTCGAGATCCCGCTGTTCGGCGTCAATCAGACCCAGATCAACGCCAAAACCGAGCTGAACTTCACCCGAGTGCTGCGTGCCCTGCTGCGCCAGGATCCGGACGTCATCATGATCGGCGAGATCCGCGATGCGGAAACCGCCGAGATCGCGGTCAAGGCCGCACAAACCGGCCACCTGGTGCTGTCGACGCTGCATACCAACTCCACTGCTGAAACCCTGACGCGGCTGATGCACATGGGTATCCCCGGCTACCTGCTCGCCGGCTGCCTGAAGCTGGTCGTCGCCCAGCGGCTGGTGCGCAGGCTGTGTCGCCACTGCCGCTACCCGCAAAGCCAGCCGGCGCATTTTCCCACCGCGCTCTGGCCGGAACCGCTGACCGCTTGGCGCGCCGACGGCTGCGAGCACTGCTTCGGCGGCTATTATGGGCGCATCGGCGTGTATGAACTGTTGGCCATTACGCCGGAAATTCAGGCGGCATTGCTGGCGAACGCCGCTCCCAGTCTGCTGGCGGATATCGCCCGCGAGCAGGGGCAGCTTTCGCTGCTGCAGGCGGGTCTGGCGCTGGCCGCCGAAGGCACGACCTCGCTGGAAGAACTGTACCGCGTGATCGACGTCGTCCAGCCCGGCGTAACCACGCCATGAAAGCGCGCCGGTTGTTTCTGTGGCAGGCTTTCGACGCTCAGGGCACCTTACGCCGCGGCGAACTGATGAGCGATGAAAAACGGCAGGTGAGCCGGCTGCTGATCGAACAAGGCCTGCAACCTTGGCGGATCGGGCACGGCAAACGCGTCACGCCCGGCCAATGGCGCGGAGAACCGTTAATCCACTTCACCCGCCAGCTCGCTACCCTGTTGCAGGCCGGGCTGCCGCTGGTCAATACGCTGCAGCTTCTGGCGGCAGAGCATCCTTCGGCAGCCTGGCGTTGCCTGCTGCGCCAGCTGGCCGACCAGGTGCGCGAAGGGCAGCCGCTCTCCGAAAGCCTTGCCGCACAACCAAGCGTTTTTCCACTGATCTATCGCCAACTGATCGCCATCGGCGAACTGACCGGCAACCTCGATCGCTGCTGCCTGCAGCTGGCGCAACAACAGGAGGCCCAGCTGCTGCTGCGCCGCAAGGTGACCAAAGCGCTGCGTTATCCCCTCTTCATCTGCGCGGTGGCGCTGCTGGTCAGCGTGCTGATGCTGGTGATGGTGCTGCCGGAATTTGCCAAGGTTTATCAGTCGTTCGATGCGCAACTGCCCTGGTTTACCCAAGGATTATTGGGGTTGTCCGCGCTGCTGATCGCCGTTGGCCCCTATTTGGCGCTGCTGCTCGGCGCGTTGCTGTTCGGCTACTGCCGCTGGCTGCATCCGCGCCCTCCGTGGCGCCAACGCGAACAGGCCGCCTTGCTGCGCCTGCCGCTAATTGCCCTGCTGGTGAGCGGCGGCGCGCTGAGCCAAACATTTCGTATCCTGACCATGACCCAACGCGCGGGGCTGACGCTGGTGGAAGGCTTGAACGCGGCGGCGCTGGCGGCGGATCATCCGTTGTACCGGCAGGCGCTGGAGCAGGTGCAACGGCAGATCGCCGAAGGCGAAGCGTTTCATCATGCCCTGGGCCTGCAACCGCTGTTTCCGCCGCTGTGCCGGCAGCTGGTGCGGGTGGGCGAGGAGTCCGGTTCGCTGGACGCCTTGCTGGATAAGTTGGCGCAGTGGTATGAACGGCAGACGCACGAGCTGGCCGATACGCTGGCGCAAACGCTGGAGCCGCTGTTGATGCTGGTGGTGGGCGGGATTGTCGGCGCTTTGGTTATCGCCATGTATCTGCCTATCTTTCAACTGGGCAGCGTGCTGGGATAAAGAAGAGGATAGCGGGCGCCGTGGTGCGCGGCGCCCGAATGCAAGCTGCGGCTTATTTGCTGCCGAAGACGCGGTTTTCCTGCTCCGCCACGCGGATAAAGGTGGTGCGCTTGGTCAGCTCTTTCAGACGCTCGGCGCCGACGTAGGTGCAGGCGGAACGCAGGCCGCCGAGGATATCGCGCACGGTAAACTCTACCTCGCCGCGCAGCGGCAGCTTGACGGTTTTGCCTTCGGCCGCGCGATACTCCGCTACGCCGCCGACGTGGCGCTTCATCGCTGACTCGGAGCTCATGCCGTAGAACAGCATAAATTTCTCGCCGTTCTCTTCCACCACGGTGCCTTCGCACTCGTCGTGGCCGGCCAGCATGCCGCCCAGCATCACGAAGTCCGCGCCGCCGCCGAAGGCTTTGGCGACATCGCCCGGCACCGAGCAGCCGCCGTCGCTGACGATTTGGCCGCCCAGCCCGTGGGCCGCATCGGCGCATTCGATCACCGCCGACAGCTGCGGGTAGCCCACACCGGTCTTCACGCGGGTGGTGCATACCGACCCCGGGCCGATGCCGACTTTAACGATGTCGGCGCCGGAGAGGATCAACTCTTCCACCATTTCGCCGGTTACCACGTTACCTGCGCAGATGACGTGATTCGGGCAGGCTTCGCGCGCTTTCTGCAGGAAGGCGACGAAGTGTTCGGAGTAGCCGTTGGCCACGTCGATACAGATGAATTTCAGCGCCGGGGACAGGGCCAGGATCTGCTGCATTTTGGCGAAGTCGGCTTCGGAGGTGCCGGTGGAGACCATCACATGGCACAGCACCGATTCCGGCATGCGCTGCACGAAGTCAGCCCATTGCTCGACGCTGTAATGTTTGTGTACGGCAGTGAGAACGTCGAAAGAAGCCAGGGCCTCGGCCATGCGGAAGGTGCCCACCGTGTCCATGTTGGCGGCGATAATCGGCACGCCGGACCAGCTGCAACCTGAATGCTTGAAGGTAAACTGACGTTCCAGTTCAACCTCAGAGCGGCTTTTCAGCGTGGAACGCTTAGGGCGGATCAACACGTCTTTAAAGCCCAACTTCAAATCTTCTTCAATACGCATGACTTATGATTTCCTGGTTAATGGCGACGGATCGCAAGGAGGATATTCGAACCTCTACCCGACGGCTTTCCAGTGGCGCAAAAAGACGGCGGCGAGATTAATGCCAGTTCCAGTGACGTTATAATACGCGCTAATAATCGCCGAACAAGACTGCGAATTCGCCTTTATTTACGCTACAATCCGACAAATTTACCTGCATAATCGCAGTGTGATTGCCCGCTCATTTTTGCCGTGCCGCTGCGTTTTTTCTCGCCACCCAATCGGTGCCGATGCGCAAGCGCCGCCTGCCGACTTGCACTTCTGCGCGATCGCTTTATGATTCGACTATTATTTTTTTATGAACATCGGATGCACCTAACACCATGGCCTACATTGTTGCGTTGACCGGGGGCATAGGCAGCGGCAAGACGACCGTCGCGAACGCCTTTGCGCGCCACGGCGCAACCCTTGTCGATGCTGACGTGATCGCCCGTCAGGTCGTCGAGCCGGGCACCCCTGCCTTGGCCGCGATCGCCGAACGATTTGGTAATGAAATGTTGCTGCCGGACGGTGCGTTGAACCGCGCTGCGCTGCGTCAGCGCATCTTCAGCCATCCCGATGACAAAACCTGGCTGAACCAGCTGCTGCACCCGCTGATACACCGTGAAACCCAGCGCCAACTGGCGCAGGCCACCAGCCCGTACGCGCTGTGGGTGGTGCCGCTGCTGGTGGAAAACCGCCTGCAGGATCGCGCCGATCGGGTGCTGGTGATCGACGTCGACGCCGAAACCCAGCTGGCTCGCACCATCGCGCGCGACGGCGTAAGCCGTGAGCAAGCGCAGAGCATTCTCGCCGCCCAGGCCACGCGCCAGCAGCGCCTCGCCGTGGCGGATGACATTATTGACAACAGCGGCGCCGCTCAGGGGATAGAGCCACAGGTCGCCGCTCTGCATCGTCGCTACCTTGAACTGGCGGCAACAGCGCCCCAACAGGATTAAACTGCATGAGTGATGTTTCCCCAACCGTTCTCTTTGAACACCCGCTGAACGAGAAGATGCGCACCTGGCTGCGCATCGAATTCCTGCTGCAACAGCTGCACGGCCAACGCGCCCTGAGTGAAACCGCCATCGCCCTCACCTTCTTTCGCACCGTCTCCGACTTGCTGGACGTGCTGGAGCGCGGCGAAGTGCGCACCGAACTGCTCAAAGAGCTGGAGCGCCAGCAGCAGAAACTGTTGGCCTGGGCCGATGTGCCGGGCGTGGATATGGCGCTGATCGACCAGCTGCGCGGCCAGCTGAAGTCGCGCTCATCGGCGCTGATGGCGGCGCCGCGCCTCGGCCAGGCGCTGCGCGAAGATCGGCTGATCGGCCTGGTGCGTCAGCGGCTGAACATTCCTGGCGGTTGCTGCAGCTTCGATCTGCCGACCCTGCACATGTGGATGCACGCGCCGCAGCAGGATCGCGATACCGACGTCGCCGCCTGGCTGCAGTCGCTGGAACCGCTGAACCAGGCGCTGATCATGGTGTTGGATCTGATCCGCCAATCCGGGCCGTTCCGCAATCAAATCAGCCTGAACGGTTTTTTCCAGGACAACGCCGAAGGGGCGGATCTGCTGCGCCTGCGCCTCCATCTGGCGCCGCAGCTTTATCCGCAGATTTCCGGCCATAAGACGCGTTATGCCATTCGTTTCCTGCCGCTGGACAGCGAACATGGCGCGGTGCCTGAACGCCTGACGTTCGAACTGGCCTGTTGTTGAACTTTGAAAGAAAGCCTTCTCAGCACTGTCAGAAGGCATAAGGAACCGTTATGACGACCGTAGTAAAATGCCCAACCTGTGGCACCGGCGTGGTTTGGGGTGAAGTCAGCCCATTCCGGCCGTTTTGCAGCAAACGTTGCCAGCTGATCGATCTCGGCGAGTGGGCCGATGAAGAGAAGCGCATTCCGAGCAACAGCGATCTGTCGGAAAGCGAAGACTGGAGCGAAATGGACGATCGCTGATCGCCCGCTGTTGGCCTGGCGGACGCCAGGCCAAACTGGTTATTGCGCGGCGTTCGCCTGTGCCACCAGCAGCTGAATAATGCCGACGTTGGCTTCCGGGAACTCGTCTTCACGCAGGTCCGCCTGTTTTACCCAGCGCATCGGTTGCCCCTCGCGGCCGAACGGCTCACCCGCCCAGGCTTCTACCAGATAAAAATTCAGCGTCACGATGCGATCGCTGAAGCGGTGCTCCACCACCTCCAGCAGTTCGGCGCGTTCGGCTTCGATACCGGTCTCTTCCCGCAGCTCGCGGCTCAACGCCTGTTCCGGCGTTTCACCCTGTTCGATCTTACCGCCGGGAAACTCCCAGAATCCGGCCATGTGCGCGTCAGCGGCGCGGCGGGTAATAAAGATCTCCTGTTGAGCATTGCGGATAATGCCCACGGCGATATTCAGATGTTTCATCTCACCCTCCTGATGGGTGCCAAAAAACAGGGGCTCAGCAAGCTGAACCCCTGGGTGTTATCGGTTAACCGCGGCCGGCATTACTGCAGGCGGCCGTGGCACTGCTTGTATTTCTTGCCGGAACCGCATGGGCAAGGATCGTTGCGCCCCACTTTACGCTCGGCGGTCGCCGGCGCGTTCGGATCTTCAGTCACCAGCGCGTTCTCGTCGTGGTGGCTCAGCTGTTGCTGCTGCGCCAGACGCTCGGCCTCTTCACGGCGCTGCTGTTCCAGCGCTTCCACCTCTTCCGGCATCCGCACCTGTACCTTGCTCAGCACGCTGATCACTTCATATTTCAGCGATTCCAGCATGGTGGCGAACATGTTGAAGGATTCACGCTTGTACTCCTGCTTCGGATCCTTCTGCGCGTAACCGCGCAGGTGGATACCCTGACGCAGGTAGTCCATCGCCGCCAGATGCTCTTTCCACAGAGAATCCAGCGTCTGCAGCATCACGCCCTTCTCGAAGTTGCGCATCATCTCGCTGCCGACCACTTCTTCCTTACGCTGATACTGCTCTTTGGCGTTCTCCAGAATGCGTTCGCGCAGCGTCTCTTCGTGCAGCTCCGGCTCTTTGTCCAGCCACTGGGCGATCGGCATCTCCAGATCGAAGTCGTTCTTCAGGCGCTCTTCCAACCCCTGAATGTCCCACTCTTCTTCCAGCGACTGCGGCGTGATGTAGTTGTCGATGGTGCTCTTGAACACGTCCTCGCGGATGCTGGCGATGGTTTCGCTCACGTCGGACACGTCCAGCAATTCGTTGCGTTGGCTGTAGATGGCACGGCGCTGATCGTTGGCGACGTCATCGTACTCCAGCAGCTGCTTACGGATGTCGAAGTTGCGGCTCTCTACCTTACGCTGGGCATTGGCGATCGCCTTGGTCACCCACGGGTGCTCAATCGCTTCGCCTTCTTTCATGCCCAGTTTACGCATCATGCCGGACACGCGATCCGAGGCGAAGATACGCATCAGGGCATCTTCCATCGACAGGTAGAAGCGGGATGAACCGGCGTCGCCCTGACGACCGGAACGGCCGCGCAGCTGGTTATCGATACGGCGCGATTCATGGCGCTCGGTGCCGATGATATGCAGGCCGCCCGCCGCCAGCACCGCGTCGTGGCGCTCTTTCCAGGCGGCTTTGATGGCTTCGATCTGCTCTTCGGTCGGTTCTTCCAGCAGCGCCACTTCAGCCTGCCAGCTGCCGCCCAGCACGATATCGGTACCACGGCCCGCCATGTTGGTGGCGATGGTTACCGCACCGCTCTGGCCGGCCTGGGCGACGATGTCCGCTTCCATGGCGTGGAATTTGGCGTTCAGCACCTTGTGGTCGATGCCCGCTTTGGTCAGCTCACGGGACACCACTTCGGATTTCTCGATTGAGATGGTACCCACCAGCACCGGTTGGCCTTTGGCGGTACGCTCGCGGATGTCCTCGATGATGGCGCCGATCTTCTCTTTCTCGGTCATGTACACCAGATCCGGCATGTCCTTACGGATCATCGGACGGTTGGTTGGCACCACGATGGTGTCCAGCTTGTAGATCGAGCTGAATTCGAAGGCTTCGGTATCGGCGGTACCGGTCATCCCGGCCAGCTTCTCGTACAGACGGAAGTAGTTCTGGAAGGTGATCGAAGCCAGCGTCTGGTTCTCGTTCTGGATCTCCACGCCTTCTTTGGCTTCCACCGCCTGGTGCAGGCCATCGGACCAACGGCGGCCCTGCATGGTACGGCCGGTGTGTTCGTCGACGATGATCACTTCGCCGTCTTTCACGATGTAATCGACGTCGCGGGTGAACAGCACGTGGGCGCGCAGCGCGGCGGTAACGTGGTGCATCAGCATGATGTTGGTCGGCGAGTACAGCGATTCGCCTTCATCCATGATGCCGGCCTCTACCAGCATCTCTTCGATCAGGATCAGGCCGCGTTCGGTCAGGTGCACCTGGCGCGCCTTCTCGTCCACCGAGAAGTGCCCTTCACCCTTGAAGGTGTCGGAGTCTTCTTTTTCCTGGCGGATCAGTTTAGGGATCAGCTTGTTGACCTTGATGTACATCTCGGAGCTGTCTTCGGCCGGGCCGGAGATGATCAGCGGCGTACGCGCTTCATCGATCAGGATGGAGTCCACCTCATCCACCAGCGCATAGTGCAGTTTGCGCTGCACGCGCTCTTCCGGGCTGAACGCCATGTTGTCGCGCAGGTAGTCGAAGCCGTATTCGTTGTTGGTGCCGTAGGTGATGTCGGCGGCGTAAGCTTCACGCTTGGCCGGCGCCGGCATGCCCGGCAGGTTGATGCCGATGCTCAGGCCGAGGAACTCGAACAGCGGGCGGTTGTTTTCGGCGTCACGCTGCGCCAGATAGTCGTTGACGGTCACCACGTGCACGCCGCGGCCGCTCAGGGCGTTCAGGTAGGCCGGCAGCGTCGCGGTCAGGGTTTTACCTTCACCGGTGCGCATCTCGGCGATGCAGCGGTCGTTCAGCACCATGCCGCCCAGCAGCTGCACGTCGAAGTGACGCATGCCGAACACGCGCTTGCTCGCCTCACGCACCACGGCGAAGGCTTCCGGGATCAGGCTTTCCAGCGACTCGCCTTTTTCCAGGCGTGCGCGGAACTCGTTGGTTTTCGCTTTCAGCTCGTCATCGGACAGTTTTTCCATGTCCGGTTCCATGCGGTTGATCTGCTCAACCACTTTGCGCATGCGGCGCAGGGTACGATCGTTACGGCTGCCAAAAACTTTGGTTAATAATTTCACTAACATGATGTTTGATATCTCTGTCATGACGGCCGAATGCGGCAGTCAACTTGCTATTATTTATGGTTTTTATGCCCTAAGGGCGGAGTCAGACGAGAACGACGGGCCCGGCGCGAATGCCTTGCACCTGAGCCACCCACAGGCCGGTCTGGTGCCGCGCCAGCGTTGGCAGCACCTCAAGGTGGGTGTGGCGAATGATGGTCGGCGGCTTCGGCTCATGCGTCAGCAGCGCATTGAGGGTAGACAGCAACGCCAGTTGCGCTACCTGCAAAGGCGGTTCCGCTTCGGCTTCACTCTCCTGTACCCGCGCATAAACCGCCTGCGGCGCCAACGCGAAAGAGAGGTGACGAATGACGGTGCGCAGTGCATGCTGCTGCCAATAATCTACGCTGAAGGTAGGGCGGCGGTGCGCGTCCTGCAGCAGGGCCAGGCTGTTGAAGGTGCCGTTGGCCGAATTTTGCCGGTTAAGGCTGGACGACGTATTCGGCAGCGCGGCCTGATCGGGAGCGCCGGACAAATTGGAAGACGCGCCAAGCGTGGCCGCAACCATCCCTAACAGGAGATGGGGCCAGAAATAACGTCTGCCAAATTGTCGCCAACGATTTAGAATACCGATCACGAGTTTATAATCCGCCGGAGCCCATTATGCGCGATAGCCGTCCACAATTATTAGATGTCCTGTTCGACGACGCGTCTGCCGGCAGCAAAGGGCCGCTGCATAACGTCCAGCAACGCGCGGTGGCGCTGCTCAAGCTTAACCGTGCAGTGAAGGGCCTGTTGCCCGCTCCCCTGCATCCCTGGTGCCGCGTCGCGAATTTCCGACAGGGTATTTTAGTGCTCGAAACGGCAAATGCCAGTTGGATGATGCGCTTGCGCTACGAACAACCCGCTTTGCTGTCTGCACTACGAGCGCAAATTCTACCATCATTGTCGTCGATCGACATCAGGATTAATCCGGCCTTGATGGCGAAAGGCAGCAACCAGGTGCAAAACGCCGAGAAAGCGCCGGAAAAACCCGTGCCGATGCGGCATTTGAGTCTGGAAAGTGCGGAAGAGCTGAGAGGATTGGCGAGCCGTAGCCCGGAGAAACTGCGCAAGATATTGGAACGGCTGGCTGCATTGGCCGGAGAGGGTACCAACACAACCAGTCGTGATAAGTAATCAGCGACACAACTGCAAAACATCAGACGGCATCACGAGCCTGAATTCTCAGGCTCTCAGAGGATGCGCCTGCCGTTATTCGCAGGCGAGGAATTCAGACCTTACGCCAATACGGTAGACGGCGCCTTGAATGCCAACGGCATTTCGGCTTCGTCCTGGAAGGTCACGTATTCCCACGCTTCCTGCTTGGCCAGTACGGCCTGCAGCAGTTTGTTGTTCAGCGCGTGCCCAGACTTGAACGCGGTGAACGCGCCAATGATGTTGTGGCCGCACATGAACAGGTCGCCGATGGCGTCCAGCATTTTGTGACGTACGAACTCGTCTTCGAAACGCAGACCGTCTTCGTTCAGCACACGATAGTCATCTACCACGATGGCGCAATCGAAGCTGCCGCCCAGGGCCAAGCCGCGGGACTGCAGATATTCGATATCGCGCATGAACCCGAAGGTGCGCGCGCGGCTGATTTGACGCACGAACGACTCAGCCGAGAAATCAAGACGGTAGCGCTGAGAGCTGGCGTCGATAGCCGGGTGGTTGAAGTCGATGGTGAAGTCCAGGCGGAACCCGTTATGCGGGGACAGCTCGGCCCATTTGTCGCCATCTTCAACACGCACGGTCTCTTTCAGACGCAGGAATTTCTTCGCCGAGTTCAGTTCTTCGATGCCGGCATCCAGCAGCAAGAACACGAACGGACTGGCGCTGCCGTCCATGATTGGGATTTCAGCGGCGTCGACTTCGATGACGATATTGTCGATGCCCAACCCAGCCAGCGCGGCGTTGAGGTGCTCAACGGTCGAAATACGCACGTCATGCTCATTCACCAGGCAAGTACAGAGCATGGTATCACGCACGGATTTTGCATCAGCCGGAAAATCAACCGGTGGATTCAAGTCAGTGCGACGATAGATGACCCCGGTATTAGCCGGCGCTGGGCGCATTGTCAGCGTGACTTTCTTGCCGGTATGCAAACCGACGCCAGTCGCCTGAACAATACGTTTTAATGTCCTTTGTTTGATCATCGTTTTATCTCGCAATGTTATCCATCCTACCAGCCAAGCATACAGCATGGCCGGCGGGACAGTTTAGCACAAAGAGCGGAGATTCCAAATTCTCAGGATATTCTTAGTCTGCCTGTTTACGCAGGAAGGCTGGAATATCAAGATAGTCGGGCTCTTTATTCGGCTGCGCAGCTTGGTCGTTGACCACCTTGGCGGCAGGTTTCACTTCCTGCGGCAGAGGCGACATGCCGTGCTGCTGATAACGGTGATCCATCACTGGCTGGCTGGCCTGCTTATTGGTCACCAGAGTGATTTCAGGACGCTTGTCCATACCGATACCGGTTGCAACCACGGTAACGCGCAGTTCGTCGTTCATTTCCGGATCCAGCGAGGTACCGATAACCACGGTAGCGTTGTCGGAAGCGAACGCACGGATGGTGTTACCCACAGTTTCGAACTCATCCAGACGCAGATCGAAGCCAGCGGTAATGTTGACCAGCACGCCGCGCGCGCCGGACAGGTCGATGTCTTCCAGCAGCGGGCTGGAGATCGCCATTTCGGCCGCTTCTTCGGCACGGTCTTCACCGCAAGCCACGCCGGAACCCATCATCGCGTAGCCCATTTCGGACATCACGGTGCGCACGTCGGCGAAGTCGACGTTCATCAGGCCCGGACGGGTGATCAGCTCGGCGATACCCTGCACCGCGCCTTTCAGCACGTCGTTGGCCGCGCCGAACGCGTCCAGCAGAGAGATGCCGCGCCCCAGAACTTTCAACAGCTTGTCGTTCGGGATGGTGATCAGCGAGTCCACGTGTTTGGACAGTTCAGCGATACCCTGCTCCGCGAATGCCATGCGCTTCTTGCCTTCGAAGTTGAAAGGCTTGGTCACCACGGCCACGGTCAGAATACCCAAATCTTTAGCCACTTCAGCCACCACTGGCGCCGCACCGGTACCGGTACCGCCGCCCATGCCGGCTGCGATGAAGACCATGTCTGCGCCGTCCAGCGCTGCGCGCAGGGCTTCGCGGTCTTCTTCCGCTGAATTGCGACCCACCTCAGGGTTCGCGCCCGCCCCCAGACCTTTGGTAATACCGCTACCAATCTGGATGGTTTGGCCAACCGCCGTTTTGCGGAGCGCCTGGGCGTCCGTGTTCACAGCGAAGAATTCAACACCTTCGATGCGCTCACGCACCATGTGTTCAACGGCGTTGCCACCGCCGCCGCCGACGCCGATGACTTTAATCACCGCGTCATTGGTTAGTTCCATTGGTTCAAACATAGTTTCTCTCCGTTTTGTGCCTGTCGCTGCGAGATCATAAAAAGATTACTCAGCATGATCTCTTTGTTGAAACATTAAAACTCTTTTCTCAGCCAGCTATTGATGCGTTTAAACCAATTGCCCACCGAGGCGCGTTTTTCTACTTCTGTCTCACCGCTCAGGTGAGACTCTTTTCCATAGTGCAGCAGACCTACCGCCGTCGAGTAGTAAGGCTCCTGCGCATAATCCGTCAGACCCGTGATGTTCAAGGGTTGGCCGATGCGTACCTGAGTGTGGAACACCCGTTGCGCACAGGCTGCCAGGCCATCAATCTGGGCGGCGCCACCGGTCAGCACGATACCTGCCGCCAGATGATGCTTCACCCCTTGCTGACGCAGTTGCTCCTGCAATTGCAAAATTTCATCGTTAACCAGATTCAACAGTTCGGTGTAGCGTGGCTCAATGACTTCAGCCAGCGTCTGTCTTTGCAGACTGCGCGGAGGACGTCCCCCGACGCTAGGCACCTCTACATTCTCATCCTTGCTAACAATCGACCCAAGCGCACAACCGTGTCGAACTTTAATCGCTTCCGCGTCGGTCGGCGGCGTGCCGAAGGCGTAGGCGATATCGCTGGTGACCACGTTCCCGGCATAAGGGATCACTTTGGTGTGGCGCAGCGCACCGCCGGTATACACCGCCATATCCATGGTGCCGCCGCCGATATCCACCACGCAAACGCCGAGTTCGCGTTCATCTTCGGTCAGCACCGCGTAGCTCGCGGCCAGACCGGCGAAAATAAGTTGGTCAACTTTCAGGCCGCAACGTTCCACGGCCTTGACGATGTTCTTCGCCATATCGTTATGGCAGGTAATCAGATGCACCTTGGCCTGCATGCGCACGCCGGACAGCCCAACCGGGTTTTTGATGCCTTCCTGATAATCGATGGCGTATTCCTGAGGGATCACGTGCAGGATACGGTGTTCGTCGCGCACGCGCACCGATTTGGCGGTGTGCACCACATTCTCCACGTCGTCCTGCGTCACTTCCTCTTCCGAGATCGGCACCATGCCGATTTCGTTCTGGCAGCTGATGTGTTTGCCCGACAGCGCCAGGTACACCGAAGAGATCTGGCAGTCCGCCATCAGCTCGGCCTGATCGATGGCGCGCTGTACGCACTTCACCACCGATTCCAGGTCGTTTACGCCACCCTTATCCATACCGCGAGACGGGCAGCTGCCCACCCCGATAATGTTGACCATGCCATCGGGCAGAACTTCCCCTACCAACGCGGAGACTTTTGCAGTACCGATCTCCAGTCCAACTACCAGTTTTCTGTCCGTCGACTTGATCATTGTTGTTTTGCCTGTGCCTGATTCTGTTGCTGATTACTGTTTTGCTGACCGCCAAGCGCCTGCGGATCGACCAACACCGGAGCCCACCCTACCGAAGCGCCGGACTCGTAGCGCAGATCGACATAGCTGACACGCTTGCTCTCCGCCTGGCCCTGCTGCTGCAATACCGGGTAAAGCTCGATAAACCGCTGCAAACGCCCGTTGCGGTCATCGCGCCCCAGCTCAAGCCGGACATCGTTGTCCAGCGCCAGCTGCCAGGAATGGCGCGCGGTCATCGCCGCCATTTTCAGCGTATATTTGCTGGCCGCCAACGTGGCGCTCATCGCCCGATAGCCTTCCAGCACATCCTGCTCGCTCCCTTCCGGCCCGTAGAGCAGCGGCAACTTCTGCTTGCCCGCCCGCTCCGCCGGCACGCTGAACGCTTTGCCCTCGGCGTCCACCATGTGCAAATCGTTCCAGCGCGCCACCGGGACGTACTCCACCAGATGGATCTTCAGCTCATCCGGCCATTGTTTGCGCACGCTGGCCTGCTTGATCCACGGCAGACGTTCGATCTGCTGCTGGATGACGTCCACATCCTGCGTCATAAAGGTGCCGGGTGCGCCCAGCGCCAGGATCGCCTGACGAATATCATCGTTGGTGGTGTAATGGCGTTCGCCGGTCACCACCAGCCTTGAGAGCGGCAGGCGGCTGGCGTCTTTCATCCAGCCAAGCACCGCCCAACCGCTCCACACGACCGTTCCCAACACCATCAGCAGGAAAATCATTCCCGCCAACTGGGTTCCATTGCTGCGACGCGGGCCGTTATCCACCTCGCGATCGCGCGCATTCAGGGCAGCTTGCGACATATCAGTCGGCCAACTCCAAAATTCTCGCCACCAACTGCGAGAAGCTTAATCCAAACTGGCGCGCCGCCATCGGCACCAGGCTATGACTGGTCATGCCCGGAGAGGTGTTCACCTCAAGCAGATAGAAGCGGCCATCGCTGTCTTGCATCACGTCGACGCGGCCCCAGCCGCTGCAGTCCAGACCGCGGTAGGCGCGCAGCGCCAACGCCGCCATCTCGGCTTCCTGCTCGGCGCTCAAACCGCTCGGGCAGAAGTACTGCGTATCGTCCGAAATGTACTTGGCCTGATAGTCGTAAAACACGCCGGCCGGCTGGATGCGGATCGATGGCAGAACCTGGTCGCCCAGCATCGCCACGGTGTATTCCGGGCCGCTCAACCACTTCTCCACCAGCACATCGTCGTCATGGCGGAAGGCCTCTTCCAACGCCGCTTCCAACGCAGCGCTTTCGGTGACCTTGCTCATGCCGACGCTGGAGCCTTCACGGCTCGGCTTGACGATCAGCGGCAAACCGAGATCCGCCACACGCGCCAGCAGCGCCGCTTTTTCGGCGCCGAGGTACAGCTGGCGATTCAGCGCCACGTAAGGCGCCACCGGCAAGCCCATCGACTGCCACACCATCTTGGTGCGCCATTTGTCCATGGTCAGCGCCGAGGCCATCACGCCGCTGCCGGTATAAGGCAGTTCGAGGAACTCCAGCAGCCCTTGCAGGGTGCCGTCCTCGCCGCCGCGCCCGTGCAGCGCGATAAACACTTTGGTGAACCCCTGCTCTTTCAGCTGGGTCGCCGGGAAATCGCGGGTATCGACGCCGTGCGCATCGATACCGGCTTCGCGCAGCCCGGCCAGCACCGCGGCGCCGGATTGCAGGGAAACTTCGCGTTCGGCGGAGGTGCCGCCCAGCAGAACTGCAACTTTATCAGCCATGGTGCTCCTCCTCTTTCTTCGGCGGCTGCAGCTTCAGCTCGGCCAGTTTACGGGCGATTTTGCCCACGTTGCCGGCGCCCTGCACCAGCACCAAGTCTTCATCCTGCAGCAGCTGCGCCAGGGTTTCCGGCACGCTATCGGCATCGGAAACCAGGATCGGATCCAGCTTGCCGCGGCTGCGGATGGTGCGGCACAGCGAACGGCTGTCCGCGCCCGGGATCGGCGCTTCGCCGGCGGCGTACACGTCGAGCATCAGCAGCACATCCACCTGCGACAGCACGTTGGCGAAATCGTCGTACAGATCGCGGGTGCGCGTATAACGGTGCGGCTGGAAGATCATCACCAAACGCTTGTCCGGCCAGCCGGCGCGCGCCGCTTTCAGCGTGGCGTCCACCTCGGTCGGATGGTGGCCGTAATCGTCCACCAGCATCGCGCTGCCCGCTTTGCCGTTGACCGGTTCCAGCGGGAACTCGCCGAGGAAATCGAAGCGGCGCCCGGTGCCCTGGAAGCCCGCCAGCGCGCGCAGAATATCTTCGTCGTCGATGCCTTCTTCGGTCGCTACCGCCACCGCCGCCGCAGCGTTCAACGCATTGTGGCGGCCCGGCGCGTTCAGCGTCACCGTCAGCAACGGCTTATCCTGGCGGCTCAGGGTAAAATGCCCCTGCGGCCCAATCTGCCGGTAGTCTTCGATGCGCACGTCGGCATCCTCACTGAAGCCGTAGGTGGTGATATGGCGACCCACGCGCGGCAACAGCTCACGCACCACCGGATCGTCAATGCACATCACCGCGCGGCCGTAGAACGGCAGGTTGTGCAAGAAATTGATAAACGTCTGTTTCAGGTTCTCGAAGTCGCCCTGGTAGGTGTCCATATGGTCGGCTTCGATGTTGGTGACCACGGCCACCATCGGCTGCAGATGCAGGAACGACGCATCGCTCTCATCCGCTTCCGCGATCAGATAACGGCTGGACCCCAGTCGCGCGTGGGTGCCCGCCGCCTTCACCAGCCCGCCGTTGACGAAGGTCGGGTCCAGGCGGGCTTCGGCATAAATGCTCGAGACCATCGCCGTGGTGGTGGTTTTGCCGTGCGTGCCAGCAATAGCGATGCCGTGACGAAAACGCATCAGCTCCGCCAGCATTTCAGCGCGGCGGATCACCGGGATGCGCGCTTCACGAGCGGCGACGATCTCCGGGTTGTCGGCGGAGATGGCGGTAGAGACCACCACCACGCTCGCATCCAGCACGTTTTCCGGACGGTGATTGAAATAAATCGTCGCTCCGAGCGCGCTCAACTGTTGGGTCACCGGATTCGGCGCCAGGTCGGAGCCGCTAATCTGATACCCTTCGTTTGCCAACACTTCGGCGATACCACCCATGCCGGCGCCACCGATGCCGACAAAGTGAATGTGCCGGACGCGACGCATCTCGGGCACGATAGTACGTAGTTTCGCCAGTTGTTGTGTATTCATCACTCTCTCTAATCCGGATCCGGTACCCCGGCCCTACATCACATTGCTTTTATTCAGGTTCGGCGCACCGAACCCCTGCACTCGTTACTTGGCGAGCCGCACCAGCTCCGCCGCCACGCGCTCGGTGGCGTCCGGAATGGCGACCGCGCGCGCTTTCTCGGCCATGGCCAGCAGCGTCTTGCGATCCCAGCTCGCCAGCAGTTCGGCCACCACATCGGCGTTAAACTGCGGCTGTTCGATAATTTTCGCCGCGCCGGCTTCTTCCAGCGGACGCGCATTCCAGTACTGCTGACGATCCTTATGCATGAACGGCACGAAGATCGCCGGCAGCCCCGCCGCCGCGATTTCGCTGACGGTCAACGCGCCGGAGCGGCAGACCACCACGTCGGCCCAGGCATAGGCGGCGGCCATGTCATCGATGAACTCGGTCACCTTGTGCTGCGTCTGCCCTACCCTTTCGTAGTCGCGCAGCACCGTTTCCAGCGCGCCCTTGCCAACCTGATGCCAGAGCGTAATTCTATCGCCCAAACGCGCCGCGACTTCAGGAACTGTCTGATTCAGCACGCGCGCGCCCTGACTTCCGCCAATCACCAACACACGGATCGGGCCTTCGCGCCCTTGCAACCGCTCCGCCGGCAGTGGCAGCGCCAACACGTCGGTGCGCACCGGGTTGCCCACCACCTCGGCGTTCGGGAACGCGCCGGGGAAGGCCTGCATCACTTTGGCGGCGATGCGCGCCAGCCAGCGGTTGGTCAAACCGGCGATGCCGTTCTGCTCGTGCAGCACCACCGGAATGCCGCACTGCCAGGCCGCCAGGCCGCCGGGGCCGGAAACGTAACCGCCCATCCCCAGCACCACATCCGGCTGATAACTGCGCATAATGGCTTTCGCCTGACGCACCGCCTGCCAGATCCGCAGCGGCGCCGTCAACTGGGCCTTCAGGCCCTTGCCGCGCAGGCCGGAGATGCGGATAAAATCAATCTCGATCCCGTGCTTCGGCACCAGATCGGCTTCCATTCGGTCTGCGGTTCCGAGCCAGCGCACCTGCCAGCCCTGCGCCATCAGATGATGCGCGACCGCCAGCCCCGGGAACACGTGCCCACCGGTACCGCCTGCCATCACCATTAAACGCTTAGGTTTCCCGCTCATCCCTTACCTCTTCACAAACGCCTGAGCCTTGGTCAGGCGCGTTTCATAATCAATTCGCAGCAACAGCACGATCGCCGTCGACATAATCAGCAGGCTCGAGCCGCCGTAACTGATCAGCGGCAGCGTCAGACCTTTGGTCGGCAGCATGCCTGCGGCGGCGCCGACGTTAACCAGCGCCTGGAAGCTGAACCACACGCCGATCGCGCAGGCCAGGAAGCCGGAGAAGCGTTGGTCGATCTCCAGCGCGCGGCGCCCGATGGACATCGCGCGAAAAGCGACGAAGAATACCATTAACAGGGCTAAAACCACACCGATATAGCCCAGTTCTTCACCCAAAATGGAGAAGATGAAGTCGGTGTGCGCTTCCGGCAAATACTCCAGTTTCTGCACCGAGTTGCCGAGCCCCTGCCCCCAGAACTCACCGCGGCCGAATGCCATCAGCGACTGGGTCAGCTGGTAGCCGCTGCCGAACGGGTCGGCCCACGGGTTCCAGAACGAGGTCACGCGGCGCATACGGTAGGGTTCCGCGATAATCAGCAGCACCACGGCGAACACGCCGGAGCCGATGATCGCCAGGAACTGCCACATTTTCGCGCCGGCCAGGAACAGCATCGCCAGCGTGGTGATGAACAGCACCACCACGGTGCCGAGATCCGGTTGCGCCAGCAGCAGCACCGCCAGCACCACCATGACGCCCATCGGTTTACAGAAGCCCCAGAAGTTGCTGCGCACCTCTTCCACCTTGCGCACCAGATAGCTCGCCAGATAGCAGAACAGCGACAGCTTGGACAGCTCCGCCGGCTGAATACGCAGCGGGCCGAGCGCGATCCAGCGCGAGGCCCCGTTTACCGAGCTCCCCACCACCAGGACGATCAGCAGCATCACGATCGACATCAGCAGCATCACGTTGCTGTAGCGCTGCCAAACTTCCATCGGGATGCGCAGCGTCACCAGCGACAGGCCGAACGCCAGGCCGAGGTACAACGCATCACGCTTGGCGAACAGGAACGGATCGTCCGCCAGGCGTTGGCCGATCGGCATCGACGCCGAAGTCACCATCACGAAGCCGATGATCGCCAACCCGAAGGTCAGCCACAGCAGAGTGCGATCGTACAGCACCATGTTGACCGCGTCGTTATCGCGCGCGCCGGTCACCCAGTCTTTCATCCGTTCTGTCAGCCCGAAGTTCGGCAAGCGTAGTTTCATCCGCCAAGCTCCTGCGCCAGGCGGGAGAACTCATCGCCGCGCACTTCAAAATTACGGAACTGATCGAGACTGGCGCAGGCCGGCGACAACAACACCATATCGCCGGGCTGTACGCGGCCGGCGATGGTGCGCATCGCCTGCTCCATGGTCTCGGTCAGCGTCGCCACTTCCGGCCGCAGCTGCGCCAGCTGGGCGCCGTCGCGGCCAAAGCAATACAGACGCACGTTGTCGCCCTGCAGGTAGCGCGCCAGCGGTGAGAAATCGGCGGACTTGCCGTCGCCGCCCAGCAGCAGATGCAGCGTGCCGTCCACCTGCAGGCCGTTCAGCGCCGCTTCGGTGCTGCCGACGTTGGTGGCTTTGGAATCGTTGATCCAACGCACGCCGTTGTTCTCCCAGGCCAGCTGGAAACGGTGCGCCAGGCCGGTAAAGGTGGTCAGCGCCTTCAGGCTGGAGGCACGCGGGATATTGACCGCATCCGCCAACGCCAGCGCCGCCAGGGCGTTGGTGTAATTGTGGCGGCCGGTCAGCTTCATCTCGCGCGTATTCAGCACCTTCTCACCGCGCACCCGCAGCCAGGTTTCCCCCTGCTGACGGTTCAGGTGATAGTCGCCCACGTCCGCGCCGAAGCTCACGCAGCGCTCGTCGGCGCCGCGCACCGGCATGGTCAGCGCATCGTCCGCGTTCACCACGCACACCGCGGCGTTTTCATACACGCGCAGTTTGGCGCCGCGATACTGCTGCAGGCCAAATGGATAACGATCCATATGATCTTCGGTCACGTTCAGGATGGTCGCCGCCGCCGCCCGCAGGCTATGCGTCGTTTCAAGCTGGAAGCTGGACAGCTCCAGCACGTACAGCTGACATTCCTGACGCAACAGGCTCAGCGCCGGCAGGCCGATATTGCCGCCCACGCCTACCGCCCAACCGGCGGCTTTCGCCATTTCGCCCACCAGGGTGGTGACGGTGCTTTTGCCGTTGGAGCCGGTGATCGCCACGATCGGCGCCTGCGCCTCGCGGCAGAACAGTTCGACGTCGCCGACGATTTCCACGCCGGCGTCCGCTGCGGCGCTCAATGCCGGGGTCGCCAACGCGACGCCCGGACTGGCGACGATCAGATCCGCCGCCAGCAGCCAGTCCTGATTCAAATCGCCCAGATGGCGCTCCACGCTTTCAGGCAGTTTGTCCACCCCTGGCGGCGCGATACGGGTATCCATCACGCGCGGCGTTACGCCGCGCGCCATGAAGAAATCGACACAGGACAGGCCGGTGAGGCCCAACCCGATGATGACGACTTTTCTACCCTGATAGTCTGCCATGATTAACGCACCTTCAGCGTTGCCAGGCCAATCAGCACCAGCATCAGCGAAATGATCCAGAAGCGCACGATCACGCGCGGTTCCGGCCAGCCTTTCAATTCATAGTGGTGGTGAATCGGCGCCATGCGGAAAATGCGTTGTCCGCGCAGCTTGAACGATCCCACCTGCAGGATCACCGACAGCGTCTCTACTACGAACACGCCGCCCATGATCACCAACAAGAACTCCTGGCGCAGCAGCACCGCGATGGTGCCCAGCGCGCCGCCCAGCGCCAGCGAACCGACGTCGCCCATAAACACCTGAGCCGGGTAGGTATTGAACCACAGGAACCCGAGGCCGGCGCCGACGATGGCGGTGCAGACGATCACCAACTCACCGGCATGACGCAGATACGGAATATGCAGGTAGTTGGCGAAGTTCATGTTACCGGTCGCCCAGGCCACCAGCGCGAAACCGGCCGCCACGAATACCGTCGGCATAATCGCCAGGCCGTCCAGGCCGTCGGTCAGATTGACCGCGTTGCTGGTGCCGACGATGACGAAATAGGCCAGCAGGATGTACAGCAGACCCAGCTGCGGCATCACGTCCTTAAAGAACGGCACAACCAGCTCGGTGGCTGGCGTGTCTTTTCCTACGGCGTACATGGCGAATGCGACAATCAGCGCAATCACCGACTGCCAGAAATACTTCCAGCGGGCGATCAGTCCTTTGGTGTCCTTACGCACCACCTTGCGGTAGTCGTCGACGAAACCGACGATGCCGTAACCCACCAGCACAAACAGCACGCACCAGACATACGGGTTGGACGGGTAAGCCCACATCAGCACCGAAATGGTGATGGAGGTCAGGATCATGATGCCGCCCATGGTCGGCGTGCCGCGCTTGCTGAAGTGCGACTCGGGGCCGTCGTTGCGCACCACCTGACCGAAGGACATTTCTTGCAGGCGCTTGATCACCCGCGGGCCCATCCACAGCGACAGGAACAGCGCGGTCAGCAGGCTGACAATGGCTCGGAACGTCAGATAAGAAAAGACGTTGAAGCCTGAGTAATATTTGACCAAATGCTCGGCCAGCCAAACTAACATGGTGCTTTCTCCTGTAACGCGCGTACTACCTGCTCCATTGCGGCACTACGTGAACCTTTGATTAACACGGTGATGACCGCATGTTCCGACAGTAATTCCGCCACGCGCGCGATCACTGCTGTCTTGTCCTGATAATGTTCGCCGTTGCCGGAGGCTTCGCTCAGCACGCGGCTCAACCCGCCGACGCTGATCACTTTGTCGACCCCGGCCAGACGGGCGGCTTCGCCCACCTGACGGTGGCACTCTTCCGCTTCTGCGCCCAGCTCGGCCATATCGCCGACCACCATCACGCGGTAGCCCGGCATCTCCGCCAGCACCTGCGCCGCCGCGGTCATCGACCCGACGTTGGCGTTGTAGCTGTCGTCCAGCAGCAGCTTGCTTTCGGCCAGCGCCACCGGGAACAAACGTCCCGGCACCGCCTGCAATTGTTTTAACCCCTGACGCACCGCTTCCAGGGTGGCGCCTACCGACATCGCCAGCGCCGTGGCCGCCAGCGCGTTGGCCACGTTGTGGCGCCCCGGCAGCGGCAGTGCGATCTCGGCGCTGCCGAACGGGCTGTGCAGCGTAAACTGCGTGCCTGCGCCGTTCACCCGCACGTCGTCCGCGAAGAAGTCCACGCCTTCGGCGGCCTGTGGCGAGAAGCGCCAGACGGTTTTGCCGCCCAGCATGCTCTGCCAGTGCGGCCAGTCGTTGTTATCGGCGTTGATGATCGCCACGCCGTCGGCCGGCAGGCCGGTAAAGATTTCACCTTTCGCCTGGGCGACGCCGGCCAGCGAGCCGAAGCCTTCCAGGTGCGCGGCCGCCAGGTTGTTCACCAAAGCGGTCTGCGGACGCGTCAATGCGGTGGTGTAAGCAATTTCGCCAATGTGGTTAGCGCCCAGCTCTATCACGGCAAAATCATGCTGCGGCTCCAGACGCAACAGCGTCAGCGGCACGCCGATGTCGTTATTGAAGTTGCCGGCGGTATACAGCACTTCGCCGCATTCACGCAGAATGGCGGCGGTCATTTCTTTCACCGATGTCTTGCCCGAGGAACCGGTCAGCGCTACCACGCGCGCCGGCACCTGTTGACGCACCCAGGCGCCAAGCTGGCCCAGCGCCAGACGGGTGTCTTGCACCACCAGCTGCGGCGCGTCCACTGATAAGCGCTTACTGACCAGCAGTGCCCCGGCGCCTGCGGCTACGGCATCCGCCGCGAAGTCGTGCGCGTCGAAACGCTCGCCTTTCAGCGCCACAAACAGGCAACCGGCGGTCACCTTGCGGGTGTCTGTCGTCACCTCGACAATTTGGCAATCGGCGCCCACCAGTTCAGCGCTCAATACCTCAGCCAGTGTCTGAAGAGAGACAGGGATCATGCCAGCACCCCCAGCAGTCGGGCGACCGTCGTGCGGTCGGAGTAATCCAGGCGGCGGTTGCCCACCAGCTGATAATCTTCGTGGCCTTTGCCCGCCACCAGCACCACATCCTGCTCCTGCGCCTGCATGATGGCGCTGGTCACCGCTTCGGCGCGGCCGTGGATCACCAGCGCCTGCCCGGCGTCCAGCAATCCGGTCAGGATGTCGTTGATAATCGCGCGCGGCTCTTCGGTGCGCGGGTTGTCATCGGTGATCACCACGCGATCGGCGAACTGCTCGGCGATGCCGCCCATCAGCGGACGCTTGCCCTTGTCGCGATCGCCGCCGCAGCCGAACACACACCACAGCTGCCCCTGGCAGTGCAGACGCGCGGCTTCCAGCGCTTTCTCCAGCGCATCCGGCGTGTGGGCGTAATCCACCACGACCGTCGGTTTGCCCGACGCATTAAACACTTCCATGCGGCCGCAGACCGGCTGCAGACGGCTGCCGGTTTCCACCAGCGCCTCCAGCGGGTAGCCCAACGACAGCAGCGTCGCCAATGCCAACAGCAGATTGCTGACGTTGAACGCGCCCATCAGGCGGCTTTCGATCTCGCCGTCGCCCCAGCTGGAGCTGAAACGAACAGTCGCGCCGTTGTCGTGATAGTCGACCGCCGTGGTTTTCAGCCAGCGGCCGTGGCAGCCCGGCTGCAGGTTGTCCTGCATCGTCACCGCTACCGCATCCGGCAATTTGCCGAGCCAGCGCTGACCGACTTCATCATCGGCGTTGATGATCGCCTGCCCCACGTTGTGGGCGGCGAACAGCGACCATTTGGCCGCTTCGTAATTGGCCATATCACCGTGGTAATCCAGGTGATCGCGACTCAGGTTGGTGAAGACCGCCGCAGCGAACGGCAGCGCCGCTACCCGGTGTTGCACCAAACCGTGGGAAGAAACTTCCATGGCGGCGAAGGTCGCGCCCTGTTCCGCCAACTCGTTTAATACGTGTTGAACATCCACCGCAGAACCGGTGGTATTCTCGGTCGGACACACCTGGCCCAGCAGGCCGTTGCCGACGGTGCCCATCACCGCGCTGGTTTCGCCCAGCAGTTGGCTCCACTGCGCCAGCAGCTGCGTGGTGGTGGTTTTGCCGTTGGTGCCGGTCACGCCGACCAGGCGCAAGCGCTCGCCCGGCTGATGGTAAAAACGCCCGGCCAGCGCGGAAAGGCGCTGGTTCAGTTGGCTCAGGTAGATCACCGGCACGCCGTGCATCTCAACGATGGCGCCGTCTTCGGCCTGACCGTCAGCCTCGGCGATCACAGCGGCGACGCCCTGCGCGATGGCCTGCGGAATATAGCGGCGCCCATCCGTTTGATGGCCGACCACGGCGACAAACAGATCCCCGGCAGCCGCCACACGGCTGTCTAATGTCATTTCCCGCAGCGCGCGCCCGGGTGCCGTCGGCACCCACGGGGCGAGTAAGTCGCGCAAATTACGATCTGCCACCTGAACCCTCTTTCTTGTTAATCACTAATTCGCTTTTGTCACCGGTGGGCAATGCGTCAGGCTCGACGTTCATGGTGCGCAATACGCCGCCCATGATGGCGCCGAACACCGGCGCGGAGATTGCGCCACCATAGTATTTCCCACCCTGCGGGTCGTTGATGACGACCACCAGAGCAAAACGGGGGTTACTTGCCGGCGCGACGCCGGCGGTATAAGCGATGTATCGGTTGACGTATTTGCCGTCCGGGCCCACTTTTTTCGCAGTACCGGTTTTGATGGCGATACGGTATCCCTTGATGGCGGCTTTTACGCCGCCGCCGCCCGGCAAGGCCACGCTTTCCATCATGTGCACCACGGTGCGCACCAGAGGTTCAGGGAAAACGCGCTCACCGGCGACCGGAGGGTCAACCTTGGTGATCGACAATGGGCGATACACGCCCAGGCTGCCGATCGTTGCATAGACTCGCGCCAACTGTAACGGAGTTACCATCAGCCCGTAGCCGAAAGAGAAGGTGGCCCTCTCTATGTCAGACCACCGTTGTTTTTTTGGGTATATGCCACTGCTTTCTCCGACCAGCCCCAAATTGGTCGCTTTTCCCAGCCCAAAACGAGAGTAAGTATCTACTAACGCTGAGGACGGCATCGCTAACGCCAGCTTTGAAACACCGACGTTACTCGACTTCTGCAAGATCCCGGTCAATGACAGCTCCGAGTACCGCGCCACGTCTTTGATCTCGTGGCCCTGAATGCGATACGGGATGGTGTTCAGCACGCTGTTTTCTCTCACCACGCCGTTTTGCAGCGCGGTCATCACCACCATTGGCTTCACGGTTGAACCGGGTTCAAAAATATCGGTGATGGCGCGGTTACGCATGGTTTCTTTCGGCGTACCGGCCATGTTGTTCGGGTTGTAAGACGGGCTGTTGGCCATCGCCAGCACTTCGCCGGTGTTCACATCGATCAGCACCGCAGTGCCCGATTCGGCCTTGTTGAACGCCACCGCATTGTTCAGCTCGCGATACACCAGCGCCTGCAGGCGCTCATCGACGCTCAGCACCAGGTTGTGCGCCGCCTGGCTGTCGACGGAGGAGATGTCTTCGATCACCCGGCCGAAACGATCCTTACGCACCGTTCTCTCGCCCGGTTGCCCGGTCAGCCAGCGGTCGAAGCTCTTCTCGACGCCTTCGATGCCTTGCCCGTCGATGTTGGTCACGCCGATGATGTGCGACGTCACCTGCCCCGCCGGATAGTAACGGCGCGACTCCTGCCGCAGGTAGATCCCCGGCAGCTTGAGTTTGTGGATGTAGTCGCCGATCGCCGGGTTAACCTGGCGCGCCAGATAAACGAAGCGCCCTTTCGGGTTGGCGTTGATGCGGTTGGAGAGTTGGTCCAGCGGGATGTTCAGCGCATCGGAAAGCGCTTTCCAACGGCTGTCCAGCGTGATGCCGCCGCGCTCGTTCAGCTCTTTCGGATCGGCCCACACCGCATTCACCGGCACGCTGACCGCCAACGGACGGCCGGCGCGATCGCTGATCATGCCGCGCGCGGTCGGCACTTCCTGCACGCGCAGCGAACGCATGTCGCCTTCTTTCACCAGACGATCGGGGTTGATGACCTGCAGGTACGCGACGCGCAACATCAGGCCAACCATCGCCAGCAAAATGCAGCCGCACAGCAACGCAAAACGCCAGCTGACAAAGCTGGCCTGATCTTCCTGGCGTCTCAACTTACCGGGGCGCGCTGCTTTCATGCGTTTCCTTTCTACTCCGTGTCATTATTCCGGTTAAACCATTCATTGTTTAACGATGATATTTTCCTGCGATGGATCAACGTGTTGCATCTGCAGTTTTTCTGTCGCGATACGTTCAACCCGGCTGTGATCGCCGAGGGCGTTCTCTTCTAAAATCAGGTTGCGCCACTCGATATCCAGCGCATCGCGCTCCAGAACCAGCTGTTCACGCTCGGCGGTCAGCAGGCGGGTGCGGTGCGCGGTAGTCACCACGAAAATCGCGGAGACCAGTGACGCAATCAGTAAAATCAGGGGGATCTTGGCGTTGCGCAGCAGATCGCCGCCAATCACCCCGACCAGGCCGTGACGTTCGTTGCCAATCACGCGGGCATCCTCTCAGCAATACGCAGCACCGAGCTGCGCGCACGCGGGTTGTCCGCCACTTCCGCTTCCGACGGCATCATTTTGCCCAGCGCTTTCAGCGTCCGGCCGCCCATGCCGCGCAGCTGCTCTTCGGTCAACGGAATGCCGGCCGGCACCTGGGCGCCGCGGCTGTGGTGACGCATAAAACGTTTGACGATGCGGTCTTCCAGCGAGTGGAAGCTGATGATCGACAAACGGCCCTGCGGGGCCAGCACTTCCAGCGCGCCGTCGAGCGCACGCTCGATCTCTTCCAGCTCGCTGTTGATATAGATGCGGATCGCCTGGAAGCTGCGCGTCGCCGGGTGCTTGTGCTTTTCCCGGAACGGACTGGCATCGGCGATCAGATCCGCCAGCTCTTTGGTGCGCGTCATCGGCTCCACGCGGTTTCTTTCCACGATGGCGCGCGCGATGCGCTTGGCGAAACGCTCCTCGCCGAAGGTTTTCAGCACCCAGGCGATGTCGTCCGCTTCGGCCTTCATCAGCCATTCCGCGGCGGACAGGCCGGTGGACGGATCCATGCGCATGTCCAGCGGGCCATCGCGCATAAAGGAGAACCCGCGCTCCGCGTCGTCAAGCTGCGGCGAGGAAACGCCCAGATCGAGCAGAACGCCGTCGATCTTGCCCACCAGCTCGCGCTCCCGCACATAGTGCGACAACTCGGAAAATGGGCCGTGTACGATGGTAAAACGAGGATCTTCAATAGATTTGGCGGCTGCAATCGCCTGAGGGTCACGGTCAATCGCCAGCAAACGCCCTTCCGGCCCCAGCTGGGACAGAATCAGACGAGAATGGCCACCGCGACCAAAAGTACCGTCGATATATATGCCGTTACTGCGGATGTTGAGGCCATTGACGGCTTCGTCCAGCAGGACGGTGGTGTGTTTATAGTTTTCCAACATGCTTATAGCGACAAGTCCTGTAGCCGCTCAGACAACGGTTCCTGAGCCGACTGTTCAGCGTCAATATCATCCTTGACTTGTTGATACCAGGTCTGTTCATCCCACAGTTCAAACTTGTTGAACTGACCGACCAGCATCACTTCTTTCGTGAGCCCGGCGTGTTGCCGCAGCGTACTGGCTAACAGCAAACGACCGGCACTATCCATCTGACACTCACTGGCATGCCCCAACAGCAGGCGCTGAACGCGGCGCTCGGCGGGATTCATGCTCGACAGACGTGATAATTTTTGTTCAATAATTTCCCATTCGGGCAAAGGATAAAGCAGCAGACAGGGCTGATGGAGGTCAATGGTACAGACCATTTGGCCTTGCGATTCCTCGTTGAGCAATTCCCGATATCGGGTAGGTACGGCGAGCCGCCCTTTGCTGTCGAGGTTGACCATCGTCGCTCCACGGAACATTCCTGAGCTACCCCTTAGTGACCGTTTTCACCACTTTACCCCACAAATTCCCACACAATGGAGTTTACGGAGGGTATGAAAACCTTGTCAAGCCAGAGCGCCAGCGCTTTGGCAATATTTCTCTGGTCATTTTGGGAGCTGACTCGCGAAAGAAACTCTGATTATTCGACGATTAAAAATTAACACCATGATAAACGGAGAGAATTTTCTAAGCGGAAAGAATCTGATTAAAAACCTGACGAACTGGCGATTAATTAACTCATTACTTCCTTCTGCAAGCCATGTCTCATTTTTCAGCTCGGCAATCTCAGGGCTGTAACCGCTGGCGAGCCGCGCCCGCCAAGGCTCGGCGCCAGGCGAACCGATCGCGGAATAAGGCCATAACTCCTTGAGTTAATAACGCTCAATCGTTATTCACCGTAAAACCGGGCGCTATTTTACTTCAATTTGCACCGCCGTGATGAGGCCGCGATAAAAATAAATGGCTCGGATATTACGAGCAGAAGTAATTTCGATTCAAATCAACTTGGTAAGATTATTCCCAAAATACCTGTTTACAATTATGGTTTCATTTTCTTACACCTTTATTTCCACAATTTTTGCCGGAAAAAATCCCCTTCAAAAACGAAAAATCGCAACCTTATGTTTTTAATCGATTTATTTAAAAACGCCGATTTTAATCTCTCCGCCCCATCCTACGCCCCTGTTCTGCGGGACAAAAAGCGAACAAATGTTAAAAATAAAAATATAAACCTAGTTAAAAAACACAATCCAGATTAGTACACTATAAAAAAGGCAAAAAACCAGCCTTA
Source organism: Serratia sp. CY71090 (assembly GCF_052166845.1). Lineage (NCBI taxonomy): Bacteria > Pseudomonadati > Pseudomonadota > Gammaproteobacteria > Enterobacterales > Yersiniaceae > Serratia > Serratia sp. CY71090. The sequence goes on along the minus strand of NZ_JBJNOA010000005.1, from coordinate 197,636 downwards.
ACATCCAACAATGAATGATTTAACAGAATTTTAACTATAAGGGGTGACACATGCTTTCGCCCGCGACTCACTGGCGTAGCGCCGCTGCCGATACGTTCGCACTGGTGGTGTATTGCTTTATCGCCGGCATGGCGATAGAAGTGTTGATCTCAGGCATGAGCTTCCAGCAATCCCTCTCTTCACGCCTGTTGTCGATCCCGGTCAACATCCTGATCGCCTGGCCTTACGGCCGCTATCGCGATCTGTTTATCCGCACGGCGCGCCGCTGCCCGCGCGGCCAGTTCCTGCTGCGCAACCTCGCCGATCTGCTGGCCTACGTCAGCTTCCAGTCGCCGGTTTATGCCGCCATTCTATGGAGCGTAGGCGCCGACGGCCAACAAATGCTGGCGGCGGTAACCAGCAATGCGCTGGTCTCCATGGCGATGGGCGTGGTGTATGGCTATTTCCTGGAATACTGCCGGCGGCTGTTCCGGGTGGCGGACTACGTCTAAACCAGGAGCCCGCCAACGCGGGCCCCTGTCAGGCAAACTACTTGCGGCTCAGGCTGCCGCGGCGGAACAGATTGCGGCGAATGCGCGTCAGCCCCGGCTTGGGTTTACGCGGTTCGTCCAGGCTGGCCAGCACCAGCTCCAGCACGCGCTCGGCCACGTCGCGATGGCGCTGCGCTACCGCCAATACCGGGCACTCCAGGAAATCCAACAGTTCATGATCGCCGAAGGTGGCAATCGCCAGATCGGTCGGCAAGCGGCCGCGTTGCTTCAGCGTCACGTCCATCACGCCCTGCAATAAAGAGAACGACGTGGTAAACAGCGCCTGCGGCATCGGGTGCGTTTTCAGCCATTCGGCAAACAACGCGCCGGCGGCTTCGCGTTCATAGCTGTTGGCGTACAGGTAATCGACGTGGCGGGGATCCTCTTGCCAGGCCTGACGGAAGCCCTGCTCACGCAGGAAGCTCACCGAAAGCTCCGGCAAGGCGCCCAGATACAGCACCGATTCAGCCGGGAAGGTGCGCAGCTCCTGCGCCAACGCAAAGGCATCTTCCTGATCGGCGCCCACAACGCTGATGAAATGCTCGCGATCCAGCGCGCGGTCCAGCGCGATGATCGGCAGCGGATCGTTGGCCCAGCGTTGATAGAAAGGATGTTCCGGCGGCAAGGCGGTGGAGACGATAATGGCATCCACCTGGCGCTGCAGCAGGTGCTCAATGCAGCGCATTTCGTTGTCCGGCTGATCTTCGGAACAGGCGATCAGCAATTGATAACCCCGCTGGCGCGCCTGGCGCTCCAGGTAGTTGGCGATGCGGGTATAGCTGGTATTTTCCAGATCCGGGATCACCAGGCCGATAGAACGAGTGCGCCCAGCGCGCAGCCCCGCCGCGACGGCATTCGGGTGATAGTTATGCTCCCTGACCACGGCCATCACTTTCTCGACGGTTTTATCGCTGACACGATACTGCTTCGCCTTGCCGTTGATGACATAACTGGCCGTCGTGCGCGAAACGCCCGCGAGACGCGCGATTTCATCCAGTTTCACATTAACCCCTTAATGACGCTGAAAATAGAAGTGAAGGCTGTGCTCGGATTAACCATGGCATCCCGTACGGTTATTCAATCCAGCCTCTGCGATCTAACAGCAGAAAACACTACCTAGCAACCGCTTTTGCCGAAAGGTGCCAGCAATCGGGCAAAAAATACCGAAAAACAAAGGGCGCAGCCACGCCGCGCCCCGATTATTCGCCGCCAAACCGCGCTCAGCGCATGATTTTGTCGCCGCGCGACACGCCGACCACGCCGGAACGCGCCACTTCCACGATCTCCGCCACTTCACGCACCGCGCTCAGGAAGGCGTCGAGCTTGTCGCTGGTGCCGGCCAGCTGCACCGTATACAGCGTCGCCGTCACATCGACGATCTGGCCGCGGAAAATGTCGGCGCAGCGCTTCACCTCTTCACGGCCGTAGCCGCTGGCCTGCAGCTTCACCAGCATGATCTCGCGCTCGACGTGGGCGCCCTGCACCAGTTCGCTGACGCGCAGCACGTCCACCAGCTTGTGTAACTGCTTCTCAATCTGCTCCAGCACTTTCTCATCGCCGACGGTCTGGATAGTCATGCGCGACAGCGTCGGATCGTCGGTCGGCGCCACCGTCAGGCTCTCGATGTTGTAACCGCGCTGGGAGAACAGCCCCACCACGCGCGACAGGGCGCCGGATTCGTTTTCCAGCAAGACAGATAAAATACGGCGCATGATCAGGTCCTCTCCGTTTTGCTAAGCCACATTTCGTCCATGCTTCCGCCGCGGATCTGCATCGGGTAGACATGTTCGGTTTCATCGACGGTCACGTCGACGAACACCAGCCGCTCTTTTTCCGCCAGCGCCTGCGCCAGCTTGCTTTCCAGCTCATCCGGCGTGCGGATGGCGATGCCGACATGGCCGTAAGCCTCGGCCAGCTTGACGAAGTCCGGCAGCGAATCCATGTAAGACTGCGAATGACGGCCGGAATAAATCATGTCCTGCCACTGCTTGACCATGCCCAGATAGCGGTTGTTGAGGTTCACCACCACCACCGGCAGGTTATATTGCAGCGCAGTGGACAGCTCCTGAATATTCATCTGAATGCTGCCGTCGCCGGTCACGCACACCACGGTTTCCTCCGGCAGCGCCAGCTTGACGCCCAATGCCGCCGGCAGGCCGAAGCCCATGGTACCGAGGCCGCCGGAGTTGATCCAACGGCGCGGTTTGTCGAACGGATAATAGAGCGCGGCGAACATTTGGTGCTGGCCGACGTCCGAGGTCACATAGGCGTCGCCTTTGGTCAGGCGATGCAGAGTTTCGATCACCGCCTGCGGCTTGATGGTGCCGCTGTTTTTGTCGTAGCCCAGGCAGTCGCGGGCGCGCCACTGCTCGATAGACTGCCACCAATCGCGCAGCGCATCGTGATCCTGCGCTTTGTCGTCCTGCGCCAGCAGCTCCAGCATCTGCACCAGCACCTGCCTGGCATCGCCGACGATCGGGATATCGGCGTCCACCGTTTTGGAGATCGAGGTCGGATCGATATCGATGTGCAGCACGGTGGCATCCGGACAGTATTTGGCCAGATTGTTGGTCGTACGATCGTCGAAACGCACGCCGACGGCGAAGATCACGTCGGCATGGTGCATGGTTTTATTGGCTTCATAGGTGCCGTGCATGCCGAGCATGCCAACGCTCTGGCGATGAGTGCCGGGGAAGGCCCCCAACCCCATCAGGCTGCTGGTCACCGGCAGGTTCAACTGCTCCGCCAACGCCAACAGTTCGGCTTCGCAACCGGCGTTGATCGCGCCGCCGCCGACGTACATCACCGGCTTTTTGGCCGCCAGAATGGTTTGCAGCGCGCGTTTGATTTGCCCGCGGTGGCCCTGCACCGTCGGGTTGTAAGAACGCATGCTCACGTCCTGCGGATAGGCATAAGGCATCCGCACCGCCGGGCCGACGATGTCTTTCGGCAGATCGATCACCACCGGGCCGGGGCGGCCGCTGGAAGCCAGGTAAAAGGCCTTCTTCAACACCGCCGGGATGTCTTCGGTACGTTTCACCAGGAAGCTGTGTTTCACCACCGGCCGAGAAATCCCCACCATATCGCACTCCTGGAAGGCGTCGTAGCCGATCAGCGAGCTGGGCACCTGCCCCGACAGCACTACCATCGGGATCGAGTCCATATAAGCGGTAGCGATACCGGTAATGGCGTTAGTGGCGCCGGGGCCGGAGGTCACCAGCACCACGCCCACTTCGCCGGTGGCGCGCGCGTAGCCGTCGGCCATGTGCACCGCCCCTTGCTCGTGGCGCACCAGAATATGATCGATCCCTCCGACCGTATGCAGGGCGTCGTAGATATCGAGCACCGCCCCGCCGGGGTAGCCGAATACATGTTTAACGCCCTGATCGATCAACGATCGGACGACCATCTCGGCTCCTGACAACATCTCCATGGGTTTGCCTCCAGGCTTGCTTATTCTTCTCTGGCGCCGGAACGTGGCGCCTGCTGCGGGGCAATGCCCCAAAGTTTTTATGGGTTGTCGCTATCGAATTAACATAACGTCAGAATTTGGGGCAGGCAAACGGCAAAATGGCTTAACGGTGGCGGGGTTATTGCCAAGCGGCTGGAGATCGCAGCTTTATAAAAACAATGCGCTAGCCTCAGGGTTGTCGGGCTAGGCATTGTTTCGAACAGGAGGGAAATTACAGAACTAAATCAGGTGATGGATATGCCGCTTTTTTCGCCGGGCACATGGCCCGGCGGCGGCGTCAGGCCTGTTCCTGGTACATTGAGTCGATTTCGCGCTGATAGCGCTGCAGGATCACTTTGCGGCGCAGCTTCAGCGTGGGCGTCAGCTCCCCCAACTCCATGGAAAAAGCCGCCGGCAGCAGCGTGAACTTCTTCACCTGCTCGAAACGCGCCAGCTCCTTTTGCATCTCGCGCAGACGCTTTTCGAACATCGCGAGGATCTCGCCGTTGCGCAGCAGCTCCAGGCGATCCTGATACTTCAGGTTGACTGACTTCGCGTACTCTTCCAACGACTCAAAGCACGGCACGATCAGCGCCGAAACGAACTTGCGCGCATCGGCGATGATCGCCACCTGCTCGATAAAGCGGTCCTGCGCCAGCGTGCCTTCCAGCATCTGCGGCGCTATGTATTTGCCGCCGGAGGTTTTCATCAAATCTTTCAGGCGCTCGGTGATGAACAGATTGCCCTCTTCATCGATCGCCCCGGCGTCGCCGGTTTTCAGCCAGCCGTCGGCGGTAAAGGTCGCGGCGGTTTCCAACGGTTTGTTGAAATAGCCGCGCATCACAATCGGCCCGCGCACCTGAATTTCATTTTCTTCACCGATGCGCACCTCGACCTCCGGCAGCGGTTTACCGATAGAGCCGAAGCGGAAATGCCCCTCTTCCCAGCAGGACACGGTCGCACAGGTTTCGGTCATGCCGTAGCCGTACTTGATGTTGACGCCCATCGCCTGGAAAAACAGGATCACATTGTCATCCAGCTTGGCGCCCGCTGCCGGCAAGAAACGCACCCGGCCACCGAGAATGCCGCGCAGCTTGCTCAATACCAGCTTGTCGGCCCAGCGGTGAGAGAGTTCGAACAGTTTGCCCAACGGTTTGCCGGCCCGCTCTTGCAGGAACTTGCGCTCCCCGCAGACGATCGCCCAGTGGAACAGCGCACGGCGCAGCCAAGGGGCGCGCGCCACTTTTTCATGCACCGCGCTGAAAATCTTCTCGTAGAAACGCGGTACCGCACACATCAGCGTCGGGCGAACCTGCCCCATCGCTTCCCGCACCCAGTCGGTGTTCGGCAGGAAGACGTTCTGCGCGCCGGAATGCATGACAAAGAAGCTCCAGGCACGCTCGAACACATGCGACAGCGGCAGGAAACTGAGCGACACATCCTCTTCGCCGACCGTCAGTCTCTCATCATGCAGGTAGAGCTGCGCCGCCAGGTTGCGGTAATCCAGCATCACCCCTTTCGGCTCGCCGGTGGTGCCCGAGGTATAGATCAGGGTGAAGAGGTCCTGCAGGTCGCACTCTTCAATGCGCTGCCGACGTTGAGCGATAAAAGCCGCCGGATCGGCGGCATGCTCGAAGGCGCTCAGGTGTCGCGCTATCTCGCAGCCGCGCAGGTCGGCATCTTGGTCAAACACGATAATATGGCGCAGCTGTGGGCAAACGCCGCGCAGCGCGATGGCCGCGTCCAACTGTGCCTGTTCGCCGACGAACAGTATGCGAATGTCGGCGTCGTTGATGACGAAGGCCGCCTGCGCCGGCGTATTGGTGGAATAGAGCGGCACGCTGACGCCGCGCAGGTGCAGGATCGCGAGATCGGCCAGCGACCAGGCCATGCCGTTATTGGCGAAAATGCCGATGCGCTCTTGCACTTCGGCCCCCAGGGCCAACAGCCCGGCGGCAATGCGATCGATGCGAACGGCGGCTTCTTCCCAGGTCAGTTGAAACTCGCCGTTGGGCGACCATTGGCGAAAAGCTGTGCGATCGGCTCGGTGGGTGATTTGATGCTGTATACGATGGATCAAATGGTATTGCAGCAGATTAGTGATCATAGTGCTCTAAGCCTGAAATGAATCATACAGTTAAGCCTGAACGACACCTTACGGCCCTCATCTCAGCTTACACGTGTTTACTTTTTTCCGCGCAGTCTACCTACTCTCAGGCAGGGGGAAAAGCGATTTCAGCGTAGAAGTGTGAGCCAAAACTCAGGCCGGCTTTCGCGCTTTCATGGGTTGGACAAAACGGGAAGGAAAAGGTTTGATGGCGGCCATAAAACGCGGCCCGTTCGGGCCGCCACATCGAGTTAGTTTAAAATTCCAGCTGGAAAGTAAAAATCAGAATATTAATTTATATTAATTGTTTTCGCTAAATGAACAAATTTATCCTGAGAATAAGTTATTCTATCGCCGCAAAACCAAGAAACATCTTAATAAAAACACAGATAGTTCTTAGTTTTTATCATGAGAAAAAAACGCTCAGTTGAATATTATCTTTATATAGTTCCCATTTTTATCGCTTTACTTTGGGTTACCCGCCTCAATCAGGACAGATTTCATCCACTGGTGGCCTTTATCCCGCTCTGAGGATTCATGCCAGGAGAGGTAGCAGGTGGCTTTATTATCGTTGCCACATAAAGGAACCGCCTTTATTTTCAACGCCTCCGTCTGCTGTCGCACCAACCAGGCGGGCGCAATCGCTACCATTTCCGTTTGCGACACCATATTCAACACGCTGTAAAGATCCGTGCACTGCTGCGTCACGGCGCGCAGCATCGGCTCGTCTAAATAAAAAGGTTTACTGAACGATCCAAAGCTTTCCAGGGAAACCGCAGCATGCTGCTCGGCCAGCATGTGTTCCGGCGTCACCTCCTCGCCTATTCTCGGGTGCGCCTGCGCAACCGCCAGCACTAATTCGTCGTCGAACATCGCCAGGCTGCGAAACTCCGCCGACTCGAAACGGCTGTAGCCGATGACAAACTCCACGTCCTGATAACGCAATTGACGTTCAATATTATTGTTAATGTATGACTTTATTTGCAGGTTAAGCTGCGGCGCTATCTGTTTGACGTGATTGATTATCCCGGCGCCCAGACGCAAATCGAGCGGGCTGCACAGCGACAGGGAGAACGCTCGCGTGCTGGTCAGCGGCTCAAACTCAGATCCCGGCAACTCATTCTGCACCAGCTGCAGCGCTTGCCGCACCGGCCCGAACAGCTGCCTGGCCCGCATGGTGGGCTGGATCCCGCGGCCGCAGCGCACGAACAGTTCGTCGTTGAACATCACCTTCAGGCGCGCTACCGCGTTGCTCACCGCCGGCTGCGACATCCCTAACGAATTAGCGGCTCGCGTAATATTTTGCATTTGCATCACGGCGTCAAACACCGTCAGTAAATTAAGATCGACGCTGCGCAAATGGATGTCCGCCGGTTCTTTGACCATGGCGATTTCTGAATCATATTCAGCCATATTTCACTCCACTAAATCCTGTGTAGATAATCTAATCCTTATGCTCGACAAACAATGAAACGCCGCATTGTCTTATCTTTGCACGACAAATCCTGCCATTACCGTCATCAACCGATAAAAAACCTCGTGTTATCGACACGATATAAGTCGTATATGGAATACATGTCAGCAGCTTTCCCCGTCAGCGAGAAGAATGCCACCTGGGTAGTACTAATAATTAGGTATCAATAATGATTAATACAATTGAACAACGTCGCCGCACTGTATGAGACAAACTATAAAAACACATCATAAGCAATCAAACCATCTAAAAACACCGCTCACTTTGTATAAAAACGCATTATTTTGTTATATTATGACTAAAACAATCAATTATTCATATGAGTTCAATTTAAACCATTTGCATTGAAAATGTTATTTTATTGCTCCCCGTGATTAATCCCCTTGTTTTTTTCATCACAAATCTTAACGCAACGAAATCCAGAAGCAATTAGCGCAGTATATATTCGATTCGTTTATGCTAAGCAGCACGCAAACTGGCCCCATTTTTTTCTCTAAGGCGTCGTTTTTTTGCCGAATGATCCTCTGTTTAGCTAATGAGCTGATGCATTGTCCCCGCATTCAATCAGGTGTTGACATCGCCAGGCCAATCACGTATCAAATTAGGCAGACACCCAATTTAAGAGAAGCTGAACCCTTATGATCCGTACTCACCGTCTACTAGGCCTACTACTCAACGCATCTTGTTTGCGCGGTATGCCTGTGGACGACGTTCGGAGCTGACTCAGCCGATCACCCATAAGAAACCCGCGCTACTGCGCGGGTTTTTTTTTGCCCGCTTAGCGTGAAATCAACACGATAAGGAATGCACCGATGAGCCAACAAGTCATTATTTTCGATACCACGCTGCGTGATGGCGAGCAGGCGCTGCAGGCCAGCCTGAGCGTAAAAGAGAAGATTCAGATTGCGCTGGCGCTGGAAAGAATGGGCGTTGACGTGATGGAAGTCGGCTTCCCGGTCTCTTCGCCGGGCGACTTCGAGTCGGTGCAAACCATCGCGCGCCAGATCAAGAACAGCCGCGTCTGTGGCCTGGCCCGCTGCGTGGACAAAGACATCGACGTGGCCGCCGAAGCGCTGCGCGTCGCCGAAGCGTTCCGCATCCACGTATTCCTGGCCACCTCAACCCTGCACATCGAATCGAAGCTGAAGCGCTCGTTCGACGAAGTGCTGGAGATGGCGGTACGATCGGTAAAACGCGCCCGCAACTACACCGACGACGTGGAGTTCTCCTGTGAAGACGCCGGCCGCACGCCGATCGACAATCTGTGTCGCGTGGTCGAAGCCGCCATCAACGCCGGCGCTACCACCATCAATATCCCGGACACCGTCGGCTACACCACCCCGAACCAGTTCGGCGGCATCATCACTACCCTGTATGACCGCGTGCCGAACATCGACAAAGCCATCATCTCCGTGCACTGCCACGACGATTTGGGCATGGCGGTCGGCAACTCCATCGCCGCAGTGCAAGCCGGAGCCCGCCAGGTGGAAGGCACCCTGAACGGCATTGGTGAACGCGCCGGCAACTGTTCGCTGGAGGAAGTGATCATGGCGATTAAAGTGCGCCAGGACATCATGAACGTGCACACCAACATCAACCACCAGGAAATCTTCCGCACCAGCCAGATCGTCAGCCAGCTGTGCAACATGCCGATCCCGGCCAACAAGGCGATCGTCGGCTCCAACGCCTTCGCCCACTCCTCTGGCATTCACCAGGACGGCGTGCTGAAGAACCGCGAAAACTACGAAATCATGACCCCGCAGTCGATCGGCCTGAAAGACGTGCAGTTAAACCTGACCTCCCGCTCCGGCCGCGCGGCGGTGAAACACCGCATGGAAGAGATGGGCTACCAGGAGCAGGATTACAACCTGGATACCCTGTACGCCGCCTTCCTGAAGCTGGCCGACAAAAAGGGCCAGGTGTTCGACTACGATCTGGAGGCGCTGGCCTTCATCAACAAACAGCAGGAAGAGCCGGAGCACTTCAGCCTGGGTTACTTCAGCGTGCAATCCGGCAGCAGCATCATGGCCACCGCCTCGGTGAAACTGATCTGCGGCGGCGAAGAGAAAGCCGAAGCCGCCACCGGCAACGGCCCGGTCGATGCGGTTTATCAGGCGATCAATCGCATCACCGACTACCCGATCGAGCTGGTGAAGTACCAATTGACCGCCAAGGGCCATGGCCGCGACGCGCTGGGCCAGGTGGATATCGTGGTCTCTTACAACGGCCGCCGCTTCCATGGCGTGGGTCTGGCGACCGACATCGTCGAATCCTCCGCCAAGGCGATGGTGCACGTGTTGAACAATATTTGGCGCTCACAGCAGGTAGAAAAAGAAAAGCAGCGCCTGCAGCAAAACAAACATCAAAATAATCAGGAAACGGTGTGAACATGACGAAGACTTATCACATTGCCGTCTTGCCCGGAGACGGCATCGGCCCGGAAGTAATGGCTCAGGCGCGCAAAGTGTTGGACGCAGTGCGTCAACGCTTTGACATTCGCATCACCACCGCCGAGTACGACGTCGGCGGCATCGCCATCGATCGCCACGGCAGCCCGCTGCCGGCGGCGACCGTCGCCGGCTGCGAGCAGGCCGACGCCATCCTGTTCGGATCGGTGGGCGGCCCGAAATGGGAACATCTGCCGCCGGCCGAGCAGCCGGAACGCGGCGCGCTGTTGCCGCTGCGCAAGCACTTCAAACTGTTCAGCAACCTGCGCCCGGCGCGCCTGTATCAAGGGTTGGAGGCGTTCTGCCCGCTGCGCGCCGACATCGCCGCCCGCGGCTTCGACATTCTGTGCGTGCGCGAATTGACCGGCGGCATCTACTTCGGCCAGCCGAAAGGCCGCGAAGGCCAGGGCATGCAGGAACGCGCCTTCGATACCGAGGTGTATCACCGTTTCGAGATTGAGCGCATCGCGCGCATCGCCTTCGAATCCGCCCGCAAGCGCCGCCACAAGGTGACGTCGATCGACAAGGCCAACGTGCTGCAAAGCTCCATCTTGTGGCGTGAAGTGGTCAATCAGGTCGCCAAGGATTACCCGGACGTGTCGCTGTCGCACATGTATATCGACAATGCCACCATGCAGCTGATCAAGGATCCGTCCCAGTTCGACGTGCTGCTGTGTTCCAACCTGTTCGGCGACATCCTGTCCGACGAGTGCGCGATGATCACCGGCTCGATGGGCATGCTGCCGTCCGCCAGCCTGAACGAGCAAGGCTTCGGCCTGTACGAACCGGCGGGCGGTTCCGCGCCGGATATCGCCGGCAAAGGCATCGCCAACCCGATTGCGCAGATCCTGTCCGCCACCCTGCTGCTGCGTTACAGCCTGGGCGCCGATGAAGCGGCCGACGCCGTGGAGCGCGCCATCAACCAGGCGTTGGAACAGGGCTACCGCACCGCCGATCTGGCCGGTGACGGCAAAGCCGTCAGCACCGATGAAATGGGCGACATCATCGCTCGCTTTGTAGCTCAGGGGGCATAACATGGCCAAGACCTTATACCAGAAATTGTATGACGCCCACGTGGTGCACGAAGCGCCGAACGAGACGCCGTTGCTGTATATCGACCGTCACCTGGTGCACGAAGTCACCTCGCCGCAGGCGTTCGACGGCCTGCGCGCCATGGGCCGGAAGGTGCGCCAGCCCGGCAAAACCTTCGCCACCATGGATCACAACGTATCGACCCAGACCAAAGACATCAACGCCAGCGGCGAGATGGCGCGCATCCAGATGCAGGAGCTGATCAAGAACTGCGCGGAATTCGGCGTTTCGCTGTATGACCTGAACCACCCGTTCCAGGGCATCGTGCACGTGATCGGGCCGGAGCAAGGCATGACGCTGCCGGGTATGACCATCGTCTGCGGCGATTCACACACCGCGACCCACGGCGCCTTCGGCTCGCTGGCGTTCGGCATCGGCACCTCCGAAGTGGAACACGTGCTGGCGACCCAGACCCTGAAGCAGGGCCGGGCCAAAACCATGAAGATTGAGGTCACCGGCGACGCCGCCGAGGGCATTACCGCCAAAGACATCGTGCTGGCGGTGATCGGCAAAACCGGCAGCGCCGGCGGCACCGGCCACGTGGTGGAGTTCTGCGGCAAGGCGATCGAGGCATTGAGCATGGAAGGCCGTATGACCCTGTGCAACATGGCGATCGAAATGGGCGCCAAAGCCGGGTTGGTCGCGCCGGACGACACCACCTTCGCCTACCTGAAGGGGCGTCAGTTCGCGCCGACCGGTGAAAACTGGGAGCAGGCGGTCGCTTACTGGCGCACGCTGAAGTCCGACGCCGACGCCCAGTTCGATACCGTGGTGACGCTGCGCGCCGAAGAGATCGCGCCGCAGGTCACCTGGGGCACCAATCCCGGCCAGGTGATCGCCGTCAATCAGGCGATCCCGGCGCCGGAATCGTTCAGCGATCCTGTCGAGCGCGCCTCCGCCGAGAAAGCGCTGGCCTACATGGATTTGAAGCCGGGCATCAAATTGACCGAGGTGCCGATCGACAAAGTGTTCATCGGCTCCTGCACCAACTCGCGCATCGAAGATCTGCGCGCAGCGGCGGCGATCGCCAAGGGGCGCAAGGTCGCCAGCGGCGTGCAGGCCATCGTGGTGCCGGGCTCCGGCCCGGTGAAGGCCCAGGCGGAAGCCGAAGGGTTGGACAAAATCTTTATTGAAGCCGGTTTCGAATGGCGCTTGCCGGGTTGCTCGATGTGCCTGGCGATGAACAACGACCGTCTGAATCCGGGCGAGCGCTGCGCGTCCACCAGCAACCGTAACTTCGAAGGGCGCCAGGGCCGCGGTGGGCGCACCCACCTGGTCAGCCCGGCAATGGCCGCCGCGGCCGCCGTCGCCGGTCACTTCGCTGACATCCGTGATATTCACTAAGGGGCTAACGTGGCTAAATTTACTCAACATACCGGCTTAGTGGTGCCTTTGGATGCGGCCAACGTCGACACCGACGCCATTATTCCCAAGCAGTTTTTACAGAAGGTGACCCGCACCGGTTTCGGCCAGCACCTGTTCAACGACTGGCGCTTCCTCGACGATGCCGGCCAGCAACCGAACCCGGCGTTCGTGCTGAACAAACCGCGCTATAAAGGCGCCAGCATCCTGTTGGCGCGCGAAAACTTCGGCTGCGGCTCCTCGCGCGAACACGCCCCCTGGGCGCTGATCGACTACGGGTTCAAAGTGGTGATTGCGCCGAGCTTTGCCGATATCTTCTACGGCAACTCGTTCAACAACCAGCTGTTGCCGGTGACGCTGAGCGAGCAGCAGGTGGATGAGCTGTTCAAGCTGGTGGACGCCAACGAAGGGACGGAGTTCGTGGTGGATCTGGAGAACCAGACGGTCAACGCCGGCGGCAAAAGCTATCCGTTCGAAATAGACAGTTTCCGCCGCCACTGCATGATCAACGGGCTGGACAGCATCGGCCTGACGCTGCAGCACGAAGCGGACATCTCCCGCTACGAAGCGCAGCAGCCGGCGTTTCTGAATTAATCCCCTTCACCCGCCGCCCGGCGGGTGAATTTTTTCCTCACCAGTAGCCCAGCAGCTTCCACCACGCCCCGCCGATCAGCATCCAAATCAGCAGGTTAACCACGCTCATCACCCACCCCGCTTTCCACCATTCCCCTAGCGTCACGTAGCCGGAGCCAAAGACGATTGGCGCGGTGCCGGTGCCATAATGGGTCAGCGACATCATCAGCGAAGAAGAGAACGCCAGGATCAGGCCCAGCAGCGCCGGTGGCGCGCCAAGCGCGATGCCGGCAGCGAAGAAGGCGGCGAACATCGCCGTCACGTGCGCGGTGGTGCTGGCGAAGAAATAGTGTGAATACAAATAGATAAGAGTCAGCAAGATCGTGCCGCCCACCCAGCTCATGCCCATACGGTCGATGCCGTTGCCGACGGTTTGCGACAGCCAGCCGATCAGCCCCAGCTTGCCGAGGAAGCTGGCCATCATCACCAGCGCCGAGAACCACACCACGGTGTCCCAGGCGCCTTTATGTTTCAGCACGTCCTCCCAGCTCAGCACCCCGGTGGCCAGCAGCACTGCCAGGCCGATCAGCGCCGCGGTGGTGGGATTGACCGCCAGCGACGGGCCGAAGATCATCGCCGGAATGCCGGCCCACAGCATCAGCAGCAGCGCAAATACCCCGAGAGTAATTTTCTCCGGCAGCGTCACCGGCCCCAGCGCCTGCAGCTTTTCGCGCGCGAAGCGCGGCGCGTCCGGGGTACTTTTCACCTCAGGCGGATACAGCAGGTAGATGACCAGCGGCATCACGATCAACGAGCACAGCCCCGGTACCAGGGCGGCGACCGCCCACATCGACCAGGACAGCTCGAAGCTGCCGTGGGTGCCTTTGGCGATCAGGCTGACGATCAGCGGGTTAGGCGCGGTGGCGGTGATAAACATCGCCGAGGTGACCGGGTTGATGTTGTAGTTCACCAGCGACAGGTAGCGGCCAATCTTGCCGGAGGTATTGAGCTCGGGTTTGGAGCCGAAGCTGTCGGCGATCGACTTCATGATCGGGTGAATGATGCCGCCGCCGCGCGCGGTATTGCTCGGCGTCACCGGCGCCAGCGTGGTTTCCGCCAGCGTCAGCGCGTAGGCGATGCCCAGCGTCTTCTTGCCGAACAGCGAAATAAAGTAGTAGCCGATGCGCGCGCCCAGCCCGGTTTTGTTCAGGCTGAGGGAGATCATGATAGAAAAGCCGATCAGCCAGATCAGTTGGTTGGAAAAGCCGCTGAGCGCGTCGTCCAGCGCGGCGCCCGGCTTGCCGGGGTTGGTGACGCCGGTCACCGCCACCAGAGCGATGGCGATCACCGAGACCGCACCGATCGGCATCGCCTTGCCGATGATGGCGATGATGGTGCCGATAAACAGCGCCAGCAGCTGCCAGGCATTGGGCGCAACGCCCTCCGGCACGGGAATGAGGAACCAGATAATCAGCGTGGCGCCAAGGGCGCACAGGGAAGGAAGCGGTTTGAGCGGTGTGAGTTTATCCATAACGTTCCCACTGTTCTAAACGACAGGGCGGCATCTCAATAGCGAGACGGGCGTGGGCGCAACGATCGCGCGCCATATGCCTTCAGCTTGAGCGCCCGGCTTAGCCTTCTCAATGACTTGCATCAAGAATGCCGTCGTTTAACCTCACACTTCACGCACTTTGGCGCTCATCCCGAGCGCCGCCAGCGCCAACAGCGCCGCCATCCAATACACCGAACCATGACCGAAATTCTCCACCAGCGCGCCCTGCAGCACCCCGGCCAGGATCACCCCGGTAGAGATGCTGTTGGTGAACAGCGTGGTGGCGGCGCCCGGCCGGCCCGGCATCAAATCCTGAAAATAGAGCATGCCGATACCGGCGACGATGCCGATAAACACCGCGTTGAGCAGCTGCAGCGCGATCAGGGCCGGCTTGGCCGCCAACACCGTCAGCCCGAGATAAAACAGCACGCCCGCCGCCACCGCCAGCAGCATCATGTTGCGTTTGCCGAAGCGTTTGACGTAATAACCGGCCAGCAGCATTGCCGGGATTTCCAACCCGGCGGCGGTGCCCATCAGCACCCCGGCCAGCCCTTCCGGCAGCCCGAGATCGGCGGTGATATACAGCGGCATATCGATGATATACAAGGTATTGCAGGTCCACATCAGCATCGAAGCGATGAACAGCAGCCGCACATCGCGATTGCGCCAGGCGCTGGCGGGCGCGATCGGCGCAGACATCCCGCCCTGCAGCTCCCCATTCTCTGCCGCACGCGGCACCGAAGGCAGCATAACCCCTACCAGCAGCACGCAAACCGCGAAGGTGGCGGCGGCGATCAGGAACATCACGGTGAACCCATAGTTTAGCGCCAGCGCAAACGACAGCGGCGGGCCGATCACCCACGCCAGCGAAAGCTGGGCGCGCATCACCGAGCTGAACATCACCACCTCACGCGCCTCGCTGTCGGCGTATTCCCGCGCCAACGCGAAAATCTGCGGCATGGCGGTGTTGGCAACGGCGGACATCAGCACCCCGGCGGTGATCAGCGTCAGGTAGTCGCGGTTAAAGGCGAACAGCAGGCAGTTGCCGACCGCCATCAGGCAGCACAGCAGGATCAGCCTGCGTCGATCGCCGCGGGTATCGGAGCGCTTGGCGAGCAGAAAACTGACCACGATGCCGGCCACGGCGTTGGCGGTGTAAAACAGCCCTACCCACAGCGGCCGCACTTTGACCTCGGTGGTCAGAAACAGACTGAGCGTCGGCGTCAGCAACGCGCCGGCGATGCCGGAGAGAAAAGCGATCAGCAGGAATGCGGCAAAGATGGGGTTAATACGCAGTGACAACCGGCTCAGGCGTTGCATATCGTCTTCCCTGACCTCAAAGCAGAAGAAAGAACCTTAGGCCACGGCGAGAAAAATGCAAGCGCATCGCCATGACCGCGCATAAAAAAACCAGTGGGTCGCCCCACTGGCTGGTGAAACAGCACCATTACTCAGAAACTTGTTGCCGCAGCCCCTACAGGTGCTCGCGATACTGCTTATCGGTCATCTCTTTAATGTCCCATTGCGTCAGGTGCGCCAGCATCGCCAGCCGCGCCTGTTCGGGCACCACGCTCAGCCAGTCGGCTCGCTGGCGGCGCACCGCGCTGAAATAGCGCTGATAGAACTCCCTGGATAAGAAAGCTTTCATGATTACGCCCTCCCCTTTCATTGATGAAAATTATCGGCGTAATATAGGGAAAGAAAAATTGACGAGTTGAAGCGGGAGCGTTCCTCTTTTATGTCCACGTCCAGATTGCAGCAGCAGTTCATCCGTCTGTGGCAGCGCTGCCACGGTGAAACCACCGACACCACGCTGCAGGATCTGGCGGAGGTGCTCAGCTGCTCGCGGCGCCACGTGCGCTCCCTGCTGAGCGCCATGCAGCGGGAAGGCTGGCTCACCTGGCAGGCGGAGTCGGGGCGCGGCAAGCGTTCGCGGCTAACCTTCCACTACACCGGCCTGGCGCTGCAGCAACAGCGGGCCGAGGAGCTGCTGGAACAGGATCGCATCGATCAACTGGTGCAACTGGTGGGCGACAAAAACGTGGTGCGCCAGATGCTGCTGTCGCAGCTGGGGCGTAGCTTCCGCCAGGGGAAACACATCCTGCGGGTGCTCTACTACCGGCAGTTGTACAACCTGCTGCCCGGCTCGGCGCTGCGGCGTTCGGAAACCCATCTGGCGCGCCAGATCTTCAACGGCCTGACACGCATAAATGAGGAAAACGGGGAACTGGAGTCCGATCTGTCTCACCATTGGCAGGCGTTGACACCACTGCACTGGCGATTTTACCTGCGCCCGGCGATCCATTTTCATCACGGCCGCGAGCTGGAGATGGCGGACGTCATTACTTCTCTCTCGCGTCTGACCTCGCAACCGCTGTTCTCGCATATCGAGAGCGTCACCTCGCCGACGCCATTCGTGATTGACGTGCATCTGCGCAGCCCCGACCACTGGCTGCCCTGGCTGCTGGGCAGCGTGCACGCCATGATCCTGCCGCGCGAATGGCGCGAACTGCCGGATTTCGCCCGCCATCCGATCGGCACCGGCCCCTATCGCGTAGTGCGCAATCTCCCCAGCCAGATGAAGATCCACGCCTTCGACGACTATTTTGGCTACCGGGCGCTGATCGACGAGGTGAATATCTGGGTGCTGCCGGAGTTCTCCGAAGAACTGGTGCATTCCGGCGTACAGCTGCAGGGCGATGAAACCGGCAACAACGAACTGGAAAGCCGGCTGGAAGAGGGCTGCTATTTCCTGCTGTTCGACCGGCGCTCCCCGCTGGCCGCCGATCCCGCCATTCGCAGCTGGCTGTGCGAATTGATCAATCCCATTTCGCTGCTGAGCCACGCCGGGCCGCTCTACCAACGCTACTGGTCGCCGGCGTATGGCCTGCTGCCCCGTTGGCACCACAACCGCGCGCTGGCGCAGCAGCCCAAGCCGGCGGGGCTGACCGAACTGACGATGACCCACTTCAATGAGCATTCGGAGTTTCACGCCATCCGTCAGGCGATCGAGCCGCTGCTGGCGCAGCACGGCATCCGCCTGATCGTGCAAAGCGTGGATTACGCCACCTGGCACCAGGGCGACGCGCGCAGCGATCTGTGGCTTGGCAGCGCCAACTTCTATCTGCCGCTGGAGTTTTCGCTGTTCGCCACGCTGTACGAACTGCCGCTGATGCAGCATTGCATGAACGAAGATCTGGCGCAGGACGCGGCGCTGTGGCGCGCCAACCGCCTGCCGCTGGCGGAGTTCTGCCAGCGTCTGGTCAGCAACCACCAGCTGCATCCGCTGTTCCACCACTGGCTGCAGCTGCACGGCCAGCGCAGCATGCGCGGCGTGCGGATGAACACCCTCGGCTGGTTCGACTTCAAGTCCGCCTGGTTTGCCCCGCCGGAGACATAAGCGCCTTTCGCCCAAGTCGGTTAATCTTTACAATAGCGCCGTCTCAACGGGGTGCGGAGAGCCGGGCCGCGTAATAAGCCTGATTTTCCGCTGAGAGCACACCCGTCGAACCTGATCCGGTCAATACCGGCGGAGGGATTTGAGCCCAGCGAACCGGCGACGCCGCCTCGCCCCCTCAGATGCCCTTGCCCCCTTATTTTTCAGGAGTGCAACGTGGTCAAAAAATATCTGCCCTGCTTATTGCTGCTGTGCGCCGCGCCGGCGTTCGCCAAGCCGACGCTGACGGTTTACACCTACGATTCCTTCGCCGCCGACTGGGGCCCTGGCCCGGCGGTGAAAAAAGCCTTCGAGGCCGAATGCGACTGTGAACTGAAGTTCGTGGCGCTGGAAGACGGCGTTTCGCTGCTGAACCGCCTGCGCATGGAGGGCAAGAACAGCGCCGCCGACGTGGTGCTGGGGCTGGACAACAACCTGCTGCAGGCGGCGCAGCAAACCGGCCTGTTCGCGCCGAGCGGCGTCGATACCGCCAGGCTGACGGTGCCGGGCGGCTGGCAGGACGCGACCTTCGTGCCTTACGACTACGGGTACTTCGCCTTCGTCTATAACAAAGAAAAACTGAAGAACCCGCCGAAAAGCCTGCAGGAGCTGGTCAGCGGCGACCGCAACTGGAAAGTGATCTACGAAGATCCGCGCACCAGCACGCCGGGGCTCGGCCTGCTGCTGTGGATGCAAAAAGTGTATGGCGACAAGGCGCCGGCCGCCTGGCAGCAGTTGGCGAAGAAGACCGTGACCGTCACCAAAGGCTGGAGCGAAGCCTACGGCCTGTTCCTGAAAGGCGAAGGCGATCTGGTGCTTAGCTATACCACCTCTCCCGCCTACCACCTGATCGAAGAGAAAAAAGACCTTTACGCCGCCGCCACGTTCAGTGAAGGCCACTACCTGCAGGTGGAAGTGGCCGGCAAACTGAAAGCCGCCAAACAGCCTGAGCTGGCCGAGCGTTTCATGCGGTTCATGGTGACGCCGGCATTCCAGAACACCATCCCGACCGGCAACTGGATGTACCCGGTGATCAACACCCCGCTGCCTGTCGGCTTTGAGCAGATGAACGTGCCGCAGACCGCGCTGCAATACAGCGCCGAAGAGGTGGCCACACAACGCGGCGGCTGGATCCGGGCATGGCAAACCGCCGTCAGCCGCTGATCCCCCGCTGGCTCTGGCCGGGGCTGCTGGCCGCCGGCCTGATCCTGCTGGTCGCCGCTCTGGCGCTGGGGTCACTGTGGCGTCACGCGCCGGACAGCGACTGGCGCAGCCTGTGGCAGGACAGTTACCTGTGGCACGTGGTGCGCTTCACCTTCCTGCAGGCGCTGCTGTCGGCGCTGATTTCGGTGCTGCCCGCCATTCTGCTGGCGCGCGCGCTCTATCGCCGCCGTTTCCCCGGCCGGCAGTTGTTGCTGCGGCTGTGCGCCATGACGCTGGTGCTGCCGGTGCTGGTAGCGGTATTCGGCCTGCTCAGCGTCTATGGGCGCCAGGGCTGGCTGGCGACGCTGTGCGGCTGGCTGGGCGTCGAGTATGGTTTCTCGCCCTACGGTCTGCAGGGCATTCTGCTGGCGCACCTGTTCTTTAACCTGCCGCTGGCCACCCGCCTGTTGCTGCAGGCGCTGGAGAACATTCCGGTGGAGCAGCGACAGTTGGCCGCCCAATTGGGCATGAACGGCTGGCAGCAGTTCCGCTTCGTCGAATGGCCGGCGCTGCGCCGCCAAATCCTGCCGAGCGGCGCGCTGATCTTCATGCTGTGCTTCGCCAGCTTCGCCACCGTGCTGTCGCTGGGCGGCGGGCCGCAGGCCACCACCATTGAACTGGCGATCTACCAGGCGCTGAGTTACGACTACGATCTGGGGCGTGCCGCCATGCTGGCGCTGATCCAGCTGGGCTGTTGTCTCGGACTGGTGTTGATCAGTCAGCGCCTGAGCCAGGCATTGCCGGTGGGGCATACCCACGCCCAGCGCTGGCGCAATCCGGAAGACAGCCTGTGGCGACGCGTCGGCGATTTTCTGCTGATCGCCGCCGCCCTGCTGCTGCTGCTGCCGCCTCTGCTGGCGGTGATCGCCGACGGCGCCAATCAGGCCATGGTCAGCGTGCTGCGCCAGCCGGTGCTGTGGCAGGCGCTGTTCACGTCGCTGCGCATCGCCCTCGGCGCCGGGCTGCTGTGCGTGGCGCTCACGATGATGCTGCTGTGGAGCAGCCGCGAGCTGAAACTGCGGCAGCAGCTGCGCGGCGGCCAGGCGCTGGAGCTGAGCGGCATGGTGATCCTGGCGATGCCGGGCATCGTGCTGGCCACCGGCTTCTTCCTGCTGCTGAGCGATACAATTGGGTTGCCGCAGTCGCCCTATGCGCTGGTGATCCTCACCAATGCGCTGATGGCGGTGCCCTACGCGCTAAAGGTGTTGGAGAACCCGATGCGCGACCTCGCCGAACGTTACAACCCGCTGTGCCTGTCGCTGGATATCCGCGGCTGGCAACGGCTGCGGCTGATTGAGCTGCGCGCCCTGCGCCGCCCGCTGGCGCAGGCACTGGCCTTCGCCTGCGTGCTGTCGATCGGCGACTTCGGCGTGGTCGCCTTGTTTGGCAACGAGCATTTCCGTACCCTGCCTTTTTACCTGTATCAGCAGATTGGCGCCTACCGCAGCAACGACGGGGCGGTGACCGCGCTGCTATTGCTGCTGCTGTGCTTCCTGTTGTTTACCCTGATTGAACGCTTACCGGGCCGCCATGCTGACGCTTGAAAAACTGACCTACCTGTATGAACACCTGCCGATGCGCTTTGATCTGCGCATCCAGCCGGGCGAGCGCGTCGCGGTGCTCGGCCCCAGCGGCGCCGGTAAAAGCACCTTGCTGAGCCTGATCGCCGGCTTTCTGCCGGCGGCCAACGGCCGGCTGCTGCTGAACGGCGAAGACCACACCGCCACGCCGCCGGCCAAGCGGCCGGTGTCGATGCTGTTTCAGGAGAACAACCTGTTCGCGCATCTGACGGTGGCGCAGAACATCGGGCTGGGGTTGGATCCCGGACTGCGCTTGACTGAGCAGCAGCGCCAACAGCGGGAGCACATCGCCCGGCAGGTCGGCCTGGAAGAGCATCTGGAGCGCCTGCCGTCGCAACTTTCCGGCGGCCAGCGTCAGCGCGCCGCGCTGGCGCGCTGTTTGATTCGCCAACGGCCGATCCTGCTGCTCGACGAGCCCTTTTCGGCGCTCGATCCGGCACTGCGCAACGAGATGTTGCAACTGCTGCAGACGGTATGCGAACAGCGCAACCTGACGCTGCTGATGGTGTCGCACAACCTCGACGACGCCGCACGCATCGCGCCGCGCACGCTGCTGGTGGTCGACGGCCGCATCTATTACGACGGCCCGACGCAGGCCCTGCTGGACGGCAGCGCGCCCGAAGCGCGCGTGCTGGGCATTTCGGGCAAAGCGTGATCTGACGCGCGTTTTTTATGCTGCGCCAATAAACCTGTTGTGCGAATTTTGCGCCTGTGTTTTTATAAAAACCTGACTTTTTTTACTGATGATAAGGTTCCCTGTGATCGCATCCTCGCTGACTTCGACCCTACTAGTTACCGCGCTACCAGCCGCGGTGGTCGTCGTGCGTGTGGTGGTGGTCGTCGGCAATGCGCCGTAGGGTCCGAATCAACGCATCGATTCCCAAACCCCGCCGGCGCAAACCGGGCGGGGTTTCTTGTTTTAGCACCCTGCCCAGCAAAGCTCACCGGCCTTGAGAAAGGACAGGAACATGGCAACTTCGGGCACGCCTCAACCGGGCACCAGCTTCACCGGCGCACAATTGATCGTTCATCTGCTGGAGCGTCAGGGCATCACCACCGTCGCCGGCATTCCCGGCGGCGCCGCGCTGCCGCTGTATGACGCGCTGAGCCAAAGCACCCGCATTCACCACGTGCTGGCGCGCCACGAACAGGGCGCGGGCTTTATGGCGCAAGGCATGGCGCGCGCCAACGGCAAGGCGGCGGTGTGCATCGCCTCCAGCGGGCCGGGCGCCACCAACCTGGTCACCGCCATCGCCGACGCCAAGCTCGACTCCATTCCGCTGGTGTGCATCACCGGTCAG
Organism: Serratia sp. CY71090; assembly: GCF_052166845.1. NCBI lineage: Bacteria > Pseudomonadati > Pseudomonadota > Gammaproteobacteria > Enterobacterales > Yersiniaceae > Serratia > Serratia sp. CY71090. The sequence continues at coordinate 175,528 of NZ_JBJNOA010000005.1, read as the reverse complement.
GTGCCCTCCTCGATGATCGGCACCGACGCCTTCCAGGAAGTGGACACCTACGGCATTTCCATCCCGATCACCAAGCACAATCATCTGGTGCGCGATATCCGCGAACTGCCGCAGGTGATTGGCGACGCCTTCCGCATCGCCGAGTCCGGCCGTCCCGGCCCGGTCTGGATCGATGTGCCGAAAGACGTGCAAACCGCCACCATCACGCTGGAAGAGCTGCCGCCGATCGCCGTGCCGGACGCCGCTCCGAGCTTCGATCCGGCGCTGGTTTCGCAGGCCGCCGCGATGATCAATCAGGCAAAGCGCCCGATCCTCTATCTGGGCGGCGGCATCATCTGCGCCGACGCCCACCGGCAAGCGGTGGAACTGGCCGAACGCGCCGGTCTGCCCACCACCATGACGCTGATGGCGCTGGGCGCGATGCCGGTGGAACACCCGCTGTCGCTGGGCATGCTGGGCATGCACGCGGCGCGCAGCACCAACTTCATTCTGCAGGAGGCCGATCTGCTGATCGTGCTGGGCGCGCGCTTCGACGATCGGGCAATCGGCAAAACCGAGCAGTTCTGCCCTAACGCCGCCATCATTCACGTGGATATCGACCGCGCCGAGCTGGGCAAGGTCAAACAGGCCAACGTGGCGATCCATGCCGACGTCGGCCAGGTGCTGCAACAGCTGCTGCCGCAGATCGACACGCAGCCGCGCAGCGAATGGCTGAACACCGTCAACGATCTGAAACGCGAATTCCCGTTCAACATGCCCAACGCCGACGATCCGCTGAGCCATTACGGCCTGGTGCTGGCCGCCGCGCGCTGCGTGGACGACAGCGCCATCATCACCACCGACGTGGGCCAGCATCAGATGTGGGTGGCGCAGGCCTATCCGCTGAGCCGGCCGCGCCAGTGGCTGACATCGGGCGGCCTGGGCACCATGGGCTTCGGTCTGCCGGCGGCGATCGGCGCGGCGCTGGCGGAGCCCGAGCGCAAAGTGCTGTGCTTCTCCGGTGACGGCAGCCTGATGATGAACATTCAGGAAATGGCCACCGCGGTCGAGCACGATCTGGACGTGAAAATCATTTTGATGAACAACCAGGCATTGGGGCTGGTGCACCAGCAGCAAACCCTGTTCTACCAGCAACGCATCTTCGCCGCCGCCTATCCGAAGCGTACCGACTTCCTGAAGATCGCCGCCGGATTCGGGCTGGATACCTGCGATCTGAACGCCGCGGAAGATCCGCAGGCGGCGCTGGCCGAGGTGATCCAACGCCCGGGCCCCTGCCTGATCCACGCGCTGATCGATATCAACGAAAAAGTATTCCCGATGGTGCCGCCGGGCGCCGCCAACATCGACATGATTGGAGAATAAGCCATGCTGCAACCACAAGATAAACCCCAGGTGATCCTGGAGCTGGCGGTGCGCAACCATCCCGGCGTGATGTCGCACGTTTGCGGGCTGTTCGCCCGCCGCGCGTTCAACGTCGAAGGCATTTTGTGCCTGCCGTTGAAGGACGGCCAGCAAAGCCGCATTTGGCTACTGGTCGCCGACGATCAGCGGCTGGAGCAGATGATAAGCCAGGTGGAAAAGCTGGAGGATGTGATGCAGGTGAAGCGCCACAGCGAAGACGTGCGGGTATTTGAACAGCTGGAAGCGTTCTTCCAGTAAGGCGAACGGGGGCTTTCGCCCCCTTTTGTCATTGACCCGACAACACCTGCCACAGCAGGTGGCGATACACCGGCATCAGCGGCTGCTGACTCAGCGCATAACCGGCCGCCAGCGCCGCCAGCCAACCCAATCCGCAAACCACGCGCAGCCGCAGCGGCGTCAGCCAACGGCTCAGTCGATCGGCGTTGCGCTTGCCCTCACGCCACCAGCGCCAGCTCAACCATACCGCCAGCCAGACCAGCAATGCCGCCGCGAGCAGCAGCCACTTGAACATCGCGCTGTCGGCGCCGGCGGGAATATCGATCGCCACGCCCGCCAGAATGCCGGGGAAGAAATAAACCGGCGGCCAGGTCAGGCAACCGATGATGTTCGGCAGCGCGAACTTGTACGGCGGCAAATCGAGCATCCCGGCCACCATCGGCACCAGCGGACGCGTCGGGCCGACGAAACGGCCGATCAGAATGGTCGCCATGCTGTGCTGGTGCAAGGCGTGCTCGGTTTTGTCTAGCAGCGCCTTGTTTTTCTTCAGGAAAGACCAACGGTGTAATGGCCCCTTGAACGCGCGGCCGACGAAATAAGAGATCCAGTCGCCGAGCAGGCAACCGACGATGCCCGCCGCCCAGGCGTAGTAAAAGTCCACCTTGCCGCTGCCGATCAACGCGCCGATGCTGGCCATCATCACCGTGCCGGGCAACAGCAGCCCCACCAGCGCCAGCGACTCCAGAAAAGCGACCAGCAGGACGACCATCAGGGTGAAAGCCAGTGACTGGGTGATCAAATCTTGTAAATAGGCTTCCATTACACCTCTGTGGATTATTCGGGCCAAACGGGCGGAGGATTTTCCAGTGCCGCCGCAAACGAGTCAATCGATCAATTGTATGCGTATTTGGCAACGCCGCGCGGCGATGGACAATCACTGTATAAAAACCCATACTATAATTTATCTATATTAGCGCCAAAACCGACATCTCGCTGAATGTCGCGCACGCCGCCCGGCGGAAGACGAAGGGGTTATGACAGCACTGCAACAGGGTTTCCTGCTCACTCGCCACTGGCGCGACACGTCCGCCGGCACCGAGGTCGAATTCTGGCTGGCGACCGACGCCGGCCCGCGTCAGCTGCGCCTGCCGCCGCAAACCTCGGTGGCGTTTATCCCCGCCGAACAAAGGCAGCGCGCGGAACTGCTGCTGCGGGAAGAACGGCAAGTCGAACTGAAACCGCTGGCGCTGACGGATTTTCATCACCGGCCGATGCTGGGGCTGTACTGCCGCCAGCACCGTCAGCTCATCAAGCTGGAAAAACTGCTGCGGGAAGGCGGCGTTGCGGTCTACGAGGCCGACATTCGCCCGCCGGAGCGCTACCTGATGGAACGCTTCATCACCGCGCCGGTATGGTTCAACGGCCAGGGCGACGGCAATGGGCCGTTGCTCAGCGGCCAAATGAAGCCGGCGCCAGAGTACCGCCCAACGCTAAAACTGGTGTCGCTGGATATCGAAACCACCGCCCACGGCGAGCTTTACTCCATCGCGCTGGAAGGCTGCGGCCAGCGGCAGGTCTACATGCTGGGGCCGGCCAACGGCGGCGATACGCCGCTGGATTTCGATCTGGAGTACTGCGCCAGCCGCCCTCAGCTGCTGGAACGGCTGAACGCGTGGCTGGAACGTCACGATCCCGACGCCATCATCGGCTGGAACCTGGTGCAGTTCGATCTGCGGGTGCTGCAAAAGCACGCCGAGCGCTACCAAATCCCGCTGCGACTGGGGCGCGGCGGCAACCTGCTGGAATGGCGCGAGCACGGCTTCAAGCAGAATCACTTTTTCGCCGCCGCCGCCGGCCGCCTGATCATCGATGGCATCGAGGCGCTGAAATCCGCCACCTGGAACTTTCCCTCCTTCAGCCTGGAATACGTTTCGCAGGAACTGCTGGGCGAAGGCAAGGCGATCGACAATCCTTATCAACGCATGGCGGAGATCGACCGGCGCTTCGCGGAAGACAAGCCGGCGCTGGCTCGCTACAACCTGAAGGACTGTGAGCTGGTGACGCGCATCTTCGCCAAGGCCGACCTGCTCAACTTCCTGCTGGAGCGCGCTACCGTCACCGGGCTGGCGGCCGACCGCAGCGGCGGATCGGTGGCGGCCTTCAGCCACCTCTATATGCCGCGCATGCATCGCCTGGGCTTTGTCGCCCCCAACCTCGGCGAACAGCCGGAGGAGCATAGCCCCGGCGGCTTCGTGATGGACTCCCAACCCGGCCTGTACGATTCGGTGTTGGTACTGGACTATAAAAGCCTGTACCCGTCGATCATCCGCACCTTCCTGATCGATCCGGTCGGGTTGGTGGAAGGCATGCGCCACCCAAGCGACGCCGACTCGGTGCCCGGCTTTCGCAACGCCCGCTTCTCGCGCAGTAAACACTGCCTGCCGGCGATCGTCGAGCAGATCTGGCAGGGGCGCGAGGCCGCCAAGCGCCAGCACAATAAGCCGCTGTCACAGGCGCTGAAGATCATCATGAACGCGCTGTACGGCGTGCTGGGATCGAGCGGCTGCCGCTTCTTCGATCCGCGGCTGGCGTCGTCGATCACCCTGCGCGGCCACGAGATCATGCGCCAAACCCGCGAGTTGATCGAGGCCGAAGGCTATCAGGTGATTTACGGCGACACCGACTCCACCTTCGTGTGGCTGAAACAGCCGCATGACGAGCAGCAGGCGGCGCAGATCGGCCGGGCGCTGGTGCAGCGGGTCAACGCCTGGTGGCAGCAGCATCTGCAGCAGCAGTTCGGGCTGGAGAACGCGCTGGAACTGGAGTTCGAAACCCACTATTCCCGCTTCCTGATGCCGACCATTCGCGGCGCCGAACAGGGCAGCAAAAAACGCTACGCCGGCCTGATCGCGCGCGCCGACGGCGAGGAAGAGATGGTGTACAAAGGGCTGGAAACGGTGCGCACCGACTGGACGCCGCTGGCGCAGCAGTTCCAGCAGCAGCTCTATCAGCGTATCTTCAAACAACAGCCCTACCAGGACTATGTGCGCGATTACGTCGGCAAAACCCTGAACGGCGACTTCGACGATCAACTGGTGTACCGCAAACGGCTGCGCAGAAAGCTCGATGACTATCAGCGCAACGTGCCGCCGCATGCCCGCGCCGCGCGCATCGCCGACGACTACAACCGCCAACAGGGGCGGCCGCTGCAGTATCAGAACGGCGGCTGGATCAGCTACGTGATGACCGTGGCCGGGCCGGAACCGCTGGAAACCCGCCATTCGCCCATCGACTATCAGCATTACCTCGAACGCCAGCTGCAACCGGTGGCAGACGCTATACTCCCTTTCTTGCACGACGATTTCACCACGCTGGTCACCGGGCAAATGGGGCTGTTTTGAGATTGCGCCAGGTTAAGAAAAATCATCGGGTTTTGCAGGTGACGAACGCGCCGCCTTCCATTACCATAGCGCCCTTCCCAAAACTGAACCACGCTTAGCCCTGCCGTCTCGCGACGTCTGCATGGCGTGAACGGCTATTGCCCGCCAAATTTAAAACAAACCGGGATTAGCTGACGTTCAGTACAGGTGCCGCGGCCCTTCCCGCCCGGTAACAAGACTTACTTACAAAGAATCGAGCCGACAATATATGCCTTTTACTCTTGGTCAACGCTGGATCAGCGACACGGAAAGCGAATTAGGATTGGGAACCGTCGTGGCGCTGGATGCGCGCATGATTACCCTGCTTTTCCCCGCCACCGGTGAAAACCGCCTCTATGCCAGAAACGATTCGCCGATCACCCGCGTGATGTTCAACCCGGGCGATACCGTCAGCAGCCACGAGGGCTGGCAGCTGCAGGTGGAAGAGGTGAAAGAGGAAAACGGTCTGTTGACCTATATCGGCACCCGCCTGGACACTCAGGAAAGCGGCGTGGCGATGCGCGAGGTGCTGCTGGACAGTAAGCTGACCTTCAGCAAACCACAGGATCGCCTGTTCGCCGGCCAAATCGACCGCATGGACCGTTTCGCGCTGCGTTTTCGCGCCCGCAAATACCAGAGCGAGCAGTATCGCCTGCCGTTCGCCGGCCTGCGCGGCATGCGCGCCAGCCTGATCCCGCACCAGCTGCACATCGCTCATGAAGTCGGCCAGCGCCATGCGCCGCGCGTTCTGCTGGCGGACGAAGTCGGCCTCGGCAAAACCATCGAAGCCGGCATGATCATCCACCAGCAACTGCTGGCGGGACGCGCCGAGCGCGTGCTGATTGTGGTGCCGGAAACGCTGCAGCACCAGTGGCTGGTGGAGATGATGCGCCGCTTCAACCTCTACTTCTCGCTGTTCGACGACAGCCGCTACGCCGAAGCCAAGCTCGACAGCAGCAACCCGTTTGAGACCGAACAGTTGGTGATCTGCTCGCTGGACTTCGTGCGCCGCAACAAGCAGCGCCTGGAAGAGCTGGCGGACGCCCAGTGGGATCTGCTGGTGGTCGATGAAGCGCACCACCTGGCCTGGAGCGAAGAGGCGCCAAGCCGCGAATATCAGGTGATCGAACAGCTGGCCGAGCATATCCCCGGCGTGCTGCTGCTGACCGCCACCCCGGAACAGCTCGGTCAACAGAGCCACTTTGCGCGCCTGCGCCTGCTCGACCCGAACCGTTTCCACGACTACGGCGAGTTCGTCGCCGAGCAGCAGAAATACCGTCCGGTGGCCGACGCCGTCACCCTGCTGCTGAGCGGTGAACGCCTGGCCGACGACAAGCTTAACCTGCTGGGCGAGCTGATCGACGAGCAGGACATCGAGCCGCTACTCAAAGCCGCCAACAGCGAAGGCGACAACGCCGAGCAGGCGCGTCAGGAGCTGGTTTCGATGCTGATGGATCGCCACGGCACCAGCCGCGTGCTGTTCCGCAACACCCGTAACGGCGTGAAGGGCTTCCCGCACCGCAACCTGCACCAGATCAAGCTGCCGTTGCCAACTCAATATCAGACCGCGATCAAAGTGTCCGGCATCATGGGCGCCAAAAAATCCGTCGAAGCCCGCGCGCGCGACATGCTGTACCCGGAGCAGATCTATCAGGAATTCGAAGGCGAAAACGCCACCTGGTGGAACTTCGATCCGCGCGTCGAGTGGCTGCTGGATTACCTGCTGGCCAACCGCAACGAAAAAGTGCTGGTGATCTGCGCCAAAGCCGACACCGCGCTGCAGCTGGAGCAGGTGCTGCGCGAGCGTGAAGCGATCCGCGCCGCGGTGTTCCACGAAGGGCTGTCGATCATCGAGCGCGACCGCGCCGCCGCCTACTTCGCCTCCGAAGAAGAAGGCGCGCAGGTGCTGCTGTGTTCCGAGATCGGTTCCGAAGGCCGCAACTTCCAGTTCGCCAGCCAGCTGGTGATGTTCGATCTGCCGTTCAACCCGGATCTGCTGGAGCAGCGTATCGGCCGTCTGGACCGTATCGGCCAAATGCACGATATCCAAATCATGGTGCCTTACCTGGAGCACACCGCGCAGGCGGTGCTGGGCCGCTGGTTCCACGAAGGGCTCGACGCCTTCGAACACACCTGCCCGACCGGCCGCACCATCTACGACAGCTGCTACGAGCAGTTGATCGGCTATCTGGCCGCGCCGACCGAGCAGGAAGGCCTGGACGAATTCATCCACGCCTGCCGCCAGCAGCATGACCAGTTGAAAGCGCAGCTGGAACAGGGCCGCGATCGCCTGCTGGAGATGCACTCCAACGGCGGCGACAAAGCCCAGGCGCTGGCCGCCGCCATCGCCGAGCAGGATAACGACGTCAACCTGGTGGGCTTCGCGCTCAACCTGTTCGACATCGTCGGCATCAATCAGGAAGACCGCAGCGACAACCTGATCGTGCTCACGCCGTCCGACCATATGCTGGTGCCGGACTTCCCGGGCCTGCCGCAGGACGGCTGCACCGTCACCTTCGATCGCGATCGGGCGCTGTCGCGCGAAGACGCGCAGTTCGTCAGCTGGGAACACCCGATCATCCGCAACGGTCTGGATCTTATCCTATCCGGCGATACCGGCAGCTGCGCGGTGTCCCTGTTGAAAAACAAAGCGTTGCCGGTCGGCACCCTGCTGGTTGAGCTGGTGTACGTGGTGGAAGCCCAGGCGCCGAAGCACCTGCAGCTGACCCGCTTCCTGCCGCCGACGCCGATCCGCATGCTGATGGACCGCAAGGGCACCAACCTGGCGGCACAGGTCGAGTTCGAAAGCTTCAACCGCCAGTTGAACGCGGTCAACCGCCACACCTCCAGCAAGCTGGTCAATGCCGTGCAGCAAGACGTGCACGCCATGCTGCAGCAGGCGGAAAGCCTGGTGGAAGCGCAGGCGCGCGCGCTTATCGAACAGGCGAAGCAAGAGGCGGACGACAAGCTGAGCGCCGAGCTGGCGCGTCTGGAAGCGCTGAAGGCGGTCAACCCGAACATCCGCGACGACGAAGTCGAAGCGTTGGAGTTCAACCGCCGTCAGGTGCTGGCCAACCTCAATGAAGCCGGCTGGCGCCTGGACGCCATTCGTCTGGTGGTGGTCACCCACCAGTAACCGGCGCGACATGGGGAGGCCACCGTCTCCCCGTTCGGCCCTTTTCGCGGAGCCAAGATGGAACCCTACAATCCCCCGCAGGACCCGCTGCACATCCTGTATCAGGATGAACACATCATGGTGGTCAACAAGCCCAGCGGCTTGCTGTCGGTACCCGGCCGCGCGCCGGAAAACAAAGACAGCCTGATGACCCGCATTCAGGCCGATCATCCGGCCGCCGAATCGGTGCACCGGCTGGACATGGCCACCAGCGGGGTGATCGTGGTGGCGCTCAACAAGGCCGCCGAGCGCGAGCTGAAGCGTCAATTCCGCGAACGCGAGCCGAAGAAATCCTATATCGCCCGCGTTTGGGGGCATATGGAACATGACGAAGGACTGGTGGATTTGCCGCTGATCTGCGATTGGCCGAACCGGCCGCTGCAAAAGGTGTGTTTTGACACCGGCAAAGCGGCGCAAACCGAGTATCTGGTGCTGTCGCGCGACGCCGATGGCAGCACGCGCGTGAAGCTAACGCCGATCACCGGCCGCTCGCATCAGCTGCGGGTGCACATGCTGGCGCTGGGGCACCCGATCCTCGGCGACGGTTTCTACGCCCCACCGGAGGCTAAGGCGATGGCGCCACGGCTACAGCTGCATGCGCAAGAGCTGCGCATCACCCACCCCGCCTTCCAGACGCCAATGCACTTTCGCGCCGAACCGGATTTCTGAGCCCACCACTCAGGGATACCCTAAATAATTCGAGTTGCAGGAAGGCGGCAACCAAGCGCAGCCCCGGGAGCGTACAAAAAGTACGTGACCGGGGTAAGCGCGGGCAGCCAACACACCTGCGGCTCGAAGTATGACGGGTATCGTTATTTGAAGCCTTTCTCGCGTTTGATCAGGTCGTACGCCGCCTGGATCTCCTGCGCTTTCTGCTTGGCCATTTCCATCATTTGCGGCGGCAAGCCTTTCGCCACCAGCTTATCCGGATGGTGTTCGCTCATCAGCTTGCGGTAGGCGCGTTTGATGGTGGCGGCATCGTCGCTGCTGCGCACGCCGAGCACCTTGCAGGCATCGTCGAGCGTCGGGCCGCGCTGAGCCTGCTGATAGCCGCCCTGCGAATACCCGCCCTGCTGACCGCCGCCGAACTGACGCCCGCCCTCCATCATGCTGAGGAACTGATCGAACTGCGCGCGCGAAATGCCCAGCTCTTCGGCGATGACATACAGCACCTGACGTTCGTTCGGGTGCAGCGAGCCGTCGGCAAACGCCGCCTGAATCTGAATTTCCAGAAACATCCGAATCAGATCGAAGCGGCCGAAACAGATGCTGCGAAACTGCTGCAGCGTCTCACGCAGCGGGAACTGGCTCTGTTTGCCCTCGCGGAATGCCTGCTGCGCCGCGGTGCGCGCTTCGCCGTGCAGCTGCAGGCGATCCATAAACAGGCTGGCGATCTGGATATCCGCCTCGGTAACGCGTCCCTTGGATTTGGTCAGGTGGCCCATCACCTGAAAAGTGGTGCGGAAAAACAGCGTTTGCCGCGTTTGCTGGTCGGTGAAAAACCCCCGGCTGCGCTTGTTGCTGCGCGCCGTATCGATCATATGACCGATAATCAGCCCCAGAACTACACCCCAGAATCCCGCGCCAGACCAGATGGCGACGATGACGCCGAGCAGTTTTCCCCAATACTGCATATACTCCTCAATTATCATGCCGAAAGCCGCCCGCTCTCCTTCGCTTCAGGAAAGGGCGCAGGCGATTTTTCCTAGAATTTGGATTATCATACCTGTCATTTATCTTTGCGCCTAACGACGACGCAAGTAAACGGCTGGATTTAGCACTAGCGCAACGCAGATGAGTAATATAGTCTCTGACCGTTTGCCGGACACGACGCCTCTGATGACGGAACACCAAAACCGCGTATGAAAAAAAGTTTCCCAACACTGCTGGCCACGATGATTTGGACGGCACTCTACAGTCAGCATGCGCTGGCTGATCTGGCCGAGCAATGCATGCTTGGCGTTCCCGTTTACGACAAGCCTTTGGTCAGCGGCGATCCGAACAGCCAGCCGGTGACCATCAATGCCGATGACTCGCGCGCCGACTACCCGAAAAGCGCCCTGTTCAGCGGCAACGTGCATATCGAGCAGGGCAACAGCACCCTGACCGCCAAAGAAGTCGAGTTGAACCAGACGCAAAACCCTGGCCAGACGGAACCGGTACGCACCGTCACCGCCACCGGCGACGTGCACTACAGCGACAATCAGATCAAACTGAAAGGCCCTAAGGCCTGGTCGAACCTGAATACCAAAGATACCGACGTCTATGAAGGCGACTACCAGATGGTCGGCCGTCAGGGGCGCGGCGACGCCGACAAGATGAAAATGCGCGGCGCCAACCGTTACACCATTCTGGAAAACGGCACCTTTACCTCCTGTCTGCCGGGCGACGACAGCTGGAGCGTGGTCGGTTCCGAAGTGATCCACGATCGCGAAGAGCAGGTGGCGGAAGTGTGGAATGCCCGCTTCCGCATCGGCGGCGTGCCGGTGTTCTACAGCCCATACCTGCAATTGCCGGTCGGCGACAAGCGCCGTTCCGGTTTCCTGATCCCGAACGCCAAGTACGGCAGCAACAACGGCTTCGAGTTCATGTTGCCGTACTACTGGAACATCGCGCCGAACTACGATGCCACCATCACGCCACACTATATGTCCAAGCGCGGCCTGCAGTGGCAGACCGAGTTCCGCTATCTGGTACAGCCGGGCCTCGGCCTGATGGAGTTCGACTGGCTGCCGGACGATAAGGAATACGGCAAAGATCATGACGACAGCAAACGCTGGCTGTTCTACTGGAACCACAACGGCGTCATGGATCAGGTGTGGCGCTTCAACGTCGACTACACCAAGGTCAGCGATTCCAAATACTTCACCGATCTGGACTCCAAGTACGGTTCCACTACCGACGGCTACGCCACGCAGAAATTCAGCCTCGGCTACGCCAACGAAAACTGGAACGCCACGCTGAGCTCCAAGCAGTTCCAGATTTACGACGATACCGATCGTTCACAGTCGGAGTCGTATAAAGTCCAGCCGCAGCTGGATCTGAACTATTACAAGAACGACCTCGGCCCGTTCGATTTCCATATTTACGGCCAGGCTGCCAAGTTCACCAGCGTCAACCCGTACAGCCCGGATGCCACCCGTCTGCATATGGAGCCAACGCTGAGTCTGCCGCTCACCAACGGCTGGGCCAGCCTGAACACCGAAGCCAAAGTGATGGCGACCCACTACCAGCAGGATATTCCTGACGGTTTCGCCGCTAACTACCAGAACCGCAAAGGCGCCGCAGCACCGGATCTTGATGACTCGGTCAACCGCGTATTGCCTCAATTCAAGGTCGACGGCAAGCTGGTGTTCGAGAGGCCGATGATCTGGGCCGAAGGCGCCACCCAGACGCTGGAGCCGCGCGTTCAGTACCTGTACGTGCCGTACCGCGATCAGAGCAACATCTACACCTACGACACCACGCTGCTGCAGACCGACTACTCCGGCCTGTTCCGCGACCGCACCTACAGCGGCCTGGATCGCATCGCTTCGCAGAACCGCGTCTCTACCGGTTTGACCACGCGCATTTATGATGACGCGCTGGTGGAACGTTTTAACGCTTCCGTGGGTCAAATCTACTACTTCAGCCGTTCGCGAACCGGTGACCAGATGACCGGTTACGACAACAACGACGACACCGGCAGCGTGGCCTGGGCCGGCGATACCTATTGGAAAATCGACGATCGTTGGGGCCTGCGCGGTGGCCTGCAGTATGACACCCGCCTGAACAGCGTCTCGCTGGGCAACGGCGTGGTGGAATACCGCCAGGACGCCGAGCGCGTGGTGCAGCTGAACTACCGTTACGCCACGCCGGAATACATCCAGACGGCGTTGAACACCAAAACGGTTCCGGCCTTCCAGGACGGCATCTCGCAGGTGGGCATCACCGGCAGTTGGCCGATCGCCGATCGTTGGGCGGTCGTCGGGGCGTACTACTACGACACCCGCGCCAAACAATCCGCCGATCAACTGGTGGGGCTGAAGTACAACACCTGCTGCTGGGCGGTGACCCTGGGCTATGAGCGCAAGATCACCGACTGGAACAACAGCAACAATACCAGCGTTTACGACAACAGAGTTTCGTTCAACGTCGAACTGCGCGGCCTGAGCAGCGATCATAGTCTCGGCTCCGCAGAAATGCTGCGCTCCGGCATTCTGCCGTATCAGCGCGCATTCTGACGCTTTGCAACACTTTGAAAACGAGAACTTTCACCCGCATTTGCGGATTACATAATGGGAAATGTATGAAGAACTGGAGAACGCTTATTCTCGGATTGGTGGTTTGCGCCAATGCCGCGTTCGCAGCACCCCAAGAAGTGGATAAAGTCGCCGCCGTCGTGGATAACGGCGTGGTACTCGAAAGCGACGTCAACGGTCTGTTGCAGTCAGTCAAGCTCAACGCCCAGCAGGCCGGCCAACAGTTGCCGGACGACAAGACGCTGCGCCATCAGATCATCGAACGGCTGATCATGGATAACATCCAGCTGCAGATGGCCAAGAAAATGGGCATTACCGTGTCCGACGCCGAGCTGGACAAAGCGATCGCCAACATCGCCGCGCAGAACCGCATGAGCGTCGATCAGCTGCGCAGCCGCCTGTCGTACGAAGGGTTGAACTACAACACCTACCGTTCGCAGATCCGCAAAGAGATGCTGATTTCCGAAGTGCGTAACAACGAAGTGCGCCGCCGCGTCACCATCCTGCCGCAGGAAGTGGACGCGCTGGCCAAACAGGTGGGCGCGCAGAACGGCAGCGACACCGAAATGAACATCAGCCACATCCTGATCCCGCTGCCGGAAAACCCGTCGCAGCAGCAGGTCGACAAAGCCGAAGAGCTGGCCAAACGCCTGGTGGGTGAGATCAACAGCGGTGCCGACTTCGGCAAGCTGGCGATCACCTACTCCGCCGATTCTCAGGCGCTGAAAGGCGGCAACATGGGCTGGGGCAAGCTGCAAGAGATCCCGACCCTGTTCGCTGAACGTCTGGTTAGCGCCAAGAAAGGCGACGTCGTCGGCCCAATCCGTTCCGGCGTCGGCTTCCACATCCTGAAAGTCAACGATATCCGCGGCGCCAGCCAGTCGGTGTCGGTCACTGAAGTGCACGCCCGTCACATCCTGCTGAAGCCTTCTGTGGTGCTGACTGACGATCAGGCGCGCGCCAAGCTGCAATCCGTTGCGGAAGCGATCAAGAGCGGCCGCGCCAAATTCGCCGACGAAGCCAAACAGCTGTCGCAGGATCCGGGTTCCGCCATGCAGGGCGGCGATCTGGGCTGGGCCTCCCCGGACATCTACGATCCGGCCTTCCGCGATGCGTTGCTGAAGCTGAGCAAAGGTGAAATCAGCGCGCCGGTCCACTCTTCCTTCGGTTGGCACCTGATTCAGCTGCTGGATACCCGTCAGGTGGATAAGACCGACGCCGCGCAGAAAGATCGCGCTTACCGCATGCTGTTCAACCGTAAGTTCGCCGAAGAGGCGCAGACCTGGATGCAGGAACAGCGCGCCCAGGCTTACGTGAAGATCCTCGATGGCAGCGATGCACAGCAATAAACGCGTCGTCATTACCCCCGGCGAACCCGCCGGGGTGGGGCCGGATTTGGTAGCCGCCCTGGCGCAACAGGATTGGCCTGTTGAGCTGGTGGTGTGCGCCGATCCGGCCCTGCTGCTTGAACGCGCCAAGCGTTTGGGCCTGCCGCTGACGCTGCGCGACTACCAACCGCAGCAACCGGCCGAGGCGCAACGCGCCGGCACGCTGACCGTGCTGCCGGTGTCACTCGCTCAGCCGGTCACCGCCGGTGAACTGAACGTCGGCAACAGCGCCTACGTGGTGGAAACCCTGGCGCGCGCCTGCGACGGCTGCCTGAACGGCGAATTTGCCGCTCTGATCACCGGCCCGGTGAACAAAGGCGTGATCAACGACGCCGGCGTGCCGTTTATCGGCCATACCGAATTCTTTGCCGAGCGCAGCCGCTGCGATCGCGTGGTGATGATGCTCGCGACCGAAGAGCTGCGCGTGGCGCTGGCGACCACCCACCTGCCGCTGCTGGCGGTGCCGGGCGCCATCACGCAGCAGAGCCTGTTCGAAGTCATTCGCATTCTCGACCACGATCTGAAAACCAAATTTGGCATCGCTCAGCCGCACATTTACGTCTGCGGTCTGAATCCCCACGCCGGGGAAGGCGGCCATATGGGGCGCGAAGAGATAGACACCATCATCCCGGCGCTCGACGCGCTGCGCGCTGACGGTATCCATCTGATCGGCCCGCTGCCGGCGGACACCCTGTTCCAGCCCAAATATCTGCAAGATGCCGATGCGGTGCTGGCGATGTATCACGATCAGGGGCTGCCGGTGCTAAAATACCAAGGGTTCGGCCGCGCGGTGAATATCACCCTCGGTTTGCCTTTCATACGCACCTCGGTCGACCACGGTACCGCTCTGGAACTGGCCGGCACCGGCACCGCCGATGTCGGCAGTTTCCAAACGGCCCTGAATCTCGCCATTAAAATGATAATTAATTGTAATGAATAACAGAGTCCACCAAGGGCACTTTGCCCGCAAACGCTTTGGACAAAACTTTTTAACCGATCAGTTTGTCATCGATAGCATTGTCTCCGCCATTCACCCGCAGCCGGGCGAAGCGGTGGTCGAGATCGGCCCCGGCCTCGGCGCCTTGACCGAGCCGGTTGGCGCGCGCATGGACCGCATGACGGTGATCGAACTGGACCGCGATCTGGCCACCCGGTTGGAGAACCACCCGCGGCTGAAAGACAAGCTGACCATCCGCCAGCAGGACGCCATGACGGTGAATTTTGCCGAACTGGCCGAGGAAGCTGGCCAACCGCTGCGCGTATTTGGTAACCTGCCGTACAATATTTCGACGCCGCTGATGTTCCACCTTTTCAGCTATACTCAGGCAATCCGCGACATGCACTTTATGTTGCAAAAAGAGGTGGTCAACCGTCTGGTGGCCGGCCCGAACAGCAAGGCCTACGGGCGTTTGACCGTGATGGCGCAGTACTACTGCAACGTCATTCCGGTGCTGGAAGTGCCGCCGACCGCGTTCGCGCCGCCGCCGAAGGTCGATTCCGCCGTGGTGCGCCTGGTCCCGCACACCGAGCTGCCGAACCCGGTGGGCGACGTGCGCATGCTGAGCCGCATCACCACGCAGGCGTTCAACCAGCGGCGGAAAACCATCCGCAACAGCCTGGGCGACCTGTTCACGCCGGAGCAGCTGACGGAGCTGGGCGTCGATCCTTCGCTCAGAGCAGAGAATATTTCTGTGGCGCAGTACTGCAAGCTGGCGAACTGGCTGTCAGCCAATCCGGCGCCGCAGCAATAAGGAGTTGTTGTCATGATTGATTCGCCCCGCGTGTGTATTCAGGTTCAGAGCATCTATGTGGAATCACAGTCGATCCCTGAAGAAGAGCGTTACGTCTTCGCCTATACCATCACCATCCGCAATCTGGGGCGGACCAACGTGCAACTGCTGGGCCGTTACTGGCTGATCACCAACAGCAACGGCCGCCAAACCGAAGTCCAGGGCGAAGGCGTGATCGGCGAACAGCCCGTCATTCCGCCCGGTGGAGAGTTTCAGTACACCAGCGGCGCCATTCTGGAAACGCCGCTGGGCACCATGGAAGGCCATTACGAAATGGTTGACCATCAGGGTCAGCCGTTCCGCACCGCTATTCCCGTGTTCCGCTTAGCCATTCCAACGCTGATCCATTAATTATGTCGACATACCTTATCGGCGACGTTCACGGCTGTTTCGATGAACTGAAGTCGCTGCTGGCTCAGGTTGCGTTCGATCCCGAGCGCGATCAACTGTGGCTGACCGGCGATCTGGTGGCGCGCGGCCCCGCCTCGCTGGGCGTGCTGCGCTACGTGCGTTCGCTCGGTCCGGCGGTGCGCATGGTGCTGGGCAACCACGATCTGCACCTGCTGGCGGTCTACGCCGGCATCAGCCGCAACAAACCCAAAGATCGCATCACCCCGCTGCTGGAGGCGCCTGACGCCGACGAGCTGATCAACTGGCTGCGCCGCCAACCGGTGCTGCAGGTGGATGATGAGCAAAAGCTGGTGATGGCGCACGCCGGCATCACCCCGCAGTGGGATATCGACACCGCGAAAATGTGCGCGCGCGAAGTGGAAGCGGTATTGAGCAGCGACAGCTATCCGCTGTTCCTCGACGCCATGTACGGCGACATGCCGAACAACTGGGCGCCGGAGTTGAGCGGCCTGGCTCGCCTGCGTTTCAGCACCAATGCGTTCACGCGCATGCGCTACTGCTTCCCCAACGGCCAGCTCGACATGATCTGCAAAGATGCGCCGGGCAGCGCGCCGGCGCCGCTGAAGCCGTGGTTCGAACTGCCGCGCCTGGTGGATCCGGAATACACCATCATCTTCGGCCACTGGGCCTCACTCGAAGGCAAGGGCACGCCGGAAGGCGTGATCGGGCTGGATACCGGCTGCTGCTGGGGCGGCGACCTGACGATGCTGCGCTGGGAAGACCGCCGTTACTTCACGCAGCCCGCCAATCGCGGCGAGGCGCCTGGCCACGCCGGCAGACTGGCCGCATCCTGAAAATACAAAGGCGGCCCCGTGGCCGCCTTTGTTCCACTTTATCGCCTTACGCCCCAATCACCCCGCCATCTTCACGCGTGATCATCAATACCGATGAACGCGGGCGCGGGCTGTTGTTCGGGAAGTGCGAATCGCCCTCTTCTCCGGGATGCTGTACGTTGACGAACATCGTCTTGTAGTCCGGGGTGAAGGTGATGCCGGTCAGTTCGCAGGACTTCGGCCCCACCATGAAACGGCGGATCTCGCCGCTGACCGGATCGCCCACCAGCATCTGGTTGTTGCCCTGCCCGACATAATCGCCCTTGTTGCTGTACTTGCCGTCGGTGAGGATCCACAGGCGGCCGGCGCGATCGAAGCCCAGCCCGTCCGGGCTGTTGAAGGTATTTTCCGCCGTGATGTTCGGCGTGCCGCGGTTGACGCCTTCAGGGTGGGCGATCGGGTTGCCGCACAGCGCATAGATGTCCCAGGCGAAGACGTCGGCGGTGGCGTCGCCGCCCTCGTCCCAGCGAATGATTTGGCCATAGATATTGTTAGGCCGCGGGTTGGCGGCGTTCAGCGGCATCCCTTCCTCACCGCGCTTGCTGTTGTTGGTCAGCGTACAGTACGCGCGGCCGTCATGCGGGTTCACCGCGATCCACTCCGGGCGATCCATTTTGGTGGCGCCGACCTGCTGCGCCGCCTTGCGGGCGAAGATCAGCACTTCGGCCTCGTCGCGGAAGCCGTTCTCCGGCGTCAGGCCGTTCTTGCCGAACTCGAGCGCAATCCAGCGCCCTTTGCCCTTCAGCGGCGTGCCGGCCTCATCGCCGTCGAACTGCGCCACGTACAGCGTCCCCTCGTCCAGCAGCGTGCGATTGTTGGCCGGATTGGCGGCGTCGACCACGCCTTTGGAGACGTACTTATAGATATGTTCGCCGCGCTCGTCGTCGCCCATGTACACCACCAGGCGGCCGTCTTTGGCCACGGTCACCGCCGCGTTTTCATGTTTGAAGCGGCCGAGCGCGGTGTGCTTGATGGGCGTCGAGGTCGGATTCAACGGATCGATCTCGACGATCCAGCCGTGGCGGTTGAATTCGTTAGGGTTCTTCGCCACATCAAAGCGCTCGTCATAGTCCGGCCAGTTGCGCTCCGGTTCGCTGGCCTTCAGCGTGTAGCGCTTCTGTTCCGGCGTGGTGCGATAATCGGCCTGACGGGTACCGAAATAGGTATCGAAGTTTTCCTCGCAGGTCAGATAGGTCCCCCACGGCGTCTTGCCGTTGGCGCAGTTGCCGAAGGTGCCCAGCACCTTGCGGCCGCTCGGATCGGCGGCGGTCTGCAACAGCGGATGTCCGGCGGCCGGGCCGCTGAATTGCATCTCGCTGTTGGCGGTGATGCGGCGGTTATAGCGCGACGGGCGTTCCACCTCCCAGCGCTGGCCGTCGCCGATACGCTTGACCGCCACAATGGAGACGCCGTGCGCCGCCTGTGACTTGCGCACCTCTTCCAGGCTGGTGGCTTTGGCGCCGCCGTGGGCGAACAGATACTGTTCGTTGACGTATTCGTTATTGATGGCCATCACGCCGTGATTGTCATCGATAGGGAAGAAGCTCATGCCGTCATTGTTGTCGCCAAACTGTTTTTCCTGATCGGCGGCGCTGTTGTTGCCCTGCGGATCGAAGGCCGGCGCGCCGTCCACCAGCGGCTCGCCCCAAGAGATCAGCACCTCCGCGCGGTAGCCCGGCGCGATGGTCACCTTGTCGGCGGTAGATGCGGCGATGCCCTGAAAGCCCAGCAGCCTGTTCGGCGGCAGATCCTCGGCCAACGCCTCGGCGGAGACCGACCAGATACCGCCGCCGAGAAAGCCGGCCAGGCCGACGGCGCCGGCGCTGCCGAGCAACAGCTTGCGGCGAGTGGGATCGATCAGGCGGTCGGCGTCTAATTGCTCAATTTGCTTGGTCATAACGTGGTTACCTTTTTAGTTATGGCGCCGCGGTCAAGATTCACCAGAGTTGCCGTGGCGCTCGGAGTTGGGCTTCATACTAATCAGGTAATGTGACGGAAAGGTTACGAATGACCGGCGTAAAAAGACCGGGGGCGCAATTGCTTGCGCCCCCGGGGATAACTGGCTAACGCGCTGAGATCAGCGGCGCTGCAGGATTTCGAAACAGTAGCTGTGCGAGTTCAGATTGTCGGCATCGTGGAATTCGCTGAACGTGGTTTCCCACTCGTCCGGCTCGTAATCCGGGAAGTGGGTATCGCCGCCGACTTCGGCGTCGATGTGCGTCAGGTACAGACGGTCGGCGCGCGGCAGCAACTGGGTATAGATGCGCCCACCGCCGATCACCATTACTTCTTCCACCTCGCCCGCGGCGGCCAGCGCCTCATCCAGCGAGGTTACCCAGGTCACCCCGGCTTCGCTGCCCGGGCGGCTGCTCAAAACGATATTGTGGCGGCCCGGCAGCGGGCGGCCGATGGACTCGAAGGTCTTGCGGCCCATAATAACCGGCTTATTCAACGTGTTGCGTTTAAACCACGCAAGGTCCGCCGGCAGGTGCCACGGCATGGCGTTTTCCATGCCAATAACGCGATCCGCCGCCAAGGCAGCGATCAGGCTGATAATCATTGTTTAACCCTGTGTAGGCAGCAAAATTGGTGACACTATACGTAAAGGCCTGAGTGCCGTCGATAGGCTAATCAAGCAAGATGAATATATAAGATAGCTCTTATCAGCATATCTAATAACCAACGTTCTTCCGCCGGGAAATTTCACACGCCGGGGCGTTTGCGGTACAGCCACAGGCCCGGTAACGACAGGCCGATCGACAACGCGCCGACGATGAAACTGGCCTTAAGGAAGTTGGTGATCATGGTCTCCATCAGGGCCTCGCTGTAGCCCAGATGCGAGATCTCCACCACAGTTATCATCGCGGTATAGGCGGAAATGCCGGGGAACATCGGGATCACCGCCGCCACGGTGAACACTTTCGGGTGCGCCAGCAGCCAGCGCGACCAGTAGATGCCGATGACGCCAATCAGGATCGCCGCCAGCAGCGAGGCCCACTCGATGTTCATGCCGGCATGCATCATCAGCATGCGCGAACCGCGCCCGATAGCCCCGAGCAATGCGCAATAGCGCAGCGCACGCAGCGGCACGTTAAACACCATGGCGAAGCCCAGCGCCGGCACCGCCGCCAACAGCATCTCCTGCAACAAGGCCCACAACAGATTCATGACCACCCCCGCAGATCCCACAGCGACATCGCCATCACTACCCCGATACAGGTCGCCAGCGTCAGCAGGCTGGCCATCGCCCAGCGCGCCAGCCCGGTATTCACATGCCCCTTGAACATGTCGGCCACCGCGTTGATCAGCGGGAAGCCCGGCACCAGCAGCAGCACGCTGGCGGCCATCGCCACGCTCGAGGTGTCTTTAAACGCCGGCAAGCGCAGCAGCAGTCCGGAGATCGACGTCGCGACAAATGCCGTCAGGCAGAAATTGATCAGCGGATTCATCTGGCGGGCGGTGAGGATTTGGCGCACCAGCATCGCCGTGCCGCTGGCGATAAAGGTCACCAGGAAGGCGTCGCCGCCACCGCCGTTGAGCATGCTGAAGCACCCGCAGGACAGCCCCACCATCAATACCACCAGCCAGCGCGGGTAGCGCAGCGGCCGGATCCTTTCAAAGCGGCGCGCCACGTCGTGCGCATCCGCCAGGCGATGCTCGGCGAGGATCACGATATGCTGCACTTCGGTCACCACCTGCATATTGATGCCGCGATCGACGTTCTTACGGGTGGTGGTCAGACAGGCACCGTGGCTGAGGGTGGTCAATACCACCGCATTGGCGGAGATCGAGCTTTCCACGCTGTCCATGCCCAGCGCCAGTCCCAGGCGAGTTGATAACTGTTCCACCACCGTGCTCTCGGCGCCGTGCTGCAACAGCAGCAACGCGCATTGAATGCACAGTCGGGTGATTTCACGCTGTTGCCGGTGCGGTTCCGGCCTGTCTGTGGCGGTAGTCTGCTGCATGGTGCTCCGTCGCGGGCGGTAGATGAATTATTATCATAGAGCCTAACAATACCTCATTGGGTTGATGCGCATCAGAGGAAGCGGCGTTATTATCGCCAGATTGCTGCCTTTTGCGCGAGACGTCTCCCATGCTTGAAACTTCGTTGTTCGTCGCCGGCATTGCCGCCCTCGGCATGCTCTCCCCCGGCCCGGATTTTTTCCTGGTGATCAAAAACGCCGCCCGCTACCCGCGGCTGGCCGCCATGATGACCGCCTTCGGCGTGATCTGCGGCGTCGCCACCCACATGTCCTACTGCGTCGCCGGGCTGGCGGTGGTGATCACCACCACGCCGTGGCTGTTCAACCTGCTGAAATACGCCGGGGCGGTCTATCTGGTGTGGATCGGCATCCAGGCGCTGCTGTCGCGCGGCGGCGGCAAAATGAACGTCAGCAATCTGCCGCAGCAGCAGGTCAGCCTGAAGAGCGCCTTTGCGCAAGGCTACCTGTGCAACCTGCTGAATCCGAAAGCCACCCTGTTCTTCCTGGCGGTCTTCACCCAGGTGCTGCAGATCGATTCCGGTCTGGGTGACAAACTGTGGTACGCGGGGATTATTCTCGGCCTGTCGGTCATCTGGTGGCCGCTGCTGGTATTTTTGATCCAGAGCGGGCCGGTGCGCCGCGGGCTGGAAAAGACGCAGAAGATCGTCGACAAATTGCTGGGCGGCATGTTGATCGCCTTAGGCATCAAGGTGGCGCTGAGCTAAGCAAAAAAAGGGGCGCCATCACGGCGCCCCTCCCCTTATCCTTTGGCTTCCACCACTTCGTCTTCCGGCGCCTTGCCGTCGATACTGCCGCGCCAGCCGGTCTGCTGCACCCGCGCCAGCCGATTCTGATCCTGCTCGATGGCCGCGCTGAGCATCTCCTTGGCCCGCTGCAGGCTGGCGATACGGAATTCAGTATCCTGGTAATTATCCAGCGTATCTTCCAGCATCTTCAGGTTATAGCGACGGAACGTGTCCGCTTTCTCGCGCGCCTCATAGGCGTCCAGCCCCAGCAGCTCCAGCGTTTCACGGCCGACGCGCAGCGAGCTTTCGAAGGTTTCGCGCTCCGGTTTTTCCACCCCCAGCTGCCGCAACTGATACCAGTGATCGACGTCGCGCGCCCGCGCCACCACCTTAAGATGCGGGAAGTGCTGCCTGGCCAGCTCGGTTAACGCCAGGCTGTCCTCCACGTCGTCGATGGCGTTGATCAGCACCTTGGCGTGAGCGGCGCCGGCGGCCTCCAGCAGATCGGCGCGCGTGGCGTCGCCGTAGAACACCTTGGTATCGAATTTACGCAGCGTTTCGATATGGTCCGGATCGTGATCCAGTACCACGGTGTGCACGCCGTTGGCCAATAACAAACGACCGGCGATCTGGCCGAAACGGCCGAAGCCGGCGATGATCACGCTGGCATTCTCGTCATCAATGACGTCAGCCGGGCGATCCTCTTTCGGCGCATTTTTCTCCAGCTGCGCGGCGATCACCAACAGCAGCGGAGTGGCCGCCATCGACAGCGCCACCGCCAGCGTCAGCGACTTGGCCCATTCAACCGGCAAGACGCCGGCCAGCTGTGCGGCGCTGAAAATCACGAAGGCGAACTCACTGCCCTGCCCCAGCAGAATGGCGAACAGGCCGCGCTGGCGCTTCGGCACGCCGAGCAGCGGCCCAATCAGCCACAGCAACGCCGCCTTGATCAACATAAAGCCCAGCAGCAGCGAGGCGATCAGCAACGGATGATGGAACAGCGTGCCGAAGTCGATCGACATGCCGACGCCGATGAAGAACAGCCCCAGCAGCAACCCCTTGAACGGCTGAATATCGCTCTCCAGCGCGTGGCGGTATTCCGAGCTCGCCAACAGCACCCCGGCGAGGAACGCCCCCATCGCCATCGACAGCCCGGCCATCTCCAGCAGGATGCCGAAGCCGAACACCAGGAACAACGCCACGGCGCTGAACACTTCGCGCATGCCCGAACGGGCGACGAAGTGCAGCAGCGGACGGGTGACGTAGCGGCCGAGCAACACCACCATCGTCAACGCGCCCACCACCTTGGCCGCCGACAGCATGAAAGCGCCCAGCGTGGTGGTGGCGCCGCTGCTGGCCAGCAGCGGGATCATCGCCACCAGCGGGATCGCCGCGATATCCTGGAACAGCAGCACCGCAAACGCGCTGCGGCCGATCGGCGACGGCGTCAGATTGCGTTCGCTCATCGCCTGCATGGCAATGGCGGTGGATGAGAGCGCCAGCGTCAGGCCAATCAGCAACGCCACCTTCCAGTTAAGGCCAAGGAAGTAACAGAAGGCGCTCAGCGCCAGGCCGCAGCCCACCATCTGAATGCTGCCGCCGCCGAACACCGAGGCACGCAGCGTCCACAGCCGTTTAGGATCCAGCTCCAGGCCGATGATAAACAGCATCAGCACCACGCCGATCTCGGCGAAGGTCAGGATCGATTCGGCGTCCGACACCAGCTTCAGCCCCCAGGGGCCAATGATGCAGCCGGCGATCAGGTAACCGAGCACCGAGCCCAGTCCCAGGCGCACCGCGATCGGCACAAACAGCGCCGCGGAGCCGAGGTAGATCAGCCCTTCGATCATCATGTGGTGATTATCCATGGCTGGCCTCCCGGGTTTCCGCTTCGGCATGTTCCATCAGGTAGTCGACCAGCCGCTGGCGGTAGGCTTCGCCGGCGGCGAGCAGCGCCGGCTCGTTGCAGGTAAAGGTATTGTGCACGGCGAAATAAGGCAGCCAGGTCATGCCGCAATAGATCGCCGTGGCCTGTAGCGGCTGCGCCAGCGCGGCGAAGTTGGGGAAGTCGCCCAGCTCGAAGTGGTGCTCGTCGCCGCCGCTGGTCACTGCCCACAGGCAGTCTTTACCCACCAGCGCATTGCCGTCGTGGCCGTAGGCCCAGCCGTGCTCCAGCACTTTGTCGATCCACAGCTTCAACAACGGCGGGAAGCTGTACCACTGCATCGGATGTTGCAGCACCACCAGGTCGGCGCGCTCCACCGCCCGCTGCTCGGCGTTGATGTCGATATTGAAATCGGGGTACAGCTCATACAGCGAGCGCACCTCCACCTCGGGGAGATCCTTCACCGCCTGCAGCAGGCGGTGATTGGCATGCGAATGCCGGGGATACGGGTGAGCATAAATTATCAGAATCATTGTTATCGTCGTTCCTTCGTTCCTTGCCAATACACCAAGCATATACCAATCACACAGAGTGACAGTTTGCCCACTGATTGATAGCGGAAATTTTTAACGCCAGCCGACAAATTCGCTGAATAAAAAAGGGCGCTGCATCTGCAGCGCCCCTTACGTTGCGTTATCGCGCGGTTACTTGCCGATGCGCGCGTGCATTTCCTGTACCGACGTCACCTGCTCGGTCGGATCCGCTTTCAGCGCCATCGCGGTGGCGAAGCCGCCGTTCAGCGTGGTGTCGTAGTGCACCTTGTACTGCAGTGCGCTGCGGCGAATCAGCTTGGAGTCCTCAATCGCCTGACGGCCTGCCGTGGTGTTGACGATGTAGGTGTACTCGCCGTTCTTGATACGGTCCTGAATGTGCGGACGCCCTTCGTGCACCTTGTTGACCAGGCGCGGGTTGATGCCCGCTTCGCCCAGCACCACCGCGGTGCCGTGGGTGGCGTCCAGCTCGAAGCCCTGCTTCAGCAGGCTGGCGGCCAAATCGACCACGCGGGCTTTATCGCCTTCGCGCACCGACAGCAGCGCGCGGCCCTGCTTCTTCATGCCCGAGTTGCTGCCCAGCATCGCTTTGGAGAAGGCTTCCGCGAAGGTGCGGCCCACGCCCATCACTTCCCCGGTAGAGCGCATTTCCGGCCCCAGAATCGGGTCGACGCCCGGGAATTTGTTAAACGGCAGCACCACTTCTTTCACCGAATAGTACGGCGGGATGATCTCTTCGGTCACGCCCTGCTCGACCAGCGTTTTGCCCGCCATCACGCGCGCGGCCACTTTGGCCAGCGGCACGCCGGTCGCTTTGGACACGAACGGCACGGTGCGCGCGGCACGCGGGTTGACTTCAATCAGGTAGACTTCGTTGTCTTTCACCGCGAACTGCACGTTCATCAGGCCGCGCACCTGCAGCTCGAACGCCAGTTTCTCCACCTGGCGACGCATCACGTCCTGAATTTCCTGGCTCAGGGTGTACGCCGGCAGCGAACACGCGGAGTCGCCGGAGTGCACGCCCGCCTGCTCGATGTGCTCCATGATGCCGCCAATCAGCACGCGCTCGCCGTCGCAGATAGCATCGACGTCCACTTCCACCGCGTCGTCCAGGAAGCGATCCAGCAGCACCGGCGCATCGTTGGATACGCTGACCGCAGTCTGGAAGTAGCGGCGCAGGTCGGTTTCGTCGTAAACGATTTCCATCGCCCGGCCGCCCAGCACGTAGGAAGGACGCACCACCAGCGGATAGCCGATGGCCGCCGCCTTCTCCACCGCCTGTTCGATGGCGGTCACGGTGGCGTTGGCCGGTTGCTTCAGGCCCAGACGGTTGACCGCCTGCTGGAAGCGCTCGCGGTCTTCGGCGCGGTCGATGGCGTCCGGACTGGTGCCGATAACCGGCACGCCTGCGGCTTCCAGCTCGCGCGCCAGCTTCAGCGGAGTCTGGCCGCCATACTGCACGATCACGCCCTTCGGCTTCTCGATGCGCACGATTTCCAGCACGTCTTCCAGCGTTACCGGCTCAAAGTACAGGCGGTCTGAGGTGTCGTAGTCGGTGGAGACGGTTTCCGGGTTACAGTTGACCATGATGGTCTCGTAGCCGTCTTCACGCAGCGCCAGCGAAGCGTGCACGCAGCAGTAGTCAAACTCGATGCCCTGGCCGATACGGTTCGGCCCGCCGCCCAGCACCATCACTTTCGGCCGGTCGTTGGTCGGGTTGGACTCGCACTCTTCTTCATAGGTGGAGTACATATAGGCGGTGTCGGTGGCGAATTCCGCCGCGCAGGTATCCACGCGCTTATACACCGGATGCAAACCGTAGCTGTGGCGCAGCTTGCGAATTTCGCTCTCGGCGACGCCGGCCAGCTTGGCCAGACGCGCATCGGCGAAGCCTTTGCGCTTCAGAGTGCGCAGGAACTCTTTGTTCAGGCCGTTGATGCCCGCCTCGGCCACCTGCTCTTCCAGGCGCACCAGCTCTTCAATCTGCACCAGGAACCAACGGTCGACGTTGGTCAGGTTGAACACGCCGTCTACCGACAAACCGGCGCGGAAGGCGTCGGCGATGTACCAGATGCGGTCGGAACCGGCGTCTTTCAGCTCGCGGCGGATTTTGGTCAGCGCTTCCGGATCGTCCAGGCTCACTTTCGGATCGAAGCCGGTGGCGCCCACTTCCAGACCGCGCAGCGCTTTTTGCAGCGATTCCTGCTGGGTGCGGCCGATGGCCATCACTTCGCCGACCGACTTCATCTGGGTGGTCAGGCGATCGTTGGCGCCGGCGAACTTCTCGAAGTTGAAGCGCGGGATCTTGGTCACGACGTAGTCGATGGACGGTTCGAACGACGCCGGGGTGCGGCCGCCGGTGATGTCGTTCATCAGCTCATCGAGGGTGTAGCCCACCGCCAGCTTGGCGGCGATCTTGGCGATCGGGAAGCCGGTGGCTTTCGACGCCAGCGCCGAAGAGCGCGACACGCGCGGGTTCATTTCGATAACGATCAGGCGGCCGGTTTTCGGGTTGACCGAGAACTGCACGTTGGAGCCGCCGGTTTCGACGCCGATCTCACGCAGCACCGCCATCGAGGCGTTGCGCATGATTTGGTATTCCTTGTCGGTCAGGGTCTGGGCCGGCGCGACGGTGATCGAGTCGCCGGTGTGGATGCCCATGGCGTCGAAGTTTTCGATGGAGCAGACGATGATGCAGTTGTCGTTCTTATCACGCACCACTTCCATCTCGTACTCTTTCCAACCGATCAGCGATTCATCGATCAGCAGCTCGTTGGTCGGCGACAGATCCAGGCCGCGTTCGCAGATTTCTTCGAACTCTTCGCGGTTGTAGGCGATGCCGCCGCCGGTGCCGCCCATGGTAAAGGAAGGACGGATGATGCACGGGAAACCGACGTCAGCGGCCACCGCCAGCGCTTCTTCCATGGTGTGCGCGATGCCGGAACGCGCGGTATCCAAACCGATTTTCTTCATCGCCACGTCGAAACGGCGACGGTCTTCGGCCTTGTCAATCGCATCGGCGGTGGCGCCGATCATAGTAACGCCGAACTCGGCCAGCACGCCCTGACGCTCCAGTTCCAGCGCGCAGTTCAGCGCCGTCTGGCCGCCCATGGTCGGCAGCACCGCATCCGGGCGCTCTTTTTCGATGATCTTGCGCACCACTTCCCAGTGGATCGGCTCGATGTAGGTGGCGTCGGCCATTTCTGGGTCGGTCATGATGGTCGCCGGGTTGGAGTTGACCAGAATGACGCGGTAACCCTCTTCGCGCAGCGCTTTACACGCCTGGGCACCCGAGTAGTCGAACTCACACGCCTGGCCGATAACGATCGGGCCAGCGCCGAGGATCAGGATGCTTTTTATGTCTGTACGTTTTGGCATTTTTTACTGCTCCTGATTATTTGGCGTTAGAACGGTAAGTCTCAATCAGTTCGATAAAGTGATCGAACAGCGGCGCGGCATCGTGCGGGCCTGGGCTGGCTTCCGGGTGCCCCTGGAAGCTGAACGCCGCTTTGTCGGTGCGGTGAATGCCCTGCACCGTGTGGTCGAACAGCGATTTGTGCGTCACGCGCAGGTTCGCCGGCAGATTGTTCTCATCTACCGCAAAGCCGTGGTTCTGCGCGGTGATCATCACGGTGTTGTTGTCCAGATCCTTCACCGGGTGGTTGCCGCCGTGGTGGCCGAGCTTCATCTTCATGGTTTTCGCCCCGCTGGCCAGCGCCAGCAGCTGGTGGCCCAGGCAGATGCCGAACACCGGAATGTCGGTTTCCAGGAACTGTTTGATGGCGGTGATGGCGTAGTCGCACGGCTCCGGATCGCCCGGGCCGTTGGACAGGAAGATGCCGTCCGGATTCATTTTCAGCACCTCGTCGGCCGGGGTCTGCGCCGGCACCACGGTCAGGCGGCAGCCGCGATCCACCAGCATGCGCAGGATGTTGCGCTTGGCGCCGTAGTCGTAAGCCACCACGTGGAACGGCAGTTCCGCGGCGGTTTTGGCTTCGGGCAGGTCGCCTTCAAGCGTCCAGCTGCCTTGCTGCCAGCTGTAGGCCTCTTGGGTGGTGACCTCTTTCGCCAGATCCATGCCCTTCAACCCCGGGAAACCTTGCGCCTTGGCCAGGGCCAGCGCGGCGTCCGGCGAATCGGCGGCGATGATGCAGCCGTTCTGGGCGCCCTTCTCGCGCAGCAGGCGGGTCAATTTGCGGGTATCGATATCGGCGATCGCCACGATGTTGTGACGCTTGAGGTAGTCGGACAGGCTTTCTTCGTTGCGGTAGTTGCTGGCGATCAGCGGGAGGTCGCGAATGACGAGGCCTTGGGCGTGTACTGCGGAGGATTCTTCGTCGGAAGCATTGGTGCCGACATTGCCGATATGAGGATAAGTAAGAGTAACGATCTGGCGGGAATAGGAAGGATCAGTGAGGATTTCTTGATAACCGGTCATCGACGTATTGAAGACCACTTCCCCCACTGCCGTTCCCTCTGCCCCGATGGCCCGACCGTGGAATTGGGTTCCGTCTTCCAGAACCAATAGCGCTGACTTTATCAAAACACCCTCCAAGGAATAATCAATCACAATATTTGCATATTAATTCAGATATCGCGATCTAAATCAATGCAAAAACCGTCCGCGAGGCCAATTTTTGGCAAATTGGGCGCATTTTAATGATGAGTGCCTGGCTTGTCTACCCAAACTGCCGTTTTTTGTTTTATTTTTGCAGTTCTCGGCGCTCATGCGGCTTGAGCGCCGATAAAAACACAGAAAACCGGGGCTGGAAAACGGTTGCGGGGAAGAATGACGGAAAATAGCGCCGGAATGGGACAAAAAAGACGCTAAAAAAGCCGAGGGTGGAAAAAAAGGAGATGATTAGCAAAGTAAACACAGATAAATGACAGCTTTGGTAATGAAATAAAATCAACACGATATTTATCATGTTAAAAAAAAGGACAATAAAATTATTGCCCGATTATCATAGCATTATGATCAATACAACCACATCACGATGGTATGCAAATCAATTATAACTGGTCCAAATTCAACACGTCGCGCATATCAAATAAACCTTTATCCCGGTTATGCAGCCAGGAAGCCGCGCGCACCGCACCGCTGGCAAAAGTCATACGGCTGGAAGCCTTATGGGTAATTTCCACCCGTTCACCGATGTCGGCGAACATTGCGGTGTGCTCGCCGACGATGTCGCCGGCGCGAATGGTGGCAAAGCCGATGCTTTGGGGATCGCGTTCGCCGGTATGGCCTTCGCGCGCATAGACCGCACAGCTTTTCAGATCGCGCCCCAGCGCGCCGGCGATCGCTTCGCCCATCGCCAACGCCGTGCCCGACGGCGCATCCACTTTGTGGCGGTGGTGCGCCTCGACGATTTCGATATCGGTATAGTCGCCCATCACCTGCGCGGCCTTCTCCAGCAGTTTCAGCACCAGGTTGACGCCGACGCTGAAGTTGGCGGCGAACACGATGCCGATATGCTGCGCCGCAGCGCGGATCGCCTGCTTGCCGGCGTCATCGAAGCCGGTGGTGCCAATCACCATCGCCTTGTGGTGCGCCACGCAAAAATCCAGGTAGTTCCGGGTGCTTTCCGGGCGGGTGAAGTCGATCAAAATGTCGAACTCGCTCGCCACTTTCTCCAGGCTGTCGCTTACCTTAACGCCCAGCGCGCCAATGCCCGCCAGCTCGCCGGCGTCGACGCCGATCAGGCTTGAACCCGGGCGCGACAGCGCCGCGCCCAACACCACGCCTTCCGCCTGCTGCACCGCCTGGATCAACTGGCGGCCCATCCGGCCGCCGGCGCCCGCAATCGCAATGCGGATTTGTGAATCACTCATGCTTGCTCTCTTCTTGATTTGACGCCTATCCCATTAGGCTATCGATTCAGGGTAACTGCCCCGCTGCAGCGCCGCCAGAGGATTCATTTCATAATTAGAAAATTATGATATTCCCCCGTTTTCATCAGCGGCGCTGTCGTGAGATTAACATTCAACCGATTTGGCGGCCTGCGACGATTGTACATAATCATGCAGTTTCCATGGCAAAAAAATGCAGAAAAAAGGCGCCGAAAACGGCGCCTGGAGAAAGGATCACAGCGAGGTCAGGCGGTAATGGCGGCCACTTCGTTGGCGATCGCCGTCAGCGCATCGTGGCGGGCATAGTCCTCACGCACCAGTGCCGCGCGCTGGCGATAGATCGGCTGCTGCAGAATGCGCGTCGCCGCCGCCAGGATCTGTTCAGGGCTTGGCGTGCTGGTGTGCAGGCTGATGCCGCAGCCGGCGGCGACCACGCGCGCGGCCGCCTCCAGTTTGTCTTCGCCGGTGCCGGCGACGATCAGCGGCACGCCGCTGTTCAGCGCATAGTTGATCGAGCCGTAACCGCCGTTAGTGATCAGCAGCGCCGTCTCCGGCAACCAGCGTTCGAAGGAGATAAACTCCCGCACTCTGGCATTGGCCGGCAGCGCGTCCATCAGCCCTTCGGTCGCCCGCCCGCCGGTGGTGGCCAACACCCGCACCGGCAGATGCGCCAGCGCCTGCAGCGTCGGCACGATCAGCTGATGCAGATCGACATTGGCCAGCGTGCCCTGAGACACGATCACCAACGGCCGACGATCGTCCTCCTCCCACAGCGCCTCTTCCGCGGCCGGTTGACCACCGCTGCGCAGCGGCCCGACGAAGCGCACGCCGCTCGGCAGGTCGTCGCGCTCATATTCCAGCGCCGTGGTGGCCAACTGCAGGAAACGCTCGCAGCCGCCGATCAACGCATCGGTGAACGGGCGATCCAGCGCCCGTCCCCCCGCCTGCACCAGCGCCACATCGAAGCTCTGCTGCACCTCATCGAGCAGCACGCGCGTTTCTTCATCCACCAGCTGCTCACGGGTCAGCGCCTGCGGCAGCAGCGCCGGCGGGATGCGCGGGCCATAGAAAATGGCGTCGCGCGAGGAATACGACAGCGGCGTGACCCCGATACCGAAGACCGGCGGCCGTTCGGCGGACTGCAGCAGCGGCAACACGCCGTAGAAGCAGTTCTCCACCATCAGCAGATCGGTCTTTTCGGCGGCGATGGCCGCACGCAGATGACGATCCAACAGCGGGATCGGCGCGGCGAAGAAATCTTTCAGCGCCAGCGCCATCTGTGCATTGCCCGGCGGCAGCGCGGCGCGCTCGGGGAAGTGCTGCTCCAGGTGACGGTAATCGAAGTCCACCTGCGCGTCGAACGGCACGAAGCTCGCGCCCACCGCCTCGGCGCGTTCGCGGAACAGCGCGCCGGTCATCACCCGCACCTGATGCCCTTGGGCAATCAGGTGGCGAGCGATGGCCAACATCGGGTAAACGTGCCCCGGAGTGGCGACCGCCGCCATCAATATCCTTGCCATAATGCTCCTTTACGCTTCTGCGTTGGCCGGCTTCAGCGCCAGATTGGCGCACACCGGATTGCTTTGAATATGCACGCGCTGCAAATGACGCGCGGAACGGGCGGTAAAGCCCTCGCGGCCGTGCAACAGCGAGAAGTTGTCCGCCACCACCACGTCGCCCTGTTGCCATTGGTGGGCATAATAGTGACGCGGATCGTACAGATGCTGCTGCAGAGTGTGGTGGAACTGTTCCTGCTGTTGTTCCGGCACGCCGTGATATTCCAGCGCATGTTGATTGAGGAATTTTTTCCCCTCCGTCGGCGGTTCATTGTAGCGCATGATCAAGCCCCTGCCGTTCGGGTGCTGCACCACCAGCGGCGAACAGACTTCACCGCCGTAGTGCACCACCTGCTTGATGCGGTAGGTGATCGAGACCGACAGCCACTGATCCAGCAACGCTTCGTCCGCATTGGCCAGCAAGCGCGTGGTGTCGACGAAGGTCGTGCACCCGCCTTCGTCCGGCGACGGCGCCGCCACGCAGTGGAACAGCTGGAACTCGGGAATAGTCGGCTTATACATGCCATCCCAATGCAGCGGGACGTAGCTGCTGTCGAAAATATGATCCTTGGCGTCCGGATGTTCCTTCACGTCCAGCACCGCGCCAAACGGCCACATCATGATCTCGCCCCACTGTTCGGCGTAGCGCGTCAGAACCTCCCCATCACTGAAACCGGAGTCGAATCCGCGCAGCACCAGCAAGTGATGCTCCTGCGCCAGCGCCCGCAGCGCTGCCACCGGCAGTTCGCCGATCTTTTGCCCCGGATGCTGCGGCGTCAGGATCGCGCCAAACGGGGTATTCGGTTGAATATGGCAATTAAGCAGTTGGTTATTCATCGGTGATTCTCCTTGCATCGAATGTGCTGCTCACACGGCAACGTGCCGTCAAAAACGCGTCCGCCAGGATTTCGGGCGCAAAAGCCTGCAACGGCCTCAGGCCATCTGCGGTTGTTCGATCAGGTAATGGCTCGGCGTGCCGCGGATCTCCACCAATTCGCCGTCCAGGCTCTGCGCATCTTTACGCTTCATCAGCACGAACTGGCCGTTCACGTTGGCTGCCACGCCATGCCACGGCGTCAGCCAGTCGTCTTTGGTCGGCATCATGTGGATGCCTATCTTCAGGCTGTCGGCCGGCTGCGGGTGAATCGACAGGCGGATCGCCGCCGGGAAATGCTGGGCCAGCAGGTTACCCCAGGCCCAGCTGCGCTGGATAACGCCGCAGGCGCGCCGTTTGGCGTCTTTTTGCAGCGCGGCGTTGGAACCGCTGTAGCCCGGCAGGAGGCTGTCTTCATACAAGAAGCGCGTGATGGCGCGATACAGCATTAATCCCTGCTCGTCCTGCATCAGCTGGCGCTTGATCGCCTCTTCCGATTCGGCATAGCCGTCCACCAACAGCCGGCGCAGCAGATCGTAGTCATCGGTATGCTCCGCCAGGCCTTTGACATCGCCGAGGTTGAACACGCTCAGGTGGGTTGCGCCTACTTCATGCAGCAGGCTTTCAATCTCACGTTGATAATGGTTGATCGCTTCGTCGCTGACGCGGATCAGATCGCCGAACACGTGGCCGTCGGAACAGATAACGATATGCGCGCCCGGCGGGTAATAGAGTTGAATGCGCTGGCACAGCGAGTTGAGGAAGATCAGCGACAGCCGCTCCGCCATGTCCGGCACCGCGCCTATCACCTTATTGGCGTTGGGTGACTTGGTCGGAAAAGCCGGCAGCACGAATTCGATGCGCTGGTCGTTTTCAATGAATGCCCGAATGCGCGGCAATTGCACCTGAGTGACCTGCCGCTCTTCTTCAGCCAGAGAAGCATCGTCGGCGATGAGGCGACGTCGATATTGCAATAATTCACGTAGGATTTTTAATGCTATTTCTTCTTTTTTCTGTGCGCTATCCACAATGAGCTCCTGTTGCGATGTGGCGCGGGTGTATTATTGGCAAGCGCAATAAGATTTATCAAAAAGAGATAAAGCGCATGCAAAATAATAATCAGCCCGTCGTTTATATGCTTCAGGCAATATAGGAAAGATGGTGCTATATTATTAGCCCGTATAAATCACAATCTAGGTTAAGTTGTGCTTAACAAACTATGAGCAATATTTTAAAACGCATGGCCATTTTCTCAAAAGTGGTCGATTGTGGCGCATTCAGCATGGCGGCAAAAGAATTGGGCATGACGACATCGGCCGTCAGCCAGCATATTCGCCAGCTGGAGGAACATCTGGGCATTCAATTACTGTTGCGATCGACGCGCTCATTGAGCCTGACCGAAGCCGGATTGTGCTTTTATGAAGATTGTCTGCTGATGATCCACGCCGCCGAGCGCGGGCAACAGCGGATCGCCGCGCTGCGCGGCGAGCTGGTCGGTGAACTGCGCGTCGCCACCTCGACCGAATTCGCCACCCATTATCTGGTGCCGGCGCTGCAGAGCTTCCTCGACGAACACCCGCGCATCACGCTGCGGTTGGAAATCCACGATGAGAGAATAGACCTCATAGCGCAACGCATCGATCTGGCAATACGCGGCGGCGCGCTGGCTGACTCCAGCTACGTCTCAACGCGGCTGGCGCGCTGCCGCGAAGTGCTGTGCGCTTCCCCGGCCTACCTGGCACACCACGGGGTGCCGGATTCGCCGCAGGCGCTGACCCATCACCATTGGGTCACCTTTACGCCGCTCGGCAATCCGCAGTTTGTTCGCCTGATCCATCGCGACGGCGGCGAGCACCGCATGCGCATGACCGGGCGACTGTTCACCAACAGCGGCATGGCGATGAAGGAGCTGGCGCTGACCGGCAAAGGCATCATTCGCAATTTCTTCGCCAACGTCGAGCGAGAGTTGCGCAGCGGCGAGCTGATTGAAATATTGCCCGACTGGCGATTACCGGAAATTAATTGCTATGCCATTATGCCGCGACGGGAGATCCAGCCATTAAAAGTCCGGCGATTGCTGGAGCATATGAAGCTCTATTTAAAGGAGAAAGGATTAAACGACCTAGAACAGATTCGACAAGAATAAAATAAGAAACATCTGCAAGACTACTATTGTAATTATTGTAATCACGTTGACGACACCAGGCCCTATTTAGATTGCAGCCTAATGATATTCTATTTAATGACTTCATTCAGCCTATATAATTAATGACACCACCGCTATTTCAAATACGCAGAATAAATTTGACTTTAGTTAGCAGAAAATTTGAATATACTCAGCATTTTATTTTTGATGCCGTTGGCATTCCAAAAAAAACGGGAAGCCTAAGCTCCCCGTTGTCATTCACTCACGCACCTCAGTCAATCTGACGGACGTCCACGCGTAGCTCTTTCGGCACTTCGAACACGATGTTCTCTTCACGCCCGCTGATTTCATGCACGTCCAGGCCGCCCAGCGCTTTCAGGCGGGAGATCACCTCCTGCACCAGCACATCCGGTGCCGAGGCGCCGGCGGTAACGCCGATATTGCGCGCTTCGCTCAGCCAGCTTTCCTGAATATCCGCCGCCGAATCGATCAGATAAGCCGGTTTGCCGACGCGCTGCGCCAGTTCCGCCAGACGGTTAGAGTTGGAGGAGTTCTTCGACCCCACCACCAGCACCACGTCCGCATCGCCGGCCAGGTTGCGCACCGCTTCCTGACGGTTGGTGGTGGCGTAGCAAATGTCATCCTTACGTGGCCCGATAATATTCGGGAAACGCTGACGCAGCGCGTCGATCACGTCCGAGGTATCATCCACCGACAGCGTGGTCTGCGTCATGAAGCACAGGTTGTTTTCGTCTTTCACCTGCAGCTTCCACACGTCATCCGGCGACTCGACCAGGTACATGCCGCCCTGCGGATTGCTGTACTGGCCCATGGTGCCTTCCACCTCCGGGTGCCCGGCATGGCCGATCAGAATCGCTTCGGTGCCGCGGCGGCTGGCGCGCGCCACTTCCATATGCACCTTGGTCACCAGCGGACAGGTGGCGTCGAACAGCATGGTCAGATCGCGCGCCTTGGCTTCGGCGCGCACCGCCTGAGAAACGCCGTGCGCCGAAAAGATCAGGATAGAGCCGTCCGGCACTTCGGCGATCTCTTCGATAAACACGGCGCCACGCTCACGCAGGCTGTCGACCACGTAGCGGTTGTGCACCACTTCATGCCGTACGTAGATCGGCGCGCCATACAGCTCCAGCGCGCGTTCCACGATGCTGATCGCACGATCAACCCCGGCGCAGAAGCCGCGCGGGTTAGCCAGCAATATTTGCATGCGTCTCCTCCTGCTGCGGATCGATTTCCAGCACTTCGATGTCGAAGGTCACCGGATGGCCCGCCAGCGGATGGTTGAAATCGACGGTGATCGAATCTTCCGCCACCGCGCGCACCACGCCCGGCATTTCGCTGCCGTCAATCGCGGTAAACAGCATGATGGTACCTACGTCCGGCACGCCGGTTTCCGCGAAGTCGCGGCGCGAGAAGAACTGGACCAGATCCGGGTTCTCCGCGCCGAACGCCGCTTCCGGCTGCAGGGTAAAGGCGCGCTTGTCGCCCGCGCGCAGGCCGAGCAGTTGCTCTTCCAGCGGCACCGACAGGCTGCCGTCACCCAGGCGGAACAGCGCCGGTTTGCCGCTGCTGCGGGTGGATTCAGCGGTCGAACCGTCTTCCAGTTTCAGCGTAAAGTGAACCAGCACCGCGCTGTCACTGATAACCTGAGCCGTCATATTACTCACCTTTGCTCTTTGCGCCTTTGTTCGCCGGCGACAGGAAACCTTCCAGCACGATCATCGCCGCGCCCACGCAGATAAAGCTGTCCGCCAGATTGAAGGTCGGGTAGTGCCAGTCACCGACGTAAAAGTCGATGAAATCGACCACGAAACCGTGCCACAGGCGATCG
Organism: Serratia sp. CY71090; assembly: GCF_052166845.1. Taxonomy (NCBI): domain Bacteria; kingdom Pseudomonadati; phylum Pseudomonadota; class Gammaproteobacteria; order Enterobacterales; family Yersiniaceae; genus Serratia; species Serratia sp. CY71090. The sequence goes on along the minus strand of NZ_JBJNOA010000005.1, from coordinate 139,190 downwards.
AACAGGTTGCCCAACGCCCCGCCGATGATAAAGGCGTAGGCGATGTTGTTCAGCTTCTGCTGCGCCGCGCTGCGGTACATCATCACCAGCAGCACCGCGACGATGGCGATGGCGATGCCGGCGAAGAACCAGCGCTGCCAGCCGCCATGGTCGGCCAGGAAGCTGAACGCGGCGCCGTAGTTGCGCGCGTAAAACAGGTTGAACGACGGGATCAACGGCTGGGACTGGCCCAGCGTAAAGTTAGCGAGGATCCACTGTTTGCTGCCGAAATCCAGCGCCAGCACCGCCACTACAACCCACAGCCAACGCAGGCCGGTCGAACAAATTGGTTTACTCATCAGGCGCAAGTTCTCAGGCAAAGTTACGCTTCTCGCCGTCACCGGCGACGTTGCTCACACAGCGGCCGCAGATGTCTGCATGCTCCGCCACCAGGCCGATATCGGTGGTGTAATGCCAGCAGCGCGGGCACTTCTCACCCGGCGCCGTGCTGAAGGCGATCTTCAGCCCTTTCAGCAGCTCGGAGGCCTGCGCATCGGCTGGCGCCTCCGCCAATGGCGCAACGCTTGCCGCAGAGGTCAACAACACAAAGCGCAGCTCATCCTGCAGGCTGTTCAGACGCGCCGCCAACTCGCTGTCGGCATACAGCGTCACCGCCGCTTCCAGCGAACCGCCGAGGCGTTTGTCGGCACGCGCCTGCTCCAGCACCTTGTTCACTTCACCGCGCACTTTCAGCAGCTCAGCCCAGAAAGCGTCGTTCATCGGCTCGCCTTCCGCCAGCCCGAACAGACCGTCGTACCACTCTTCAGTGAACACGTACTGCGCGCGTTTGCCCGGCATGAAGCCCCAGATCTCGTCTGCGGTGAACGACATGATAGGCGCCATCCAGCGCACCAGCGCTTCGACGATGTGATACAGCGCGGTCTGGCAGCTGCGGCGAGCGACGCTGTCGCTCTTGGCGGTGTACTGACGATCCTTGATGATATCCAGGTAGAAGGAGCCCATCTCGACCGAGCAGAACTGCATCAGGCGCTGCACCACTTCGTGGAAATCGTAGTTGGCGTAAGCCTGCTCGATATCCTGCTGCGCCGCCAGCGCGCGGCCGACCGCCCAGCGATCCAGCACCACCATGTCTTCCGGCGCCACGCAATCGGTGCTCGGCTCGAACCCGTTCAGGTTGGCCAGCAGGAAGCGCGCGGTGTTGCGGATGCGACGGTAAGCGTCGGCGGAACGCTTGAGGATCTCGTCGGACACCGCGATCTCGCCGGTGTAATCGGTCGACGCCACCCACAGACGCAGAATGTCGCCGCCCAGCTTGTTCATCACGTCCTGCGGACTGACGGTGTTGCCGATCGACTTGGACATCTTGCGGCCCTGGCCGTCGACGGTGAAGCCGTGGGTCAGCACTTCCTTGTAAGGCGCTTTGCCCTTCATCGCGGTGGAGATCATCAGCGATGACATGAACCAGCCGCGATGCTGGTCGGAGCCTTCCAGATACATGTCGGCGCCGTGGCCGTTAAACTCAGGGCGCACGTCGACAACCGAGGCGTGGGTGGAACCGGAATCGAACCACACGTCCAGCGTATCCGGCACTTTCACGTAGTCGGCGGCTTCCGCGCCGAGGATGTCGGCCGCGTCCAGATCCCACCAGGCCTGAATGCCGTCTTGCTCGACGCGCTTGGCCACTTCTTCCATCAGCTCAACGCTGCGCGGGTGCAGCTGTTCGGTCTCTTTATGCACGAACAGCGACATCGGCACGCCCCAGGTGCGCTGACGCGAGATGCACCAGTCCGGGCGGTTGGCCACCATCATTTCGATGCGCGCCTGGCCCCAATCCGGGATCCACTGCACGCCCTTGATCTCTTCCAGCGACTGCTGACGCAGGCCTTTCTGATCCATGCTGATGAACCATTGCGGCGTGGCGCGGAAGATGATCGGCGTCTTGTGGCGCCAGCAGCACGGATAACTGTGCAGGAACTTCTCGACGTGCAGCAGCGCGCCTTTGTCACGCAGCAGATCGACGATCAGATCGTTGGCCTTGAAGACGAACTTGCCGTCCAGCAGCGGGTAGGTGCCGGTCAGGTAGCAGCCGTTCGGCCCTACCGGGTTGGCCACTTCCAGGCCGTATTTCTGGCCGATCACGAAGTCGTCCGGGCCGTGGCCCGGCGCGGTATGCACCGCACCGGTACCGGCGTCCAGCGTCACGTGCTCGCCGAGGATCGCCGGCACGTCGAAGTCCATGAACGGGTGTTTGAAGCGCAGCAGCTCCAGATCGGCGCCTTTGCAGCTGCCCAGCACCGTCCACTCGGTGATGCCGGCGCGTTTCATCACGCTTTCCACCAGTTCGGCCGCCAGGATCAGGCACTGGCCGTCAACCTGCACCAGTTGATAGGTGAAGTCCGGGTGCAGCGAGATCGCGCGGTTGGCCGGCAAGGTCCACGGCGTGGTGGTCCAGATAACCAGCGAGATGGCGCCGTTGAAGTGGCTCACGCCGAACTTGGCCGCCACGGCAGCCGCGTCGGCCGCATGGAAGGACACGTCGATCGACGGCGAAGTCTTGTCGTAGTACTCCACTTCCGCTTCCGCCAGCGACGAGCCGCAGTCGGTGCACCAGTGAACCGGCTTGGCGCCTTTCAGCAGGTGGCCGTTGCTGATGATCTTGCCCAGCGCGCGGATGATGTTGGCTTCGGTTTTGAAGTCCATCGTCAGGTACGGTCGATCCCAGTCCCCCAACACGCCCAGACGGATGAAGTCCTTCTTCTGGCCTTCAACCTGCTCGGCCGCGTACTCGCGGCACTTCTGGCGGAACTCGGCCGCCGTCAGCTTCTCGCCCGGCTTGCCGTACAGTTGCTCAACCTTCAGTTCGATCGGCAGGCCGTGGCAGTCCCAACCCGGCACATAAGGCGAGTCGAAGCCGGCCATCCCTTTCGACTTGATGATAATGTCTTTGAGAATCTTGTTAACCGAGTGACCAATGTGAATGCTGCCGTTCGCATACGGAGGGCCGTCATGCAAAATGAAGGTTTTTTTGCCCTTTTTGGCAGTACGAATCATCCCGTACAGATCCTGTTCATACCAACGTTGCAGCATGCCAGGTTCGCGCTTGGCGAGATCGCCGCGCATCGGGAACCCTGTTTCCGGCAAGTTCAGGGTATTCTTGTAGTCACTCATGAGATTCTCGTTTCCGTTTTCGGCTATTTACCCGTCACACTTCAAGCTGCATCTTTGTCGGCCGCCCTTTCTCACCCGAATCACTTGCCTGTGCAAGCTCATCGGGGTTCGCGCGGTTGCCGCCGCGATGCAACTCGAATTGTTTAGGGTAAACGATTAAACCAGTGTTTTTAACCCGAAGAACTTCCGGGCCGTCACCACATCATTGGCGATTTGCTGCTTCAGGGCATCGAGCGAAGCAAACCGCTGTTCATTGCGCAATTTTGCGCGGAGCACCACCTCAATATGGCGCCCGTAAAGATCCATTGTGACATCCAGCAGATGCACTTCCAGCTGCTGGCGCACGCCGGCGACGGTCGGGCGCGTGCCGATATTGGCCACGCCCGGCAGCGGCTTGGGCCCCAGGCCGTACACTTCCACCGCATACACTCCTTTCACCGGCGCCACCAGACGCTTGAGCGGCAAATTGGCGGTCGGGAAGCCGATGGTGCGCCCCAGCTCGTCGCCGTGCACCACGCGCCCGGAAATACTGTACGGGTGGCCCAGCAGGGTTTCCGCCAGCGGCAGATCGTCCTCGCTCAGCGCGGTGCGGATCGCGGTGCTGCTGATGCGCCGCTCGCCCTCACGGAAGGTCGGGGTGCTGACCACCTCGAAGCCGTACTCTTTTCCGGCCTGCTGCAATAGCGGGAAATCGCCCTGACGCCCGGCGCCAAAGCGAAAATCATCCCCCACCATCAGGAATTTGACGCCCAGTTTTTCCACCAGCAGCTCGGCGACGAACGCCTGCGCGGTGTTGGCGGCGAAACGCGGATCGAACTTGACGCACAGCAGGTAATCGACGCCCGCCTGCGCCAGATAGTTGGCCTTGTCGCGCAGGCGCGTCAAGCGGGCCGGCGCTTTGTCTGCGGCGAACATCTCCAGCGGCTGCGGCTCAAAGATCATGACCATCACCGGCAGCCCGAGGCGTTGCCCTTGTTGCTTCAACTGCTCCAGCAGCGCCTGATGACCGCGGTGTACGCCGTCAAAGTTGCCGATGGTGAGCACGCAACCATGGTGGCGCGCCCGGATATTGTGAATGCCGCGAATTAGCTCCATAGCTGGCTCAAAACAGTGGAAATCGGCGGATTATACCTTGTACAGCCGGTAAGGTTAACCCGCGATTGGTGCCTTTATGTAATAGACATACCATACCGGAGATAATCTGTGCGTGAAACGGCTTCGCCGCAGTTTATCCGGCGCTGCCGGGGCGATTCTCGACCGCGGCCAACGGCTTGCGCCCGCCGCGGCAAATCATTGGCGAATTTTCTCGCGAAACACTGTATTCCCAAGAGCGAAGCTGGTAAAATCCTGCGCCATCACAACGTAGCGAGTGCCGCCTGTACAAACGGCGCTTATTTGCACAAATCCATTGACAAACGAAGGCTAAAAGGGCATATTCCTCGGCCTTTGAATTGTCCTCAATAGAATATATTTGGGAGTTGGACCTTGGCTAATATCAAATCAGCTAAGAAACGCGCCGTACAGTCTGAGAAACGCCGCAAGCATAACGCAAGCCGTCGCTCAATGGTGCGTACCTTCATCAAGAAGGTAGACGCAGCTATCGCAGCTGGCGACAAAGAAGCAGCACAAAATGCATTCCTGGTAATGCAGCCACTGGTGGACCGTCAGGCAGCTAAAGGCCTGATCCACAAAAACAAAGCAGCGCGTCATAAGTCAAACCTGACTGCACGCATCAACGCAATGCAATAAGCATTTCGTTATCTGCTTGATAAAAAAACCGGCTCAGGCCGGTTTTTTTACGTCCTGCGTTCAGTGAACCGCTAGCAGGAAAACAGCGCCGAGAAGTCTTTGTTGCAGACGCGCTGCACCGCCGGATGCTGGATCATGCGCTCGGCGAAGATGATGTAATACTCCTCCTGCACGCTGTCGATGCGCCCAATCTCCACCACGTTGTCATCGTTGTAGGTATCCTGCGCATACAGCGTCGGCGCCACGAAGATCGCATTGTGGTACATGCCAAAGGCCTTCATCAGCGCCGCATCGTCGAACTCGCCCAGAATTTCCACCTGAATGCCCTGCGTATTGAACCAGTTGAGCAGCTTGCGCCCCAGCATCGAACGACGGCCGGGGATCAGCAGCTTGCGCTGCTCCAGGCAAGCCGGGAACGGCAGCTCCGGCGCCGGCTGGCGACAGAAAAAGCTGATGCCGCACTCGCCCAGCTTCAGCGAGAACAGCCCTTCCTGCTGGCTGGAGTCCACCGGGCAATCCGACAGGATCATATCCAGCTTGTGCTGGCTGAGCTGCTCCAGCAGCATCTCGTGCGTCGATTCAAAGCAACGCAGGTGGATCTGCTCGTTGTCCACCACCACCGCCGTTTCCAATACCTGGCTGACCAGCCGCTTCGACAGCGCGTCCGCCACGCCGACGTCGAACAACAGGTTGGACTCTTTGCGGTAGTTGACGATATCCAGCATTTCCTGGCTGAGCATAAACATCTTGTCGGCATAGCGGAACACCAACTGCCCCAGCTCCGAAGGCACCAACCCGCGCCCCTGGCGTTTGAACAGCTTGCCGTCTAACCGCTCTTCCAGCGCTTTGATCTGGCCGGTGATGGTCTGCGGCGTCAGAAACAACGCTTCGGCGGCACCGACCACGGAACCGGCCTTGCAGACCTGCCAGAAATAGTAAAGGTGATTAAAGTTGATATGCGACATCCTCACGAGCGGCTCTCCTTAACAACGTTTCGCAGCGGCAAACGGTGTGCCGTGACGAGCGACAAACTTCCTTTCCCTGCTTCAGACAACGTATAGCCCCATTAGTCCCAACGAAGAACGGCCGAAGCTGCACATATTTTATACCGTACAGCTCCGACCAGCCATTTTATTATGTGCCCTTACCGGGCACATTCAGGATTAACGCACGCGCGGCAACGCCAGACGCAGTAATCCATACCCTACCACCGCCGCAGTGGTGGAGCCCAACAGGATCCCCAGGCGGGAATAGGTGCTGAGCGCCGCATCCGCATCGCCGAACGCCAGCGAGGCGATAAAAATCGACATGGTGAAACCAATGCCGCAAAGCACCGAAACGGCAAACACCTGTTTGAAGCCGATGCCTTCAGGCAAACGGGCGATGCCCATTTTCACCGCCAGCAGGCTGAAGAGGAAAATCCCCAACGGCTTGCCGATAAACAGGCCGGCCGCAATCCCGACCGGCAGCAGCGAGGTCAATCCCTCCAGCGATACGCCCTGCAGAGAAACCCCGGCGTTGGCGAAGGCGAACAGCGGCAGGATCATAAACGCCACCCACGGGTGCAGCTCATGCTCCAGCGTCTCCGACGGCGATGGCCCCTTCTTCACGTTCAGCGGGATCATAAAGCCGACGATCACCCCGGCCAGCGTCGCATGCACCCCCGACTTGAGGATCGCCACCCACAGCACCAGGCCGACTATCATGTACAGCGAGGTCTTGCCCACGCCTCGCCAGTTCATCACCGCCAGCAGCGCCGTCGCCGCCGCCGCCACGCCCAGCGCCACCATCGACACTTCGTGGGTGTAGAACAGCGCGATGATGATAATCACGCCCAGGTCGTCGATGATCGCCAACGCCAGCAGGAACACTTTCAGGCTGGTCGGCACGCGGTTGCCCAGCAGCGCCATGACGCCCAGCGCAAAGGCGATGTCGGTCGCGGCCGGGATCGCCCAGCCCTGGCGGGTGACGTCATCCGCGCCGTTGAACAGCAGGTAAATCAGCGCCGGCGCCAACATGCCGCCCAGTGCGGCGATCGCCGGAAACACCGCCTTGTCACGCCCGGACAGTGAGCCTTGCATCAGCTCGCGCTTGACCTCCAGCCCCACCACCAGGAAGAAGATGGCCATCAGCCCGTCGTTGATCCACAGCAGCAGCGGTTTAGCGATCTCCAGCGAAGCTACCTTCACCATCACCGGCAGGTTAAGGAATGCCTGATAGATCCCCTGCGCCGGGGTGTTGGCCATGATCAGGGCGACGATCGCCGCCGCGATCAGAATGATACCGCCCGCCGCTTCCTGACGTAAAAATTGACGAATGATGTTGGTCACAATACGTCTCTCCAAATCTGTGCAAGGCGCAGCGCCCTGCGAACCACAGTCATGAAGTGAGTATAGAGGGCGTTTTAGTTCGAAAAAATAAGTTTATAAATGCTAAACAGCTCGAAAAAACCGATAAAAAGCACGAATAAGTCACATTTACGTTGTGGAATTAGCGGTTCGGCGCGCAAATAAAAACCCCGGGACAGAAGCCCGGGGTTCGCACATAAGCCAACAGAAACAGCAGGTTAGCGAGTCAGATCGTCAAAGAACTTTTTCACCCCGTCGAAGAAGCTCTTCGAACGCGGGCTGTTCTTGTCGCCGGACGGGCCACCCAGGCTCTCTTCCAGCTCACGCAGCAGTTGCTTCTGCTTGTCGTTCAGATTGACCGGGGTTTCCACCACCACGCGGCACAGCAGGTCGCCCTGGCTGCCGCCACGCACCGATTTCACGCCCTTGCCGCGCATGCGGAACAGCTTGCCGGTTTGGGTCTCCGAAGGCACCTTCAGTTTCACCCGGCCGTCCAGCGTCGGCACTTCAATCTCGCCGCCCAGCGCCGCCATGGCGAAGTTGATCGGCACTTCACAGTACAGGTTGTTGCCTTCACGCTCGAAGATCGGGTGCGCCTTCACCTGCACCTGAACGTACAGATCGCCCGCCGGTGCGCCGTGTTCGCCGGCTTCACCTTCACCCGCCAGGCGAATGCGGTCGCCGGTATCGACGCCGGCCGGAATTTTCACCGACAGCGTCTTGGATTTTTCTACCCGGCCGTGGCCGTGGCACTTGTTGCACGGATCTTTGATGATCTGACCGCGGCCATGGCAGTGCGGACACGCCTGCTGCACGGTGAAGAAGCCCTGACGCATCTGCACCTGGCCCTGGCCGTGACAGGTTGGGCAGGTGACCGGCGAACTGCCCGGCTTGGCGCCGCTGCCGTGGCAGACGTCGCACTCTTCCAGCGTCGGGATGCGGATCTCTTTGGTGACGCCACGTACCGCTTCCTCGAGGGTCAGCTCCATGTTATAGCGCAGATCGGAACCGCGGCTGGCGCGCTGACGGCGGCCTCCGCCGAAGATGTCGCCAAACACGTCGCCAAAGATATCGCTGAAGTCGGCACCGCCGCCAAAGCCGCCGCCGCCCATGCCGCCCTGTTCAAAGGCCGCGTGCCCGTACTGGTCGTAGGCCGCACGTTTCTGATCGTCGGTCAGGACTTCGTAAGCTTCTTTAACTTCTTTAAACTTGGTTTCGGCGTCTTGTTCCTGGTTGCGGTCAGGATGGTATTTCATCGCCAGGCGCTTGTACGCCTTTTTGATCTCACGTTCATCCGCCGTCTTGCTGACGCCGAGAATCTCGTAATAGTCTTTCTTCGCCATTCTTTCGCTTACCCTTAACATGCGTGCACGGGCGCAGAGTTGCCTCGACGCCCGTGCTGGTTTCCGGGAGCGGCATCTCGCCGCCCCGTGCCCGCTTAAGGGCGATTATTTTTTGTCTTTAACTTCTTCGAACTCGGCGTCAACCACGTCGTCGTCTTTCTGCGCCGCGTTGTCCGCGCCGGCGTCAGCACCCTGCTGAGCCTGCTGCGCCTGAGCCATTTCCAGCAGCTTGCCGGAAACCTGCACCAACGCCTGGGTCTTCGCTTCGATCTCGGCTTTATCTTCGCCTTTCACCGCCGCTTCCAGATCTTTCAGCGCCGCTTCGATCGCCGTTTTGTCTTCCGCCGGCAGTTTGTCGCCCGCTTCTTCCAGTTGCTTGCGCGTGCCGTGGATCAGGTGATCCGCCTGGTTACGCGTCTGCACCAGCTCTTCGAACTTGCGGTCCGCTTCAGCGTTCAGCTCGGCGTCGCGCACCATTTTCTGGATTTCGTCTTCGTTCAGGCCAGAAGATGCCTTGATGGTGATCTTCTGCTCACGGCCGGTGTTCTTGTCTTTGGCAGACACGTGCAGGATGCCGTCGGCATCGATATCGAAGGTCACTTCGATCTGCGCCATGCCGCGCGGCGCCGCCTGGATACCGTCCAGGTTGAACTGGCCCAGAGATTTGTTATCGCTGGCGCGCTTACGCTCACCCTGCAGCACGTGGATGGTTACCGCAGACTGGTTGTCTTCAGCGGTAGAGAACACCTGGCTGTGCTTGGTCGGGATAGTGGTGTTTTTGGTGATCAGCGGCGTCATCACGCTGCCCATGGTTTCGATACCCAGCGACAGCGGGGTCACGTCCAGCAGCAGAACGTCCTTCACATCACCGGCCAACACGCCGCCCTGTACCGCAGCGCCCACGGCAACCGCTTCGTCCGGGTTCACGTCTTTACGCGGTTCTTTGCCGAAGAAGTCTGCGACTTTCTTCTGCACCATTGGCATACGGGTCTGGCCGCCCACCAGGATCACGTCCTGAATGTCGGAAACCGACAGGCCAGCGTCTTTCAGCGCCACTTTCAGCGGTTCGATAGAGCGCGCAACCAGATCTTCAACCAGCGACTCGAGTTTGGCGCGAGTCACTTTGATGTTCATGTGTTTTGGACCGGTCGCGTCTGCAGTGATGTACGGCAGGTTAACGTCGGTCTGCTGAGCGGAAGACAGTTCGATCTTCGCTTTCTCAGCGGCTTCTTTCAGACGCTGCATCGCCAGCGGATCGTTGCGCAGATCGATGCCCTGATCTTTCTTGAACTCTTCCACCAGGTAGTTGATCAGACGGCTGTCGAAGTCTTCGCCACCCAGGTGGGTGTCACCGTTGGTCGCCAGCACTTCAAAGGTTTTTTCGCCGTCAACGTCGTCGATTTCGATGATGGAGATATCGAAAGTACCGCCGCCCAGGTCATAAACCGCGATGGTGCGGTTGCCGACTTCTTTGTCCAGGCCATAGGCCAGGGCCGCCGCGGTCGGTTCGTTGATGATGCGCTTGACTTCCAGACCCGCGATGCGGCCGGCGTCTTTGGTCGCCTGACGCTGGGCATCGTTGAAGTATGCCGGTACGGTGATAACCGCTTCAGTTACCGGTTCGCCCAGGTAATCTTCCGCCGTTTTCTTCATTTTTTTCAGCACTTCCGCAGAGATCTGCGGCGGAGCCATTTTCTGGCCTTTCACTTCCAGCCAGGCGTCGCCGTTGTCGGCTTCGACGATTTTGTACGGCATGATCGCTTTGTCGCGCTGCGCTTCTTCATCCTGGAAGCGGCGACCGATCAGGCGCTTGATGGCGAACAGGGTGTTTTCAGGGTTGGTGACTGCCTGACGCTTAGCCGGCTGGCCAACCAGAGTTTCACCGTCCTGGGTATATGCGATAATAGAAGGAGTGGTGCGGTCGCCCTCGGCGTTTTCCAGCACGCGTGCCTTGGCACCATCCATAATTGCTACGCAAGAGTTGGTCGTACCCAGGTCGATACCAATAATTTTGCCCATCTAAACGTCTCCACTAAAAAATTCATAATCAGTCAGGTTGCTAACCTATATGCGGGCGATTTTTTGCTTTTCAACTGCCCGATATCTCAGTGCGACCCGCGGTTAGCAGCTGCGGTTGCAAATAAGATGGGGCCATCCAACCCGGCATCAAGGGGCAAGGCGAAAAAAATTTCTTTTTTTATCGTCATTCAGATCATTGTTTCCGGTTGCGGGGATCATTATGATGCGCGCGCTCTGGTGGAAAACTTCGATTTTTTGGCCATTCAGACCATTTATGATTTTAATTCGCTGTTTCCGTTAATTTTCTGTTATCGCAGAGGACTTATGCACACCAACAAGTTGGCGAATCCCGGCCCTCTCGGCCTGATGGGCTTCGGGATGACCACCGTCTTGCTGAACCTGCACAACGCGGGCTTTTTCCCACTGAACTCCGCCATCATCAGCATGGGGATTTTCTTCGGTGGCCTGGCCCAGATCCTGGCCGGTCTGCTGGAGTACAAGAAGGGCAACACCTTCGGCATGACCGCCTTCACCGCCTACGGCAGCTTCTGGCTGAGCCTGGTCGGCCTGCTGCTGCTGCCGCGTCTGGGCCTGGCAGAGGCCACCGAAGCCCACGTGCTGGGCATCTACCTGGCGCTGTGGGGCATCTTCACCCTGTTCATGTTCTTCGGCACCCTGGGCGCCAACCGCGTGCTGCAGTTCGTGTTCGCCAGCCTGACGCTGCTGTTCGCCCTGCTGGCCGTCGGCAACATCACCGGCAACCACACGCTGCTGACCTTCGCCGGCTATGAAGGGATTATCTGCGGCGCCAGCGCCATTTACCTGGCGATGGCCGAAGTACTCAACGAGCAATACGGCCGCACCGTGCTGCCGATTGGCGAACCGGCTCCGGCGCGCGTCGCGGCCTCACCGGTCACGGCGTAATCGCCCGCCCCTGATGAAAAAGCCCTGCACTGCAGGGCTTTTTTTTAGCTGTAGGAGTCGGCTCGCCGCTCCCCGGCTTCGCTGTTCAGGTCACGATGCAGGTAGAAGCCGAGCAGCAGCCCGATGAGCGACAGCGCCAACACATAGTAAGCGGGCGCTAACGGGGTTAATTTCATGATCAACGTCACAAAAATAGGGGTTAAACCGCCAAAAATAGCGTACGAGACGTTATATGAGAACGAGATACCGGTAAACCGCACTTCCGCCGGGAATGCCCGCACCATCACGTACGGTACGGCCCCCACCACGCCTACGCTGAACCCCACCAGAGCATAACAGGCGAACAGCATTTCCGGGCGCACGCCCACCGTCTGATAGAACAGCCAGCTGCAGCCGGCCAGCAGTACACTGCCGACCACCAGCGTTTTGCTGGCGCCGAAGCGATCGGCCGACAAACCGGCGACGATGCAGCCGGCGATCAACATGATGGTGGCGATGCTGTTGGCCTGCAGCGTCAAGGCCGGCGCGATGCCGAACTGCTTTTGCAGATAGGTCGGGGTCATCAGGATCACCACCACGATGCCGGCGGAGAGCAGCCAGGTCAGCAGCATCGACACCGCCACTTCCCGTTTGTGGTTGAGCACCACCGATTTCAGCGGCAGCTCCTCGGCCAGCGCTTTACGCGCCTGCATCTCGATAAAGATCGGCGTTTCCTGCAGCCAGCGGCGCAGGTACATCGCCACCAGGCCGAACATGCCGCCAAGCAGGAATGGAATGCGCCAGCCGCCGCCGGCAATGCTCTGCGGGCTGAGCGTGGTGTTGATCACCGTCGCCACCACCGAGCCCAGCAGGATGCCGACCGTCAGCCCGGCGGTCAGCGTGCCGCAGGCGAAGCCGATGCGCCGGCGCGGCACGTGTTCGGCGACGAAGACCCAGGCGCCCGGCACCTCACCGCCGATCGCCGCCCCCTGCAGCACGCGCATCAGCAGCAGCAACAGCGGCGCGGCGATGCCGATGCTGGCGTAGGTCGGCAGCAGGCCCATCGCCAGCGTCGGCAACGCCATCAGCAGAATGCTCAGGGTAAACATCTTTTTGCGGCCGACCAGATCGCCGAAGTGCGCCATCACGATGCCGCCCAGCGGGCGGGCCAGATAGCCGGCGGCGAAGATGCCGAAGGTTTGCACCAGCCGCAGCCATTCCGGCATGTCCGCCGGGAAGAACAGATCGCCGACCACGGCGGCGAAGAACACAAAGATGATGAAGTCGTAAAACTCCAGCGCGCCACCTAACGCGGCCAACGTCAGCGTTTTGTAGTCTTGCCGGTTCAGCCGGCGATTAGTGTCGTGAGGCATAGGGCACCGTCGGTAAAGGCTGTAAAAGTAAAAGCCGCAGGCTTTCTGTAAAAGAATCCTTACTATAGCGGCAAATTATTTTCACACCAAACGGACTGAGGCCGATGTCGCAGAACGCTGAAATTTAGAGGTTTATCTCGCGACGCGCGCTCTTTGGCCGAAATGCTGCTACCACCGCGGCATGCGTTTCGACGTAAGGCCCGTCGAGCAGCTGAATGCAGTAAGGCACGCTGGCGAAGATGCCGTGCACCACCGCATTGCCCTGCTCATCCTTTACCCCTTCCAGCGTTTCCTTGATCGACTTCGGTTGGCCGGGCAGGTTGATGATCAGCGCCTGTTTGCGGATCGCCCCCACCTGGCGAGAAAGAATTGCCGTTGGCACATAGTGTAGGCTGATCTGACGCATTTGCTCGCCGAAGCCGGGCATCACGCGATCGGCGATCGCCAGCGTGGCGTCGGGGGTGACGTCGCGGCGCGCCGGCCCGGTGCCGCCGGTGGTCAGCACCAGATGGCAGCCCATTTCGTCCACCAGTTCGCACAGCGTCTGTTCAATTTGCGTCTGCTCATCGGGGATCAGCCGTGTTTCCAGCTTGAAGGGCGTCGCCAGCGCGCCGCTCAGCCACTCCTCCAGCGCCGGAATGCCTTTATCCTGGTAAACGCCGCCGGAAGCGCGGTCGGAAACGGAAACCAAACCAATACGTAAAATATCCATGCGTAACCTCTACAGCCTGATGGGGTTCGAACGGGTTCGTCTCCCGTTCTGTTGTCATTGCCGAGAGTATAAGGGCTTCCCCCGCCTGCGGGGGCGTCGGGCATAAAAAAAGGTGGCTCAGGCCACCTTTTTACTGCGCGATCTGCGGGAATTACAGCAGGTCGGCGATCATTTTTTCCAGTTTGCCCTGGTCTACGGCGAACTTGCGGATGCCGTCGGTCAGTTTCTCAACCGCCATCGGATCCTGGTTGTGCTGCCAGTAGAACTCAGGTTCGGTCAGTGCGGCAGGACGCGCCTTCACTTCACCGGTATAAGACAGTTTGCGCTCCAGCGCGCCTTCGCTCTCCGCCAGCTCTTTCAGCAGCGCAGGCGCGATGGTCAGGCGGTCGCAGCCGGCCAGTTCGATGATTTCGCCGACGTTGCGGAAGCTGGCGCCCATCACCACGGTGTTGTAGCCGTGCTGTTTGTAATACTGGTAAATTTCGGTCACGGAGATCACGCCCGGATCTTCGTGCGGGGCGAACTCTTTCTTGTCGCCGTTGGCTTTGTACCAGTCGAGGATACGGCCGACGAACGGCGAGATCAGGTAAACGCCGGCTTCGGCACAGGCGCGAGCCTGAGCGAAGGAGAACAGCAGCGTCAGGTTACAGTTGATGCCTTCTTTCTCCAACTGCTCCGCCGCGCGGATGCCCTGCCAGGTCGAGGCCAGTTTGATCAGAATGCGATCGTTGCTGATGCCGGCTTCGTTGTACAGCTTGATCAGGCGCTTGGCCTTGGCCACGCTGGCAACGGTGTCGTAAGACAGACGCGCGTCCACCTCGGTGGAGATGCGGCCCGGAACCAGTTTGAGGATCTCCAGACCGATGTTGACCGCCAGCTTGTCGGCGGCATCGGCGATTTGCTGCTCGCGATCGCTGCTCTGGCCGCGCGCCCAGGCGATGGCTTCGTCAATCAGTTTGCGGTATTCAGGAATTTGGGCTGCATTGAGGATCAGCGAAGGGTTGGTTGTGGCGTCCTGCGGTTGATACAGCTTCATTGCCGCGATATCACCCGTATCTGCAACCACCGTGGTCAGCTGGCGCAGGGAAGTTAATTTGTCGGTCATGTTGGCATTATCTCATCGTTTGTGCATGAACTTTTGGCATTGTTCAACCATGCCCTACCCTGATAATAACATGCGCCAAGCCCGGTGCAAGGCTGGAAAACCGCGGCGCACAAGCATCTGTTTTATCCTTGGGCGAGCAACCGTTTACGCCGATATCTTTCGCCATTACCGAGCGGATGGAAAGGCAATAACGTGCTATTGTCCGAATAAATTATGTTAAATTCGAAAAAATTGATGCAATTCGTCCGCTAATCTGCGAAAAATCTTAATCGACTGACGCCGGACAGATTCCAGCTAAGCTCTTGTAAAAAATAGGCCAATGTTTTTCACCTGCGGTGGATGCTGCAAGGTGCGCATTAAATTTCGATAAGAGGAGGGATCCATTGACGGACCTGATGAATTTTATAAACAACATTTTGTGGGGGTCGGTGCTGATTTATCTGCTGCTCGGCACCGGCATTTACTTCACGCTGCGCACCCGCTTTATCCAGCTCCGCCACTTCAGCCACATGTTCTCGGTGTTGAAAAACAGCAATAAAAGCGACAGCGCCGGCATCTCCTCTTTCCAGGCGCTGTGCACCACGCTGGCAGCGCGCGTCGGCACCGGCAACCTGACCGGCGTCGCCATCGCCCTGACCGCCGGCGGCCCCGGCGCCATCTTCTGGATGTGGGTGGTGGCGTTTATCGGCATGGCCACCTCATTTGTGGAAAGCTCGCTGGCTCAGCTCTATAAAACCAAAGACGATAACGGCAACTACCGTGGCGGCCCGGCCTATTACATGGAAAAAGGCCTTGGCATGCGCTGGATGGGCGTGCTGTTCTCGATCTTCCTGATCATCGCGTTCGGTCTGGTGTTCAACGCCGTGCAGGCCAACTCCATCGCGCAAGCTTCCGCCGTCGCCTTCCACTTACAGCCGCTGCACGTCGGCATCGGTCTGGTGCTGCTGAGCGGCGTGGTGATCTTCGGCGGCATCCGTTCCATCGCCAAAGTGGCCGAACTGGTGGTGCCGCTGATGGCCAGTGCCTACCTGTTGCTGGCCCTCTGGGTGATTGGCCATAACATCGAACACATGCCGGCGATCCTGGCGCTGATCTTCAAAAGCGCCTTCGGCCTGCAGGAAGCCGCGGCCGGCGCCGTCGGTTACGGCATCTCCCAGGCGATGACCCAGGGCGTACAGCGCGGCCTGTTCTCCAACGAAGCCGGCATGGGTTCGGCGCCCAACGCGGCGGCGTCCGCCTCGCCTTATCCGCCGCATCCCGCTTCGCAGGGCTACGTGCAGATGCTCGGGGTATTTATCGACACCATCGTCATCTGCAGCGCCACCGCGGCGATCATCCTCTCCTCCGGCATTCTCGATCAGCCGACCGACAGCATCAGCGGCATCGATCTGACCCAGCGCGCGCTGTCGACCGCCGTCGGCAGTTGGGGCACGCCGTTCGTCGCTATCGCCATCTTCTTCTTCGCCTTTACCTCGATCATCGCCAACTACGCCTATGCCGAGAGCAACCTGGTGTTCCTCGAACACAATCATCCGGGCGGCCTGCTGATTTTCCGCTGCGTGGCGCTGGGCATGGTGATGTTCGGCGCGCTGGCGGAGCTGCCGCTGGTGTGGAAAATGGCGGATACCTCCATGGCGCTGATGGCGATCACCAACCTGACGGCGATCCTGCTGCTGTCGCGGGTGGCGCTGAAGCTGGCCGACGATTACCATCGCCAGCGCCGCCTGGGCAAACTGCCGACCTTCGATGCCAACCGCTACCCAGAGCTGAAATCGCAACTGGAGCCGGGCGTGTGGGACGACAAGCAGCCGCCGCGCTGAGTATTCCGGGGCGTGTGCGATGCACGCCCCGCCTATTGGACCGATTGCCCCTTTTTTCCGCGCTTTTTGCTACAGTATGCGCACTTGGATAAACAGGATCTGGCCATGCTCGTTATTATTTCCCCTGCAAAAACGCTCGATTACGAAAGCCCGCTGGCGACAGAACGCTTCACGCAGCCCGAACTGCTGGACAAATCTCAGCGGCTTATCAAAATTTGCCGCGCGCTGACGCCGGCGCAAATCGCCAGCCTGATGAGCATCAGCGACAAGCTGGCCGGGCTCAACGCCGCGCGCTTTAGCGAATGGCAGCCGAAATTTACCCTGGACAATGCCCGCCAGGCGTTGCTGGCGTTCAAGGGCGATGTTTATACCGGCCTGCAGGCGCAGGATTTCAACGAAGCCGATTTCGACTTCGCCCAGCAGCATTTGCGCATGCTGTCCGGCCTGTATGGCGTGCTGCGGCCGCTCGATCTGATGATGCCGTACCGGCTGGAGATGGGCATCAAGCTGGAAAACCCGAAGGGCAAAGATCTGTACAGCTTCTGGGGCGATCAGATCACCCAAAAGCTCAACGAAGCGCTGGAGCAACAGGGCGACGACGTGGTGGTCAACCTGGCCTCCGACGAATATTTCAAAGCGGTGAAACCGGCCAAGTTGCACGGTTCGCTGATCAAACCGGTGTTCCTCGACGAGAAGAACGGCAAGTTCAAGGTCATCAGCTTCTACGCCAAGAAAGCGCGCGGGTTGATGAGCCGCTTTATCATCAAAAACCGCCTGACGCGCAGCGAGCAGCTGGCGGACTTCAACCTGGAAGGCTACGCCTTCGACGAAGCCGCCTCGCAGGGCAACGAGCTGGTGTTCAAACGCCCGGAACAAGCATAAAAAAAGCCGTCGCAAGACGGCTTTTCGCATTTTACCCTGCCGAACTTCAGGCCGGCAGCCCCATCAGGAACGTGCGCAGCTCGCCGAAACTGGCCGGCAGCGTGTGCGACAGCAGCGGCAGATCGGCCCGCAACGCCAGCGCTTTCGGCAACGGCAGTTCCTGGCCGAGGATAGCTTCCACACTCTCTTTAAACTTGGCCGGATGCGCGGTGCCGAGGAACAGACCGAACTCCCCTTCCTGCAGCTGATCGCGCAGCGCGCGGTAGGCGATGGCCGCGTGCGGTTCGGAGATATAGCCCAGCTCGGCCAGCTCACGCATCGTGTCTTTGGTGGTCTCGTCGCTGACCGCCGCGTGACCCAGCTCTTTCAACTGCCAGACCTTGCGACGGAACAGCTCTTCCACGCGCGGCCAGTTGTTTGGCTGGCTGACGTCCATGGCGTTGGACAGCGTCGCGACCGTGGCGTGCGGCTGCCACTGGCCGCTGGTCAGGAAGCGCGGCACGGTGTCGTTGGCGTTGGTGGCGGCGATGAAGCGCTTCACCGGCAGGCCCAGCGATTTGGCCAGCAACCCGGCGGTCAGATCGCCGAAGTTGCCGCTCGGCACCGAAATCACCAGCTGATTGCGCGCTTCCTGCGGCAGCTGCGCCACCGCCTCGAAGTAGTAGCAGATCTGCGCCAGCAAGCGACTGATGTTGATCGAGTTGGCCGAGTTCAGGTGCAGCGCGTCTTTCAATTCCTGATCGTCGAACGCCTGCTTCACCAGCGCCTGACAGGCGTCGAAGTCGCCGTCGATCGCCACGGTGTGGATGTTGCCGCCCAGGGTACAGAACAGCTTTTCCTGCAGCGGGCTGATTTTGCCCTGTGGATACAGGATCACCACCCGTACGTTTTTCAGGCCGTAGAAGGCATGCGCCACCGCGGCGCCGGTGTCGCCGGAGGTGGCGGTCAAAATGGTCACCGGCTGATCGCCGGCCACTTCCGCCAGCATCTGTGCCATAAAGCGGCCGCCAAAGTCTTTGAACGCCAGCGTCGGGCCGTGGAACAGCTCCAGGCAGGAGACGTCTTCCGTCACTTTCGCTACCGGCGCCGGGAACTCAAAAGCGGCCTGCACGCGTTTCTTCAGCGCCGCTTCCGGCACCTCTTCGCCGATAAAGGCCGACAGAATACGGCTGCTGCGGGTGACAAAGTCCTGCTCCAGCAGCTGGTCGATCTCGGTCAGTTCGAACGCCGGCAGCTCCAGCGGGAAGAACAGCCCCTGCTGCTTGCCCAGGCCTTGTTTGATCGCCTGCGCGAAGCTGACCTGCTCGTTGTGATCCTTAAGGTTGTACAGTTTCATGCGTTATCCCAGTAGTCGAGCGCCTGCGGTATCCAGACGGCAAATATGAACAAAACCTTCGTCGTTTTGCAGATAGTGTTGTTGCAGCCAGGCGGCCATGCGTTGCGCGGTGGCGCCGTCGTTGCAGACGGCGAACAGCGTCGGGCCGGAGCCGGAGATGCCGCAGGCCAGCGCGCCGATCTCCTGCGCCGCCTTGCGCGCTTCGGCGAAGCCCGGCAGCAGCCGGGTGCGGTACGGCTCGGCGATCACGTCCTGCATTAATTTGGCGGCCAGCTGCGGCTGCCGGGTGTGGCAGGCGTGAATAAAGCCGGCCAGATAACGGCCGTGGCTGATGCAATCCTGACGGCGGTACTGCGCGGGTAAAATGGCGCGCGCTTCGGCGGTGGAGACCTTGATGCCCGGATAGGCCATGACCCACAGCCAATCATCGAAGCACGGCACTTCCTGGCTGATGATGCCTTCTTCTTCCAGCATCAGCTGCAGGCCGCCCAGATAGCAGGGCGCCACGTTGTCGTAATGCACGCTGCCGGAAATGCGGCCTTCCAGCTCGCCCATCAGACCGAGCAGCGTCGTCTTATCCAGCGGCCGATCGCAAAATTCGTTCATCGCCATCAGCCCGGCCACCACCGAACAAGCGCTGGAGCCCAGCCCCGACCCGATCGGCATGTTCTTTTCCAGCCGCATCGCCACCGGCACTTCGCGGCCGATCTCCTGGCAGAAACGCTCCCAGCATTGATAAACGATGTTCTCTTTCGGCTCGGCCGGCAGCTTGCTGACGAAGCGCCCGGCGTTTTGCAGACTGAACGTCTCGGCGGCTTCCACGCTGACGCAGTCGCCCAGCAGCGTGCCGTCGATCGGCGAAACCGCCGCGCCCAGCACATCAAAACCGACGCTGACGTTACCGATCGAGGCCGGTGCATACACCTTAACCATATTAAACTCCCAACTTCCATGACAGTGTGCGCAGCAGATCGGCGAACACGCCCGCTGCGGTCACATCGTTACCGGCGCCGTAGCCGCGCAGCACCAGCGGCAGCGGCTGATAATAACGGCTGTAGAAGGCCAGCGCGTTCTCGCCGTTCTTCACTTTATACAACGGATCGTTGCCGTCCACCGCCTCGATGCGCACCTTACAGCGCCCTTCGTCGATCAGGCCGACATAGCGCAGCACCTTGCCTTGCTCGGCGGCATTGGCCACGTTGCGCGCGAACTCTTTATCCAGCTCCGGCAACCGCGCCAGGAAGGTGTCCACGTCGCCCGACGCGTCGAAGGACGGCGGCAGCACCGGCTCGACCTCGATATCGCTCAGCTCCAGCTTGTAACCGGCCTCGCGCGCCAGGATCAGCAGCTTGCGCGCCACGTCCATACCGGACAGATCGTCGCGCGGATCCGGCTCGGTGTAGCCATTGGCTCTGGCCTGCAGAGTCGCCGCCGACAGCGACAGCCCTTCGTCCAGCTTGCCAAAAATAAAGGACAGCGAACCGGACAGGATGCCGGAGAAACGCACCAGCTCATCGCCGGCGTTCAGCAGGTTTTGCAGGTTCTCGATCACCGGCAGACCGGCGCCGACGTTGGTGTCGTAGAGGAACTTGCGGTGCGAACCGGCGGCGGCGGCGCGCAGTTGCTGATAATAGTTCATCGACGAGGTGTTGGCCTTTTTGTTCGGCGTTACCACATGGAAGCCGTCCGCCAGGAAGTCCACATACTGATCGGCCACCGCCTGGCTGGAGGTACAGTCGACGATCACCGGGTTCAGCAGGTGATACTCCTTCACCAGCCGGATCAGGCGGCCGAGATTGAACGGCTCCTGCGCGCCGGCCAGCTCGTCCCGCCAGCTGTCCAGCGCGATGCCGTGCACGTTGGTCAGCATCACGCGCGAGTTGGCGATGCCGCACACCCGCAGATCGATATGTTTTTGCTTCAGCCACGGCTGCTGGCGGTAGATCTGTTCGATCAGCGCCCCGCCGACGCCGCCGACGCCGATGACGAACACTTCGATCACCTGATCGGTGTTGAACAGCATCTGGTGGCTGACGCGCACGCCGGTGGTGGCGGAATCATTGCTGACCACCACCGAGATTGAACGCTCGGAAGAGCCCTGGGCGATGGCGACGATATTGATGTTGGCGCGCGCCAGCGCGGAGAAGAAGCGCGCTGAAATGCCACGCAGGGTGCGCATGCCGTCGCCGACTACCGAGATGATCGCCAGGCGCTCCATGACGTCCAGCGGATCCAGCACGCCATCTTTCAATTCCAGATAGAACTCCTCCTCCAGCGCGCGGCGGGCGCGCTGCAGTTCGCCCTGAGGCACACAGAAGCTGATGCTGTATTCGGAAGAGGATTGGGTGATCAGCACCACCGAAATGCCGGCGCGCGACATCACGGCGAACACCCGCGCAGCCATGCCGACCATGCCTTTCATGCCCGGGCCGGAGACGTTGATCATCGCCATATTATTCAGGTTGGTGATGCCTTTCACCGGCATTTCGGCAT
The DNA here is from genome assembly GCF_052166845.1 of Serratia sp. CY71090. Classification (NCBI taxonomy): domain Bacteria; kingdom Pseudomonadati; phylum Pseudomonadota; class Gammaproteobacteria; order Enterobacterales; family Yersiniaceae; genus Serratia; species Serratia sp. CY71090. Next base: position 117,939 of record NZ_JBJNOA010000005.1, on the reverse strand, counting down.
CGGTGCTGTCTTTGCCGATCAGCGTGCCGGGAGCCTGCGGGTTGGAGGTGTTTTTTATCAGGCAAGGAATTTGGAATTGGGCAATCGGCGTGATGGTGCGAGGGTGCAGCACTTTGGCGCCGAAATAGGAAAGCTCCATCGCCTCCTGGTACGACATCGATTTCAGCAGCCTGGCGTCCGGCACGGTGCGCGGATCGCAGGTATACACGCCGTCGACGTCGGTCCAGATTTCGCAACAGTCGGCGCGCAGGCAGGCGGCCAGCACCGCGGCGGAATAGTCGGAGCCGTTGCGGCCCAGCACCACCAGCTCACCCTTGTCGTTACCGGCGGTGAAACCGGCCATCAGCACGATGTGGTCGGCCGGGATCGCCGCGGCGGCGATGCGCAGCGTGGACTCGGCGATATCCACGGTAGACTCCAGGTAGTGGCCCTGCGCCAGCAGTTTCTCCACCGGGTTGATCACCGTGACCGGATAACCCTTGGCGCGGAACACCCCTTCCATGATGGCGATGGAGAGCTTTTCGCCGCGGCAGATGATCGCCGCGTTGACGCTGTCCGGGCACTGCCCCAACAGCGAGACCCCGTGCAACACCTGTTTGAGCTGCGCGAACTCCTGATCGACCACGCCTTTCAAACGATCGTATTCAAAGCCCGGCAGCGCCTGCGCCAGGCCGCTCAGCAGGTCGGCAAAGATCCGCTCGGCGTCGCTGATATTCGGCAGAATGTCCTGGCCCGCCACCGTTTTGTCGATCATTGCCACCAGATGGTTGGTGATCTTTGCGGGGGCGGACAAGACCGTGGCTACCTGTCCCTGACGCGCATTACTCTCCATGATGTCGGCGACGCGCAGAAAACGTTCTGCATTCGCCACCGAGGTTCCGCCAAATTTCAGCACTCGCATGTGTGATCTCTCCGAATTTAAGCCGAAAAAAAAGCCCGCACTGATTAGGTGCGGGCTTTTTTCTGTGTTTCCTGTGCGCGTCAGCCCGCCCCGTTACCTGTGGTATCGGTGGTGGTAATAATTGTGGTTTTCAGGCTGATGTTGCGCATGTTGTCTGTCTGTCTCATGAAATACTCTGTCCCCTCTATTGGTTAAAGCAATCGCTATCCCAAGTCAAACTATTTCTTTTTTTTGCTTATTTTCCGTTCAGCGGCGGTAATGCGCGATGCAACAGGTGAAAAGCAAAATGACAGAACAAAAAAACAACTTAAAGCCTATTTACTAGTGGATCACGCTGGGTAACCGTCTGATGGAGCCGCTATCACTTGGCGAGTTTTTTTTCGATATCGTGCAGCAGCGTATGCAGCATCGCCGTATCTCGCTGTTGCAGCGCGCCGAGGCGCTGGTGCAGCCAGTCGCGCAATTTTTGGTCATCGCCGACCTCCAACGCGCTCAACAAGGCATCGGCGCGGCGGCGCAGCGCCTTAAGCTGCCCTTCCGACGCCGCCGTTTCCTGTGGCGTATTGACACCCATCAGGCTAGCCAGCTGATAGCAGTACACCATCACCGCCTGGCCCAGGTTAAGCGACGGATAGTCCGCCTGCATCGGCACGCCGGTCAGCAAGTCCGCCAACGCCAGCTCTTCGTTGGTCAAGCCGGAATCTTCGCGGCCGAACACCAGCGCGGCCTGGCCGACCCACTGCTTACGCTCGCTCAGCTGTTCCAGCAGTTCGGGCGGCGTACAGTAGTAGTGAAAGCGCGCGCGGCTGCGGGCGGTGGTGGCGACGGTAAAATCCACGCCCGCCAGCGCCTGTTCCAGCGTGGCGAACGTTTGCACGCCGTCGAGGATCTCGCCGGCACCGTGCGCCACCCAGCGCGCCGCCGGCTGCAGGTGCGCCTCGCTGTCGACGATGCGCAACGACGTGAAGCCCATGGTTTTCATCGCGCGCGCCGCCGCGCCGACATTTTCCGGCCGCGCCGGAGCCACTAAAACAATATGAAGCTGCATCACTCTTCCACCGAAGGCGGGCCTGCGTTTTTGACGATGGCGCAGCGCCCGCTTATATTTATATTTACAATTACGTAACAATAAACGCGTTAATAGCAACAAACAAGATTAAACGGCTCGTTGAGCTAATAAACCCATCGTAATAGTCATTATTCGCGCTTATGTTTTACTGTGTTTATTTATCAATAAGTTAAAACAACGCGATGATCAATAAGCGAATAATTGTATCCTATCGGGCCGGATAATGCTGAATCGTTCACAGAATTTGAGGTTCTGTGACTTAAACTGGCATTTCTGTAAGTGTTTTTCACAAATCTGTTAACGTGCTACAATTGAATTTGATATATGTCAACAAAGCGTAGTTTTGTTGGGTGATGAATTCGGCACGCGCTGTTATATTGCTGTTAATGGGGTTAGGATATGCGCCGTTTCGGCACCCAAGGGGTTGTAGGGAACAGCATCCCCACCAGGCTAGCGATCTTGTTGACATGAGATGGAAAGTGCATCAAGAACGAGTTTACGTACTTTAGTCATTTGCTGAGAGGGAACGTGGCGCTATCTCTGCCCTCCTCTAAGAAAACAAAGACTTCTGTACTTCCGATTTTCTATTTTGTTGGCAATTTTAGGTAGCAAATATGCAGACCCCGCACATTCTGATTGTCGAAGACGAGTTAGTCACTCGTAACACCCTGAAGAGCATTTTCGAGGCGGAAGGCTACATTGTTCATGAAGCCAATGATGGTGCAGAGATGCACAATATCCTGTCTGAAAATGATATCAATCTGGTCATCATGGACATCAACCTGCCAGGCAAAAACGGCCTGCTGTTGGCGCGCGAACTGCGTGAACAGGCCAGCGTCGCCTTGATGTTCCTGACCGGTCGCGATAACGAAGTGGACAAAATCCTCGGCCTGGAAATCGGCGCCGACGATTACATCACCAAGCCGTTCAACCCGCGTGAGCTGACCATCCGCGCGCGCAACCTGCTGTCGCGCACCATGAACCTGGGCAGCCTCGGCGAAGAGCGCCGTCTGGTCGAGAGCTACAAGTTCAACGGGTGGGAGCTGGACATCAACAGCCGCTCTTTGATCAGCCCGGCCGGCGAACAGTACAAGCTGCCGCGCAGCGAATTCCGCGCCATGCTGCACTTCTGCGAAAACCCGGGCAAGATCCAGTCGCGCGGCGAACTGCTGAAGAAAATGACCGGCCGCGAGCTGAAGCCGCATGACCGCACCGTGGACGTCACCATCCGTCGCATTCGCAAACACTTCGAATCGACGCCGGATACGCCGGAAATCATCGCCACCATTCACGGCGAAGGCTACCGCTTCTGCGGCGATCTGGAAGAGTAATTCCGGCCTGCCGTCATGAAAACGGGGTTCAGCATGCTGAACCCCGTTTTTTTATTTCGTCTCAGCCCACGGCATGATCGGCACCGCGCTCAACGCGTTCTTCGGCGAACCGTCGATCACCTTGTCGGAATAGCTAAGGTAAATCAAAGAATTGCGCTTGGCGTCATAGAAGCGCACCACCTGCAACTTCTTGAACACCAGCGAGGTGCGTTTCTGGAACACCACATCGCCTTCCGCCTTGCCGTTTTTGATCTTGTCGCTCAGCTCGATAGGCCCCACCTGCTGGCAGGAAATGGCCGCGTCGGCGGTGTCTTCCGCCAGCCCCAGGCCGCCTTTGATGCCGCCGGTTTTGGCGCGGCTGATATAACAAGTTACATTTTTAACATCCGGATCGTCGAACGCTTCCACCACGATTTTGTGGTCCGGCCCCAACAATTTAAACACCGTATCAACGGAGCCCACCTGCTCCGCCTGCGCGCTGCCAACGGTTGCGCAAACCAAACCGAATAAAAATATCCAGCTTTTTTTCATTTACTTAACTCCGGTATAACCTTGCCGCAAAAATAGGTTCGGCGGTCGCCATTATTTATGTCTAAGCTCACGGAATCGGTTTTTTACGGGTCCGCACCGTCCGTTTTAGCACAGAGCGTGACAAAAATCTTTGAGAGTCGCGGAGTAAAAAAATTGCTATGATGCGGCGTCGTTATTTCTTTGCGCCCACTACGGTGTACCCCAATCCAACTCTGGCGCGGCATGCGCAGCAGAGGCAAAGAGTGCAACGCATAATGGCTCATGGATCGGTCTGATAGCGCAGCACCAGCGTGACGAATCAACAGTTCGGGTTCCTACCCCCAAGCTTTACGAGGAAGATCTATGGATCAAGCCGGTATCATTCGTGATCTGCTTAGCTGGCTGGAAAGCCATTTGGACCAACCCTTGTCGCTGGATAACGTGGCGGCCAAGGCAGGCTACTCCAAATGGCATCTGCAACGGATGTTCAAAGATATTACCGGTAACGCCATCGGTGCTTACATCCGGGCAAGGAGGCTGTCCAAAGCCGCCGTCGCGCTGCGTTTGACCAGCCGGCCGATTTTGGATATCGCCCTGCAATATCGCTTCGACTCGCAGCAGACCTTCACCCGCGCCTTCAAAAAACAGTTTGCGCAAACGCCGGCGCTGTACCGCCGCGCCGAAGACTGGAATGCATTCGGCATCTGTCCGCCGATCCGTCTGGGAGCCTTCACCTTGCCGCAGCCGGAATTCGTCTCGCTGCCGGACAAGCAGCTGGTCGGCCTGACCCAAAGCTACTCCTGTACGCTGGAACAGATCACCACCGTGCGCACCGAACTGCGCTCACAGTTCTGGCGTCAGTTCCTCGGTGACGTCGAAACCCTGCCGCCGGTGCTGTACGGGCTGCATCACTCGCGACCGAGCCAGGAGAAGGATGACGAACAGGAAGTGCTGTACACCACGGCGCTGGAGCCGGATCAGGTGCCTGACAAGGTACAGGAAGGCCAGCCGCTGGTGTTGCCGGGCGGTGAGTTTGCGATGTTCAGCTACGAAGGGCCCACCGAGGGACTGCAAGACTTTATTCTGACGGTCTACGGCACCTGCCTGCCGGCGCTCCAGCTGACGCGCCGCAAAGGGCACGACATCGAGCGCTTCTATCCGAAAGGCGAGCGCCGTCCGCATCAGGCACCTATCGAGATCAAGTGCGATTACCTGATCCCGATTCGGCGTTAACGCTGCAGTTCGTCCAACGCGGGCATGTCCAAATGCGTGACATCGCCCGCCGTTTCCACGATCCAGCCGGAAGCCAGCCACGGGCTCTGCTGGTGATCGACGCGCGACAGTGAGCAGTTGCGCAAGCGCAGGCGGCGTTCCGCATAGGCCGGCAGCCCCAGCACCGTACTGATCAAACACCCCAACGCGATACCATGACTGACGAGCAGCGGCTTGCTGCCTTCAGGCAGCATCAGGCAACTCTCCAGCGCGGCGCGCATGCGCTCGCCCAGCTCCTCCATGGATTCGCCTTGAGGGATTCGGCCGTCAGGAGTACCATCGACCATCTGTTTGCGCCACTGCTCTTCCTGCGGCGTCAAACTGTCGATCAGGCGTTCTTCCAGAACCCCCATGTGCAGCTCACGCAAACGCGGATCGCTAATCACTTCGCAGCCACAGGCGTCGGCGATGATCTGTGCGGTGCGGCGCGTGCGCCCCAGATCGCTGGTAATAATGTGCGTAATGCCTTCTTTGCTGACGCGCCTGGCGACCAGACGGGCCTGGTGTTCACCCATGGCGGTTAACGGGCTGTCGGACTGACCCTGGATGCGGCGAGCCGCGTTCCATTCCGTTTCGCCATGGCGAACGAGGTATACCTGTAACATTTTTGTTTTCCGTTATACTGCGTGAAATTTGCATTTATCCCCGGCCCGGTGGCGCTTTTGCCGCTGCCCGGCGTATCGGCCAGAAGGATATCAAACCCGTTATGTACCATGTTGTCGCTGCAACTACCAACCCGGCAAAGATCAAGGCTATTCAACTGGCCTTCGATGATGTCTTTGGCGCAGGCCAATACCGCATTGAATCCGTTGACGTCGCCAGCGGTGTCTCGCTGCAGCCGATAGGCAATCACGAAACCCGCACCGGCTCGCGTCAACGCGTGATGGAAGCGCGCCAGGTCAGGCCCGAGGCCGATTTTTGGGTCGGCGTGGAAGCCGGGATTGAAGAGAATATGACCTTCGCCTGGATGACCATAGAGAACCCGCACATCCGCGGCGAATCCCGCTCGGCGAGCCTGATGCTGCCGGAAGTCATCTTACAAGGTATTCGCGCCGGTCGCGAATTGGGCAGCGAAATGGCGGCGATCACCGGTAACGCCGAAGTGAAGCGCCAGGGCGGCGCCATCGGCGTCTTCACCGACGGCCGGCTGAGCCGCACCAGCGTTTACCATCAAGCGTTGCTGCTGGCGCTGGTGCCGTTCCACAACGCCATCTATCAGCAATAGCGAAGAGCCTGCTAGGGCGCATCGTGCAGCAGCTGCTGCTCAAGCCACTGTTTCAGCGCGGGCGACGCCGCTTTCAGGCTGTTTGAACCGCGGGTGATGGTGGCGATCCCCGCGCCCAGTTCATTTTTCAGCTCGCGCTGGCTCATCTCGCCGCGCATCAATTCCTGAATGATCCGTACCCGGGTGCCCAGCGCGGTGCGCTCGTCCGGCGTCAGCATCAGCTGCAGCAGCGGTTGATGCAGTTCTTGCGCAAACGAATTCTGCAGCAGCGCGACGAAGCGCAGCCAATCCTCATTGCCTTGTTCTGAAAGAGCGGGGTCGTTTAATGATAATTGCGTCATGGCAGCCACCATACTATTTAACTAGTACAGCAGCATACCATAGGGCCGTCAAAATCAATAACGTCTCTGCCACTCGGCGTCGGTCAGCACCTTGGCCGGCCGGTGCGTCAGATAGCGGTAAAACGCATCATAGGCCAACACATTCTTGACGTAGCCGCGGGTTTCCGAGAACGGAATGCTTTCGATGAATGCCACCGGATCGATCCGCCCCGCGCTGTTGCCCAGCCAGGTATTCACCCGCGACGGGCCGGCATTATAGGCGGCGCTCGACAGAATGCGGTTGCGGCCGAACTGCTGATAGACCGACTCCAGATAGCTGGTGCCGATGGTGATGTTAGTCTGTGGATCGAACAGCTGGCTCGGGCCGACGTAACCGGGAATATTGAACATCTGCACCGTATGCTGCGCGGTGCGCGGCATCACCTGCATCAGGCCGGTAGCGCCAACCGGCGACTGCGCTTTCGGATTCCAGGCGCTCTCCTGACGCGCGATCGCCATCGCGTAGCTGGTGGTGATCCCCTTGTCATCGGTCGCGCGGCGGAACTCCTGCGGCCAGGCGACCGGGAAGCGCTCCTCCAGATGATCCCACAGCTTGCCGACGATGGTCGCCTGCACGCTCAGATCGGCCCATTTTTGCTCAAAGGCGTAGCGCGCCAGCGCTTCTTGTTCCGGCCGGCTGCGGCTGGCGACGTAAGAGCCCCACTCGCTGCGGGCCAGGTTGTCCATATTCCAGTACATCAGCTCGCGCACCCGGGCGACCTCCGGCCCGTCGACCAGCGACGTGCGCGGCTTGGCCGCCACCGCCACCATCACCGGATAAGTGGCGTTCAGCTTCTGCGCCGCCACCATCGGATAAAAGCCGCGTTCGGTCATCAGGTTACGCAACATCTCCTCGCCTTCGGCGCGTTTGCCTTCGTCCATCAGTTGACTGGCGCGCCAGTAGCGCCACTCATCCTTGTTGCGCGACTCTTCCGGCAGGCGGGCCAGCCAGGTCGCGACGCCCTGCCGATCGCCGTTGCCCAACGCCATGCGCACCCGGCGCTCCAACAGCGAAGGCGAACGGCTGCGCAGGATCACCCGATCGCGCCACTGCGCCTGCTCGTAGGTAGCGTCGCTGCCCATCAGGCGCCAGGCCACCGCCTCTTCCAACCCCAGCCGTTCGTCGTCGCTCATTTTCTGCAGCCGCGCGAGCGTCGGGATCATCGCCCGTGCGTTTTCCACATCCTGCCGCGCCAGGCGTTCAAAGGCGATGCCGGTAGCGGCGCGGGTAAAGTCAGTCGGCCCCACGCTGCGGGCGAAGGCTTCCACGGTGGTCGGATCGTTTTGCAAGCGCACCAGGGCGTTGCCCATGGTCTGATAGTCGGCCGGCAACTGGTTATAAAGGTTGCTGACCAGCGAACTGTTACCCTCTTTCAACGCCAGCTTCATGCGCGCCAGAATATCCAGCGGCGTTTGCTTGCCTGCGCCGCGCCAGACGCTGAACAGACGATCGCAGGCGCCCGGCAGCGTTTTGCCGTTCAGCCACAGTTCATCGGCACCGCTCCAGGCCGCCTGCTGGTCGCCGGTAGCCCATTTGGCGTAGTAATAGTTGCAGCGCGCCGCCACCGGTTTGGGCGGCTGCGCGCTGAAGGCCAACAGAGTGCGCCAGTCTTCGCGCCGCGCCAGTTCATTGACGAAGCGCGGCACCAGTGATTTCGCCGGCGGCAGCGTCGGGTGGCGTTTGATAAAGTCGTTCACCTCGGAGAACCCCGCCTGGCTCAGATCCTGTGTCAGCTCGCGGTATTCCAGGTAAGGATAAAGCGGGTAATCGCGCAGCGTCGGCATCAGCTGCGCCACCACGTCCATCTGATTGCCATCCCACGCCTGTTTGATCTGCTGGTAACGCTGACGTTGCGCATCCAGAGAATCCGCCAGCGCCGCGCCTGAAAACGCCGTCAGACACAGGCCCATTGCCAACAGCCGTCGCTTGTCCACCTTGACCATCCTCGCTCTTTCCTCACTGGTTATACCGCAGGAGCCGCCCAGCTCCCCCGGTGACCGCCGCACCACGGCGCCGCGGGACAAAATAAAGCCGGGCGCACGGCCCGGACGCGGATATCTACCATAGACAGCGCAATCGCTTATCCATTCAATACTGTAGAAGAAGAAGTGTATCGCCATGACGCGGGCCAGGTAAAAACGTTTACTTTGGCTGACAAATCAGGCCGGCGGGATATTTCCAGCCACCGGATTTTTATTAGCTGCCCCGGCGCTTATTGGAGAAGTAAAATACTTTTTAATTATTAGTCATCACATTATTTGATTTGTTATATGGCGCCACCGTTGCGCAAATCGCCTGACAGCGGGCTAAACGCGCCAACTTTGCAGAAAAGCGGTGGCAAACCCGGGTGGGCATTTTTATACTATCAAAAATAAGTAGGATAATTCCGAGAAAACAGCACATAAAGCGCCCAACGAAGACATCTTATAATACAATCCGCGCCAATTATGGGTAGATAGTGTTCATTAGGCAGTGCGACTGACAGCTTTCAGCAAAACGATTGTCCCTTCAAGCGGGCCGGATTTTTCCTTGTCAGGCCACGGCCTGCGGGCAGTGGATCAGGCCGGAATGGCGGGTGAAGATGGTGAATAAGACCGCGATAGCGATGCGTTGCGCAAAAAGCCCCGAACCGGGCTTCCTTGACGCACGCCTGAATATCGGCCGCCTGCTGCTGATCGTTTTGTTGGTGCTGCTGACGTTGTCCGAGCCTGCGCACGCCGCCGCTGATCCCTATCAAAAGCGCACGCACGCCGTGACGACCGTAGTGGTAGGCATCATCAGCTACGCACGCTGGTCGCGTGAACCTAATCCGATCCGCTTGTGCGTGACCGCACCCACCCAGTATGCCGAAGGGCTGTTTGATCCGATCCTGCTGAGCGCGCCGCGTCCGATTAAAGCCGAGCGCGTGCCGTTCGATAGCCCAACGCTGAGTACCGGCTGTGATGTCATCTACTTAGGGAACATCACCGCCGCGCAGAGACAAAATTTCATGCAGCGTATTTCCGGCAACTCCATTCTCAGCATCAGCGAGAACGATAGCGAATGCTCCGCCGGCAGCGCATTTTGCCTGCAGATTGATGGGGACCAGGCCAGTTTCAAAGTCAACCTGGACGCTCTGGCGCGCAGCGGCGTGCGCGTTCATCCCAACGTGTTGCAGCTGGCACGCAAACAGGCGCCGCCGCTATGAGGCTGTTGCGTAGAAACCGCTCCGGCAATGCGCGCCCGACGCTGGGCCGAGTGCTGCAGCGGGTGCATCTTGGGCTGGCGCTGATCGCCGTCGGCACCGCCGGCATCTTTTTGACGCTGGTGGCGCTGTTTGCGCTGCGCGCCTATGCCAATCACAACCTGCACCTGATCGCGCGCTCCATCAGCTATACCGTCGAGGCCGCCGTGGTGTTTGAAGACCGCACCGCCGCGCGCGAGGCGCTGATGCTGATATCCTCCAACGAAGAGGTATCAGACGCACGGATCCTCGACAACAACGGCAAGATGCTGGCCAACTGGCGCCATCCTACCGATGGGCCGCTGCACGGCCTGGAGCAGATCGTCGCGCACTGGGCGCTGCCCGAACCGGTCATTCTGCCTATCACCCACGAGGGCAAGCAGGTCGGCCAGGTCTGGCTGAGCGGCAACGGCGGCAGCCTGCTGCGTTTCCTGTTGCGCGGCATGGTCGGCATGATCGCCTGCCTGGTGCTCAGCACCCTGTGCGCCCTGGTGCTGTCGCGCCGCATGCTGGTCGGCATCGTCAGTTCGCTGGACGACATCGCCAACGTGGCGCATGCGGTGCGCCGCGATCGTACCTTCGGCCTGCGGGTGCCGTCAGCGCCTATCGCCGAGCTGCATGAGCTCAGCAACGATTTCAACGGCTTGCTCGACGAGCTGGAGGCCTGGCAGGCCCATCTGAAGCAGGAGAACGACTCGCTGGCTCACCGGGCGACGCACGACAGCCTGACCGGCTTGCCGAACCGCGCCTTCTTCGAAGGGCGGCTGAGCCGCGCGCTGGGCGATATCGAACCGCCGGCGAAATTGGCGGTGCTGTTTATCGACGGCGATCGCTTCAAGGAGGTGAATGACAGTTACGGCCACGCCGCAGGCGATGCGGTGCTGACCACCATTGCCGGGCGCATTCGCGCGCAGCTGCGCGAGACCGATCTGGTCGCCCGCCTGGGAGGGGATGAATTCGCCGTGCTGCTGGCGCCGGTACACAGCACGGAAGATGTCTTGCAGATCGCTGACAACATCATCGACTGCATGACGCAACCGGTCATTCTGCCGAACGACGAGGCGGTCATCACCTCTCTGAGTATCGGTATTGCGCTGTACCCTGATCACGCGTCGACGCCTCAGGGTCTTTTGCACGAAGCTGACGATGCGATGTATCAGGCAAAGCATCGTTATAACGGAGGCTGGCGGCTGGCTATACATAAATAAGAGCCCCGGCTATAACACTTGAACTAGGGATTTTGACTATGATACAGCAACTTTTTAAAGGCCGTTTTTCACTGCTGACGATGATGTTCGTCGCTCTGCTGGCGCTCGCCGGCTGCCAGAGCAAACCGCAGGGCCTGACACCCGAGCAGGTCGCGCTGTTGCAATCGCAGGGCTTCAAACTGACCGATAACGGCTGGGAGTTCGGCCTGTCGGATAAGGTGCTGTTCGGCAACAACATCGGCAAACTGAACCCGGAAAGCACCGAGACGGTACAGAAGATGGGCCGTGCGCTGCTGAGCGTCGGCATCACCAAGTTCCGCCTGGACGGCCATACCGACAACTACGGTGAAGACAGCTATAACGATCAGCTCTCCCTGCGCCGCGCCGATGCGGTGGCCGATCTGCTGGCCAGCGTCGGCATTCCGCGCGCCAATATCGAAACCCGCGGCATGGGCAAGCGCGATCCCGTTGCCGATAACCGCACCTCCAGCGGCCGTGCGGAAAACCGCCGCGTCGCGATCGTCGTCACGCCATAAGCCACCAATATGCGCCTTTATCGGCGCATAAACGGTTATACTTAGCGATCGCTGAGCGATGTCTGGGATCCGAGATCGAAACGGGCTACACTCATGCCGCCAGACATCCTATAAATACTGATATAGAGAGGCTTAGAGCAACGTGGCTCAATACGTCTATACCATGCACCGCGTCGGCAAGGTGGTACCGCCGAAGCGTCATATTTTGAAAAACATCTCCCTGAGCTTCTTCCCTGGGGCCAAAATCGGCGTGCTGGGCCTGAACGGCGCCGGTAAGTCCACCCTGCTGCGCATCATGGCCGGCATCGATACCGATATCGAAGGGGAAGCGCGCCCGCAGCCGGGCATCAAGATCGGTTACCTGCCGCAGGAGCCGCAGCTTAACCTCGAACACACCGTGCGTGAGTCGGTGGAAGAAGCGCTGGCGGAAGTGGTCGGCGCGCTGAAGCGCCTGGACGAAGTGTACGCGCTGTACGCGGAAGAAGGCGCAGACTTCGACAAGCTGGCCGCCGAACAGGGTCGCCTGGAAGAGATCATTCAGGCGCACGACGGTCACAACCTCAACGCCCAGCTGGAACGCGCCGCCGATGCGCTGCGCCTGCCGGACTGGGACGCCAAAATCGCCCACCTGTCCGGCGGTGAACGCCGCCGCGTCGCGCTGTGCCGCCTGCTGCTGGAAAAGCCGGACATGCTGCTGCTGGACGAACCGACCAACCACCTGGACGCCGAGTCCGTGGCCTGGCTGGAACGCTTCCTGCACGATTTCGAAGGCACCGTGGTAGCGATCACCCACGACCGTTACTTCCTGGATAACGTGGCCGGCTGGATCCTCGAACTTGACCGCGGTGAAGGCATTCCATGGGAAGGCAACTACTCCTCCTGGCTGGAGCAGAAAGACGCGCGTCTGGCACAGGAAGCGTCCGCCGAAGCCGCCCGTCGCAAGTCGATCGAGAAAGAGCTGGAGTGGGTGCGTCAGGGCGCCAAAGGCCGTCAGTCCAAAGGCAAGGCCCGCCTGGCCCGCTTTGAAGAGCTGAACAACACCGAATATCAGAAACGTAACGAAACCAACGAGCTGTTCATTCCGCCTGGCGCACGCCTGGGCGATAAAGTTGTCGAAGTCAGCAACCTGCGTAAGTCCTATGGCGACCGCCTGTTGATCGACGACCTGTCGTTCTCGGTGCCGAAAGGCGCGATCGTCGGCATCATCGGCCCGAACGGCGCGGGTAAATCCACGCTGTTCCGCATGATGTCCGGCCAGGAGCAGCCTGATTCCGGCAGCATTGTGCTGGGCGATACCGTCAAGCTGGCGTCCGTCGATCAGTTCCGCGACAACATGGACGGTTCGAAAACCGTGTGGGAAGAAGTCTCCGGCGGGCAGGACATCATGCGCATCGGCAACACCGAGATGCCAAGCCGCGCCTATGTCGGCCGCTTCAACTTCAAGGGTGTCGATCAGGGCAAACGCGTGGGCGAGCTGTCCGGCGGTGAGCGTGGCCGTCTGCATCTGGCCAAGCTGCTGCAGGTTGGCGGCAACGTACTGCTGCTCGATGAACCGACCAACGATCTGGATATCGAAACCCTGCGCGCGCTGGAAAACGCCCTGCTGGAATTCCCTGGCTGCGCCATGGTGATCTCGCACGACCGTTGGTTCCTCGACCGTATCGCCACCCACATCCTGGACTACCAGGACGAGGGCAAGGTGGAATTCTTCGAAGGCAACTTCACCGAGTACGAAGAGTACAAGAAGCGTACGCTGGGCGCCGACGCGCTCGAGCCGCACCGCATCAAGTACAAGAAGATCGCCAAGTAATACCCAAGGCGCCGCATGCGGCGCCTTTTTTTACTCCCGCGCCAGCTCGCGGGCGTAGTCGTCGAACGCCGGATGCTGCAGCACCACATCGATGAAGCAGGCCAACGCCGCGGAATTCAGCTTGCGGCTCGGGTAGACCAGATATAGCTCATTACCTTCTGCGCGCCACGCCGGCAGCACCTCCACCAACAGTTTCTGCGCCACCACCTCGCGGCTGAGAAACGCCGGCAGCAGCGTGATCCCCGCGCCGGCGATGGCGCATTCGCGCGCATACAGCAGATTGTCGGTGGTGTGCGCCAGCGGCAGCTGCCAACGGTAGTAGTCATCGCCGCAGCGCAGGTTCCAGGCCGTCCAGGCGCGGTGGGCGATGCAGCGATGCTGCTGCAGCTGTTGCGGATTTTCGATCGGCGGGTGCTGCGCCAAATAGGACGGTGCGGCCAACAGATAGCGCGGCGCATACCCGAGACGGCGGCCGATCAGCGAAGAGTCCTGTGGCTTGCCGGTGCGCAGCGCGGCGTCGTAACCTTCCTGCACCAGATCCACCATGGCGTCGGACACCGACACCTCCAGCGAAACGTCCGGGTACTGGCGCTGAAAATCCGCTGCCAGCCGCGCCACCAGGGTCGCCCCCAGCCCGGCGGGCGTCGAGATGCGCAGGCGGCCGCTCGGGTTATCTCGCAGCCGCTGCAACGCCAGATCGGCCCGCTCGGCAGCAGACATCATGACCTGACAATGTTCCAGATAACGCTCACCGGCGAAGGTCAGGTTCAGCTGGCGCGTGGTGCGATTGAGCAGCCGTAGCCCCAGCGTCTGCTCGAGCTGGCTGATGCGCTGGCTGACGCTGGATTTCGGCAACCCAACGCGCTGCGCGGCGGCGGTAAAACTGCCGCACTCCGCCACCAGCGCGAACAACGCCATGTCCTGCAGTTGTTTGAATTCCATTGTTCACCTTAAACGAACACTCCGTTAGATATTGTCCATCTTATCACCCCACTGTCGCGGGTCTACACTGGGGGCATCATTTGAAAGGAGTACAATCATGTCGATAAAAGCCATTGCCGTAGACCCGCAGAACCCCGCCGATTTCATCGAAATCTCACCGGAGATGCCGGTTCCCGGCCAGTACGATCTGCTGGTGGAAGTGAAAGCGGCGTCGGTCAACCCGGTGGACACCAAAGTGCACGCCGGTCTGCAGAAAAACGGCCTGCAGCAGCCGCGCATTCTCGGCTGGGACGCCAGCGGCGTCGTGGTGGACGTGGGCAACAGCGTCAGCGGCTTCAAGCCCGGCGATGAAGTGTGGTACGCCGGCGACATCACCCGCCCCGGCAGCAACAGCAGCCACCAACTGATCGACTCACGCATCGCCGCGCACAAGCCGCGCAGCCTGAACTGGGCCGAGTCCGCCGCCATGCCGCTCACCGCCCTTACCGCCTGGGAGGCGCTGTTCGAACACCTGAACATTCAGGACGCGCCGGAGCACAAGACGCTGCTGATCATCGGCGGCGCCGGCGGGGTCGGCTCGCTGGCCATTCCGCTGGCCGCACTGCGCAGCAAGGTGAAAGTGATCGCCACCGCATCAAGACCGGAATCCGCCGCCTGGTGCCGTGAGCGCGGCGCCGATCTGGTGGTGGACTACCGCGATCTGAAGGGCAACCTGGCGCAGCAGGGCATCGAGCAGGTGGATTACATCCTGTGTCTGAACGATACCGACGGCCACTGGCCGGCGATGGCCGAACTGATCGCGCCGCTCGGCCATATCTGCACCATCGTCGAGAACGCGCAGCCGTTGGATCAAAACGCGCTGAAGTTGAAAAGCGCCGCGCTGCACTGGGAATTCATGTTCACCCGCAGCATGTTTACCACCCCGGACATCGCGCAGCAGGGCAAGATCCTGCAGCAGGTGGCGCAGCTGCTGGACGAGGGCAAGCTGAGCACCACGCTGAGCGAAACCCTGCACGGGCTGTCGGTAGACACGCTGACCGCCGCGCATCAACAGCTGCTCGGCGGCCATATGCAAGGCAAGCTGGTTATCGCTTACTGAGCCTGAATCGCGGCGGCGCAGCGCGCCGCCGTTACTGCGGACGAACGAAGCCGACGCACAGCGTCTGCTCGTCGCTATGCGGATCGGCGCGGAACGTCAGCGTCTGCTGCCAATCGAGGCGCATCTTCGGCCAGTGGGCCAACTCGCCGCCGAAGTCGCTGCGCGCGCAGTCCTCACCCAACCGCCCGAACAGGGCAACGCCGTGCTGCGCAATCTGCGGATAGCTGATGTTGACGTTGTAGATATTCGGCCGCGTATGATTGGACCAACGCGTAATGGTTCGCGGCCGGGAACCGGCGTACACCGTCATCCACTGCGACAGGTATTCGCCGCCGACGTAGCGCAGTTCAACGCCATACCGCTCCTGCCACTGCCGCTCCACCTCGGCGCTGAACGTCTTGATACCCACCATTTTCTGGCCGGCGTTGCGCACGTTGCCCAGCATCACCGCGGCATACCCCAGGTAGACCGCCAGCGCCGCGCACATCAGACCAATGGTCGCCGCGCGCAGCGAACGCACCGGCGGCTGGCGCACGCAACCGACCAACAGCGCAGGCGCCAGCATGAAGAACGGCTGCAACCATTCGGTCAGCCGGCCGCCGACGTTGAAAGAGAACCAGAAGGTAATGATGCCGAGCGGCAACAGGTAGACCCACAGCAACACCCGCATCGGCAACGCCGATGGCCAGGCCAGCACCGCCCCGCTGCGCCGCAGGATCCCCCACAGCACCAGCGACGGATAGAACACCAGCAGCAGCGACTGCAGCATGTCGAGATTGAGCTGCATCTTGATCTGCGAATCCACCCACTTGAAGGCGGCGAAATCGTGGTTCCACAACCAGAACACGTTCGGCAACACCAGCGCCAACCAGATCGCCACCGCCAGATAGAACTGCGGCTGGCGATAACAGCGGCGGATCTGCGGTACGAACAGCGTCGACAGCGCGGCGAAATAGACGAAGGCGAAGGTCGAGTACTTCGCCATCATCGCCAAACCGGCCGTCAGCGCGAAGGCCGGCCACCAGTTGGCCGAACGCGAAATAGCCAGGTGGAAAAACAGCGCCATCCACGGCCACAGCATCACCAACAGGTAATTGTCGTTGTAGGGAATGATGTCGAAATTGATGATGCCGGACAGGTTGAGCGTCAACAGCGCCATCCAGGCCAGCGAGGTGCTGCCGCTCAGCCGGCGCGCCAACAGCCAGACGCCCAACATGCCGATGGCGATGGCGATGAAGTGCCCGCCATACCAGTACAGGTTCAGCGGCAGCCACGAGAACCCGATCGCCGGCTGCATCGCCGCCCCGACCAGCCACGGGTTTTTCGGTGAGCCCCATTCGCCGTTGAGACCCCAGTTGAGCGCCTCGACGGCGTCGTAAGGCAGGGTAGGATCGAGATGAACAGTCAGCAGCGTCCAGGCTGCGGCATAGCAGACCAACCAAAGAGCGAGCAAGCGATAAGACATGTCTTCTTCTAAGCGTTATTGTAAAGAAAAGCTTAACGTAGTCGCTGTCGAATGAACCATGTTTAAACAAGCCGTTAAATGTGCGCCAGGGCGGCTGTTTCTGCCGCGCGATCGCACATTACGCTAATTTTGCTCAGCCTGCGGCGTGATGCTGGGCGGGCGCGTTCGCCAACCGGCCGGCGTCCGCCGCCAGCAGCTGTTGCACCAGCTCGACGCAGCGCAGGAAGCGCTCCTCGTAATCGCTGGACTCAACGTGCACATACTCGATATTGTTGGCGCGCAGCATCTCCTCCAGCAGGCGCTGGAACGCCAGCCGATCGGCGGTACTGCCGAGGCTGCGCAGGCCGTCCGCCACCCACGGCGTGTTGTTTTCCAGCAGGATCACCAGATCGAAACGGTATTCGTCGATCAGCGCCTGCACGAAGGGGTGTTCACGCCCCTCGTACTTTTTGCAAAACGCCTGGGTGGTGACGAAATCGGTATCGATAAATGCCACCTTGTTGGCGTACTTGACCGCGAAATCCACGTATTGCGCCTGCCCGAGGGCAATTTTGTCGTAGTCGGAGTACTGCAGCGCCATCTCGTCGCCGCCCAGGTGCGAGAACACGTAATCGCGGCCATATTCCCAGGCGCTGGTGGTGTTGAAGATGTTGGCCAGCTTGTTGACCAGCGTCGATTTGCCGCTCGACTCGCCGCCGAGGATCGCCACGGTGCGCACGAAGAACGGCTTCACCTCGGTCGGGATGTAATCCCAGTAGCGGAACGGATCCTGGCGGATCTGATTGCCGCTGATGTTCATGAACGAACGCTCGGGATCGACCAGAATGGTTTCGATGCCCAGATGCTCGCGGTAACGCGGCGCATCCTGCGCTTCGCTGGAATAGATAAAGCTCGGCACGATGCCTTTCTGTTCCATAAAGGCCTTCATGCCGTCGCTCCACACGTTCCAGCCGTGCGGGTAGGGCTCGATGCCCTGCTCGTCGAACGAGTGGATATGGATGTTTTTCTGGTACTTGAAGGTCTGCAGCAGCCAGCGTAGGCGATCGCTGACCGTCGGCTGTTGCGACATCGAACTGTTCTCGAACAGTTCGCGGTCGCGCGGCTCGTCGTGGCACAAAATGACGTGCAGCTCATCCACCTGGCTGCAGGCGCGCTGGATCAGGTAGATGTGGCCGGTGTGCAGCGGGTAAAATTTACCAAACACCACGCCGACTTTAACCTCTTTACGCGGGAACTCCAGCCCGAGAAAACGGTGCAGCGCTTCCAGCTTTTGCGCGCTCGGGCTTTTGATCTTGTCGTTCAACAGCTGGCTCAGATAGCCCTTGGTCATGCCGCTGGCATCCGCCACCTGCTGCAACGTGCAGCCGTTTTGCTTGATGGACGTCTTCAGGTAATCAAATTGCGGCATGGCCACCTCCGTTTAGTATGCTAAACAAAATAGCATATCTTGCTCGCCGTCGGCGACATTAATAAAACTCTTCCAGCACGTCCAGCGCGTCCGCCAGCTTCTTGACCCCGAACACCTGCATGTTGGCCGGCGGCTTTTTCGGCATATTGCCGTGCGGCACGATGGCGCGCTTGAAGCCGTGCTTGGCCGCTTCGGAGATCCGCTCCTGGCCGCTCGGCACCGGGCGAATTTCCCCCGCCAGCCCCACTTCGCCGAACACCACCAGATCGTTCGGCAGCGGCCGATCGCGCAGGCTCGAGACCAGCGACATCAGCAACGCCAGATCGGCGCTGGTCTCACTGACTTTCACCCCGCCGACCACGTTGACGAACACGTCCTGATCCGACATCTGCAGCCCGCCGTGCCGGTGCAGCACCGCCAGCAGGATCGCCAACCGGTTCTGCTCCAGGCCCACCGCCACGCGGCGCGGGTTGGACATCATCGAGTGATCCACCAGCGCCTGGATCTCCACCAGCAGCGGACGGGTGCCTTCCCACACCACCATCACCGAGCTGCCGGAAGTGACTTCATCGCCGCGGCTGAGGAAGATCGCCGACGGGTTGCTGACTTCGCGCAGCCCCTGTTCGGTCATGGCGAACACCCCCAGCTCGTTGACCGCGCCGAAGCGGTTCTTGTGGCTGCGCAGGGTACGGAAGCGGGAATCGGCGTCGCCGTCCAGCAGCACCGAACAGTCGATACAGTGTTCCAGCACTTTTGGCCCGGCCAGCGAGCCGTCTTTGGTGACGTGGCCGACCATCACGATCGCCACGCCGCGCGTCTTGGCGAAGCGCGTCAGGTAGGCGGCGGTTTCCCGCACCTGCGCCACGCTGCCCGGCGAAGACTGAATGTCCGCCATGTGCATCACCTGAATCGAGTCGATCACCATCAGCTTCGGCTGTTCCTGCTCGGCGATCAGGCAGATCTGCTCGATGCTGGTTTCCGACAGCATGTTCAGGCCGCCGGTCGGCAGCCCCAGACGGTGAGCGCGCATCGCCACCTGCTGCAGCGACTCCTCACCGGTGACGTACAGGGTTTTCATCTGTTCAGACAGCTTGCACAACACCTGCAGCAACAGGGTGCTCTTGCCGGCGCCGGGGTTGCCGCCGATCAGAATCGCGCTGCCGGGCACCACGCCGCCGCCCAGCACGCGGTCGAACTCGAGAAAGCCGGTGGTGAAGCGCGGCAGCGCCTCCAGGCTGATTTCCGACAGTTTCTGCACCTTGCTGACGCCGGCGTCGCCGGCATAGCCGCTGAGGCGATCGTTGCGCGCCGCGGCGGGCGACGCGGCCAAACGCACTTCCGTGATGGTGTTCCAGGCATGACAGGCGCTGCACTGCCCCTGCCAACGCGGATAGTCCGCCCCGCACTCATTGCACACAAATGCCCGTTTTGCCGCTTTTGCCACGTCTTACCTCAATCTTTCGTTATCGCACTTCGTGTTTCAGGCTGCCGGTGAGAATACACAGCACGCCCATCAAATCCGCATGCCGGATCGATACCTGCGCTTTTTCATACACTTTCGGCTTGGCGTGGTAGGCGATGCCCAGCCCCGCCGCCTGCATCATTTTCAAATCGTTGGCGCCGTCGCCGATAGCCACGGTTTGCGCCAGCGGGATCTCCAGCTTCTCCGCCAGCCGCAGCAGCGTGTCGGCTTTAAACTGCGCGTCCACCACCGGCCCCAGCACTTCGCCGGTCAGCTTGCCGTCGCGGATCTCCAGCTCATTGGCCGCCGCCGCCACCAGCCGCAGCCGGTTGCGCAGGTATTCGGCGTAGTAGGTGAAGCCGCCGGAGGCGATCGCCACATGCCAGCCCATCGCCTGCAGCTTGCCCACCAGGCTGGTCAGCCCCGGCATCAACGGCAGCTCGTCGCGCACCTGCTTGAGGATGTTGGCGTCGGCCCCTTTCAGCGTGCCGACACGCTGGCGCAGGCTGGCGGTAAAGTCCAGCTCGCCGCGCATCGCGCGTTCGGTGACTTCCGCCACCTGTTCGCCGACGCCCGCCAATTTGGCGATCTCGTCGATGCACTCGATCTCGATCGCCGTCGAATCCATGTCCATCACCAGCAGCCCCGGCGTGCGCAGGTGCGGGATCTTGCCGAGCGGCGCCACGTCCAGCCCGCTCTCCGCCGCCAACAGCTTGGCGCGCGGCGTCAAGGTGCCCGCCAGGCGCACCACCTGATAGTCGTCCACGCCCCAGGCGGTGACGATCACCATCGCCGCGCCCAGCTTGCGTTGGAATTGGGTAATGCGCGCCTTGTCCAGCTTCCTGCCGTATAACAGCCACCCGGTATTGCCCGCCCGGTAGTCCAGCGGCATCACTTCGTCGCCGCTGAGCGAAAGGGGAAGACCCGGCCATTGAGAGATCTCCGCCGGAAGATCGCAATAGGTCAGACTGTTTGACATCATTGACTCCTGAATGGACAAAAACGCTGCATGATAAAACGACGCATCAAGCTATCCTATCGCCAGCGGTTCTGGCAACATAAAGTGTCCCCGATGCCCAAGGAACCTGCATGGCTCGCGCTAAACTGAAATTTCGCCTGCACCGCACCGCTATTATCCTGATTTGCCTGGCTTTGCTGGTGCTGCTGATGCAGGGCGCCTCTTATTTTAGCCTGAGTCACCAAATGGCGCGATCCGAGCAGGTGGAAGAGCTGGCGCAGACGCTGACCAAACAGGTCGCCTACAGCCTGGCGCCGCTGCTGGACGACGACGGCAACAACCCGCGCATCGACGCCATCCTCAAGCAGCTCACCGATCACAGCCGCATTCTCGACGTCAGCGTGTATCAGTTGGACGGCACGCTGGTCTCCCACGCCGGGGAGCAGATAAGTATACGCGATCGCCTGTCGCTCGACGGCAAACGCGCCGGCAGCTACTTCAACCACCAGTTGGTCGAATCCATTCAGGGCAAAGACGGCCCGATCGGCTTTATCCGCATCACCCTCGACACCCACGTGCTGGCGACCGAATCCAAACAGGTGGACAACACCACCAACCTGCTGCGCCTGATGATCCTGCTGGCGCTGGCGATCGGCATCATTCTGGCGCGCACCCTGCTGCAGCACCGCCGCAGCCGCTGGCAACAGTCGCCGTACCTGTTGACCGCCAACACGCCACTGGAAGAAGGCAATACGGTGGAAGACGACGAGGATGCGCCGGAGACAAAGCAGGAAGCGCCGAAGAAGGAGTAACTCAGGCCAGGCGTTGAATGCGTTCGTGCAGCTTCTGCAGTTGCGCCAGCATTTGCTCGGCAATCGCGCGGAAGGCTTCGCTGATGTCGTCATGTTGCGCCGTGCGCCGCCAGAACTCGAGAGCCAATAGCTCCGCTTGCCGCCAGACGGCGCCGCTCACCTCATTGCTCAAACGGATCTCCACCGCGTCATGGCGCAGATTGCCGCTGCTTGCCGGGGCAAAAGCCATCGGCAGCATATCGTACAAAGGCGCCAACATGACCGGCCGCTGCGTTGGCCGCAAGAACGACAGATTACCCTGGTGCATATCGCTATTGGCGATCAAGCGGCCAAAGGCCCAATACAGGGCAATCCGTTGGCAGGCAGAGCGATCGATCGCGCCTTGCTGCAATAACCGATTAGCCGCCACAACCCAGTTGGCATGGCCGCTGCCGCTGAACTCGGCATCCAGCGCCTCCAGTGACACCATCGCCACCCGCCCTTCTTCGCCGATGCGATCAAAGCGCTCTACCTCTAAAAAGCATTGTCGATCGGCGCCAAACAGGATTTGCGCCGTTGCGGCAGGCAATCCCGCAGCGGCGACCGTCTGCAACGCCAGCGACTCGGCGATCAGCAAATCGCTCCAGCGCTGTGCAATGGCATGCGTCGGCGCCAGACTGAACTTCACCAAAACATGCGCACGATGCCCAGGCGTCAGCTCAGCATAGGCGGCAAATTTGGGTTGTTCGCCACCGGCGGAGGAACCCACCAACTCCCCGGCCAGCGCCTGGACAGACAATGCGGCGTAACGCTCGGTTTTATCTTCCGCCGCGATAGCGACGGCAGTCTCCCGCATCAACCAACGCTGATAGCTGTCGGCGCCAGGCAGCAAATCGCCGGTCATGTCTTCGCCATAACGGCAGAGCGCCAACAGACGTTGGCCCTCATCCCATCGCCGCACATCCTCCGGCAAATTCAACTCGTGGGCCGCCGCTTTGCCCCAGGCTCGCCCAAGAAAGCCAATCGGCCTCAGGTCATTCAGATACCATGGCAGGCCGTCATAGAGCTGCCACTCTCCGCTGCGCTCATCGCACACCGCACAGTTATCGGCAGGATACAGCGGGCAAAGCGTGGCAAACAGGTGCGCCTTACCCCGTTCATCAACCCGATACAGCGGAAACTGCCTCTCACCGCCGATCCCGCGCCGCAATACATAGCGCGTCGCCTTACCTTTACCGAGGATCAATACGGCGCCCGCCAGTTCGCGGATACGGCGCGATAGCGTCGGCTGGCTGATGCCCAACGCTTCTGTCAGTTGACGAGCCGTGGCCGGCCCATGACGCAAAACATGTTCAACGGTGAGCATCGGATGAATAGATTGGTGAATAGATTGATAGAGGAAGTAATAGCGTTAAATGGCAGGAAGGTAAAGCGTTAGCCAAAAACGGCCGTGCGGAGTGAATAGATTGACGGGCGGGCGCCATGACGACGCCCGCCGCGGTATTACGCTTTGTCGCCCAGCAGCACGGATTCCAGCGCGATAACGATCATTTCGTTAAAGGTGGTCTGGCGTTCCGCCGCCGTGGTCGCTTCGTGACGCAGGATGTGGTCGGACACGGTGCAGATGGTCAGCGCTTTACAGCCGAACTCTTCGTACAGCTCCGCCGCCACGCCGTAGATGCCGGCCGCTTCCATTTCCACGCCCAGGATGCCGTACTTCTTCATCACCTGGAACATGTCCGGATCCGGGGTGTAGAACAGATCGGCGGAGAAGATGTTGCCCACGCGCGCCGGGATGCCCTGCGCCGCCGCGGCGTCGACCGCGTTGCGCACCATGTCGAAGTCGGCGATCGCCGCGTAGTCGTTGTCCTTGAAGCGCAGACGGTTCACCTTGGAGTCGGTGCACGCGCCCATGCCGATCACCACGTCGCGCAGTTTGATATCGTCACGCACCGCGCCGCAGGAACCCACGCGAATGATCTTCTTCACGCCGAACTCGGCGATCAGCTCGCGCGCATAGATCGAGCAGGACGGGATGCCCATGCCGTGGCCCATTACGGAGATGCGGCGGCCTTTGTAGGTGCCGGTGAAGCCCAACATGCCGCGCACGTTGTTCACTTCCACCGCGCCTTCCAGGAAGGTTTCGGCGATGTATTTTGCGCGCAGCGGATCGCCCGGCATCAGTACTACGTCAGCGAAATCACCCATCTCAGCATTAATGTGCGGCGTAGCCATAATTCTCTTCCTTTAAATCGTATTAAATAGCGTTAAACGTATAAGCCGTGGTATGTCAGACGGCGGCCAACTGCGCCACCGCCTTAAACTCACGAATTAAAACAGGGTCTTACCATAATCCATCGGCGACAGGCCAAAATAATTGGCGACGGTCTGGCCGATGTCGGCGAAGGTCTCGCGGTGGCCCAGCGAGCCCGGTTTCACTTTCGGGCCGTAGACCAGCACCGGGATGTGCTCACGGGTGTGATCGGTGCCCGGCCAGGTCGGGTCGCAGCCGTGGTCGGCGGTGAAGATGATGATGTCTTCGTCTTTCACCAGCTTCAGCAGCTCCGGCAGGCGGCGGTCGAACAGCTCCAGCGCGGCGGCGTAGCCCGCCACGTCGCGGCGGTGGCCGTAAGAGGAGTCGAAGTCCACGAAGTTGGTGAACACGATGGTGTTGTCGCCGGCCTTTTCCATTTCAATCAGGGTCGCGTCGAACAGCGCGTCGATGCCGGTTGCCTTCACCTTCTTGGTGATGCCGACGTTGGCATAGATGTCGGCGATTTTACCGATCGACACCACTTCGCCGCCCTTCTCGTCCACCAGCTTTTTCAGCACGGTCGGCGCCGGCGGCTCTACCGCCAGATCGTGGCGGTTGCCGGTGCGCTGGAAGTGGCCCGGCTTGTCGCCGACGAACGGACGCGCGATCACGCGGCCGATGTTGTAACCGCCTTCGGTTAGCTCTTCACGCGCGATTTCGCACAGCTCGTACAGGCGATCCAGGCCGAAGGTTTCTTCATGGCAGGCGATCTGGAACACCGAGTCGGCGGAGGTGTAGAAAATCGGCTTGCCGGTTTTCATGTGCTCTTCGCCCAGCTGATCGAGGATCACGGTGCCGGATGAGTGACAGTTGCCCAGGTAGCCCGGCAGGTTGGCGCGCTCCACCAGCTTATCCAGCAGCGCCTGCGGGAAGCTGTTGTGCTCGTCCTTGAAGTAGCCCCAGTCGAACAGTACCGGCACGCCGGCGATTTCCCAGTGGCCCGACGGCGTGTCTTTACCGGAAGAGAGCTCGCTGGCGTATGCGTAAGCGCCGATGATATCGGCATTGCGATCCAGCCCCTGCGGGAAGTTGCCGGTGGACTCTTCCGCCGCTTTGCCGAGCCCCAGGCGGCTCAGGTTAGGCAGCGTCAGCGGGCCCTGGCGGCCCACGTTGGCTTCACCGCGCGCGCAAACCTCGGCGATGTGGCCCAGAGTGTCGGAACCCTGGTCGCCAAAACGTTCGGCGTCTTCGCTGGCGCCGATGCCGAAGGAGTCCAATACCATAATAAATGTGCGTTTCATCTGTGCTCTCCTGCGTGTTCTCACGCTTTGGACGGCCGCGAAAAAGCCGCGGCCGTTCCTGATTCTTGGGTTATTCCGTGACGCGCTTATACACCACCGGCGTCGCCTCCGGCGCCTTGTCGCTCAGCGTCATTGCGCTACGCACCGCATCGGCCGCCTGCTGCCAGCTCTCTTCATCGTTGGCGTGGATCATCGCCAGCGGCTGCTGGGCATCCACCTTATCACCCAGGCGCGCCACCTCGGTCAGACCGACGCTGTAATCGATGGCGTCGCTCGCCCGGCGGCGGCCGCCGCCCAGCGAAACCACCGCCATGCCCAGCGCGCGGGTATCCATGGCGCTGATGATGCCCGGATTTTCAGCATACACCGGCTTGCTCAGCGTTGCCGCCGGCAGATAGCTATCATAACGTTCGACGAAGTCTATCGGCCCTTGCTGCGCCGCGACCATGCGGCCAAACACTTCCGCCGCCTTGCCGTTGTCCAGCACCGCCTGCAGTTTGGCGCGCGCATCGGCCTCGTCATTCGCCAGGCCGCCGGACAGCAGCATCTCCACGCACAGCGCCAGCGTCACTTCCAGCAGGCGCGGATTGCGGTATTCGCCGGTCAGGAAGCGCACCGCTTCGCGCACTTCCACCGCATTGCCGGCGCTGGAGGCCAGCACCTGGTTCATGTCGGTCAGCAGCGCGGTGGTCTTGCAGCCCGCGCCGTTGGCCACGCCGACGATCGCCTGCGCCAAATCTTGCGACAGGGCGTAGGTCGGCATAAAGGCGCCGGAACCGACCTTCACGTCCATCACCAGCGCATCCAGCCCTTCCGCCAGTTTCTTGGCCAGAATGGAGGCGGTGATCAGCGGGATAGAATCCACGGTGGCGGTGATGTCGCGGGTGGCGTAAAAACGTTTGTCCGCCGGCGCCAGCGAGCTGGTCTGGCCGATGATCGCCACGCCGACGTCCTGAATAATTTTGCGGAAGGCGTTATCGTCCGGGAAAATATTGAAACCCGGAATAGCTTCCAGCTTGTCCAGCGTGCCGCCGGTATGCCCCAGGCCGCGGCCGGAGATCATCGGCACATAGCCGCCGCAGGCCGCCACCATCGGGCCGAGCATCAGCGAGGTCACGTCGCCCACGCCGCCGGTCGAATGCTTGTCGACGATCGGGCCGTTCAGCGCCAAACTCTTCCAGTCCAGCACGGTGCCGGAATCGCGCATCGCCATGGTGAGCGCCACGCGCTCCGGCATGCTCATGTCATGGAAATAAATGGTCATCGCCAGCGCGGCGATCTGCCCTTCCGACACCACATTGTCGCGAATGCCGTTGATGAAAAAGCGGATTTCCGCTTCGCTTAACGGCTGGCCGTCGCGTTTCTTACGAATAATTTCTTGAGCCAGGAACAAGGCATCCCCCTGTGTCGCCGAGAGTCGGTGCAGACGGGCGCGCCTGGCGCCCGCCAACGAAATCGATCAGTAGCCGCCGCCGGCGGTCTGGGTCTGGTGGCCCAGCGCGGTCAGCAAGCTGGCCAGCAGGCTGGAAGCGCCAAAGCGGAAATGCCGCGCATCGGCCCACCCCTCGCCCAGAATACGATCGGCAAGTTGCAGATAATGCAGCGCGTCTTCCGCGGTGCGCACGCCGCCGGCCGGCTTGAAGCCCACCGTCTTCGCCACGCCCAGATCGCGGATCACCGACATCATCAGCTCGGCGCTCTCCAGGGTGGCGTTGACCGGCACCTTGCCGGTGGAGGTCTTGATAAAGTCAGCCCCGGCCTTGATGGCGATCTCGGACGCCTTGCGGATCAAATCGGCCTGTTTCAGCTCACCGGTTTCGATGATCACTTTCAGCAGCACGTTAGCCGCCTGGCAAGCCTGCTTGCACTGTTTCACCAGCTCGAAGCCGACCTGTTCGTTGCCGGCGATCAGCGCACGGTATGGGAACACCACGTCCACTTCATCCGCGCCATAGGCGATCGCCGCGCGGGTTTCCGCCAGCGCGATGTCGATATCGTCATTGCCATGCGGGAAGTTGGTCACGGTGGCGATGCGGATGTCCGGCGTGCCTTGCTCGCGCAGCGCCTTACGCGCCACCGGGATAAAACGCGGGTAGATGCAGATGGCCGCCGTGTGGCCGGCCGGGCTGTTGGCCTGACGACAGAGCGCGATCACTTTCTCGTCGGTGTCATCATCATTCAGCGTGGTTAAATCCATCAAGTTCAGCGCACGTTGCGCTGCTGCGGTTAATTCGGTCATAAAACTCTCCAACTGAGTACCTGGGTGTTGGCGAGCGGACTTGGTTCCATGAAGATAGCGCTGGGGAACGGCGTTCCCGCGGCGGCAACTGAGATCCTTCTCACCGCACATGGCCACCCGCCTTGCGGCCGGCCAGTAATAGCTATTTGAACACGAATGCCGGAGGCGATTCGCGTTCATCGTCACACTATATGAAATAGCACTGTAACAGACCGGAATTATATGTGAAGAGCATCACAAAATAACGCGATATCGTTCACAAATTCGCTAAAGAAGCGGCTGAAGATCGCGGGTGCGGCAAACACCCGCGTTGCTTAGAGTATAGGCGGAGTCCCGCGATCGGTCGCGCCGTCGCGGGCTCCGTGATGACTTACAGCGCCAGGAAGAAGCCGGCGATGGTGGCACTCATCAGGTTGGACAGCGTGCCGGCCGCCACGGCCTTCAGACCGAAGCGCGCGATGTCGTGGCGACGGTTGGGCGCCATGCTGCCCAGACCGCCCAGCAAGATCGCCACCGAGGAGAGGTTGGCGAAGCCGCACAGCGCAAAGGAGATGATCGCCTTGGTGTGCGTCGACAGCACCTGCAGGCCTTCCGCCGCCACTACGTCATCCGGGCGCAGATAGGCGCCGAAGTTCATGTAGGCGACGAATTCGTTGACGATGATCTTCTGGCCGATGAACGAACCGGCGGTCATCGCCTCGCTCCACGGCACGCCGATCAGGAAAGCGATCGGCGAGAACACCCAGCCGAGGATCAGTTCAAGCGACAGCTGCGGATAATCGAACCAGCCGCCGATACCGCCGAGAATACCGTTAAGCAAAGCGATCAGCGCGATAAACGCCAGCAGCATCGCACCGACGTTCAGCGCCAGCTGCATGCCGGAAGCCGCGCCGGAAGCCGCCGCATCGATCACGTTGGCCGGACGATCCTCTTCGGCGATCAGCTTCATCGCATCGTCTTTATCGTGGGTCTGCTCGGTTTCCGGCACCATCAGCTTGGCGAACAGCAGCCCGCCCGGCGCGGCCATGAAGGACGCGGCGATCAGATATTCCAGCGGCACGCCCATCTGCGCGTACCCCGCCAACACCGAACCGGCTACCGAGGCCAGGCCGCCGCACATCACGGCGAACAGTTCTGACTGGCTCATGGTGGCGATATAGGGGCGTACCACCAGCGGCGCTTCGGTCTGGCCAACGAAAATGTTGGCGGTCGCCGACAGCGATTCGGTGCGCGAGGTGCCCAGCAGCTTGTGCAGGCCGCCGCCCAACACGCGGATCACCAACTGCATGATGCCGAGGTAGTACAGCACCGCAATCAGCGAGGAGAAGAACACGATCACCGGCAGGACGCGCAGCGCGAATACGAAGCCGCCGCCGCCGAACACCTCGAACATCTTGTCGGACACCAGCCCGCCGAAGATGAACGAAATGCCCTGATTGCCGTAGGCGATAACGTTTGCCACGCCGTTAGACATACTGCCGAGAATGCTGCGGCCCAGCGGCACGTACAGCACCAGCGCGCCGATGCCGACCTGAATGATGAACGCCCACACCACGGTGCGCAATTTGATGGCCCGACGGTTGCTGGAGAGCAGCACCGCAATGGCGATCAGCACCGCCATACCGACCAGACTCATGATGAGTTGCATGCAAAGTTTCCCTGTTGCAAAAAATAAAATACATCCCTGCTCATGAAGAGAGGTCTGCTATTGGAGAGTTTCGGGGGGATTATACTGAGCGAGGTCACCCTCGCACCGATTTATGTCACAAATGTATACAACGAGACGCAAATGAAAATCCTATAACGTGACACAAGTCACGTTATAAGCTCATCAATCCGGCATGGCAAACAGTGACTGGGTATTGCGTTGCAGATGAGCGGCGATCTCGTCGGCCGGTTCCGGCCGCAGCTCGCACAGCGCGTGAAACACCTCGGCGGCACGCTCGGGGCGATTCGGCTGCCCCTGATAACCGGCCAGCGGCATGTCCGGCGCATCCGTCTCCAGCAGCAGCGCCTCAAGCGGCAGCTGCGCCATCACGCCGCGCGTTTTCTGCGCCCGCTCATAGGTGATGGTGCCGCCCACGCCGATGTAATAGCCGAGGCGGATAAACGCCTGCGCCTGCGACAGGCTGCCGGCGAAGCCGTGCACCACGCCGCGACGCGGCAGCTGCATGCGCCGCAGCGCCGCGGCCAGCTGATCGTGGGTACGCCGCGAGTGCAGGATCACCGGCAGGTCATGCTGTTTCGCCAGCCTCAGTTGGGCCAGCAGCACGCTTTGCTGGCGCTCGAACTGCGGGTTGTCCATATACAGATCGAGCCCGATCTCCCCCACCGCCACCAGCTTGCGCGGCCGTTCGGCCAACAGCGCCGCCAGCTGTTCCAGCTGCGGCTCATGATGCTGCGCGATATACAGCGGGTGCAGCCCCAACGCGGCGAACAGCGGCGCGTGATCCTGCGCCAGCCGCAGCACCCGCGTGAAGCGATCGGCGGTAACCGTCGGGACGATGATGCGCTGCACGCCGGCGCTTGCCGCCCGCGTCAGGCTCTCGGCCTCATGTCCGGTAAAGGGCGGGAAATCGAAATGGCAGTGGGTGTCGGTAAAGGCGTAGCTCACAGCGCGCCCCCTTCACCCGGCGGCAGATCGCCCGGCAGAATGAGCTTCGGCGCCGCCACCGCAGCCTCCGGCTGCGCCGTGAGATCGGGCGACATGGCGATGTCGGTCACGATCGGCGAAGGCATTCTGACGTTCTCCGGCTGGATAAGGCGGCGCGACAACGATTTTTGCACCTTGATACCGTCCGGTTCCTGCTGCGCCATCCACTGGCCGACGGTGGCCAGGAAGTAGCGGCCGCAGCGGCGCCCCAGGTGATAATCCTGATTGAGCGCCCCCAGTCGGCTGCCCAGCGCATTGCTGGCCAGCGGCTTAGGCGGGAAGATCTCGAAGATGCGCAGCTTGCCCGGCGGCTTCTCGATAAAGCGCTGGATGCGGTGATAGCTTTGCTCATGATGCTGCAGGATGCGCACCATCTGCTGCAGGCTGCTGTCGCTCAGCCAGTGCTCCATGCGCTTCATCCACTGCGGGGTGTAGTACATTTGCGAAGGCACGGTGCGGATCACCACGATGGTGTCGGCGCCGCGGCGGTAGGCCTCTTCCACCGGGATCGCATCGCTGATGCCGCCGTCCTGATAGCTGACGCCGTCCAACTCCACGCCCTGACGGTAAAAGCCGGGAATGGCGCTGGACGCCTTGATGGCCGGCAGCCAGCGTTCACGCTGCGCCGGCAGATAGGCCGGTTCGAAATCGTCGCTGCGGCAGGCGCACAGCAGGAATTCGCGCCCGTCGATAAAATGCTGTTCCGCCACGTCCATCGCCAGCGGCATCTGCGCCGCCGCCGTATCAACCAGCCAATCGAGATCGATCAGATGCCCGCCGCGCACGAAGCGCAGCGGATTGAAGAACTGGGCCGAGGTGGTGTAACGGGTGATCACCCGGCGCGCGTAGCCCATCTGCCCGCAGATATAGGCGGACAGATTTTGCGCGCCGGCCGACGTGCCAATCAGCAGATCGAAAGGGTTAAAGCCCGCGCGCTGAAACTCGTCCAGCACGCCGGCGGTGAAAATGCCGCGCTGGCCGCCGCCTTCGCAGACCAACGCCATTTTTCCTGGTCGAAAAGGTTTAGACGCCAGCGGTTCTATATTGCCGAGCGTGATGGGTATTCTGTATCCCAACTTGGCATCCTCAGTGAGACGTTTTCTCCGAGGATACCGCGTCTCGCTCTCTTCCGTAATCCTCTTGCAGCACGCCGACGAGGAAATCATTGCTGCCGGCCAACCAGGCACCATCGCTGCCGGACCATTCGGCCCACGCCTGCCATACCTGACCTTTCAGCTGTTTCCAGCGCCCGACGATGATGTCGCTGTTCATGGCCGGCCCTCCCCGAGGTGAGAAAAGGAATTAAGCTTTGTTACAGTTTGCAGGAAAATGCCGGCCGGCTAAGGGCGCCGACGGCCGGTGAACAGGCTGACCAGGAACAGGATGATGCCGACAACGAACACGACTTTGGCGGCCCAGGCGGCGGTGCCCGCCAGCGAACCGAACCCCAGTGCCGCAGCGATAAGCGCGATGACTAAAAAGATAATGCCCCAACGAAACATAAGCTTCTCCTTACCATTGTGAAAAAATTCGCTGCCGTCTACCGCCCCGACACCGGACGTCGACGGCAAATCAGTTTCTTTTTTTGGTGGTACACGTCGGGCCGCCTTGACGGCCCGACAGATGCGGCTTGTTGTTACTTGTTACGGGCGCCTGGCGGGATTACGGCTTGACCACCAGGTCGTTTTTCACGCTTTTCACGCCGTCGATAGCCTTGGCGATGCTTTCGGCACGCTCAGACTGCGCCTGCGTTTTCACCTCACCGGAAAGCTGCACCACGCCATCGGTGGTTTCCACTTTCACATTGCGCGACGGCACGATGTCATCGGCCAGCAGCTTGGCTTTCAGCTCGCTGGTGGTGGCGGTGTCGCCGGCATACGATTTGATCGACTGGTTGGCTTCATCTTTCACGTGCAGCTTGTCGCTGACGGTTTTGACGCCTTCCACCTTACCGGCAACCGCAACCGCATGCTCCGCCTGCGCCTGGCTGCCGACAAACCCGCTCAGGATCACGGTGCCTTTTTCGGTTTTCACCGAAATGTCAGTGCTTTTGATGGTTTTATCGTCCACCAACGCACTTTTAACTTTAGCCGTTATCGCGCTGTCATCCATGTAACCGTCAACTTTTTTCATGGAGCTATCGATTTTGGCACCGGCACTGTCCGCGGCGTTAGACGCCTTGTTGAGCAGACTGTCTTCGGCCAGCGCAGTGCCGCTCACCAAAGCAGAACCCAAAACAACAGCCATCAGCGAGTGTGCAAATTTGGTCTTTTTCATCGATCTCTTCCTTTTGTTGGGGGCCCCAGCGCCAGAGCGCCGGAACCCTTCAGCCGCCTTCACGCGGCCTCTCGGTAAATACTTCATCATCGCTATACGATTAAGCGTTCACGACAGGAATATTGCAACCGCCGTGCCAACTCCATAAACACCTTAAAAATCAAACAAAAAAAGCATTGAGTCGGATTTTTAATCAAAAAACTGTCACCTATTGACGACAGACTAAGTGACACGAAACGGTAAAACAGTCATCTCATTGATATTTAAGGAAACAGACTGTCTCCTATCGGCAACACATCAGAATAACTCACCAAACAATCAGCGTATTACAGTGATTTACTCTCAAGCAATGTGCAGACATCTCGTTAAAGATAGACCATGCGGCGGAAAACGCAGGCCTAACGAACGCTGCCTGGCGATATCGGTTTGCGGCATAAAAGGTGAGGAAGTTTTATTAATTAGCGGAGTGAGGATGAGGGAGATTGGCAGGGCGCACCGGGCGCCCTGCCGA
This sequence comes from Serratia sp. CY71090, assembly GCF_052166845.1. Taxonomy (NCBI): domain Bacteria; kingdom Pseudomonadati; phylum Pseudomonadota; class Gammaproteobacteria; order Enterobacterales; family Yersiniaceae; genus Serratia; species Serratia sp. CY71090. The sequence continues at coordinate 85,113 of NZ_JBJNOA010000005.1, read as the reverse complement.
TTTATCAGTGTTCGCGGGTTTTGCGGAAGGTCACGTCAGGATAGCGTTCCTGCGTCAGGTTGAGGTTCACCATGGTCGGCGCGATGTAGGACAGGTTGTCCCCGCCGTCCAGCGCCAGGTTGATCTCGTTCTTGCGCTTGAACTCTTCGAACTTCTTCACGTCGTCGCACTCGACCCAGCGCGCGGTCGACACGTTGACCGATTCATACAGCGCTTCCACGTTGTACTCGCTCTTCAAGCGCGCCACCACCACGTCGAACTGCAGCACGCCGACCGCGCCGACGATCAGATCGTTGTTGGCGATCGGGCGGAACACCTGCACCGCGCCCTCTTCGGACAGCTGCACCAGCCCCTTCAGCAACTGTTTCTGCTTCAGCGGATCGCGCAGGCGAATGCGGCGGAACAGTTCCGGCGCGAAGTTCGGAATGCCGGTGAACTTCATGTCTTCACCCTGGGTGAAGGTATCGCCGATCTGAATGGTGCCATGGTTGTGCAGACCGATAATGTCGCCCGGGTAGGCTTCTTCCACGTGCGAACGGTCGCCGGCCATAAAGGTCAGCGCGTCGGAGATCACCACGTCTTTGCCGGTGCGCACCTGGCGCAGCTTCATGCCCTTCTCATAACGGCCGGACACCACGCGCATAAAGGCCACGCGGTCGCGGTGCTTCGGATCCATGTTGGCCTGGATCTTGAACACGAAGCCGGTGAATTTCTCTTCCGCCGCCGTCACTTCGCGGGTGTCGGTTTTGCGCGGCATCGGCGCCGGCGCCCAGGCCACCAGGCCGTCCAGCATATGATCCACGCCGAAGTTGCCGAGTGCGGTACCGAAGAACACCGGCGTCAGCTCGCCGCTCAGGAAAGCTTCCTGATCGAACTCGTGAGAAGCGCCCTGCACCAGCTCCAGCTCATCGCGCAGCTGCGCCGCCAGATCTTCGCCCACCGCCGCATCCAGCTCTGGGTTGTTCAGGCCCTTGACGATGCGCACTTCCTGAATGGTGTGGCCTTTACCGGTCTGGTACAGGTAGGTTTCATCCTTGTACAGGTGGTAAACGCCCTTGAACAGCTTGCCGCAGCCGATCGGCCAGGTGATGGGCGAGCAGGCGATCTTCAGTTCGCGCTCAACTTCATCCATCACTTCCATCGGATCGCGAATGTCGCGGTCCAGCTTGTTCATGAAGGTCAGGATCGGCGTGTCGCGCAGGCGGGTGACTTCCATCAGCTTGCGGGTGCGATCCTCAACGCCCTTGGCGGCGTCGATCACCATCAGACAACAGTCGACCGCGGTCAGGGTGCGATACGTATCTTCGGAGAAGTCTTCGTGCCCCGGGGTATCCAGCAGGTTGACCAGGCTGTCACGGTACGGGAACTGCATCACCGAGGTGGTGATCGAGATCCCGCGCTGCTTTTCCATTTCCATCCAGTCGGATTTGGCGTGCTGGCTGGAGCCGCGGCCTTTTACCGTACCGGCGGTCTGGATCGCCTGTCCGAACAGCAGCACTTTTTCGGTAATGGTGGTTTTACCGGCATCGGGGTGCGAGATGATGGCGAAAGTTCTTCTTTTGGAGACTTCGCGGGCAAATTCACTAGGAGACATGGTTTTCAGGTTCTACGGTTAGTCCGCCCTGCGACATCATCAGAACGCGCCGATCGCGGCGCCGGGCAAAGCGGTGAATAAAAGATAACAGCCGGGCATTTTCGCCGATTTGCCAACCGGTGACAATCAATGCTTTTTCCGGCCGGGCTGATTACGCCAGCGGCAGCGCCATCACGATCGCGTCTTCGCGGCCGTGGGCGCTCGGGTAATAATTGCGGCGCACGGTGACTTCGTTGAAACCGAGATCTTCATACAGCGCGATCGCCGCCTGGTTGGAGGCGCGCACCTCCAGCCACAGCGTGACCACGCCGCGGCTCTCCAGCTGTTCGATCAACGCGTTGAGCAGCAGGCGGCCAAAGCCCCGGCGCTGGTGCTGCGGATGAATGGCGATGTTGAACAGCGTGGCTTCGTCCAGCACGATCTGCGTGATGGCGAAACCCGCCATCTCCCCATCGGCGCTCAGCTTCAGGTTAAGGTAGCGATCGCCCTGATTGCTGGCGAAGGTGGTTTCCGTCCAGGGGAAAGCGTGGCTGGCTTGCTCAATGTTGAAGGCCGTGGCCAGGTCGGCCGCCGTCAGGGTAGAAATCGTGTTCATGATGACAAATCTGCTGCCAGAGGGCGCGTTTGGCCCCCGCGTCTTGGGAAAGCTCGGCCAGCGCCGGGCTGTGTAGCTGCGCGCCGGCGACCGCGAGCGGTTCCACCACGCCCAGCCGCCAACTGTTGCATGCGGTCTCTGCAGGCAGCATCGCCACCTGTTCCGGCGTCAGGCTGTAGGTTTGCGCCGGCGTCAGCCCCAGGCTGCGCAGCACGTCGCAAAACAGCGGATCGTCGGGCGCCGGCAGCGTCTGCGCCACCACCAGCAGGCGCGCCTCGGGTGGCAGACTGACCGCCACTTCGCCCTGCAACACGCCCGGGCGGCGCAATGTCCACTGCGTAATACCCAGTTGTTGTAACAGCCAGTCGCGTTTTGATGCCATGCCGATTCCTACCCGTTGTGGTGCGCCATGCCTGCCATGCGCCGCGCTATGCTAACAAACCCGCGCAGCCCGCGCCAACAAACCCGTCGAACATATCGCCACAAAGCTCTATAATCCCCGGTCTCATTTCCAGGAGCCAATATCTGATGTCTGCATTAACCCCCGCCAGTGAAGTCATGCTGCGCCACAGTGATGAATTTATCGAACGCCGCGTGCTGTTTGCCGGCGACCTGCAGGACAGCCTGCCGGCCCAATTCGAGGCCGCGGACGTGCGCGTCCACACTCAGCAATACCATCACTGGCAGTTACTGAACCGGACGATGGGCGATAACGTGCAGTTCGGTTTGACCGTCGATCCCGCTTTCGTCGCCGACTGCGACACGCTGGTTTACTACTGGCCGAAGAGCAAGCAGGAAGCGCAATTCCAGCTGTGCAACCTGCTGGCGCTGCTGCCGGTGGGCGCGGACGTGTTCGTGGTCGGTGAAAACCGCAGCGGCGTGCGCAGCGCCGAGCCAACGCTGGAAGGCCACGTCACGCTGGTGAAAATCGACAGCGCGCGCCGCTGCGGCCTGTATCACGGCCGCCTGGACGCGCAGACCGAGTTCGACCTGAACGAGTGGTGGGACAGCTATCAGCTGCACGATCTGGAAGTGAAAACGCTGCCGGGCGTGTTCAGCCGCGACGGCCTGGACGTCGGCAGCTCGCTGCTGCTGTCGACGCTGGAAAAACACATGAAAGGCAAGGTGCTGGACATCGGCTGCGGCGCCGGCGTCATGGCCTCGGTGATGGCCAAGCTGTCGCCGAAGGTGAAACTGACCCTCAGCGACGTCAATGCCGCCGCGGTGGAATCCAGCCGCGCAACGCTGGCCGCCAACGGCATCGAAGGCGAAGTGATCGTCAGCAACGTTTACTCCGATATCACCGGCCGTTTCGACATGATCATCTCCAACCCGCCGTTCCACGACGGGCTGCAGACCAGCCTGACCGCTGCCGAAACGCTGATCCGCGGCGCGGTGAAGCACCTGCCGATCGGCGGCCAGTTGCGCATCGTCGCCAACGCCTTCCTGCCCTACCCGGACATTCTGGACGCCACCTTCGGCAGCCACGAAGTGCTGGCGCAAAACGGCCGCTTCAAGGTGTACCAGGCGACCGTCGGCCGCCCGCCGCGCGCGCCGAAGAAAAAATAAGTTTCCGTTGGCGGAAAACGACAGAGCGCGGCCCGAGGCCGCGCTTTTTTTTAGCCGTTGATATAGGTCATCGACTCCGCGCCGTAGCGATCGCCGGCCGCCGCGCTCAGCGGAAACACCGCTTCTATCGCCGCCAGTTCAGCCGCGCTCAGCGCGATCTCCGCCGCGGCGACGTTCTCTTCCAGATAGCGACGGCGTTTGGTGCCGGGGATCGGCACAATGTGTTCGCCCTGCGCCAATACCCAGGCCAGCGCCAACTGAGAAGGCTTGACGCCCTTCTGCGCCGCCAGCTCGCTCACCTTCGCCACCAGCGCCAGGTTGCGGGCGAAGTTTTCCCCCTGGAAACGCGGGTTACTGCGGCGGAAATCGTCCTCGGCCAGATCCTCCGGCCGCCGGATAGCGCCGGTGAGGAAACCGCGCCCTAACGGGCTGTAGGGCACAAAACCGATGCCCAGGCGCTCGCAGGCCGCCAGCACGCCCTGCTCGGCGTCGCGCGTCCACAGCGAATACTCGGTCTGCAGCGCGGTGATCGGATGCACCTTGTGCGCCCGCTCCAGCGTGGCGACCGACGCCTCGCTCAGGCCGATGTGGCGGATCTTGCCTTCTCGGATCAGATCCGCCATCGTACCCACGACGTCTTCGATCGGCACTTGCGGATCGACCCGGTGCTGATAATAGAGATCGATCTCCTCCACGCCCAAGCGCCGCAGGCTCCCCTCTACGGAGCGCCGGATATACTCGGGCCGGCTGCTGACGCCGCGCGCCGAAGGATCCGCCGGATCGCGCAGGATGCCGAACTTGGTGGCCAGGAACACCTGTTGCCGCTTGCCCCTGATCGCCTCCCCCACCAGCTCTTCGTTGGTGTGCGGCCCGTACATGTCGGCGGTGTCGAGCAGCGTGACGCCCAACTCCAGCGCCCGGTGCAGCGTGGCGATGGCTTCCTGCCGATCGGCGCCGGTGGAATAGAAGTCGCTCATGCCCATGCATCCCAGCCCCAGGGCGGAGACGACGGGACCGTTGGAGCCGAGTTTACGTTGTTGCATTGTGCTGCCCTCATGCGATGAATGGATAACGCAGCAAAGTCTGGTTGTTTACGCGACAAAGATAAATAATGCAGATTGCACATCACTATTCAAAAATCACCAACAATCCGGAGTGGACATGGATCAGGTTCAAGCCATGCGCATTTTTACCCGCATCGTCGAACTGGGCAGCTTCAGCCGGGCGGCCGAACGCCTGCAGCTGCCGCGCGCCACGGTCAGCAACGCGCTGAAACGGCTGGAACAGCGGCTGGGCGTGCGCCTGCTGATCCGCACCACCCGCCAGGTGCAGGTGACCAGCGAAGGGAGCCTCTATTACCAGCGCTGCGTGCAGCTGCTGGGGGCGCTGGAAGAGGCGGACACGTTGTTCAGCCAGCATAAGCTGCAGCCGTCCGGCAAGGTGCGCATCGATATGCCCCATTCGCTGGCGCGCGAGGTGGTGATTCCGGCGCTGGACGACTTTTATCGGCGGTATCCCGACATCACGCTGGCGCTGGGCGCCAACGACACCCACGTCGATCTGTTGCGCGAAGGCGTGGACTGCGTGCTGCGCGCCTGGGAAACCGAAGACGACGGCCTGGCGGCGCGGCGCATCGCCCAGCTGCCGCAGGTCACCTGCGCCTCCCCCGCTTATCTGCAGGCCCACGGCACGCCGCTTGACATCGATAGCCTGGAGCCGCATCGCGCGGTGGGGTATTTTTCACTGGCCAGCAACCGCGATTACCCGCTGGAATTCTGCCGCGGCGGCAAGCTGGAACTGCGCGAACTGCCCGCCCGGCTCAGCGTCAGCGGCGCCGACGCCTACATCGCCGGCGCGCGCGCCGGCATGGGATTGATTCAGGCGGCGCGCTATTCGCTGGCGCCCTGGCTGAAACAGGGAGAGCTGGTGGAAGTGTTGGCGGACACGCCGCCCCCGCCGATGCCGATTTACATCATGTATCCGCCCGGCCGTTTCCTGGCGCCGCGGGTCAGGGTGTTGATTGATTGGCTGATTTGGCTGTTTGACCAGCAGAAAAGCGGCGATATGGCTGTTTTTCCAGCAAACGCCCGCAAAGCGGGGAAATAACTGTTGACGTGCCCGCCAAAATCTCTAGAATTCGCCTCCGTGGTAACGTTACTCCGGTAATGTTTCTGGTACGCGAAGGTGGCGGAATTGGTAGACGCGCTAGCTTCAGGTGTTAGTGTCCTTACGGACGTGAGGGTTCAAGTCCCTCTCTTCGCACCAAATAACCACATGATTTATATTGCACTCAGCATCGATGCGAAGGTGGCGGAATTGGTAGACGCGCTAGCTTCAGGTGTTAGTGTTCTTACGGACGTGAGGGTTCAAGTCCCTCTCTTCGCACCAAGCTGGCGACGTAATATAAATCAAAGTAACAACATCGACTGTGCGAAGGTGGCGGAATTGGTAGACGCGCTAGCTTCAGGTGTTAGTGTCCTTACGGACGTGAGGGTTCAAGTCCCTCTCTTCGCACCAATTGATGATCTCTCCGGTAGTTCCTTCGAAAAAATCCCAACGCATTGATGATAAACACGCTTAAGCGTGGTTTTGCCGTTTCTGGCGTTTCACCCAAAGCTGAAGTTGAGGCTGACTGCCGCCAGGCCACCCGCCAGCGCCATGCAGGAAGGCAGCAGCAGATAGTGGCGCAGCCGGCTATTGAACAGCATCACCAGCGTGGCCAACATCGCTATCACGATCAGGGTGCGCAACTGCAGCATATCCAGGTTGATCAAGGCCAGCAGCGGCATCAACGCACAAGGTAGCAAAACGCCCCAGGCGCTGGCCAGGCGATCCCCGAGGCACCAACTGACGCCCCACAGCCCGCACGCGGCAATCATGGCAGTGAGCATGACACCCCTCCTTAAGTGATAATGATAACCAATATCATATAACACTTTTTTGGCCGCTGCATCATTTTCACTGCGCTGACCAAACTCAGATGACACCAGCAGGAAAAAATGATAATTTGACATAAGAAAATTCCTAGTCCTGTTTGCATGATAATAATCACAATCCTCAACCATGCAATTCAAGTGGATATTCGCGCCAAAGGAATGCTTCTCAACCTTAATTATTCGACAGAACGACTTTGCAAAGAGTGACCTCCGTATGAACGCCCGTTCTTATCAGGAATTACTGAACAGCAAGCAGCGCCTGGCATTATTTCTTTTTCTGATAATGAATGCCGCCTCTTCCGTATTTACATTATTGTTCCCTTTTAGGGATACGCCCGCATTTACCCTACCTTTATTATGTATACCGCTATTTTGTCTGGTAGCGGCGCTATTTTCCCTGCAAACGCCACGTAACTATTTGTACAAACTCAACCTGTTCGCCAGCGTACTCGGCCTGCTCTGGGCCGCACATATTTACGTTAAAAGTCAATATTGCCTACCGAATAACCAAGATTTTTTATTAATTAGTTTGTTTAGCATCTTTTTTATCAGCGCTATTTCTCTGACGGATAACTTTACCGCCTTTTGTTTACACGCCGTACCTTCCGCAATGATGATCCTGGCTTTAGACGGCATGCATAATACCCTGCGGATATTATTCACCACGCTATTACCTATTATCGCTTTCTCCATTCATCACCTGATGTTGAAACGCAGTGAAATCTTTACCCACGCGCTGGTGGCCAACCTGTATAACGAGCGGGACAAATTCAATAATTTGAGCATGCTCGATCCCCTGACCGGCCTTTATAACCGACGTGGGCTGGAGAATAAGATCACTATGCTGCTGGAACCGCAAACCGGCCACCATTACGTGCTATTGCTGGATATCGACCACTTCAAGGTCTACAACGACAGCTACGGCCACGCCATGGGCGATCGGGCTTTGGTGCAGGTGGCGGTCGCCATCCGCGATGCGGTGCGTTCGCGCGATATCGTGGTGCGTTACGGCGGGGAAGAGTTTTTGGTGCTGCTGACCAACGTGCACGAAGGCTACGCGGCGCAGCTGGCCGAGCGGGTGCGCCAACGCGTGGCGGAACTGAACATCCCGCACGGCGCCAGCCCGCAGCACAGCGGCACGCTGACGCTTAGCGCCGGCATCTCCGCGCTGGAAAAACTGGACATCGAATCGGCGATAGGCGCAGCCGACGCCGCGCTCTATCTGGCGAAACACAGCGGCCGCAACAATATCCAGCTGGCGCAAAACGTCCAGCCCGTCGTCATTCACCCTTAAGCCGCCGCCGAAACGGCGCGGCGGCCGCCAGTAAAACTTAAGCAGAGGTGGAACGCAGCCCGTTCAACAACAGGTTCAAACTGGCCAAGGCCTGCTCCAGCGCCACGTCTTTTTCCGGCTGATGGGCGACCCACAGCGCAGCATCCATCAGGCCGCCATTGATTAAATGCGCCAGCGCTTCCGGTTCGGCGGTAGCGATACGCCGCTGCGCCATCAACGCCTGTAAGGCCCCCGTCATCCAGGTGATGCAACCCAGCTTGCTGGCCTGCAGATAGTCGGCTCCCAGCACCGAGGGCGAATCGCGTAACAGAATGCGCTGCGATTGCGGCTCCGTCATCATGATCAGATAACCGCGGCAACGCCCCGCGAAGGCCTCCCAGTCATCTGGCGTGCTGGCGGTAATGTCGGCGAGGCGCGCATCCATTTCGGCGTCGATTTCCTGCACGACGGCCAAAAACAATCCCTTCTTGTCGCCAAAATGGTGATAGAGCGCACCGCGCGTCATACCGGCTTGCGCAGTAAGCTCATCCATCACCGTCTCGGCATACCCCACGCCGCCGAACTGCTGACGGGCGGCCGCCACCAGCTTACGCCGGGTTTCTTCAATCATTTCTGTGCGCGCTTTACGTGCCATGGATTCACTCCCGTCTCGCCATTGATGACGTTATAATTGACATACGCCATGTATGTCAATTAACGTAACATACGTGGCGTATGTCAATGATGGGCATTGCGCGAATACCGAGCCGCCAACATTCAGGAGCCCTATTCATGGCTAATCCTTATTTCACACTGTTCAGCGCACCGGGCAGCAAGGCGTTTTCCTCTGCCGGGTTGATCGCGCGCCTGCCGATCTCAATGACCGGTATCGGCATCATCACCATGCTTTCGCAGGTACGCGGCTCCTATTGGCTGGCGGGTGCGGTGGCGGCGACATTCGCCTTTTCCATGGCGCTGCTCGCGCCGCAAATCGCACGCGCGGCGGACCGCTACGGCCAAAACCGCGTGCTGCCCTACGCCACCGGGGTCAGCGCACTCGCCCTGTTGCTGCTGCTGATCTGCACCCACTATCGGGCGCCGGACTGGACGCTGTTCGTCTTCGCCGCGCTCGCGGGCGGCATGCCCAGCATCTCCGCGATGGTCAGAGCCCGCTGGAGCGAAATCTATCGCGGCACGCCGCAGCTGCACACGGCGTATTCATTCGAGTCCGTACTGGATGAGGTCGCCTTTATTGTCGGCCCGCCGATCGCCGTGGGGCTCAGCGTTGCGCTCTTCCCTGAAGCCGGCCCTCTGGCGGCCGCGCTGCTTCTGGTGGCGGGCGTTTCGGCATTCGCCTGGCAAAAAAGCACTCAGCCCCCGGTTTATCCCCGCAATAACCAGCGGCAGCGCGCCATCCTGGCCATGCCGTCGATGCAGATCCTGGTCCTGACGCTGATCGCGCTGGGCACCATCGTCGGCACCGTGGACGTCATCAGCGTGGCCTTCGCCGAGCAGCAGGGGCAGCCGGCCGCCGCCAGCATCGTGCTGTCGGTTTACGCAGGCGGCTCCTGCCTCGCCGGGCTGATTTTCGGCGCAATAAAGCTGCCGTCCCCATTGCCTCGGCAGTTCTTATACGCCGCCTTCGCCACCGCACTCACCACTCTGCCGCTGCTGTGGGTGCACAATGTCTTAACGCTGGCGGCGGCGATGTTTGTCGCCGGACTGTTTTTCGCGCCGACCATGATCGTCGCCATGGGGTTGGTTGAACGCCTCGTGCCGCCTTCACGTTTGACGGAAGGATTGACCTGGATGGTGACCGGCCTGGGGGTTGGCGTGGCGCTCGGCGCCGCCTTGGCGGGGCTGGCGATCGATGCGCTGGGGATCAAGGCCGGCTTTGGCGTCACGCTCACGGCTGGCCTGGTCGTACTGCTGGTGGCGGCCGGCGGCTATCGCTTAATGCGGCGAACGCTGGCCGTGCAAGCGGCATGAACCGCTCGCGCTAGGCGCTTTCCCAAATCGCCTTGCCCTGCCAGCGCCGTTCGATCGCCGCCAGAAACAGTTTCACCTTGGGGGAAAGGTGGCGCCGGCTGGGATAGACGGCGCAGATCGGCGGCCCCGGGCGACAATAGCGCTCCAGTATCGGCACCAGCGTGCCGGCCGCAATCTGCTCACCGACCAGAAACGCCCCTACCTGACACAGACCGGCCCCGGCGACGGCCGCATCCCGCAATGCCTCGACGTTGTTGAAACGCATCCGGCCGCGCACCGGCTGTTCGTGCAGTTGACCGTTAACCCGATAGCGCCAGGGCGCCGGCAATCCCTGGTGGCTGAAGACCAGCGTCTCGTGATCGCCCAACGCCTCCGGTTTCGCAGGCGTACCGTGCCGCGCCAGATAGTCCGGCGCCGCGCAGGTGATCAGGCGGTGCGGCGCGAGCACCCGCCGCACCAGTCGGCTGTCGTCGCTGCCGCCGACGCGGATCGCCACGTCGATGCCGTCGCGCACCAAATCGCTGTAATCGTCGGAGAAGCTGACGTCGGCGTCCACCTCCGGCCACTGCGCCAAAAACTCCCGCAAAATCGGCAGAATATGCAATCGCCCCAGCGAGACCGGCACATCCAGCCGCAGCCGCCCGCGCGGGGTTTGCCGCCGCGTATTGAGCGCCGTTTCCGCCTCTTCGGCCTGCGACAGGATACGCTGCGCATACTCGTAAAACACCGCGCCGTCTTCGGTCAGGCTGACGCTGCGCGTGGTGCGCTGCAGCAGCCGAGTCGCCAATCGCGCCTCCAATCGGGTCACGCATTTGCCCGCCGCCGAACGGGAGATGCCCAGCCTCTCGGCCGCCAGCGTGAAGCTGCGGGCATCGGCGACGCGAATGAACACCAGCAGGTCGGTCAGGTTATCCAACGGCATAGACGGTAAATTAGCCACGATTTGTCCCCAATGTTGCGCATTCAGGCCAGTTTATCAGCCATTTTGGCGCGGATACACTGGGGTTCTTCATCTGTTGGGAGAGTCATTATGAGTGCCTTACACGCCGACGGCGGCGCAAAAGCGTGGCTGGCGACCTTCACGATCGGCCTGTCCACCTTTACCGTCGTCACCGCAGAAATGCTGCCCGTCGGGCTGCTGACCCCGATCGTCAATACCCTGAACGCGACGATCGGCCGCGCCGGGCTGCTGATTTCCCTGCCGGCCCTGTTCGCCGCGCTGTTCGCCCCGCTGGTGGTGCTGGGCGCCCGGCGCACGGACCGCCGCAGCCTGTTGGCGGGCTTTCTGCTGCTGCTGATCGCCGCTAACCTGCTGGCCGCCGCCGCCACCTCCCTGGCCCTGCTGTTCGCCGCGCGCATCCTGCTGGGTTTTTGCATCGGCGGTATCTGGGCCATCGCCGGCGGGCTGGCGGAACGCCTGGTGCCGCCGGCCTCAGTCGGATTGGCGCTGTCCATCATCTTCGGCGGCGTAGCGGCGGCCTCGGTGTTCGGCGTGCCGCTCGGGGTATTCCTCGGTGAAGCGCTGGGCTGGCGCCTGGCGTTTCTGGCGGTCGCCGTTCTGGCGGCGCTGACCCTGCTGCTGCTGGTATGCGTGCTGCCGCCGCTGCCGGTCACGCAGGCGATAAGCTGGAGGTCGTTCACCGCGCAGCGCGCGAATCGCCGGCTGCTGACCGGGCTGCTGCTGACGTTTTTGCTGGTCGCCGGTCACTTTATGGCTTACACCTTTGTCCGTCCGCTGCTGCAGACGGTCTCCGGCATCGAGAGCCGCTGGGTGGGGCCGCTGCTGTTCGCCTACGGCGTCGCCGGCCTCGTCGGGAATTTCATCGCCGGCCAGGCCGCCGCCAAACGGCTGCGCCGCACCCTGGCGCTGATCGCCCTCGGGCTGGCGCTCGCCGCCCTGCTGCTGCCGCTGCTGGGCCACGCGCCGCTGAGCGGCGGCGCCTTCCTCCTGCTGTGGGGCCTCGCCTACGGCGGCGTTTCCGTTTCGTTGATGGCGTGGATGCTCAAGGCGGCGCCCGACGCGGTCGAGGTCGCCTCTTCGCTGTATATCGCGCTGTTTAATCTGGCGATTTCCTGCGGTTCGCTGGCGGGCGGGCTGGTGGTGGACGCCGGAAGCTTGACGATAAACGGCGCGCTGTGCGGCATGGTGCTGCTGCTGGCGTTGGCCATCCTGATGGGAACCCGGCGGCAGATGCCGAAAGCGGCGGCGAAGGCCGATTCGCCGCCGGGGTGAATCAGGCACGGCGCTGCCGCAGGCCGTAAACCAGCACCACCGCGAAGCACAGCAGCGGCAGCAGATAAGAGAGCGCGGTGCTGTAACGGTCGGCCAGCGCCCCCATAAAGTAAGGCATGATGGCGCCGCCGACGATCGCCATGATCATGAACGAGCTGGCGCGCTTGGTGTGCTTGCCCAGATTTTTCACCCCCAGGGCGAAAATGGTCGGGAACATGATCGACATAAAGAAGAACACCGCGATCAGCGCCACCACCGATACGCCGTCGACGCTCAGCATCACCACGCCGCACAGCGCGATGTTGATCAGCGCATAGACCGCCAGCAGCGTCGCCGGTTTGACCCGCCCCATCAGCCAGGTGCTGAAGAAGCGCCCGACCATAAAGCAGATCATGGCGATCGACAGCAGGTAAGAGGCGTTCTGGTTAGACACCTCGCGCCAGTGCTCGGTGGCGTAGTTGATGAAGAACGCCCCCACGCCCACCTGCGCCGCCACGTAGAAGAACTGTGTGATAACCCCGCCGACGAAATGCGGATGCTGCCACAATCCCTGCGCTATCACGCCGTGCACCGGTTTTTCCTCTTCGCGGATCGCCGGCAGCCGGGTGCGGCTGAACAACAGCGCGATCAGCAACACCAGCGCGGCGATCGCCACATAGGTCATCTTCACCGCGCTCTGATCGCCGTCGCCGGCGGACTGGCCGGCGGAGAAGAACAGCGTGCCGCCGATCAGCGGGCCGATAAACTGCCCGAGGCCGTTGAACGACTGCGCCAGGTTGAGCCGCCGTTCGGCGCCCTGCGCGTCGCCCAGCACCGTGGCGTAAGGGTTGGCGGCCGTTTCCAGACAGCCCAGGCCGCTGGCGATAACGAACAACGCAAACAGGAACACGCCGAAGCTGTTGGCCGACGCCGCCGGCACGAACAGCAGCGCCCCCAGCGCGTACAGGCACAGCCCGACCAGAATCCCCGCCTTATAACCCTTGCGATCCATAAAGTACCCGGCGGGCAGCGCCACCAGGAAATAGGCGCCGAAGTAGGCCGCCTGCAGCAGCCCCGACAGCGCCTTGGTGACGTGCAACGTCTCCTGAAAATGTTTGTTTAATACGTCCAGCAGGCCGTAGGACAGCCCCCACATGAAGAACAGGCTGGTGACCAGGATAAAGGCCCAGCGCAGATTGGCGGTCACGGGGACGCCCGGCTGCGCGGAGGCCGCACTTTTTTCAGCAAGCATGGTGATACCCTCGTATCGTCTGGCGATGATGATGTTGGCGTTATTGCTGTTGCAGAGAGAAAATCCGCGCCATTTCCACCCATTTTTCGCCCTGCGGCGTCCAGGGGGTGGCGGCCTGGTAGTGCCACATCAGCGCTTCCCATCGCTGTACTTCGGGGTTGTTCAGGCTGGCGGCGTCAAAACGCGCGGCGTCGAAATCGGCGCTGACCTCCACAATCATGAACAGCCGGGTGCCCAACCGGTAAATCTCCATGTCCAGAATGCCGTGCTCGCGCAAATGCGCGGCGATGCCCGGCCAAATGCGCTGATGATGCTGCTGGTACTCCGCAATTAGCGCCGGTGAGTCAATCAGATCGAGCGCCTGGCAGAAACGGCGCCGCCCTGCCGCCGCGCCGCTCACGTCAGCGCCCGATCGAGATGCAGGTAGCCGCCGTCCACCGACAGCCACTGCCCGGTGGTGTGCGATGACCGCGACGACAGCAGAAACGCCACGGTGTCGGCGATCTCCTGCGGCGTGGTCATGCGTTGCCCGAACGGGATGCGCGCGGTGATTTTCTCCATCTGCCGCTGCGGCTCGACGAAGGTGTTGAGCCAGCGCTGGTACTGCGGGGTGATCACCTCCGCCGGCACCACCGCGTTCACCCGCACCCCGTCATGGCGCAGCGATACCGCCCATTCGCGCGTCAGTGCCAGCACCGCGCCCTTAGCGGCGGTGTAACCGCTGGTGCCCCCCTGGCCGCTGAGCGCGGTCTTGGAAGCGATGTTGACGATGGCGCCCCGGCTCTCCCGCAGCGCCGCCTGGCACAGGTGCGCCATCAGGTAGTAGTGCACCAGGTTCTTTTCCAGCGAGCCGACGAACGCCTCGCGCCCCGCCTCCAGCCCGACGCCGTCATTGACCCCGGCGTTATTCACCAGCCCGTCGATGCGGCCGAAGGTCGCCAGCGTCTGGCTGACCGCCCGGCGGCAGGCCGCCTCGTCGCACAATTCGGTGAGGATCACCTCGGTGCGCGGCTGCAGCCGCTGCAAATCGGCCAGCAGCGCCGCCTCCGGCGCGGCGTTAGTGACCAGCACCGGGATCGCCCCTTCCTCGGCCAGCACATGAGAAATCGCCGCGCCAATGCCGGAACCGCCGCCGGTAACCAACACCACCTTATCTTGCAGATACAGATCCATAACCAGACTCCGTTAAACCGTAAATTCGCCAGGCGGTGCCGCCCCAAATCGCCGCCTGTTCGGCGGCCCCCAGCGTCGACAGCGCCTGTTCGCACAGTTGCACCACCTGGCGGTAGTCGCCGGCCAACAGGCACACCGGCCAGTCGGAGCCGAACATCAGCCGCTGCGGGCCGAACGCCTCCAGCGCGGCGTCGAAGAACGGCAGCAGCTCCTCCGCCCGCCACCGCCCGCCCGGCGCCTCGGTGATCAGTCCCGAGAGCTTGCAGGCCACGTGCGGCAATGCCGCCAGCGGCCGGATTTGCTGCGCCCAGTGCCGCGCACCGCGCGCCACGTCCGGCTTGCCGAGATGATCCAGCACCAGCCAGTGTTGGTCGTGGCGGGCGGCAAACGCCGCCGCGGCCGCCAGATGCCGGTGCGTCACCAGGATCTCGTACACATACCCGGCGCGCTGCAGCGTTTGCATGCCGCGTTCCACCTCCGGCCGCGCCAACCAGGCCGCCGGATCCGCTTCGTCCTGCACCTGATGGCGCACCCCGCACAGCGCGCGATAAGGCCGCAAAGTTTCCAGACGCTGCGCCAGCTGTGGCGAAGCGATATCCAGCCACCCCACCACGCCGCATACGCCCTCGCTCTGCTCAGCCAGCGCCAGCAGGGCCAGCGTCTCTTCCTCGCTGGGGCGCGCCTGCACCGCCAGCGCGCCGTCGAAACCGTGTTCCTGCAACAGCGGCCGCAGCCGGGGCGGATCGAAATCCTGCCGCAGCACGCGCATCCGCTCGTCGATCCACGGGTAGTGCTGCGGGTGGTAGCGCCAGTAGTGCTGGTGAGCGTCGATGCGCGGCATGCGATCCTCCCGCTTCACCCGCGGAACCGGTATTGCTCGATCGACGACGGATGCATCTCGATCGAGTAACCGGGCCGGCTCGGCGGCATGTAGGCCGCGCCGTTGATCACGCAGGGATCGACAAAGTGTTCATGCAAATGATCGACGTACTCGATCACCCGGCCCTCGTGGGTGCCGGCGATGCACAGGAAGTCGATCATCGACAGGTGCTGCACGTATTCGCACAGCCCGACGCCGCCGGCGTGCGGGCAGACCGGCAACTGGTATTTGGCCGCCATCAGCATCACCGCCAACACTTCGTTGACGCCGCCGAGGCGACAGGCGTCGATCTGCACCACGTCCACCGCGCCGCGCATGATGAACTGTTTGAACATGATGCGGTTCTGGCACATCTCGCCGGTAGCCACCTTGACCGGCACCACCCCTTCGCGGATGCGGCGATGCCCTTCCACGTCGTCCGGGCTGGTCGGCTCTTCGATAAACCAGGGTTTGGCGAACGCCAGATGCTTCACCCACGGAATGGCTTCATCGACTTCCCACACCTGGTTGGCGTCGATCATCAGCCGGCGATCCGGGCCGATCACCTCACGCGCGATGCGCACCCGGCGAATGTCGTCTTCCAGATCGCGCCCAACCTTCAGCTTCAGGTAGGAGAAACCGGCGTCGACCGCCTCCTGGCACAGGCGGCGCAGCTTGTCGTCCGGATAACCCAGCCACCCTGCCGAGGTGGTGTAGCAGGGATACCCTTCCTGCAGCAGCCGCTCCAGGCGGCGTTCTTTGCCCTCGGCCCGCTGTTTCAGCAGCGCCAGCGCTTCCTGCGGCGTGATGCAGTCGGTGATGTAACGGAAGTCGATGCAGCGCACCAGCTCCTCCGGCGTCATCTCTGCCACCAGCCGCCACACCGGTTTGCCGACCGATTTGGCCCACAGATCCCACACCGCGTTGACCACCGCGCCGGTCGCCAGGTGAATGGCGCCCTTGTCCGGCCCGATCCAGCGCAGCTGGCTGTCGCTGGTGAAGCGCCGCCAGAAGGCGCCCATGTCAGCGGCGATATCCTCCAGCCGCTCGCCGACGATCTGATGCTCCAGCGCGCGGATCGCCGCGCAGCAGATCTCGTTGCCGCGCCCGATGGTGAACGTCAGCCCGTGGCCGCTGAGATCCGCGCGATCGGTCTCCAGGATCACGTAGGCGGCGGAATAGTCGGGATCCGGATTCATGGCGTCGGATCCGTCCAGCCCCAGCGACGTGGGGAAACGAATGTCTTCAACCCGCAGTGCGGTAATGGTGGTCATGGCGGCGCTCCCGGTTAAGCCTGTACGGTTTGCTGGCGCTGTTCGCCCAGCCCTTCGATACCCAGACGCATCGTCTGGCCCGCCCGCAGGTAGATGGGCTGCGGTTTCTGCCCCATGCCGACGCCCGGCGGCGTGCCGGTGGAGATCACGTCGCCCGGCTGCAGGCTCATGAAGCGGCTGAGGTAGCTGACGATCTGCGGAATGCGGAAGATCATGGTGCTGGTGTTGCCGTCCTGATAGCGCTTGCCGTCCACCTCCAGCCACAAATTCAGGCTGTGCGGATCGGCGATCTCGTCGGCGGTCACCAGCCAGGGCCCGATCGGCCCGAAGGTGTCGCAGCCTTTGCCCTTGTCCCAGGTGCCGCCGCGCTCAATTTGATATTCGCGTTCTGAGACGTCGTTGATCACGCAATAACCGGCGACGTGGCGCATCGCATCCGCTTCGCTGATGTAGCGCCCGCCCAGGCCGATCACCACGCCCAGCTCCACTTCCCAGTCGGTTTTCTGCGAGCCGCGCGGGATCTCCACCCGGTCGTAGGGGCCGACCACCGCGCTGGTCCATTTGTTGAACACCACCGGTTCTTCAGGAATGGCTGCGCCGGTTTCCGCCGCGTGATCGGCGTAATTCAGGCCGATGCAGATGAACTTGCCGATGCCGCCGACGCAGGCGCCGAGGCGCGGCTGCCCTTCGACCAGCGGCAGCGCGGCGCTGTCCAGCGCGCGCAGTTTGGCGAGCGACGCCGGCGATAACGCGGTGCCGCCCACGTCGGCGATATGCTGCGACAGATCGCGCAGGCGACCTTGCGCATCCAACATGCCGGGGCGCTCTTGCCCGGGTACCCCATAACGTAAAAGTTTCATGCCTTCCTCTCTCAAAAATGACGGATCAGTTGCTCCAGCCGCCGTCGATGATCTGCACCGTGCCGGTGGTGTACGAACTGGCGTCGGAGGCCAGATACAGCGCCAATTGGGCGATCTCCTCGGTGGTGCCGATGCGCCCGATCGGCTGACGGGCGACGAACGCCTGATACACCTCTTGCTCGCTGCGCCCCTGTTCGCGCGCCTGCTCATTGATGCGCTGGCGCAGCGACGGCGATTCCACCGTGCCGGGGCAAATGGCGTTGCAGCGGATGCCCTGGGTGACGTAATCCGCCGCCACCGAGCGCGTCAGGCCGATCACCGCCGCCTTGCTGGCGCCGTAGGCGAAGCGGTTCGGCACCCCTTTCACGCTCGAGGCCACCGAAGACATGTTGATGATCGAGCCTTTGCCGCGCGCCAACATGCCCGGCAGGAAAGCGCGGATCATGCGGAACATCGCGGTCACGTTGAGATCGAGCGCGAACGCCCACTGATCTTCGCTGCAATCGAGGATCGATCCGCTGTGCACCACGCCGGCGCAGTTGAACAGCACATCGATCGGGCCGATCGCTTCCGCCGCCGCCGCGATGGCGGCCGGATCGGTGACGTTCAGCGTCAGCGCGCGGATCCCGGCGCAGCCCTGCAGGCGCTCGAGGTTGATGTCGCTGGCGATCACCTCGGCACCGGCGGCGGCGAACAGCCTGGCGGTGGTAAAACCGATCCCTTGCCCGGCGGCGGTGATCAGTACGCGTTTCCCGGTTAAATCCATCTTGACTCCTCGGCCTAAAGGTCTAATGGTCAGGCCACTAAGGGCGATTAAAGGTCAGGCCTCTAACATGACAAAAGACGCTTTACGCGTTATCGTTGGGGGAAGAAGTTAATAAAACAGCCTTGAAACCACATTTCAATTAACCATTTTTTTACACTTGAATAACGATTACTCAAGCGCCTTGTCGCATAATTGTGCGCCAAATCACTGAACGCCGAATCGTCAAAGGTCAAAAATGCCGATTACCCGACTGGAAAACCCAAGGATTTACAGACAGATAGCCGACCAGCTCAAACGTCTTATCGAGAATAACGAATTTCCGCCTGGCAGCCGCCTGCCCTCGGAGCGCGATCTTGCCCAGCAGTTGCAGGTCAGCCGCGCGTCGGTGCGCGAGGCGCTGATCGCGTTGGAAGTGATCGGCCTGGTGGACGTCAAGGTGGGCAACGGGGTGATCGTGCGTTCGCAAACGCCGCCGCCAACGTCGCAGGAATCGGTGATGGCCCAGGCCGGCCGCAACCAGTGGGCGGAGATCGACGACGAACTGAATATCGAGCTGGATTTCAACGCCGAGCTGCCGCCGTTTTCACTGCTGCAAACCCGCCTGCTGATTGAACCGGAGACCGCCGCGCTGGCCGCGCGCCACGCCACCGACGAGGAGCTGGCGGGCATCCGCGCCGCCTATGAGCAGAACTGCCGCGATAACCGCGCCGGCTCCGCCACCCACCCCGGCGATCGGCTGTTCCACATCCGCATCGCCCAAGCCAGCGGCAACCCGGCTTACGCGTTCATCATCGGCCATCTGCTCGGCCACCGCTACGGCAGCATGTTCCGCGTGCTGCAGCGCCACTATACGCCGGACGACATGCCGCACCGCTCCGAGCTGGAACACCGGGCGATCCTGGCGGCGATCGAAGCGCGCGACGTGCGCGGCGCCCGCAAAGCGATGAAGGCGCACCTGGATGAAGTGATCGCCATTTTCGCCCGCGCGCAGTAAGCCGCCGGCGGTTAAAAAATTTTATCGCCACCGCTCTTTTTTCTACATGCAGCGGGGGGGCGGGCGCATTACACTGGGCGATGGATTACGCCCTTTCCCGCTGCATTGTTAAATGGATAACGACCGTTGAAGAACTCTGTCTCCGCTTTATTGCTGGCGCTGGGCCTGTGCGCCGCGCCGCTGGCCGTGCAGGCCGCGCCCCCGCAGCTGGCTTCGCAAATCGTCGACCAGTATGCCGAACATATTTTCTACAACAGCGGCGCCACCGGCATGGCGCTGGTGGTGATCGACGGCAATCAGGTGGTTAACCGCAGCTTCGGCGACACCAAGCCCGGCAACAACCTGCGCCCGCGCCCGGATTCGCTGATCCGCATCGCCTCGATCACCAAGCTGATGACCAGCGAAGTGATGGTGAAAATGGCGGCGGCAGGCCAGGTCAAGCTGACCGACCCGCTGCGCAAGTACGCTCCCAAGGGCGCCTATGTGCCGTCTTACAACGCCGGCCAGCCGATCACGTTATTGAACCTGGCCACCCACACCAGCGCGCTGCCGCGCGAGCAGCCGGGCAAGAAGCCGCCGAAAACGCCGGTGTTCACCTGGCCGACCAAGGCTCAGCGCTGGCAGTGGCTGGCGCATGCCAACGTCACGGTGCCGCCGGGCGTGCGCGCCGCGTATTCCAACCTGGCGTACGATCTGCTGGCCGACGCGCTGTCGCGCGCCGCGGGCAAGCCTTACAGCGCGCTGCTGAAAGAGAAAATCACCGCGCCGCTCGGCATGGTCGACACCACGTTGACGCCGAGCCCCGAACAATGCTCGCGCCTGATGGTGGCGGCGGCCGGCCCGAGCGCCTGTCGCGACACCACCGCCGCGGCCGGCAGCGGCGGCGTCTACTCCACCCCGCGCGACATGCAGCGCTGGATGCAGCAGTTCCTCTCCTCCAGCGCCAGCGGCCCGCGCAAAGCCACCGCCGCCAGCGAGCAAACCATGTACTTCCAGCGCCACGATCTGGTGTCGCTGAAGGGCATGGACGTGCCGGGGCAAGCGGATGCATTGGGATTGGGCTGGGTGTATATGGCGCCGAAGGACGGGCTGCCGGGCATCATTCAGAAGACCGGCGGCGGCGGCGGATTCATTACCTACATGGCGATGATCCCGGCGAAAAACGTCGGGGTGTTCGTGGTGGTGACCCGTTCGGAGCTGAGCAAGTTCACCAACATGAGCGATCCGGTCAACCGCCTGGTGAGCGATCTGGCGGCCAACAAGAGTTGAGATGAGGGGCGCAGCCAACTGCGCCCCCACGCCTCAGGCCGGCACCGCCATCTGGTGGATCACCGAATGGAAGTTGCGCTTGAAGTAGATCAGGCCGTTGCCGGCTTCGCTCAGCGCGATCTGCTTGATCTGCACCAGGTACATCTGGTGAGTGCCGATGCTCTGGATCTGCTCGATCTCCCCTTCCAGGCTGGCCAGGGTATTGCGCAATACAGGCTGCCCCAACGCGCCAAGCTGCCACTCTTCCAGCCTGAAACGATCTTCCATGCTGACGCCGGTCATGCCGGCGAAGTGGCGCGCCATCAGCTCCTGTTCGTGGTTGAGCACGTTGACGCACAGCCTGCGATTTTCCTGAAATACCGGGTTCATCGCGCTGTTGCGGTTGATGCACACCAGCAGCGTCGGCGGCGTATCGGTTACCGAGCACACCGCCGTGGCGGTGATGCCGCAGCGCCCCGCCGGGCCGTCGGTGGTGACGATATTCACCGCCGCCGACAGGCTGGCCATCGCGTCGCGAAAGCGCAACCGCTGTTCATTTTCCTGAGACATACAACCTCCTCCTGAATTACTTCAGCAGATTATCCAACTGATTAATATCGTCATTGTTCCGCAGGTGCGGCACCTTCCAGCCATGCTGATCGTAATCGGCCAGGCACTTGTCGACCATCTGCATCATGCGATCCATGTTGCCGGATCCCTGCGCGTGGCGCAGGCACTGCAGGCGGATCTCATCCTGGCTGCCGGCGTAGTTGATCTCATACAGCTCGTGACGGCCGCCGAATTCGCTGCCGATCGCATCCCACATCAGCTTGAGGATCTTGATGCGCTCGACGTGATCCATGCCGTCCGATCCGCGCACGTAGCGCGCCAGGTACTTGTCGATCTCCGGATTGTTCATGTCGCGCACGCTGGACGGCAGGTAGATCAGGCCGCTGGTGACGTTCTTCTCGATGATGTGTTTCACCTTGGTGTAGGCCATCGGCGCCATCACGCGGTAGGTCTGCAGCGCGGCGGAATCCGGCAGGTAGGCACCGTTTTCCCATTGCGTGGCTTCGGCGCACATCGCGTCGCTCAGCGACCAGAACAGGTTGCGCCAGGCCACCACTTCGCCCAGATCGGCCTGCACGCCGCGGAACTCCAGCACGCCGGTACACGAGAGGCTCTTTTGCAGCAGCGCAGTGATGAAGTCCATCTTCACCGCCAGGCGCACGCAGGCCTGCAGCGGGAACAGCCGGGCGAAACCGCCCTGGGTGCTCCAGCGGCGACAGCGGTCGAAATCGCGGTAGATCAGCACGTTTTCCCACGGGATCAGCACATGATCCATGATCAGGATCGCGTCGTTCTCGTCGAAGCGGCTGGTCAGCGGGTAGTCGAACGGCGAACCGGTCGCGCCGGCCACCAGCTCATAGGAGGCGCGTGAAATCAGCTTCACCCCTTCGGCGTCCATCGGCGCCACGAACATCAGCGCGAAGTCCGGGTTATCGCCCATCACCTGCGCCGAACCGAAGCCAATGAAGTTGTAGTGGGTCAACGCCGAGTTGGTGGCCACCACTTTGGCGCCGCTGACGATGATGCCGGCGTCGGTTTCTTTCTCCACCTGAATGTAGACGTCCTTCACCTCGTTGACCGGCTTATGACGATCGATCGGCGGGTTGACGATAGCGTGGTTGAAATAGAGCCCGGTTTCCTGAATGCGTTTGTACCAGTGGCGCGCGTTGTCGGCGAACTGGCCGTAGAACTCCGGATAAGCGCCCAGCGCGCAGCCGAAGGCCGCCTTATAATCCGGCGTGCGCCCCATCCAGCCGTAGCTTTGGCGCGACCAGTCGGCGATGGCGTCGCGCTGCTGGCGCATCTCTTCCGGGCTGCGGGCATAGCGGAAGAACTTGTGGGTGTAGCCGCCGTTGCCGGTGTCGGTATTCCAGCACAGGCGATCCTGGCTGGCCGGATCGTGCAGCGCGTCGTACAGCTGGCCGACCGAGGCCGCCGCATTGCGGAACGCCGGGTGGGTGGTGACGTCTTTTACGCGTTCGCCGTAAATGTAGATTTCGCGGCTGTCCTGCAAACTTTTCAGGTACTCGGCGCCGGTGAACGGACGCTTGCTGTCGGCACGAAAGTCTTCTGGTTTCATCGGGTCTTCCTCGTAATCGGCATTTTTCAGGCCGTGGAGTCGGCCATTTGTTAAAATAATGTTTTCTTTTGGTTGCTTAATTGAAGCTGCCAAAGCCGGTTTCGAGAAGAGACTTTTGCGGCAATCGCCGGTACTTTTCAGGTCAGTTTGCCGCTTTCGCGGCAAACTGTGATCGCGGTTACGAAAGGGCGTGTTGCGCCGCGCGGTAGGTCGAGGGGGAACAGCCTTCCAGCCGATTGAAAAACCGGGCGAAATAGGCCGGATCCTTGAAGCCGAGGCTGTAGGCGGTTTCATGCACCGTGCAGGCGCTGAACAGCAGCATGCGCTTGGCCTCGCGCAGCAATCGATCGAAGATCAGCCGCTTGGGTGGCCGGTTGGCGAAGCGCCGACACAGGTCGTTGAGCCGCGATTCGGTCACCCCCAACGCCTGCGCATACTCCGGCACCGGCAGGTGCTCGCGAAAACGCTCGTCCACCATCTTGTTGAAGCGCTGGAACAGCTGCAGTTCGCCACGCACGCCGCTGTTGGCGCTGTCTTCCAGCGCGGTATTGCGCAACAGCAACGTGAACACCGCCTGCGCCAGCAGCGCCAGCGTCTGTTCGCGCCCGGCCAGGTTCTGCGCGAACTCGCGGCGGATCAGCGCCCAATAGTGGCTGAGCGCCGTCAGCTCCTGCGGCGCGTCGGCCAGCGACAGGCAGATGCCCGGCATGTCGAGCGCCAGGTTGCTGCCGGGGTACAGGCGCTCCAGCAGCGGCCAAATCAACTCCTGACGCACCGTCAGCACGTGGCCGTCGCTGTCCGGTTCGGTGAAGAACGCATGCGGCACCGACGGCGGCGTGAGGATGAACAGCGGCGCCTGCACCGAATAGTGCTGATCGTCGAGCTGCAGCTCTATCTTGCCGGTCTCCAGAAAATGCACCTGGAAGAAGCAGTCGTGCCAGTGCACCTGCATGTCGCGGCCAAAGAATGCCGCCAGCCCGGCGAAGGTTTCGTAGTGCACCTCGTCGGCGGCGTAGCGCGCGTCATACTCTTTGCAAATATCGATGTTGGCGATAAAACCGGTACTTTTCCGCACCTCATTACCTCCTGCAATCCTGCCTGTCTGCGTATCAAGGCGTCGCTCTCGGGCGCGAATCCTTCATCGGGATGCGCCACACCAGCACGGCGCCGACGATCAACAGCGCCGAGACGAAATACAGCCCGGAGTTGAAGCTGCCGGTCAGATCCTTGAACCAGCCGATCAGCAGTGGGCTGAGCGCCGATCCGATGTTGCCGGTGGCGTTGATCACGGCGATCCCCACCGCTCGCGCTTCCAGGCTGATCGACTGATCCGGCGTGGTCCAGAAGATCGCCATGGCGGTAAAGGAACCGACCGACGCCATCACGATCCCCAGCAGCTGGATCAGGTTGTGATCGGTGGCGGACGCCAGCAGCCAGCCGGCGGCGGCGAACAGGTACGGCAGCGCGGTGTGATGCTTGCGCTCCTGCAGCCGGTCGGATCGTTTGCTCCACCACACCATGCCGGCGATGGTGCAGATCTGCGGGATCGCCGCCAGAATGCCGATCGTCACGTTGCTGCTGCCCTGGTTGAAGCTCTGCAGGATCTGCGGCGTCCAGATATTGATCGCGCTCAGGGTGTTGGTCAGGCAGAAATAGGCCAGCGTATACATCAACACAATCGGCGTGAAAATCTCGCGCCACAGGCTGCGCTGCTGCAGCGCGCGGTGGCTGCTCGGCCCGTTGGGCTGCACCAGCTGCAGCTTGTCGACCTCCATCATCGCCTTCAGGTTGGCTTTTTCCTCGTCGGTCAGCCACTTGGCCTTAGCCGGCGTGTCGTCGAGGTAGAACCACACCACCACGCCCAGCAGTACCGACGGAATGCCTTCCAGCAGGAACAGCCACTGCCAGCCCTTCAGGTTCATCACCCCGTCCAGCGCCAGAATATAGCCGGAGACCAGCGAGCCGATCGCCATGGTCACCGGCATGGCGATCATGAACAAGGCGTTGGCGCGGGCGCGGTAGAACGCCGGGAACCAGTAGGTGAGGTACACCAGAATGCCCGGCAGAAAGCCGGCCTCGGTGATGCCGACGATCATGCGCAGCACGTACAGGCTGGTGGGTCCGGTGGCGAACATGGTGCAGGTGGAGGCGACGCCCCACAGCACCATGATGGTGGCGATCCAGCGCCGCGCGCCGACCCGGCTCAGCATCATGTTGCTGGGAATGCCGAAGATCACGTAGGTGACATAGAACAACGTCGCCGCCAGCCCGAACATGGTCGAGCTGAGGCCGAGATCTTTGCCCATCGTCAGCCCTGCGAAGCCGATGTTGATGCGGTCGAGGAAAGAGAAAACAAACAACACGAACAGGAAAATAATCAGGCGCCGAAACAACTTTTTAATCACCGATTGCTCGGCGGCGGTTAACGCTTTATGTTGCTGCGCCGGGTTGGCCGGCGGCAGCGAATCGACGTGGTTCATGGTTCAGTAGACTCCCGATGAAGGCGCTTGCGCCCCGCCCTGTTTGAACTCGTCCGCCAGGGCTTCCGCCGCCCGCGCCAGCAGGGTGGTGTCTACCCCTACCGCGACGAACAGCGCGCCGGCTTCCAGATAGCGCTGCGCCAGCGCCTTGTTGGCCATCAGAATGCCCGGCGCCTTGCCGGCGGCGCGGATGCGCGCGATGGCGTCGTCGATGGTGCGCTGTACCTCCGGATGCTGCGGATTGCCGGCGAAGCCCATGTCGGCGCTGAGATCCGCCGGGCCGATGAACACGCCGTCCACCCCTTCCACCTGCAGAATGGCGTCGAGGTTTTTCACCGCCTCGCGGGTTTCAATCTGCACCAGCACGCACATCTGCTCGTCGGCCTGCTGCAGGTAATCGGGCACCCGGTTCCAGCGCGAAGCGCGCGCCAGGGCGCTGCCGACGCCGCGCACGCCGTGCGGCGGATAACGCGTGGCGCGCACCGCGTCGCGCGCCTGTTCGGCGTTCTGAATCATCGGGATCAATAAGGTTTGCGCGCCGACATCCAGCAACTGCTTGATGATCACCGCGTCGTTCCACGGCGGCCGCACCACCGGCTGGCTCGGGTAAGGGGCGACCGCCTGCAGCTGCCCCAGCACCGTCTGCACGTTGTTGGGCGCATGTTCGCCGTCGATCAACAGCCAGTCGAAACCGGCGCCGGCCAGCAGCTCGGCGCTGTAGCTACTGCACAGACCGAGCCACAGCCCGATCTGCGGGCGTTTTTCCTGCAGCGCACGCTTGAAGTGGTTGGTTAACATCGCATTCTCCCTGACAAGCGGGCGCGGCGCACGGCCCCGCCCGGTTATTGCGGCCCGGTTCGCCGAGCCGGCTTATTAGACGAAGCGGCAGCTGATGCAGCCCATCGGGCCGTAGTCGACGTGGAAGGTATCGCCGCGCCGCGCCGGCACCGGCCGGGTGAAGGAACCGCCGAGGATCACCTGCCCCGCTTCCAGCTCCACCTCATACGGCGCCAGCTTGTTGGCCAGCCAGGCCACGCCGTTGGCCGGGTGGTTGAGCACCGCCGCCGCCACGCCGGACTCTTCAATCACGCCGTTGCGGTACAGCAGCGCAGAGATCCAGCGCAGATCCAGCGCATCCGGCTTGATCGGCCGCCCGCCCATCACCACCCCGGCGTTGGCGGCGTTGTCGGAGATGGTGTCGAACACCTTGCGCGGCCGCTGCGTCTCGGGATCGACGTTGTGGCTGCGCGCGTCGATGATCTCCAGCGCCGGAATGACGTAGTCGGTGGCGTTGTAGACGTCGAACAGCGTACAGTTAGGCCCGCGCAGCGGCTTGGCCAGCACGAACGCCAGCTCCACTTCCACCCGCGGCACGATAAAACGATCGATCGGAATGTCGCTGCCGTCGTTGAAGAACATGTCGTCCAGCAGCGCGCCGTAATCCGGCTCGGTGATCTGCGAGCTGACCTGCATGGCGCGCGAGGTCAGGCCGATCTTGTGGCCTTTGAGCGTGCGCCCCTCGGCGATCTTCAGATCTACCCACTGCCGCTGAATGGCATAGGCGTCTTCAATGGTGATCTCGGGATGATCGAGCGACAGCGCGCGGATCTGCTCACGGCTCTTTTCCGCCTGATGCAGACGCTGCACGGCGCGGTTAACCTGCTCTTTATCCAGCATTTACGACCCCTTATTCACGCCTTGTTGAACAGCGCGTGGACATTGTTCTGTTTGTAATTCAGCACCGGATCCAGCTCTTCCATGGTGAAAGAGAGCGCCAGGTAACGCTGCGCCATCAGCGCGGCGAAGTGTTCCTTGATCAGCGCAAACAGCATCTCGCCCACCTGCTGACGGCTTTCCAGACTGCGGCCGTGGCCGATCTTCAGCGTCATGTGCACGAAGGCGTAATCCTGCTTGCCGTCGGCCATTTGCCAGGTATCAAGCCAGATGGCGCGGCTGCGCACGCCGGCCAGCGGGAAGATGCCGGTCGCCGCCAGCACCTCGTTGACCTTGGCGAACAGGGTGGGCAAATCCGCCTCGCGGCGGATGTTGTCGGTACATTCAGCGTAAAAATGGGGCATAGCGTTCTCCAGACGGCGCATAGGCGCGGGCGAAGCCCGCGCAGCGGCATTTACAGCGTATTGCCAAGTTTGAAACCTTTTTCCGTATCGCCCTCGCGGGTATAGGAAAAACCGTCTGCGCCGATGGTGACGGCCATTTCGCTGGGCGCGCTGCGTTCGATCACCGGCTGCGGCTGCCCATCGAGATCCAACACCAGCGATCCTTCGGTGTACCAGCTCGGCACCACCGGATTGCCCCACCAGTCGCGGCGCTGGTTGTCATGCACGTCCCAGGTCACGGTCGGGTTGTCCGGATCGCCGGTGTAGTAATCCTGCGTGTAGATTTCCACCCGGTGGCCATCGGGATCGCGCAGGTAGAGATAGAACGCGTTGGAGACGCCGTGACGGCCAGGGCCGCGTTCGATCACATCGGATTTGCGCAGCGCGCCGAGCTTGTCGCAGATGGCCAAAATATTGTGTTTTTCATGGGTGGCGAAGGCGATGTGGTGCATGCGCGGCCCGGCGCCGCCGGTCATCGCGGTATCGTGCACCGTCGCCTTGCGGCGCATCCAGGCGGCGTAAACCACGCCGTCTTCATCGCGGATGTCTTCCGTCACGCGGAAACCCAGCCCCTGGATATATTCCACGGCGCGCGGCACATCAGGGGTGATTTGGTTAAAGTGGTCGAGGCGCACCAGCGCGCCCGGCGTATACAGATCGTAACGCCAGGCCAGACGCTCGACGTGCTGCACATCGTAGAAAAACTCATACGGGAAACCGAGCGGATCTTCTACCCGCACCGCATCGCCGATGCCTTTGGCGAACCCGTTCACCCGCCGCTCGGTGCGGCAGCCAAGCGCCTTGAAATACGCTTCGGCGCGATCGACGTCTTCCGGCGTGCGCACGCGGAAAGCAAACGCCGCCACGGCGGCGACCGGGCCTTCGCGCAGCACCAGGTTATGGTGAATGAACTCCTCCATCGAACGCAGGTAGAGGGTTTTGTCATCTTCGGCGGTCACGACCAGGCCGAGGATATCGACGTAAAATTCGCGTGCGGCTTTAAGGTTCGTGACCTGAATCTCCATGTAGGCACAGCGCACGACGTCGGGAGCAGGGACAGCATTAGTGGTCAGTTTTGTCGTCATTGTTCTCATCTCTTTCGTTATTATTGTGGCCTGAGGCTCAGACGCCCCATTTCGGGATCGGGTGGTCGCCCATGGAAATGCACACGTTCTTCATTTCGGCGAACACTTCGAAGCTGTATTCCCCGCCTTCGCGGCCGGTGCCAGAGGCTTTCACGCCGCCGAACGGTTGGCGCAGATCGCGCACGTTTTGGGTGTTGACGAAAACCATGCCCGCTTCGATGCCGCGGGCCAGGCGCAGAACCTTGCTCACATCCTGCGTCCAGATGTACGACGCCAGGCCGTACTCCACGTCGTTGGCCATGCGCAGGCCGTCTTCTTCTGATTTGAACGGCAGCAGGCAGGCCACCGGCCCGAAGATCTCCTCCTGCGCCACGCGCATCCGGTTGTCGACATCCGCCAGCACCGTCGGGCGCAGGAAGTTGCCGTGGCTCAAGCCGGCCGGTTTATCCGGGCCGCCGGCCAACAGGGTCGCCCCTTCCTCCACCCCGAGGCGGATATAGCCGGAGACTTTTTCCCAGTGCTGCGGGCTGATCAGCGCCCCTACCTGGGTGTTGGGATCTTGCGGATCGCCGACGCGCAGACGGTTGGCGCGCTCGGCGAAACGTTTGACGAATTCCGGGTAGATGCTCTCCTGAATGAAGATGCGCGAACCGGCGGTGCAGCGTTCGCCGTTGATCGAGAAGATGGTGAACAGCGCGGCGTCGAGCGCCCGCTCGATGTCGGCGTCTTCAAAGATCAGCACCGGCGACTTGCCGCCGAGCTCCATGGAGAATTTCTTCAGCCCGGCGCTTTCGATGATGCGCCGGCCGGTGGCGGTGCCGCCGGTGAAAGAGACCGCGCGCACGTCTTTATGGCGCACCAATGCGTCGCCGGCGGTGGCGCCGTAGCCCTGCACCACGTTCAGCACCCCGGCCGGAATGCCAGCCTCCAGCGCCAGCTCGCCCAGGCGATCGGCGCTCAGCGGCGACAGTTCGGACATTTTCAGCACCGCCGTGTTGCCCAGCGCCAGGCAAGGCGCAGTTTTCCAGGTGGCGGTCATGAACGGCACGTTCCACGGCGACACCAGCGCGCAGACCCCCACCGGCTGCACCAGCGTGTAGTTGAGCATCTTGTCGTCCACCGGGTAGGTCTTGCCGTTCATCTGTTGGCACACCTCGGCGAAGAATTCGAAGTTGTGCGAGGCGCGCGGGATCAGCACGTTTTTGGTCTGATGGATCGGCAGACCGGTGTCGGCGGTTTCCATTTCGGCGATTTGCGGCACGTTCTGGTCGATCAGTTCACCCAAACGGCGCATCAGACGCGCGCGCTCTTTCATCGGCGTGTTGGCCCATTTGGGGAAAGCCTCTTTCGCGGCCGCTACCGCCTGGTCGATCTCCAGCTGGCCGCCAGAGGCCACCTCCGCCAGCACCTCGCCGTTCGCCGGGTTGGTGGTGGTGAAATACTCTTTGCTGGCGACGTTCTTGCCGTTGATCCAGTGGTTGATGGTTTTCATCGCAGGCTCTCCTCGTAATCTTTTTCACTGATAATGTGGTTAACCAAACGGCCGATGCCTTCGATCTCCACCACCACTTCGTCGCCCGGCCGCACGTCGGCCAGCCCTTTCGGCGTGCCGGTGGCGATCATGTCGCCCGGCTGCAGCGTCATGAATTCGCTCAGGTAGGCGATCAGGAACGGAATGTCGAAAATCATGTCGGCGGTGCTGCCACGCTGGCGCAGCTCACCGTTGACGTAGGTGCTGAGCGCCAGCCGGTGCGGATCGGCGACGTCGTCGCGATCGACGATATACGGCCCGATCGGCGTCAGGGTATCTCGGCTCTTCACCCGCAGATTCGGCCGGTAGTAGTTTTCCAGGTAGTCGCGGATGGCGTAGTCGTTGCACAGGGTGTAACCCGCCACATACTCCATGGCGCGCTCACGGCTGACGTTGCGTGCGGTCTTGCCGATCACCGCCACCAGCTCGGCTTCGTAATGCATGTACTCCACGTCGGCCGGACGCACCGATACCTGACGATGGCCGGTCAGAGTGTTCGGCGCCTTGAGGAACACCAGCGGCTCTTCCGGCGCCTTGAATTCCAGCTCGCTGGCGTGGTCGGCATAGTTCAGCCCCAGGGCGAACACCGTGCCCTGCGCCGGCGGCAGCCATTCCACTTCGCGCTCCTGCAGCACCTCGCCGTTCGGCAACGTGACGCGCAGCTGGTCGTCCACCTGAACGTTGACGATCTGGCCATGATGGCGAATACGGGCATGTTTCATGATGCGGCTCCTGCCTGGGTGACGCGGTTGCTCAGAGTGGGCAGGCCGGCGGCGCGCACCGTCACCTCATCCCCCGGTTTGATCTCCACCCGCTGGTGCGGGGTGCCGATCAGCACCGCATCGCCCGGCTGCAGGGTGATGAAATCGCTGATGGCGGCGATCAGCTCCGGCACCGAGCGCACCAGATCGGCGGTGGACCAGCGATCCTGCTCCACGCCGTTGATCTCGGTGACGATCTCCAGCCGATCGGCATTCTCCAGTTGGCCCATCTCTCCCAGCGGGCAGAAGCCGTCGCGGCATTTGGCCTTGATCGCCGGGCGATAGAAGCTGCTCTCCGGCAGGCTGACGTCGTTGGCCAACGCGTAACCGGCCAGATAACGGCTCACCTGCGCCGCCGGCACCTTGCGCGCGGTGTCGCCGATGATCACCGCCAGCGTGCCGCCGCTCTGCACGGTTTCACCGGCCGGAAACGGGATCGCCCCGCCGTTGGCGAGGTGGGTGTTGCGCGGTTTGATAAACCACACCGGGGTTTTGGGCGGGGTCTGGTACGGCGGCTGGTGAAACGCCTGATCCCAGGCGTCCAGTTGGCTGCGGTGGTTCAGCGCAACGGAAAATACGGTGCCTTTCATGCGAACTCCTCCAATGGCAAAACATGACAACCGGCATTCATTAATATATTAATGATTACTTTTATACGCTGCGCAGCTTTTACGCAACGCGCTTGGAATGATTTGTGATCGTGATAACAAAATATTCACAAACAACAAACATTGACGTGATTATTCAACGCATTAATCATTTTTCTCGCCATTTTTCGCTGCGCCACGCATTTTTGCTTTATCCCTGCGGGTAACTTTGGCTACTATTAAGTTATTAACAAATCGGGCTTTGCGGGGCGGGCGCCCCCATGACGAGCGCCGTAACAGCGAACACCTTGATAGCTAAGGCCAAACTTATGCATGAATCGTTAACCATCGCCCTACTGCAGGCGCGTGAAACCGCCATGGGGTTCTTCCGCCCGATCCTGAAAAGCCACAACCTGACCGAACAGCAGTGGCGCATCATTCGCGTGCTGGCCAACAACCGCTCGATCGAATTCCACGAGCTGGCGGCGGAAACCTGTATCCTGCGCCCCAGCCTGACCGGCATTCTGTCGCGCATGGAGCGTGATAAGCTGATCTTCCGCCTCAAGCCGGTCAACGATCAGCGCAAGCTGTACGTGTCGCTGACCCAGCAGGGTCAGGATCTGTATGAAGTGGCGCGCCACCAGGTGGAACAGGGCTACGCCGAGATTGAAGCCGCTTTCTCGCGGCAGAAAATGGACCAGCTGATGACGTTGCTGGACGAGCTGATCACCCTGGGCGACAGCCTGCCCGCCAACGTCACCGCGCATCCCGCCAAGCAGTGATTTAACCCACCGGAATTCTCACATTAATTGGCGTTGCAGCCAGGCGACCAAGGCGTAAATCCCCAGTCACTTACTCAAGTAAGCGACTGGGGTGCGTGGCTGCATCAAGCAAGCGGAGCATTCGTTTCCGGCAACAGCGCGCCGCCGTCCACCACCAGCGTCTGGCCGGTGATATAGGCCGCCGCCGGCGAGGCGAGAAACACCATCGCCGCGGCGATGTCTTCCGGTTCCCCCAGCCGCCCGAGCGGCACCGCGGCGGCGATCGCCTGATTCACCTGCGCGTCGCCCAGGTTGGCCATCGCCGGCGTGCGGATCATCCCCGGCTCCACGCCGTTGACGCGAATGTTCTCCGCCGCCAGCTCCAGCGCCGCCGCACGAATAAACCCGTTCACCCCGGCCTTGGAAGCGGCGTAGTGCGCCAGCCCCGGGTAGGCCACCCGCGGGCCGGTCACCGACGAGGTCACCAGCAGACTGCCGCCGCCGGCGCGGCGCATCCACGGCAGCGCCGCCTGCGCCAGAAAGAACGGCGCCATCAGATTGACGCTCAGCGTGCGTTGCAGCAGGGCCGCGTCGATGGCGGCGAACGGCGTCAGCGGAAAGTAAGCGGCGTTGTGGATCACCACGTCCAGCCGTTGATGCCGCTCACCCACCATCGCCACCAACTCGGCGACCGGCCCCGGCTCGGCCAGATCGCAAGCTAGCGCCTGCACGCTCAGCCCTTCGTCCCGCAGCATTTGCGCCGCCGCCTGCGCCTGCGGCAGCTGCACGTCCGCGATCGTCACCTCGGCGCCCAGCCGGGCGAAGGCGCTGACGATCGCCAGCCCGATGCCCTGCGCGCCGCCGGTCACCAGCACCGCCTGCCCGGCGAAGGCGTCGGCCGCATAGGTTGCGCTCATCGGCCTATCCTCGCGGGTGGCGCGTGGTGTTCAGCACCTGCGCGTGGGCGCCCACCGCAAAGTTGCTCAGCGCGCTGAAATCGCTGCCCTGATAACCGAGGATCTTGCCGTCGGTGCGCATTCCCTGCAGATCGATCATCACCACGCCCAGCGTCGGAATGATCTTCTCGCGCCAGACGAACAGATAAAGCTGCTCCGCCACCTTCACGTAGTGGCAGCGATCGACGTCCGCCAACCCCTTCTCCACCCCGTCCAGACACTGCCAGGCGTAGAAGTTGTCGTTCAGGTAGATGTGCTCGTAGCGCTCGGTCGGGCTGTAGGTGTACATGTTGCGCATGCCGATCAGCTCATCGGTAAAGCCCGGCGGCGCCGCGTCGGCGTCATCCAGCGTGCCGAAGCGGAATTCGGCCTCGACCGCGGTCAGCGGCAGCCCCTGCTCAACCCGGCTGAAGGCGTCGAGCCGCGTCTGCGCTTCGTCCGGCAGTTGGCCGTACACCGCGGTGAAGTTGCCCTGATTGCGGTCGCACACCAGCGTAATGCTGGCGTTGGCGCGGGCGGGATCGAGAAAATCGATGAACAGCACGCCGGGGCGAATGCTGGTGGCGCGATAGGCGATACCGCGCCGCTCCCCCCACTCCAGCGTCTGCGCGTCGCTGAACCGGCAACGCTGCGTCGCGCCGTCGCTGAAACGCAGCGTCAGCGTGGTGCCCGCCAGGCCGTGCTGGCGTTCCAGCGTATTGCTGTGCGGCGCAAAGCCTTCCGCCAGCGCGCCAACCTGAATGAATACCGCTTCTGAACTCATGGAAATGCTCCTTACAGGGAAGTGAAAGCCAATGTCGGCACATCGACGATGGTAGAGCCGCCGTCGGCCACCAGCGCAGCGCCGGTAATGATTGAAGCCTCGCTGGAACAGAGGAAACGACAGATACGGGCGATTTCCTCGGCGCTGGCCGGCCGCCGCAGCGGCACGTCACGGCAGACCATCTGGTAGGCCTGCTCCAGCGAGATCTGATGGGCGTCCATCAGCAGCTGCATCTCTTCGTCCGCCATCGGCGTGGTCACCCAGCCGGGGCACACCGCGTTGGCGCGCACGCCCAGCGGGCCATAGTCGCGGGCGATGGAGCGCATCAGCCCGATCAGCGCGTGTTTGGCAGTGACATAACCGCAGACCTCCGGCCCGGCGGCCAGCGAGGCGATCGAGGCGACGAACAGCAGATTGCCGCCGCTCTTGATCAGCTCCGGCAGGCAGGCGCGTGCGCTGGCGAAAGCGCTGTTGAGGTTGCTGTCCATCGCCCCTTGCCACTGCTCGTCGGTCATCTCGGTAATGCGCTTGAAGCCCATGCCACCGGCGCTGCCGATCAGGCAGTCGATGCGCCCGGCGTCGCGCAGAATGGCCGGCAGCAACGTGTGGGCCCAGCTCTCGCCGCTGGCGGCGTCGCCCACCAGCGCCTGCGCGCCGATCTCATGCGCCAGCGCCGCCAGCGGTTCCGGGCGGCGGCCGATGATGAACACCCGATCGCCCTGCGCCGCCAGCAGACGGGCGCAGGCGGCGCCGACGCCGGTGCCGCCGCCGGTAATCACAACCACTCTATTCATGATTCAGCTTCTCCATCAGTTGGCCGATCATCAGCAGGCTGCTCAACAGCAGCCGCCGCTGTTCGGCGTCCAGCCGCAGATAGCGGCGGCCGGCCGGCAAACGGCTGACCACCTCCGACGCGGCGAAATGCTCGATATCCACCTGCCAGCGCCCGTCGTTCACCGTCAGCCGCACGCGGCGAAAATCCAGCTGCGCCAGCGTCTCGCCGATCTGCGGGTAGCGCAGCAGGCCAGCCAGCACCCGCTGCGCGGCCGCATGGCGCTGGCGCAGCAGATAGCGCACGCCGCGCCGCCGCAGCCAGCCGCCGGTCACCACGTCCAGCGTCAGCGGGGGCTGCGCTGCGCACGCGCCCTGTAACCGAAAGCGGTGGCTGACGATATGCGCCATAAACAGCCCCTGCACCTGTTCGCTGACCTCGATCTGCGGCCCCTGCGGCAGCGTCAGCCGCAGCAGGCCCGGCGCCAGGCGTTCGCACGCGTAGGGTTCCAGGTTGCGCGCCAGACGATCCAGCGCGGCGCCCGGCCGATAGCCCGACGGCGCTCGCCGCCAGGCGCGATTAAGTGAGGGAAGTAAGCCGATCAAACTGCGCCTCCTCGTTTTCACCCTTGGCGAACGCGTTCTCCAGCACCTGCTCGACCGGCACCGGCTTGAACGGATTCACTTTCTGCACGCACAGCGTCCAGAACAGCGCATAGGCGGCGGTCAGGCCGATCATCCAGCCGAAGGGAATGTAGACGTCGCGCGGGTTCATCCCCGGCGGCGTGATGTAGACGATGGCCAGCACGATGCCGACGCTGGAGACGATCTGCGGCAGCGGGAACCACGGCGATTTATAGGCGCGCGGCAGATCGGGGCGGCGCAGGCGCAGGATCACCACCGAGCAGGTCACCAGCAGGTAGGCCACGCCCCAGGCGCACACCGCCGCCAGCACCAGCGGAATGATCCTGTCGAGGTTGCCCTGAATGGCGAAGGCATGTACGCAGGGGATCAAGACCGCCACCAGAATGCCGACCACCGGCGTCTTAAAGCGCGGATGCAGATAGGCAAACATGCGCGGCAGCGCGCCATCCAGCGCCATGCCGTACAGAATGCGCGGCACCGCCGCCATCAGCGTGTTGATGGTCGCCGCGCCCGCCAGCAGCAGGCCGACGCCCAGCCAGTATTTGCCGAACTGGCCCATCACCTGGCCGGCGAACGCCGGGATGGCCATCGGCGTTTCCAGCAGACGCGTGCCGCTGGCGGCGTCGATCACCACGTTTTCCACCTGGTGGCTGAGCGCCGCGCCGTACAGCGCCATGCACACCGCTACGCCGCACAGCCCGAGCGCCATGGCGCGCGGGATCACCCGATCGCAGCGTTTGATCTCCGGCGCCATCGGCGTCACCAGCTCACAGCCGACGAACATGAACATCGCCATACCGATCAGGCTGAATACCGCGAAGGGATCGTTCAGATCGAGCGTGCTGCCGAACCAGCCCTCGAGCGGCACCGCATGCGGCGACAGCAGCCCGACGATGCCGAAAATCACCAGCGTGCTCCACATGGCGAAGGTCAGCACGATCTCCGCCTTGCCGAAGGCCTCGATGCCGAACGCGTTGAGCAGGCCGAACACGACGACCAGCCCGACGCCAACCATCCAGGAGGCGTTGTGGCTTTCCATCAGGGTGTTGAGGTGTTCGAAGTTCACCAGCGCCATGATGCCGGAGAGAATGGTCTCGGCGGTGCCGGCGAAGATGTGCACGATCAGGTAGGCCGACAGCGCGCCGGTGATGGCGAAAAAGCGCCCCATGCCGCAGGAGATGTAGTCGTAAACCGAACCGGAGGTCGGCAACAGCGCCGCCGCTTCGGAGAAGGTGGTGAGCTGCGCCTGCATCATGATGAAGGCGATCAGCATCGCCAGCGCAAAGGTGTCGCCGCCGATGCCAAAGCCGCTGGTGACCGTCAGGATCACCGGGCTGGCCATGATCACCCCGACCGAACTGGCCAGGGTGGTGGGAAAGCCGACCTTGCCTCGAGCCAGGTGGGCGTGCAACCGCGACGACAGGTTCATGGTTATTTCCTCTTATAGTTTTGGCCTGATGCATGCAGGTGCTTGCAGGTTTTTCACCGCCAGCGGCGGTCATCTCACTATAGAGAGGAAAGGAAAATGCTGACTATCGTCCTTAAGGACGAGACGCTTTCAACCTGCGGCGGCGCTCACGGCGGCGCGCCACTGCATCGCTCCCTGCGGGCTGCGCGGGTAGGCGAGCAGCGGCGCCAACAGCGCGGAAAAGAAGGCGTAATAGCCGGCGCACAACCGGTTGTAGCGATCTTCGCCCACATGCGCCGGGCAGCCGCCCTGGCAGACGCTTTTCACGCTGCAGCGTTGGCACTCGCGACGCAGGCTTTTGTTCCTGCCGAACGGCATCTCCGCCGCCCTTGCCGCCAGGGTGGCGAGCGGCGTCTGCCGATCGGCATGGCCGAGCAGGTGCTGCGCGTTGATCAGATGATCGCAGGCGTAGAGGCGACCGTCCGGCTCCATCACCAGATTGCCGCCGCAGCGTTCGGCGTGCACGCAGCTGGGGCTGACGTGGGTGAAATACTGCGCGTAGACCTGTTCGATGTTCATCACAAACACCTGACCGACGTGCCCGCGGCTGCGCCAGCGGCGGTACACCGCCAGCATGAAACGCCCCCAGTTGGCGGCGCTCAGCCCATAGCCGGCGGCGGGCGCATCCCCTTCCAGCATCAGCGGCTGAAACTGCAGATAGCGCGCCCCGATCGCCACCGCATGATCGTAGATCGCCTCGGCGCGATCCGCGACGCCGTCGTGCACCACCATCAGCAGGTTGAAGTCGATCTGATGGCGCTGCAGCAGCGCGATGCCGCGCAGCGCGGCGTCATAGCTGGCGCCGCCGCGCTTGTCCGGCCGATGGGCGTCCTGCACCTCGCGATCGCCGTCCAGGCTGACGCCGATGATGAATTGATGCTGCCGGAACAGCCGGCACCAGGCGTCGTTCAGCAGGGTGCCGTTGGTCTGCAGGCTGTTGCTGATCCGCACGCCCGGCGGCGCAAAGCGGCGCTGCAACGCCAGCGCCCGCTTGTAAAAACCGATCCCCGCCAACAGCGGCTCTCCACCCTGCCAGACGAAGTTGATCTCGCGGCTGTAGCGCGGCTGGGCGGCGATGTAGCCGCGGATAAACTCCGCCAGCAGGTCGTCGTCCATCTTGCGCGTCCGCTCTTGCTGGCGCTGCGGATAGTAGCAGTAGCGGCACCCCAGGTTGCAACCGGCGCCGATCGGCTTCACCAGCAAATGAAAAGGCGCCGCCGCGCGCGGTTCGCTCTCTACCGGGATCTGCTGCGCGCGCAGCTGGGCCAGGTTCATGGCGCCGCCTGCGGCAACGGTTTGTGGGTCTGTGGATCCAGGCCGGTGTAGTCGCCGGAGCTGGCGTCGACGCCGAGATAGTCGATCGCTGCGCCTTTGGCTTCAATAACCATGCTCTGCTGCGCAAAGCGGCGATACGCCTCGCTCAGCCGTTTGACCCGTTCCGGGTCGGCGGCGGCCAGATCGCGCGTTTCCAGCGGATCGTCATGCAGGTTGAACAGCCCCCACGGCGCCATCTGCGCCGTCGGCCCGGCCTTCACCAACCGCCGCAGCTTCCAGATGCCGTCTACATAGGCGGCCTGGTTATGCAGCTCCACGCCGTAGGTCGCGCGCGGCACACCGTCGGCCTCGCCGCTGAAATAGCGCTTGAAGCTGACGCCGACCATCGGCAGCGTCGGTTTGGCCTTCAGCGGTTTGCTGGCGTCGATGCCGGCATAGTCATACAGCGTCGGCGCGATGTCATACACCGCCATCGGCGTGCGATCGATACCGCCGCGGCCCTTCAACCCCGGCGCGGAGATGATGAAATCGGTGTTGATACCGCCCTGCGCGCTGGTGGTTTTGTGGTAGTTGGCGTATGGCGCGTTGCTGACGTTGGCCCAGTGCGGCCCGTAGGAGATGAACGATCCCTTGCGGCCGAGGTTGGCGTAGCTGTTGTCGAACTGCCGCCAATACTCCGGCTTCGAGCCGTAGTAGAAGCCGCTGGCCGGGTTGGCGCCGTTGTCGGTGGCGAACACGATCACCGTATTTTGGTCGCGGCCGGTCTGCTTCAGGGTGTTCAACACCGCGCCGACCTGATCGTCCATGTAAGCGATCATCGCCGCGTACACCTGCATGGTCTTGGCTTCATATTTTTGCTGTTCCGGCGTCAGCGCGTTCCAAGCCTTATCCAGCGCCAGCGTCGGCATCGGCATCGGCGTGCGATCGGAAATCAATCCCAGCGCTTTCAGGCGCTGAATGCGCTGCTGATAGGCCTGCTGATAGCCGGCGTCGTATTTGCCGTCGAATTTGGCGATCCAGTCATCCGGCGCCTGCAGCGGATCGTGCGGCGCGGTAAACGCCAGATAGGCGAAGACGGGTTTATTCTGCGGAGTATCACGGATCCACTGTTCCAGCTGGTCGGCATAGGCCTTGCTGGAATAAAAATCTTTGGGCAGCGACACGCGCTTGCCATTCAGGGTGTAGAAGGTATGGAACGCCTCCACGGTGCCCAGCGGTTTCGCGTCGTCGAAATGGCTGGTGCCGCCGCCCATAAAGGCGAAGGCGCGCTCGAAGCCGCGATCGGTCGGTTTGGCACCATCAACATAGCCCAGGTGCCATTTGCCCGCCATCATGGTGGCGTAACCCGCGTCGCGAAAACGCTCCGGCAGCGTGATCACGCGGTCGGTCAGGCGCATTTCATACCCCGGCTGCGCGGCGGTGCTCTCATACCACCACATGCCGCCCATGCCGGCCTGCTGGTTGGTGTTGCCGGTCATCAACATCGACCGCGCCGGCGCCGACATCGGCGAGGTGTAGTACTGGCTCATGCGCACGCCCCGTTCGGCCAGCGCCTGCAGGTTGGGCGTCGGTATCTCGCCGCCGAACGGGCTGATGTCGGAGTAGCCCATGTCGTCCACCAGAATGATCAGCACATTGGGGCGATCGGCGTCCGCCCCCTGAGCCAGGCCCGATAAGGCGCCGCTCAACGCCACCGCCAACGTTTTTTTCTGCATCGTCCGTCCCCTGTATGGTCATGCGGACTGAACAACCCGACGCCTCAGCCCGATAAAGGTCATCATTTTTTCGTCTTATACGTTTGGCGCCGCCTGGCGCTATCTTCAATTCGCAGTGTAGGAAGCGGCGGAAAAGCCTGGCTATCGTTCTTAAGAACGAGGGACGGCGGCCGGCAGCGGCGGCTGTAGCACGCGCAGGGCGGCGAAAGCTTCACCCGAGCAAGCATTGAAAAGCGCTGTAAATTCAGCGGGAAAAGCGGTGAATTATTTCATTAACCTATTAATGAAAATCGCGATAAATCCGAATGAAAAAGCCCTAATTAACGCAGTGTCATCTTGTTATTTATGTGTTTTATTGCAATCGGCCTCACGTTGTTAATATGTTTTTATTGTGTTGCCAAATTGCTACAACTATGCTTGTATCGTTCATATATTGACCGCCAACCTTCTCCAGATTGAACGATAAAGGGAGGAACACGAATCATGCACAGCACCGCATCCGATGCCTTTATCAACAGCTGTTTGGCGACCATTACGCACCTAATCCCGGTGTCTGCCGGGGTGTTTTATCTGGTCGATCGCGACCTGCGGCCGGATCACTACATCCTGCACGGCATGCCCGATAAAACGCATCAGCAGTACCTGAACCACTTCCAGCAAATTGACCCGCTGCAGCCGGCCAATTTCCACCGGCAAGACATCACCATGGTCGGCATGAGCCCGGCGGCGATCGCCGGCAACCGCCGCTATTACCACGACTTTATGCTGCCGAACGACATGCGCGACATGACGGAGATTTTTATTCGCCAGCGTAAGCGCATCGTTGCCGGGGTGTCGCTGATCCGCGATACGCCGTTTACCGAAGTGGAGCGCGGCCGCCTGCGCGCGGTGCTGCCGCTGATCGAGCTGGCGACGCGCGATCTGCTGCCCGACAGCGAGGCGCAGCTGCTGACCGCCAAAGAACAAGAGATCGTCAACATGGTGCGCGAAGGCGCCAGCAATAAGCGCATCGCCCTGAAGCTGGGCATTTCGCTGTCTACGGTGAAAACCCATATGCGCAATATTTTCGCCAAAACCGACGTGGTGAACCGCACCGAACTGGTCGCCGGCGGTTTTCTCGCTCACGGTTAACGCCCGATAACGGCCGCCGCTGCCGACGGCCGGAAAATAACGCCAGAACATATTCGCCATTTATGGCGCGGCTTCCCCC
This sequence comes from Serratia sp. CY71090, assembly GCF_052166845.1. Lineage (NCBI taxonomy): Bacteria > Pseudomonadati > Pseudomonadota > Gammaproteobacteria > Enterobacterales > Yersiniaceae > Serratia > Serratia sp. CY71090. Next base: position 44,245 of record NZ_JBJNOA010000005.1, on the reverse strand, counting down.
TGCCCGCAATCGGGCCGGGCGGGATATTTCATCGTCACTCAACGCTTGGGGAAAAGGTTTATGTCCAGTGATTCGGTTTCCGCGCCCGCCGTCGGCGCGGCGCTCCCCTGCCCGCCGCGGCTGCTGACCGCCATTATCGTCTTCGCCGCCATCGCGCCGGGCATTCTGATGACCGCCCCCGCCGTGGCCGCCCAGCTCGCGACTCAGTGGCAGCTCGGCCCGGCGCAGATCGGCCACCTGTTCTCCACCGAACTCGGCGCCATGAGCCTGGCCACGCTGCCGGCGTGGTGGTGGATCGGGCGCATCAACTGGCGGCGGGTCGCTACGCTGTCGGCGCTGGTGTTTATCGCCGGCAACCTGGCTTCGGCGCTGGCGCAGGATTTCACCCTGCTGCTGCCGCTGCGCTTTATCGCCTCGCTGGCGGGCGGCACCCTGATGATCCTGTGCATCACCTGCGCCGCCGGCACCGCCAATCCCAGCCGGGTGTATGCCTTCTGGGTGCTCGGCCAGCTGGTGCTGGGCGCGGTCGGGCTGCTGGTGCTGCCGCCGCTGTTCGCGCACTTCGGTCTGATGGCGGTCTACCTGCTTTTGGCGGCCATCATGCTGTGCTGCCTGCCGCTCATCCCGGCGTTTCCCAGCGGTTTCACCGCCGCCCGCGCCGCCCGCAGCGGCCCCGCCGCCTCGCTGGCGCGCAAGCTGTGCGCCGTGCTGGCGGTGCTGACCTTTTACATCAGCCTGAGTGCGGTCTGGACCTTTATCGGCGGCATCGCCGCCGGCGCCGGGCTGTCGCCGGCCCACAGCGGCCAGGTGCTGGCCGTCGCCACCTTGCTCGGCATCGTCGGCGCCAGCGCCGCGGCGCTGATCGGCGCGCGCTTCAGCGGCGGGCGCCTGATCGTGCTGGGGTACGCCCTGCTGCTGGCCAGCGTGGCGCTGCTGACAGGCCAACCCCTGCTGCTGCGCTTCGCCCTGGCGGCCCTGCTGTTCAAATTCACCTGGACCTTCGTGCTGCCATTCATTCTGGCGCGGGTCGCCGGGCTGGATAACGACGGCAAGCTGATGAACGGCATCAACCTGGTGATCGGCGGCGGCATGGCCATCGGCCCGACGCTGGCCGGCTCTTTAATCGAATATTCCGGCGGTTTCAACGCCTTGCTGTTCGGCGCGCTGGGCTGCGCGCTGTTGTCGCTGCTGTTGATTTCGCTGGCTTCACCGCGCGCACCGCGCCGTATAACAGGAGGAGAAAGGTGAAAAGAACAACCGGTTTCTTGTTTGATGAACGCTGTTTCTGGCACAGCACCGGCCTGCACGCCACCACCCTGCCGGTCGGCGGCTGGGTGCAACCGCCTTCCGGCGCTGGCCACGCCGAATCGCCGGAAACCAAGCGGCGCATGAAGAATCTGATGGACGTGTCCGGCCTGTCGCGCCAACTCACCCTGCTGAGCGCCGAACCGGCGACGGAAGAAGACCTGCTGCGCATCCATCCCGCCCACTACCTGCAGCGCTTCAAACAGGTGAGCGACAGCGGCGGCGGCCTGCTGGGGGAGGAAGCGCCGCTGGGGCCGGGCAGCTATGAAATCGCCAAACTCTCCGCCGGACTGGCCTGCGCGGCGGTGGAGGCGGTGCTGCAGGGCGAGCTGGATAACGCCTATGCGCTGTCGCGCCCGCCGGGCCATCACTGCCTGCCGGATCAATCGATGGGCTTCTGCTTCCTGGCCAATATTCCCATCGCCATCGAGCGCGCCAAGGCCCGCTACGGCCTGGGCAAGGTGGCGGTGATCGACTGGGACGTGCACCACGGCAACGGCACCCAGCATATCTATTGGCAGCGCGGCGACGTGCTGACGCTGTCGCTGCATCAGGACGGCTGCTTCCCGGCGGGCTATTCCGGCGAACAGGATCGCGGTGAAGGCGCCGGGGCAGGCTGCAATGTCAACGTGCCGATGCTGGCCGGCGCCGGCGACGACGGCTACCTGCACGCGATGCGGCGCATCATTATTCCGTCGCTGGAAAAATTCGAGCCGGAGCTGATCATCGTCGCCTGCGGCTACGATGCCAACGCGCTCGATCCGCTGGCGCGCATGCAGCTACACAGCGACAGCTTCCGCGCCATGACCGCGCTGGTGCAAGACGCCGCCGACCGGCTGTGCGGCGGCAAGCTGGTGATGGTGCATGAAGGCGGCTACGCCGAATCCTACGTGCCGTTCTGCGGGCTGGCGGTGATGGAGCAACTGAGCGGCGTGCGCACGGAAGTGCAGGATCCGCTGCTAGAGTTCATCCAGCAACAGCAGCCGCGCGACGCCTTCAATCGCTTCCAGCGCGAAGCGCTCGACGAACTGGCGCGCCAGTTCGGCCTGTAATCCCCTCTCTGCGGGCGCCGCATCCGGCGCCCCTGACAAGCTCGCCGCCAGCCGCTACGCTGAAGGGCAACCCTACCATCATGAGAACAATAACATGTCCGAACAAACCGTCAGCTTTATCAAAGGCCGCCACGGCGACATCGCCGTGCACGACTGGGGAAACGACAAGCCGCGCTATCTGGCGCTGCTGGTGCACGGCTACGGCGAGCATCTCGGCCGCTATCAATACGTGGCGCGCACGCTGCAGGCACAGGGGGCGCGGGTATTCGGCCCCGATCATCTGGGCCACGGCCTGTCGCAGGGCGAGCGCGTGCTGATCGAGGATTATGACGCCGTGGTCGACGACGTTCAGCGCGTGGTCGAGCATCTTCGCCAACAGTATCCGACGCTGCCGCTGGTGGTGATCGGCCATTCGATGGGCGGCATGATCGCCACCCGCTACGTGCAGCGTTATGGTGAGGAGGTGCGCGCATTGGTGCTGTCCGGCCCGCTGCTCGGCGACAGAACGGCGATTTCCGATCTGGCCGAGTTGCCGACGATCCCCGACGCGCCGCTGGATACCGCCACCCTGGCGCGCGATCCGGCGGTTGGCGCGGCGTATCAGGAAGATCCGCTGGTGTGGCACGGGCCGTTCAAACGCCCCACTCTGCGCGCCATGCAACGGATCCTCGCCGCCATCAACGCCGGGCCGGGGTTCGGCGCGCTGCCTACGCTGTGGATCCACGGCGACGACGATCGGCTGGTACTGATGAGCGAAACGCAAACCGCGCTCGATCGTCTGCAGGGCGACGATTTCGAACGGATGATCAACACGGGCGGGCGGCACGAGAGCTTTAACGAAACCAATAAGGATCAGATCCTCAAGCGGGTAACCGACTTTATTGCGCGGGCATTAGGCTAAGGCGCTCCCCCTCGGCATTCAGCCTGCTGAGGGGGGCATGACGGCGTCAGCCCTCGACGATGGCGAGGTAGTGTTTGACGAAGCGATCCGAGGTGATGTCCCAACGCACCGGAGTGCCTTTCTCGACGAACCAGGAATCGCCGGCCTGATAGTGCACCGACTCGCCGGTGCGTTCGTTGGTCAGGGTGGCGCTGCCTTCCCACACCGTGGCGTGCTCGGCGAACGGGTACTCCATCACGAAGCTGCCGCGGGTGCAGCTGAACACGCCGCAGTTCAGGTTGTCGGTCGGTTCGCCGAAGATGCTGGCCACGCCGACGTTTGGCGTGCCGGCGATCACCGTGGCGCCCAGGTTGCTGACGCTGCCGATCTCCAGCAGTTCCGGCAGCGGTTGTTTAAGCAGTAACGGTTTCATGTCATTCTCCTCTGAGGGTTAACGGCGGCCTTTCCAGTAGCCGGATGTCTGGTGCCAAACCTTACCGGCGGTGGTCATCACCCGCCGCAGCTTGTCCTTGCCGAAGATGTTGACATGCGGGATCGAGCTCATCAGATCGTAGCGATCGGATCCTTCGCTCATGCCCTCCGCCAGCACCTTGCACACGATGTGGCTCGGCGTCACGCCGAAGCCGGAGTAGCCCTGCACGTAAAACACGTTGTCGCGATCCGGCAGCGTGCCGATCTGCGGGAACAGGTTGGCGCTGCAGCACAGCGGGCCGCCCCAGGCCAGATCGATCTTCACGTCTTTCAGGTACGGGAACACCTTCAGCATCAGGTTGCGGTTCCAGGCCTTGAGATCCGACGGGAAATATTCGATCAGGCGGGTAGCGCTGCCGAACAGCAGCCGGTTTTCGTTGGTCACCCGGTAATAGTCGATCACCGGGCGAATGTCGCTGTAGGCGCCGCGGATCGGGCTGATCTGACGGATCAGATCGTCAGACAGCGGCTCGGTGGCCAGCTGGAAGGCGTAGGTATTGATAGTCTTGCGGTAGATCTGCGGTTCCATGCCGTTGAGGAAGCCGTTGCAGGCCCACAGCATCTTGTTGGCGCGCACCGAGCCCATGGCGGTGCGCACCGTGATGCGCGGCCCGTATTCCACGTTGAGCACGCTGCTGTTCTCGAAGATTTTCACCCCGTAGCCGCTCAGCGCCTTGGCCTCGCCCAGCAGCAGGTTGAGCGAATGCACGTGGCCGCCGCCCATGTGTTTCAGCGCGCAGGTGTAGGCGTCGGAACCCACCACCTGCTTCACCTCCGCACCGGTGTAAAGCTCGATCTCCTCCTCCGGCGCCACCGCCCTGAACTCCTTCAGCCAACCGCGCAGGGTCTTCTCCTGACGCGCGTTGCTGCCGAGATAGCCGTAGCCGAAGCAGAAGTCGGCGTCGATGTCATATTTCTTGATGCGCTCGCGGATAATGCCGGCGCCGAGGTTGCTGATCTTGAAGATGGTTTCCAGCCCGGCCGGGCCGACGTGGCGTTTGATCTTCTCCAGATCGTGGCCGATGCCGGCCATCACCTGGCCGCCGTTGCGTCCGGTGCCGCCGTAGCCCAGATAGCGGCCTTCGAGGATGGCGATGTTGGTGATGCCCTTCTCCGCCAGCTCCAGCGCGGTGTTGATGCCGGAGAAGCCGCCGCCGATGATCACCACGTCAACGTCCAGATCCTCTTCCAGCGTCGGGAAGCGCAGATCGTATTTTTTGGTCGCCGCGTAGTAGGTTAAGGACTCGATTTCGTTGTTCACTGCCGCACTCCCGATTGCCTATGCCATGACATCGGATTATCGGGAGGCGGCAGCCGTGCCGCTATGTCCCCTTAGGGACATTCGCTACAAAAAATTAACATTCACGCGCTGCGCCGCTGCGGGGCAGTCAGCAGCAGGCTGAACAGTTCGGCCTGCGAGCCGATGTTCAGCTTGCCGTAGATATTCTTGCGGTGGTTTTTTACCGTGCCAAGGCTGATGAACAGCCGGTCGGCAATCTGCTGCGAACCGCAGCCGGCGAGGATCAGATCGACGATCTCGCGCTCGCGCGGCGTCAGCAGATAGCGCGCCTGGGCGCCGTCGCTGTTCACCGTCGCGGCCTCGGCCGGCGCCGCCACCACCTCACCGTGCAGCCGAGCCACGCTTTTCACCAGCGTCAACGCGCTGCGCAGATCCGCCCGCTGCGGGTAACGCACCGCCACCGTGCGGCGCGCCGAGCCAAAGAACACTCCCAGCCCGCGCTCCGGCGTCAATTGCAGCAGCACCCCGGCCTCGTCGTGCCAGCCGGTCTTGCGATAAAAATTGCGGTAATAGTCGCTGTGATAAAACCCGCAGGGCGCCAACTGGCGCAGCGTCAGCACCTCGCCTTCGCCGCCGTCGTTCAGCGCGCGATAAAACGGATCCTGCAGGTAGGCGCCCTGCTGGTAGATCTGGTTGACCGCGTCGCTGTTTTCCCGCTCGGTTTTGATCAGGCAGCGCGGCGGCCGGCCGCGTTCGAAGGCATAGACGATGGCGTTGTCGAAGGCGAAAAACCCTTCCAGCCAGTTCAGCAGGCTGGGATAAAAACGCGGGCTGGCCACCGCATCGATCACCGCAGACAAGCGTTCAACCTGAATATCCATACCCGCCTCGCCATTATTAATACATTAACAATCTACCGATTTCGGATGGGGTTGGCCGCATGACGGCCGGTACTGTTAAAAAAAGCATCCGCAGCGCCGAAATGCAAGAGCGCGATCGTTTACATGTTAAACAACTCACAGGTTGCCGCGGCGGGGAAAGCGGTGGCCGCTCCGCGCCCGCTGGCTTATGCTGTGGCATCGCGCCCCGCAACGCCGTCAAGGAGACCTTATGTCCGTCAGCCATATCATCGCCAACCGCCAGACCTGGTTCGGCCACGGCAGCATCCAACAGCTGCCGCCGCTGCTGCTGGCCGATCCGCAGCCGACGCTGCTGTTCAGCTGCCGCTCTTTTCTCAACGGCCCGGTGTACGCCGGCCTGCGCGAAGCGCTGACGCCGCTGCTCATCGGCACCGAGATCGTCAGCCACGAGGCGTCGCCGCAGGAAATAGACGCCTGGGTGGCGCGCTGGCGCGGCCAGGCGCGGCGCGTGGTGGCCATCGGCGGCGGCAGCGTGCTGGACGCCGCCAAGGCGTTCTCCGCGCTGGTTGAGCACCCGCTGCCAACGCTGCGCTATATGGAAAAGGTGGGCGACAGCAAAATCAGCGGCGCCACCCTGCCGCTGATCGCCATTCCCACTACCGCCGGCACCGGCAGCGAGGTGACGCAGAACGCGGTGATCACCGATACCCAGGTCAGCAAGGTGAAAGCCTCGCTGCGCCATAACAACTTCGTGCCGCACACCGCCATTCTCGATCCGCAGCTGCTGGCGGGCGCCCCGGACAAGGTGCTGGCCTACTGCGCCATCGACGCCTTCACCCACCTGTTCGAGGCCTATCTGTCGAAAACCGCCGGCGCCATGACGCGCGATATGTCGCTGAGCGGCATCCGCCACTTCCTCGCCGCCTGGCCGGCGCTCAACCGCAGCGACGCAGCGCGCGAAGCGATTATGCAAGCTTCGTACCTCGGGGGGCTGACGCTGAGCGCCGCCGGGCTGGGGGTCATTCACGGCATCGCCGGCGAGATCGGCGCGCTGCGCGACTACCATCACGGCCAGGTCTGCGGCCGCCTGCTGCTGCCGTTCCTCACCCTGCTGGAAAGCAGCGAACAGCCGCAGCAGCGCGCACTGATGGCCGAGCTGGCCGCGCGCCTGTACCCGCACTGGCAGGGCAGCCCGGAGAGCTACCTGACCGATTTCATCACCCGCCACGCCATCGCGCCGTTCTGGCAGGACGATTTGCCGATTTCCGGCCAGGAATTGGCGGTGGCGCTGGAGAAATCCAACAGTAAGAATTCCTGGATCGACTATGCGCCGGCGCAGCGGCAACGGATGATCGAAGAGGCGTTTCGCGTTGAATGATGATATCTACCCTAAATAGTTGGAGCTGCATCCCGGCGGCAAGAGGCGGCTCGCCAGGAGCTTACTCAAGTAAGTGACTGGCGTACGCACTCGCAGCCAACACAGATGCAGTTTCAAGTATGACGGGTATAATCAGATCAACGCACTAGCAGGAGTAAGGAAATGGGCATCATCGGCTGGATCTTCGCCGGCATCGCGGTCGGCATCCTGGTCGGCGCGCTGATCAGAATCTTCGGCAAGAAGAAAGAGCAGTAAGCGTCACGCTGTTCCGTGGGCCGCCAGCAGGCACTCATGGAACAGCTTCACCACCCGCTGCGGCACCGGCGAGCGGCGCAGCACGCTGGAGTATTCGCAGTGGTAGCGGAACAGCGCCGGTTTGATCGCCCGCATCAGGTTCTGCGCCACAAAAAACGCCGCGTAGTGATCCGGCAGAAAGCCGACGTATTTGCCGGACAGAATTAACGTCGCTATCGACTCCTGCGCAAACCCCGTCGCCTTGCGATGCAAATGTTGCTGCAGGCTCAGTTCCATATTCGGCGAATGATAGCCTAATCCGGCGAAGGCATAATTGTGCAGCAGATCCCAATTTAATGTTTCATGGGGGCCGGAAAATAATTCATGCTGTGCGCCGCAATATAAGAACATCCTCTCACTGAATAACGAATGATAAGATAAACTTTCCGCGCTGCGGTGCATGGGAATAACCCCAACCTGAAATTGCCCATCAATAACGCCGCGTTCAATGGTATTAATCGGCTCCACATACATTTGCAAAGAAACCTCCGGCGCGCGCTCGCTGAATAACGCGATGGCTCGGCCGATCTGCGCCTGCGGATTGCTGACCGTATGGTCGAATATCGCCACGTGCAGCTGCCCGCCCATGCGCTGGTGCACCTCATCCACCCCGCGCCGGAACGCCTCGGTGGCCGCCAGCAGGTTGACGGTTTCCTGGTAGATAATCAGCCCCTCGTCGGTGACCGCAAAGCCCTCGCGCCCGCGCTGGCACAGCGTCAGGCCCAGCCGCTGCTCCAGATCCTTGATGTGCTTGCTGATGGTCGACAGGCTGATGTTCAGCTCCAGTTCGGCGGCGCTCATGCCGCCGCAGTCGACCACGGCCTTGAATACCCGCAGCAAACGCAGATCCATATCCGACAATTGCCCTAACAACGCGCGCTTTTTTACTTGCATAAAACCTTAAGTAAGTTTCGACATATGATTATTCACAGTAGAGAACAAGCGGTACATAGTCAATTTCGCACAACAATTCGTTAACAACTCATTTTATTTAATTAATCGCACTTATTTTCCTGCCCGGAGGAAAACATGGCCGCTGAAAATTATTCACTCAATCGTCTCGATGCCGAAGGATTAGAGGCCCATTGGATGCCTTTTACCGGCAACCGCAATTTTAAAGCGCAGCCGCGCATCATTACTCAGGCCGCAGGGGCGTATTACACCAGCCACGACGGCAGAAAGATTTTCGACGGCCTGTCCGGATTGTGGTGCTGCGGATTGGGGCACGGCCGGCAGGAAATCACCGACGCCGCCCAGCGCCAGCTGGCGACGCTGGATTACTCGCCGGCGTTTCAGTTCGGCCACCCGCTGTCGTTCGAACTGGCCAACAAAATCAAGGCGCTGACGCCGGCGGGGCTGGATTACGTGTTCTTCACCGGCTCCGGCTCGGAAGCGGCGGACACCTCGCTGAAAATGGCGCGCGCTTACTGGCGCGCCAAAGGCCAGGCGGGAAAAACCTGCTTTATCGGCCGGGAAAAGGGCTACCACGGCGTTAACTTCGGCGGTATCTCGGTCGGCGGCATCGCCGGCAACCGCAAGACGTTCGGCGCCGGCGCCGAGGCGGACCATCTGCCGCACACCCTGCTGGCCGGCAACGCCTTTTCGCGCGGCATGCCGCAACAGGGGGCGGAACTGGCGGATGAGCTCAACCGCATCATCGCGCTGCGCGACGCCTCGACGATCGCCGCGGTGATCGTCGAACCGTTCTCCGGCTCCGCCGGCGTGATCGTGCCGCCGGTCGGCTACCTGCAGCGCCTGCGCGAGATCTGCACCCAGCATGACATTCTGCTGATCTTCGACGAAGTGATCACCGCCTTCGGCCGCTGCGGCGCGATGACCGGCGCCGAGGCGTTCGGCGTCACGCCGGACATCATGAACATCGCCAAACAGGTGACCAACGGCGCGCAGCCGATGGGCGCGGTGGTGGTGCGGCCGGAGATCTACCACACCTTCATGAACGGCGGCGAGCCGGACTACCAGCTCGAATTCCCGCACGGCTACACCTACTCCGCCCATCCGGTCAGCTGCGCGGTCGCGCTGGCGACGCTGGACATCCTGCAGCGCGAACAGATGGTGGAGCGCGTACAGGCGCTTGCGCCCTATTTCGAACGCGCGGTGCACAGCCTGCAAGGAGCCAAACACGTCGCCGACATTCGCAATATCGGCCTGGCGGCCGGCATCACGCTGGCGGCGCGGCCCGGCGAACCGGCGCGGCGCCCCTTCGAGGCGGCGATGCGCTGCTGGGAAAGCGGATTTTACGTGCGCTACGGCGGCGACACCCTGCAGCTGGCGCCGCCGTTCATCAGCAGCGAGGCGCAAATCGACGCGCTGATCAACGCCGTCGGCGACGCCCTCAACGCCACCGAATAAGGAGAGAATCATGACCATCACCCATTGGATCAACGGCGAGCCCGCCGCCGGCGGCGAACGCAGCCAGCCGGTTTACGACCCGGCCACCGGCCAATCGGCGCAGGAGGTGCAGCTGGCCGACCGCGCCACGGTGGAGCGCGCCATCGCCGCCGCCGAACAGGCCTATCCCGCCTGGCGCGATACCCCGCCGCTGAAACGCGCGCGCATCATGATGAAGCTCAAGGATCTGCTGGAACAGCATGCCGACGCCGTCTGCCAATTGATCACCGCCGAGCACGGCAAAGTGCTCAGCGACGCCCTGGGCGAACTGCAGCGCGGCATCGAGAATATCGAATACGCCGGCTATGTGCCGGAACTGCTGAAAGGCGAACACAGCAAAGAGGCCGGCCCAGGCATCGACAGCTGGAGCGAGTTTCAGCCGCTGGGGGTGGTGGCGGGCATCACGCCGTTCAACTTCCCGGCGATGGTGCCGCTGTGGATGTGGCCGATGGCGGTCGCCTGCGGCAACACCTTCGTGCTGAAGCCTTCCGAGCGCGTCCCTTCCGCCGCGCTGTATATCGCGCGGCTGGCGGCGGAAGCCGGGCTGCCGCCGGGGGTGCTCAACGTGGTCAACGGCGATCGCGAAGCGGTGGAGACGCTGCTGCATGACGGACGCGTGAAGGCAATCAGCTTCGTCGGCTCAACGCCGGTGGCGGAGCACATCTATCACACCGGCTGCGGTCAGAACAAACGGGTGCAGGCGCTGGGCGGCGCCAAAAACCACGCAGTGGTGCTGCCGGACGCCGATATCCCCGGCGCGGTCGGCGCGCTGATGGGCGCGGCATTCGGCTCCAGCGGCCAGCGCTGCATGGCCATCCCGCTGGTGGTCGCGGTGGGCGACGGCACCGCTGAAGCGCTGATCGCCGGGCTGCGGCAACAGATGGCCGCCATGCGCGTCGGCCCCGGCAGCGACAATCGCAACGACATGGGGCCGCTGGTGACCCAACAGCATTATCAGAAGGTGAAAGACTATATCGATCAGGGCGTGGCCGAAGGCGCCGAGCTGCTGGTGGACGGCCGCGAGCTGAGCGTGACCGGCGACGACGGCCGCCCCAGCCAGGGGTATTTCCTCGGCCCGACGCTGTTCGATCGCGTGACGCCGGGCATGCGCATCTATCAGGAAGAGATCTTCGGCCCGGTGCTTGGCGTGGTGCGCGCGGCGTCGCTGCAAGAGGCGATGGCCTTGATCGACGCCCACGAATACGGCAACGGCACCTGCCTGTTCACCCGCGACGGCGAAGCGGCGCGTTACTTCTCCAGCCGCATTCAGGTCGGCATGGTGGGGATCAACGTGGCGCTGCCGGTGCCGGTGGCCTACCACTCGTTCGGCGGCTGGAAGCGCTCGCTGTTCGGCGATCTGCACGCCTACGGCCCGGACGCGGTCAGGTTCTACACCAAACGCAAAACCGTGACCCAGCGCTGGCCGGCCTCCGGCGACGCCCGGCGCGCCAGCTTCAGCTTCCCGTCGGGGCAGGGGTAACACATAAGAACAATAAACTTCCGGGGAGCAACGCTCCCCGGCATTTCGCGCGCTCCATTTGATTCCTGCGTACAGCCTGTGCAGCAAAACAATAATTCACTCACACGTTAATGGAGTCGTTACCCCATGAAAGAGTCCGCCCCTGAACACACCTTCAAAGGCAATCTCAGCGTCCTCGACGTGGTGATGATCACCGCGTCCGGCGTGACGCCGGCCAGTTCGATCTTCGTCATCGCGCCGCTGGCGATCGCCAGCGCCGGCAGCGGCGCCTTTCTGTCGTTTCTGATCGCCGCCTGCGTCGCCGCCACCATCGCGCTGTGCTATGCCGAGCTCGGCGCCGCGCACCCCAGCGCCGGCGGCGAATACAGCATCATCAAACGCCTGTTCGGCACCCTGTGCGGGTTGCAGACCTACCTGTTTATCCTCAGCGCCTCGCTGTTCGTGCCGGCGGTGCTGGCCACCGGCGCCGTGCCCTACCTGAATACCGCACTGGGCACCTCATTCGACGCCTCCACCGCCGGCATGCTCACCGTGCTGGTCGGCGGTATCTGCGCCATTTTCAACATCAAGGCCAATGCCCTGCTGACCGGCGCCTTTCTGGTGGTGGAAGTGGCGGTGCTGGCGCTGATCGCCTGGCTCGGTTTCAGCCATCCGCATCAAAGCGCGGAGATCCTCACCGCGCCGGTGATGCTGGACGCGCAGGGCAGCCTGGCGCCGGTGTCGCTGCCGCTGATCGTCGCCATGGTCGGGGTCGCGCTGTTCTCCTACAACGGCTACGGCGCGGCAGTGTACATGGCGGAAGACATGCGCGAACAGGGCAGACCGATGGCGATCGCGATCATACTGACGCTGGCCATCGTGGTGCTGGTGGAGCTGGTGCCGTTCACCGCCCTGCTGATCGGCTCGCCGTCGCTGACAGAGATGGCCAAACAGGCCGATCCGGTCGGCTATGTGGTCACCCAGCTCGGCGGCCCGACGCTGGCGCGGGTGGTGAGCGGCGCGATCTATCTGTCGGTATTCAACGCCATTATCGCCATCGTGGCGCAGTTCAGCCGCATGATGTTCGCCAGCGGGCGCGACGGTTTCTGGCTGCCGGCGTTCAACCGGGCGCTGAAAATCATCCATCCGCGCTTCGGCACCCCCTGGATCGCCACCCTGCTGTTCGGCGTGCCCTCGGCGCTGCTGGCATTTTGCTCCGATCTCGAATCGCTGACCTCGTTCACCGTGATCCTGCTGCTTCTGGTGTACACCATCATGGCGATCGCGGCGCTGATCAGCCGCCGTCGCCGCCACTTCCATCACCCGTACCTGATGCCGCTGTGGCCGCTGCCGGTGGTGGCGGCGCTGCTGTGCTGCCTGTATGTGCTGTGGACGATTTTGATCGCCAGCAGCCTGAAAGACTTTATTATCATTGCCGGCATCATCGGCTTCGGGCTGGCGCTGAACCATCTGCGCGGCCGCCAGACGGCGCCCCTCGCCGCCCCCTCAATAGAAGGAGAATAACCATGACGCAGCGCGCTCAGGATCTGGGCATTATCATCGGACAGGGCACGCCCGGCCCGCTGAACGCCATCACCGACGTGCCCGGCGTGCGCGTCGGCCATGCCAGCCTTCATGCCGATTTAGCGGACGGGCGCAGCGTGCGCACCGGCGTGACGATGATCGAACCGCGCCCCGGCTCCGCCCGCCACGCCCCCTGCTTTGCCGGCGTGCACGTGCTGAACGGCAACGGCGACGCCACCGGCCTGGAATGGGTGCGAGAAGCGGGCCTGTTGACCAGCCCGATCGCCTTCACCAACACCCACAGCGTGGGGGTAGTGCGCGATGCGCTGATCGCGCTGGAGCGTGAAACGCTGCCCGCGAGCGACAACGCGGTGTACTGGAATATGCCGGTGGTGATGGAAACCTTCGATGGCCTGCTCAACGACATCAACGGCTTTCACGTCAAGGCCGAGCACGTGCGCCAGGCGCAGCAGGCGGCCCGAGGCGGCTTGCCGCAGGAAGGCGCAGTCGGCGGCGGCAGCGGCATGATCTGTCATGAGTTCAAGGGCGGCAGCGGCACCGCATCGCGCCGCTTGCCCGCCGATCAAGGCGGCTGGACGGTGGGCGCCATCGTGCAGGCCAACCACGGCAAGCGCGAGTCGCTGCTGGTGGGCGGTTATCCGGTGGGCCGCCACCTGGGGCATATCCCCTCGCCGTTCACGCCGCAGTTGCCGCATCCCGGCATGGGCTCCATCGTCGTGGCGCTGGCCACCGACGCGCCGCTGCTGCCGCACCAGTGCACGCGCCTGGCGCAGCGCGCCAGCATCGGCATCGCCCGCACCGGCGGCGGCACCGAGGATTCGAGCGGCGATATCTTTATCGCCTTCACCACCGGCAACGACGGCCTGCCGCCCGCCGACTACGCCAATAAAGGCGTTTTCACCACGCCGCTGCGCATGGTGAACAACGACTACATTTCGGCGCTGTTCGCGGCGGCGGCGGAAGCGGTGGAAGAGGCGATCGTCAATGCGCTGCTGGCGGCCAATAGCGTCAGTGGCAACGGCCATCGGGCGGAAGGGCTGAGCGCCGAGCAGCTGGTGACGGCGCTGGAGAAGGCCGGCTGGCGGCGGTAAACAACGCGGGGCGCGGGGGTAACCACGCCCTGATAATCAGGATCCGCCGCCCGGCTTGGGCGTCGGGTAATCGTAATCCAGTTTCAAGGGTTCGGCATAGACGCTGTTCCACAGCTGTTGGTACAGCTGGTCCAACCGCCCGCTCATCGCCGCGCTGTGCAGCACCAGCTCCAGATTGCGCGAGTTGTCCAGATAGCCGCCGGTCCAGTTGCTGGTGCCCACCCAGGCAATCTCATCATCAATGGTCATCAGCTTGCTGTGGATCACCCGGGCAAACGGGATGAAGCCGCTGCTGTCCGGCGGAATGGTCACCACCTTGATCTGCACGTTCGGCACCAGCGCCAGGCTCTTCAGCCAGGCGATATCCGGCTTTTTGGTGTTCCAGTTGGCCACCATCAGCTCGATCTGCACGCCGCGCGCCGCCGCGCTGCGCAGCGCGTTGTCGATCACCGCATAGAAGGGGCGGCTGCGCTCCGGGCCGAACGACAGCGGCGCGTAGTCCATCACCTGCACCCGCACCCGCCGTTTGGCGCCGGCCAGCAGACGCGGCAGCTCGGCCTGCGAATCGAGCACGCCCGCCGGATTGTAGGCGCGCGGGCTGGCCACCAGATAGTTGCCCTGCGGGGGCGCGGTCGGCGGCGCATCGGGCAGCGCCGGCACCGGCTTATCCTGCGCCAGCAGCGCCTGCGCCTGCCAGTCCTGTTCGAAGATCGCCTGGATCTGCCCCACCACCCTGGCGTCGCTGATGCGCAGCCCGGTTTCGTGAATATGCTCCAGCGCGCGCCAGTCGAAGTTCTGGCTGCCGACAAACGCCTGTTCGCCGTCCACCAGCAGATACTTGGCGTGCAGGATGCCGCCGCTCAGCTTCTGGTAAGGAATGATGCGCAGTTCCAGATTGGGGATCGCCTTCAGCTGTTCCAGCGTCTCGGCGGTGGAGTTGCGGATGCCTTTCTCCTCCATCAGGAAGCGGATTTTCACCCCGCGCTCACCGGCCGCCTTCAGGCGCTGCAGCACGCCGTCCAGCAAGGAGCCGTCCTGATTCGCCACGTAGAACTGCCCCAGATCGATGCGGGTTTTCGCCGCGTCGAACATCTCGCGCCACACCTCGGCGGTGTTGCGCAGGTCGTCGGCCTGCAGCGCAGTTTCCACCGGCGCGGTATACACCAGCTCGTAACCGGGAATCGCAAAACGCGCCGCAGCGCTCTGGCTCAACATCAACAAACAACCGCTCCACAATGCCGTATAAAGGCGGCCGAACGGCCGCCGTGTTGGATGGCCATTAGGCATAGCGCGGCGCCCCGCTGTCAACCCATTGTTCGCCGCTGCCGCTCTCCGGGCGGCTGGCCGGTTGACCGGCGCGGATCAGCAGCACCTTCAGCAGCTCGTTGATGCGCTCCATGCGGCTCTGCAGGAAGTTGTTGGCCACCAGGCACAGCAGCGCGATGGCGATGCCGAGACCAGTGGCGTACAGCGCGGTGCCCATCCCGGCCGACACCAGGCTCGGCTCGGAGACGCCCGAGGCGGCCAGCGCCTTGAAGGTTTCGATGATCCCCATCACCGTGCCGAGCAGCCCCAGCAACGGCGCGGCGGTGACCACGGTTTCCAACAGCCACAGGCCGCGCGCCATCGGCGGCTTGCTCAGCAGATACTGGGCGTCGATCAGATCGCCGATCGCCTCGCGATCGCCGGCGCGGTGTTTCTGCGCCAGCACCGGCGCGATCACCGCCATCGGCAGGCTGTTGCGCTGGGTCAGCGCGTCCGGCAGATCGGCGGCGCGGCGCACCTCCGGCGTCAGCGCCTGCTCCAGCCGGCGCGCCTGGCGCTGGGTATAGGCGAAGTACAGCGTGCGTTCGATGATGATCACCAGCGCGATCGCCAGCGCGGCGTACATCACGTAGAAAATAATGTCGTGCAACAGATTGGCGTCCATACAGGGTTCCTCTTCCCCGCCGCCCGGCAGGCGGCGGGGCGTTCAGTTAAAAGGTGGCTTCCAGCGAGACGCTGAAGGTGCGTTCTTCGCCGACGTTGTAATACGGGGTGCTGGCCTTCACGCCGCCGTAGGGCGCCGCGTTGAAGGTGGTGGTGCGCACCGAGGTCAGGTATTCCTTGTCAAACAGGTTGCTGATGCCAAAACGCAGCGCGGCGCTTTTGACGATTTTCTTGTCCACCGGCAGATGCACCCCCGCCGCCAGATCGAACACCGTGCGGCCGCCGATCTTCTCGTCGTTGGTCAAGTCGCCGTAGAATGCGCTGACGTACTTGCCGCTGACGCTGCCGTAATACAGCCCGTCGTCATAACCCAACGTCATGTTCAGCAGGTTTTTCGGCACGTTCGGCACCTCTTTACCGGAGGTCGGCAGCGGCTGCCCGCCATTGCTGACGATGTCGTTCTTCTGCTTCGATTGGGTATAGGTATAAGAGGTGTAGTAATTGAAGTTATGCGGCAGTTGGCCGCTCCACTCCAGCTCCAGCCCTTTGTTCTCCACGTTGCCGATGTTCATCATCTCGTAGTCTCCGGCCGCGTTGGTGGTGGAGATTTGGCGATCGCTGTAGCGCATGTAGAACAGCGTGGCGCTCAGCAGCATGTCCTCTTGCTGGAAACGCCAGCCCAGTTCGTGGTTCCAGCTCAGCTCCGGCTTGGTGCTGAGCGAGTCGCCGACGTTGTACAGCACGTAGTTGGGCGGCGTGCGCATGTTGCGCGTCAGGTTGTAGAACACCTGGTTTTCCTGGTTCACCTTATAGCTGGCGCTAAAGTTCGGCAGGAATTCGTGATAGGTGGCTTTGCGCTTCTCCGGCACGTTGTACAGGCTGCCGCGGTTGTCCCCTTTACGCTCCACGTACTGATAGGCCAGGCCGCCGACGAAGGTCCAGTCCGGTGTGGCAAACCAGGTGTCCTGCAGCCACACTTTCTGCGCCGGGGTGATGGTGTACTGGTTGCGCCCCTGCACGGTGTTGCCGTTGGCGTCCTTCACCTGATCGGAACCGCCGGGTTTCCCCCAAATCTGTGACGGGTTGCCGTCGCCCTTGATGCTGATGAACGGCTGAGTCTGCAGTTGGCGCGCGCGTTCATACCAGTAGCCGATATCCAGGCTGTGCTGATCGTTAATGTCCCACTTCAGCTTGGTGGTGATGCCCGGTCGCCAGGTTTGGGTCCACGACGGGCGGTAATAGGTGTTGGACTGCAGGTTGCTGAGGTCATACTGCCCGGCTCTGTCCGACGTGCTGGACAATACCGACGCCGTCTGGCCGTTGAAGCTGCCGCCGTTGCCCCAGTAGTAATACGGCTGCAGGGTCAGCGACAGGTTGTCGCGCAGCTGCAGTTTCTGGGTGAACGACAGCGTAAAGTTCTCGAACGGGTTGCGTTCAATCTTGTAATACTTGTTCAACTGCCCTTTGCTGTTGTACTCCGGCGAGGTGACATAATCGGTGTCACGGCCGTCGTTTTGGAACTGCGCCTTGCTCAGGGTGTTGTAGTTGGTGTTGTTCTGGCGGTTGTACTTCATCACCAGATTGCTGCTGTTACCGTTGCCGTCTTCATACAGCGAATTCATCTCGAACTTGTCGGAGTACAGCCGCCCCTCGCCGCGCCATTTCTTCGCCTCGGTGTGCGAATAGGAGAGCCAGTTGCTGAAGCCGTTGTACTCGCCGGTCTCCAGGCGGGCGAAGGTTTTGCTCAGGCTGTTGCTGCCCAGCGTCTGCTTGACGAAACCGCCGAAGTCTTTCGCCGGGCGGCGCGTCACCAGGCCGATGTTGCCGCCGCTGGAGCCGATGTGCGGGCCGTCCGCTTCGGAAGACCCCTGGGTGACGAACACCTCCTCCAGGTTTTCCGCGTCGCCCAGCAGGTTCGGGTAGACCGCGTAGTTGCCGGAGTCGTTGATCGGGATGCCGTCCATCGACAGGCCGATCTGATCCGAGTTCATGCCGCGCATGGTGTAGTCCACGCCGCTCAGGCCGCTGGCGTCGTTGCTGTTGACGTTCAGGCCCGGCGTGAACTTCAGCTTGTCGATGGCGTTGGCCGCCGACGGCATTTTGTCCATCGCCTCTTTGGTGATGGTGGAGCGCGCCTTGGCGCTGTCATCCTGCACCATCATGCCGCCGCCGAGCGACTGCCCCTTGACGCTGATGGTGCCGACATCGGTGGCGTCGGCCGCCAGCGCGGCGCCCGGCAGCATCGCCGACATCACCGCCAGATAGATCCCAGAACGATTAAACGATTTCATTGTGTGCATCCCATAAAAATCAAACGATTAACCCTTGCGCTAAGGCGCCTGATAATTGAACGTCGCGGTAAATCTTTTGGTTGTTTGCCCGGCGAACGCCTCGCTCGGGAACGGCTTCACTGAACTGATGCTTTGCAGGCTGCTCATCGCCGCGCGGTTCAGCAGCATGCTGGCGGCCTTGTTGGCGATGCCGGAAGAGAGCACCCGCCCGCTGCGATCGACCTCCAGCCACACCTCGACGTTGCCCTGCGGGCGTTCGAGCGAGGCCTGCCGCCCGCTCGGGTAGCGCTTGCGCTGTTCCAGCTCACGGCGCAAGGCCAGCAGGTAGCCGTTTTCTATCGCCTGCGCGTTCACCTTCGGCGCTGCGGGGGCGGCCGGTGCAGGCTGTGCCGCCGGCTTGCTGACCAGCGCGCGCGGTGCGGCGGGCGCCGGCGTCGGTTTAGGTTTCTCTACCGGTTTGGCTTTCTCTTTCACCGGTTTGGGCTTTGGCTGTGGCTTTGGCTGTGGCTTCGGCACCGGCTTGGCTTCCACGATCGGTTCCGGCGCCGGCACCACCGGTTCGGGGATCGGCTCCGGCTCGGGCGGCGGCGGTTCGGGCTGAGGCTCCGGCGGCGTTTGCGGTTGGGGTTCCGGCGCCGGTTCAGGTTCCACCAGCGCCAGTTCAATGGCGGTTTCGTCGTAGCGCGGCTGGATCTTCAGCGCCGCCTGTTGGCTGGCGAACAGCAGGCAGCCGGCGACAATCAGCGCCGGCAACCAGCTGAAAAGATGACGTGAGCGATAGAGCAGATACATGTCACAGCTTCCGTGTCGCGATGGAGACGGAGAAGAAGCCGCCCTGGCGCAGGTTATCCATGACCGCCACCAGCCGCTCGACCGCCACGCCTTTATCGCTGTTGACGATGATGGTGGTGGTCTGGTTGGCCTGCTGCTGTTGCTTCAGCGTGTTGACCAACGCGTCGAGCGCGATCGGCTGGCCATCCAGCTGCAGCTGTTCGTCGGCCCCCAGCGTGATGATCGCTTTCTTCTGCGGTTTCAGCTGTTGCGCGCTGCCGGCGGACGGCAACTGCGTTTTCAGCCCGAGCGCCGGAATGACGTTCAGGCTGATCAAGACGAAAAACACCAATAAAAACATCATCACGTCGATCATCGGGATCAGTTCGATGTGCGCTTTGTTCTTTTTCGGTTCGTTCCAGTTACGCATGACACTCCCTCCAAAAGCGAAGCAGCCAATATAGGAGGGGTTTGTTTACCTTTTGTTACGCTTGTGTGATCTTATTTTCACAGTGGAGATTTTTTGCGAGAATTTTTTCAATGGCGGGCAATAAATGCGGAGATATAACTCATTAATTAGCGATAGTTTTTATTGGAATAATTGCGATGTGGGCCTAACGCCATGCGAATGACGAGACAATAAATGTGAAAATAGTGACAAACTGCGCCAACCGGTGGCGGCTTTGCTTCTCACCTCCCAGCGATATCTGCTATTTTTCCCAAGAAAATTCCCAACCCCCCTCTTTAAAACACTCGCCAAAAATAAATGCGACTATATTTAACCAAATAACACCCTTCGTTGAATGGAATATTGCCAATCAAATGGCATCCGTTATATTTTTAAAGTGAAATGGCGCTGCGGCGTTATTTTAGAATTTAATTAAACCCACTAAGTCACCCTTTTATTTATAAGGATTGTATATGAAAGTACTTAGTCAATATGAAGAACAGTACGTTAGCGGTGGCGATCTGAACGCGGCCTGGGATGGGCTGTTGGACGGCGCCATGACCGGCGCGTTGATTGCAGGTAAATCCGCAGGCGCAGGCGGCTTTATTGCCGGTGCGGTCGGCCAATTGGTCGGCACCATCATCGGCGGCGTTGCAGGCGGTGTGGGGCTGGGTCTTTATGGCCTGACGCATACGCAGCAGGAAGTGGCCGACTACGCGAAACATTTCCGCGAGACTATCGGCTCCACCTCGACCTCGGTCGGCGGCAGCCTGTAAACATGAATGAATAAATAGTCACCCTTGCGGTGACTATTTATTTTATTACAGCACCGTCCCTAATGTCGCGCGCTGCGCTCTTTATGGTTATGGCATCCCTGTATTTTTTCAAACCTGATGTTATCGCACCGGTATTCAATTGAGAAACCATCCACGGGCTGAAAGCGAATGGCGTTAATTTTACCGCCGCCATTAAGTTGTTGAGATCGACCCACGCATAATCCGCCACTTCATCCGGATTAGCGCAGAGAGCGCCTTTACAATGCGCGGCAAATACCGGGCAAACCTCATTTTCCATGATGCCGGACACGTCGGTCGCCTGATAACTGAAGGCGTCGCTCAGCAGCGTTATCTGCTCGACTTCCGTGCCCAATTCAACCTGAGCGCGACGTATAACGGCCTGCGCCAGCGCCTCTTGCGGCAGGGGATGCCCACAAAAAGAATTGGTCCAGACCCCCGGCCAGGCGGTTTTGCTCAACGCGCGCCGGGTGACCAACACTGCACCCTCGACAGTAAACAGGTAGCATGAAAAAGCCAGATGCAGCGGCGTATGCCGCGTGTGGACCTGATCTTTGGGCGTCGTCCCGCAGGGCTGCCAGGCGGCGTCAAGCAGAACGACGTCTTCATTTTTCATCATTGTTATTTCCATGAAAAGGCGGGCCTTTCCCCGCCTGCGGTTTCATTTCCTCAAAAGAGGAGGAATGGTCGGCACTTCCGGCGCATTATCGATATCCTGCTGAGTCATGCGAAACTCGGGCGGATAATGCTCCCGTTCCGTTCTGCGAGCAGGCTCGGTATTACGCCAGGTATAAAGGCAGTGTTGACACTGGTATACCGTCCACACGCCCTTGACCGGTGAATGCGCCATGACGTCTATCTGTTTATCGGCACAACGAGGACAAATCATAGGAACTCCTTAATGACGGTTAGCCAGCATGGCGGTTAATTTATCCACCCACAGGGCAGTTTCGGGTAAATCCTTGACCGGCTGGCTGTAGTGGCCGCGCGTATCCGGAGCCACCGGCGTGGTCGCGTCAATGATGAGTTTGTCCGTGATCCCCGCCGGGCTGGAGCCGGGATCCAACTCCAGCACCGACATATTCGGCAATTGCACCAAATCGCCGGCCGGATTGACCTTGGCGGACAGCGCCCACATAACCTGCGGCAGGTTGAAGGGATCGACATCCTCATCGATCATGATCACCATTTTCACATAGCCCAGCCCATGCGGCGTGGTCATCGCCCGCATCCCCACCGCGCGCGCGAAACCGCCATAACGCTTTTTAGTGGAAATGATGACGAGCAACCCGTGGGTATACATCGCATTAACCGCCTGCACTTCCGGAAACTCGGCTTTCAACTGCTGATACAGCGGCACACAGGTGGCCGGCCCCATCAGGTAGTCGATTTCTGTCCAGGGCATGCCCAGATACAGGGATTCGAAAATCGGCCGCGAGCGGTAAGAAACCTTATCGATGCGCACCACCGTCATGTTACGGCCGCCGGAATAGTGCCCCGTAAATTCGCCGAACGGGCCTTCAATCTCGCGCTTGCGGCCTTCAATCACTCCTTCAATGATGACTTCGGAACCCCAGGGCACATCAAAGCCGGTCAAGGGGGCCGTCGCTATCGGGTACGGGCTTTCACGCAGGGCGCCGGCCATTTCATACTCCGACTGATCGTATTTGAGCGGCGTCGCCCCCATCAGCGTAATGATCGGGTCATTGCCCAGCGTAATGGCGATAGGCAGATCCTCGCCGCGCTCTTCTGCTTTATGCAGATGCAGCGCGATGTCGTGCATCGGCACGGGCTGCAGGCCCAGCTTACGCTTGCCCTTCACCTCCATGCGATAAATGCCGACGTTTTGCTTGCCGAAGTGGGTCGGATCTTCAGGATCGCGGGAAACCACGCAGGCCTTATCCAGGTAGAATCCACCGTCGCCATCGTTTAAGCGAAACAGCGGCAGGATCTCAAACAGATTAATCTCCTCACCGTTGACCTCGTTCTCGGCCCACGGCGGATTATCGCGACGTTCCACAGAGACGGGAAAATGATCCCAGCGGCGAATATACTCATCGATTTGCTGCTTCACCGGCGTGGCCGGCGGGAGCCCCAGGGCTATGGCGTGATTCTGCCATGACCCGATGGTGTTCATGACCACATGCGCGTGTTCAAAGCCTTTAATGTTCCTGAATGCAATGGCGGGGGCACCCTCACCCATTCTGCCTGTGGCGTTGGCTGCCGCGGCGATATCCGGTTCCGCCTGAACCTCCTCGGTAATATCGAGTAATTGTCCGGCCTCATCCAGCGCCGCTAAATAACTTCGCAGATCGTCATAAGCCATATTTAACCTTCCTCGGTGTCAGTGGTTTTTTTGCTATTTTCTTTTAGTCCTGCCCAGCGCTTTGCCCGGCGATGATCAAGACCAAATTGATCCAGCACGCGTGCGACAATATGATCGGTAACGTCATCGATACGAGTGGGGTGGTTATAATAAGCGGGCATGGGGGGAACCAATGACACCCCCAATTTCGAGAGCGCGAGCATATTTTCCAAGTGAATAGTACTCAACGGCGTTTCTCTGGGAACCAACACCAACTTCCGCCCTTCTTTGATAATCACATCCGCCGCTCTGCCAATAAGCCCTTCAGCATAACCGGCTCGAATACCCGCCAACGTTTTCATACTGCAGGGAATAATGATCATGCCGTCCGTATGAAAAGAACCTGAAGAGATCGTGGCGGCCTGATCGGCAGAACTGTGCGTCACGTCGGCCATCGCCATCACGTCATGCACGGTGAAATTTGTTTCGAGTTCAATGGTCGTTTTGGCCCACTTACTCAAGATCAAATGCGTCTCTATGCCCTCCATGTCTTTTAGCGCCTGAAGCAGCGCCGTACCCAGCGGCGCCCCGGTCGCGCCCGTCATCGCGATCACTAATCTCATGCAATACCTCACAAAGTTCGCATACGAACGATTTATCAAATCTAGTCCCGAGATAACGATAAAACAAGTGGGCAATATGTAACCGTTCGTAAACGAACAACTTTCCGGACAGGTATCCCTTATCGGCTTATTTTGTTATATTGATATTATTGTTAGCTTTTTTCCTTTCAGGGAATAATGTATGAACAGAACGCTGGCCAATACTTTTTTCCACCTCATTCGCGAACTGCTTCAGGATCATAGTGCTCAATGGCAAAAATCGCTTCCTGAACTCAGCAAACAACAATATTCCATTCTGGCCACCGTTTCAGAAACGCCGGGCATTGAACAAATCGAATTAATGGAAGCGGCGATCAGCAGTAAAGCCGCGCTGGCCGAATTGCTAGGCCGCATGGAAGGAAAAGGTTTATTAAAACGGGAAGCCGGCGAGCATGATAAGCGCCGCCGATTTATTTACCTGACGCCTGCTGGGCAAGCGCTGTTCGAAGCCAGCCGCCCCATCGCCGACGCGATTGATAATATGTATCTCGAACGAGTCAATAAAGACCAACATGAGTCGGCGCTTTTCGTTTTAAAGACGATGATAGGGAAGCAATAAATTCACTGCGCCAACAGCGGAAGCTGAAAGCATAAAAAAAGACGCCCGCAGGCGTCTTTTTTATCGCGTTCACTGAAGCTCTGGGCAATCAGTTCACTTTCACCGGCATGCCGGAACGGGCCTTGATCGCCGCGTCCACTTCGCTCTGGTTGACGCCGGCGTCCATCAGCACTTTGCCGACCGGCGCAGAGATGGTCAACGGCACCGGATCCTTGGATTGCAGCTGTTCTTCGTTGGCCGACAGCGGGTTGTGCACTTCTACGTAGCGCGAGCCGTCCGGTTCGACTGTGGCCTTCATCGGTTCGTTGATGAACTGCACGCGGGTGCCGACCGGCACGTTCTGGAACAGGTACTTGATGTCGTCGGCGCGCAGACGCACGCAGCCGTGGCTCACACGCAGGCCGATGCCGAAGTTGGCGTTGGTGCCGTGAATGGCATACAAACGGCCGACATACAGCGCATACAGCCCCATCGGGTTATCCGGGCCGGCCGGGAACACCGCCGGCAGGATCTCGCCGTCAGCCGCGTATTCGGCGCGCATTTTGGCGGTCGGCGTCCAGGTTGGGCCGTCTTTCTTGCGCTGCACGGTGGTGGTCCAGTTCAGCGGGGTGTCTTTACCCAGCTGGCCGATGCCGATCGGCAGCACTACCACGGTGTTGGAACCTTTCGGGTAGTAGTACAGACGCATTTCGGCGCTGTTGATGATGATGCCTTCACGCGGCGCGTCCGGCAGGATCAGCTGCTGCGGGATAGTCAGGGTGCTGCCGGCCTTCGGCAGGAACGGATCCACGCCCGGGTTGGCCTCCAGCATGTTGCTCAGCCCCATCTGATACTGGGCGGCGAAGCTCTCCAGCGGCAGTTTGCTGTCTTCCGGTACGGTGATTTGGATATTCTCGCCCACCAAACGGCTGTCTTTTGGCGGCAGCGGGTAAACGACGGCGAAGGCAGCCTGGCTGAATGCAACCAGTGCCGTAAACAGGGTTAATAACGCGCGAATGCTCATTTTCATCTTCGTGTTGGTCAAGGCCACTGGCGATTAGGGATATCGGTTTCTACGGCCTCTTCACCCCGATGAGTTTCAGCCGGCAGCCAAGCGCTGCGGCCTGAAAAACAGGGGGATTGGACCGGATGCGCATTATATGTGCACATCAATCAAAGTGTGAACCATTACCGATGTAATATCGCAATTTTTTGTAACCTGACGCGCCACGAAGGCGATTTTTTGCGAGAACCGCCGCCTAGCTGGCGGCGGCCAACGCTTCTTCCCGCCGTATCGGAATCAGATATTCACAGCGGATCGCCGCGCCGCCGAGCGGGCAACTGCCCTCCTGCGCCGGGTAGAAACGCTCGATATCCTGCCCTGGCCGGCGAATGGCGTTCATCTGCGGCATGGCGGTGTCATACAGCCGGACAATAAAGTTTTGTAACCCTTCCGCCTGTCCCTGGTAGGTGAAACGGGCATACTCGCCCTGCTCGATAGTCACCCGCTCTCCCGGCGCCCCTTCGTCCGGCAGAGCGGCGGTGTAGGCCATGCGCGGGCTGCCCCGGCGGCGCCGGTCAACTTCCAGACTGGTGAGGCCGTATACCACCTCCGGCAGCGCCTGCGGCTGCAGCAACTGCCGCCAGGCGTGGCGGCGCAGCTCACACTTGGAGGCCGCCAGTTGCCCCAGCGTAAAACTGCGGCGCTGGGTATGGCCCACCAACTGCATGGCGGGCAGCGTCACGATATCGGCCTGCGGCAACGGCGCTTCGGTCAGGCGCAGCGGCGGCTGCAGGCCATAGCTCGACCAATCCTGGCTGCGACGATAGCTGGCCGGCGGCAGACCGAACTGCTTGCGGAAGCAACGGGTGAAGGTCTGCTGCGAATCGAACTGGTAAGTATCGGCGATGCAGGCCACGCTGGTGCCGGTCAGGCGCAGTTCACGCGCAGCGGCGGTCAGCCTTCTGCGGCGCGCGTAGGTGCCGAGAATATGGCCGGTATGCTGCTTGAACATCCGCTGCAAATGCCATTTGGAGTAGCCGGACTTGGCGGCGATGTCGTCCAGCGTCAGCGGCTGATCCAGGCTCTGCTCGATCCAGGCCAGCAGCTGTTCAATCACCTGTTGCTGGTGCATGGTGTTCCCCTTATTTTAACAATAACGTCTGCGCCAATACCCGGCCTGCGGCTTCATCGGCGGCCACCAGTACCGGATAGCCCCAGAATTTGGCGCCGTATTCGGCGAATTCTTCCGCCGCCGCGCGTTTGGCGTCGTCCGGCTCCAGCATGATCATGCCTTTCACCCACCGCTTCAGCGCCTCGCGGTTATCACGTTTCCACAGCGCCACCTGGGTGCGAGCATCGCGGTCATGTTCTTGTTCTTCATCGCCGACGCTGCGGTCGGTCATCAGGACGAACGGCTCGGCGCGTGCCAGCAGCGCGCTGAATTCGGCCAGCTCGGCCTGGGTATCGCGCCCGCTGCGGCGCATCCATACCAGCGGAAAGTCGGCGGTATCCAATGACATAATCAGTTTCCTCGCGAAAGGGTTTAGAACTGGCGCTTACTTTATCGGCACCGGCGCTAGACCGCATTGCGCAATCAGGACATAATACTTTTCAATTCCGCCAAATTGAGAACTATTCTCATGAAAGTACAAATCCCCCGCCACTGTCTGGATATCGATCAGGTGCCGCGCCCGCTGTTTGCCCTGCAAGGTTCGACTCTCGAGCAGGATTGGGAAGTCGAGCCGCACCGCCACCGGAAGGCGCAACTGATTTACACCGTGCGCGGCATGATCCGCTGCGAAGTGGAAAACGGGCTGTGGCTGGTGCCGCCGCAGTGCGCGCTGTGGATGCCGGGCAACGTGTTGCACAACGCCCAGGGCGCCGGCTCCACCGAGGCCTACTGCCTGTTCGTCGATCAACATGCCGCCGCCGGCCTGCCGCAAAGCTGCTGCACGCTGTCGGTCTCGCCGCTGCTGCGCGAGCTGCTGCTGCAGGCCAGCACCTTCGAGCCGCTTTACGACGAACAGGGCGCCGAGGGGCGTCTGACGGCGGTATTGCTGGATCAGTTGGCGGCCGCGCCGATCGAGAATCTGCATCTGCCGGTGTCCGACGACGCGCGCATCCGGCAGTTGACCGAAGGCATGCTGAGCTGCCCGGCGGACAAATCCACCCTCGGCCAGTGGGCGCAGCGCATCGGCATGAGCGAGCGCTCCCTCAGCCGCACCTTGCAACAGCAGATGGGCATGAGCTTCGGCCACTGGCGGCGCCAGCTGCACGTAATGCTGGCGCTGCAGCGCTTGACGCAGGGCGAGAGCGTACAGACGGTGGCGCTGGATTTGGGCTACGAGAGCGCCAGCGGCTTCGTCACCATGTTCAGAAAGGCGGTGGGCAAACCGCCGGCGCGCTACCTGGCGGAGCGCAACGCCTCTGGAGAGACCCTGGGCGGTGCGATCACCATGTAAAAAAGCCGGCGCAGGCGCCGGCTTGGAGCAGGTGAAAATCAGAAGTCGTAGAACACCGTAATCCAGGTGGAGTCCGGCTCGTTGTCGCTGCTGTTGGCCAGCGTGCGCTCCACATACACCGACAGACCGTAACCGATGGTGGTGCCCGCACCAAGATAGACGTGGTTGGCGTGATACGCCTCGTCTCCCTTCAGCCGCAGCGAGTCCGCCGCCACATAAGGCTGGACGGATTTGAGGAACGGCTTGTCGATATTGAAGGTGTAACCGACGAAGCCTTCCAGCCCGTAGCCGTCACCGGCGAAGAAGTGCGACAGCGTGCGCTGGCGGGTGCTCGGCACATAATCTTTGTAGTAGCTGGCGGTGCCGACGATATACCAGTTGTTCGGCTGCCAGGTTAACGCGGTGCCGGACAACTGCTGGTGATAATCCTGTTCGTGGTACAGATTGTCTTTGATCTTCGCATCGGTATAACTGTAGGCGGCGCTGAAGGTGAAGTCTTTCGTCACCTTGTAATCGAAGCCCAGCCCGCCACCGCCCTTGCGGCGATAAATCAGGTTATCCGCGGTGTGCAGATCGTCTTCCGGCAATAAGTAGTTTGCGTACAGCGTGACCGGTCCGAAATCATTGGTGTATTTGATGCTGTTTTTCGGTTTATTGCCGCCGTCATAGTCGCCGGAAATACCGATGCCGGTGCCGCCCGCATGGCCATCGTTATCCCAGACGTCGCTTTTAATGCCGACCACCGAATAATAGATGCCGTATTGATGGCCATAGGTCAGGGTGCCGTAACGATCGTCTTTGAAGCCGGCGTACAGCTGGCGCTGATAGTCGCGCTTGCCGTCTTCGTTATAGTGCCCGTCCCAGCTGAGCGCGTGCGCCAGATCGACGCCCCACTCGTAATAGCCGATGATCGAGGTGTCCTGCGTCAGCGCATAATCGCCGCTGAAGCGAAAACGCGTGCCGCCGTCGTGGCCGTTTTTGTCATAGCCCGGCTCCGGGCCGTTATTGAAGATCCACTCGGGGCGAATGCTGCCGCCCACCTTTAAACTGAGCGGCGCCAGCAACACATTGCTCTGCGGGTTTTTATCCAGAATGGTGATCTCGGCCTGCGCGCCGGCGGAAATCGCCGACAGCAAAACGCCGCCAATGAATATTGGCGTTGTATTTTTTCTCATTATTACCCCTGCCCGAAAAAATTATTGTTATAAACGCGGTGGTCTTAAGCCACGCAGAAATAATTAACCGATGTGAACAGCGCACGCAAGATATAAAAATTCACGCCATAACCTGCCATTATTTTAGGTTGGATTTAATTTCAGCAAAAACGTGTTCACCTGTAACACGGAGAAAAACAATGTAATAACCGCAGCACGAAATAAACCAATCCGCACGTTTCACCCAAAATAACCCTTCGTGATTATCTGGGAATAATGATAGCAAATAACAAAAAAATATTATTGCCGCAGGTAAACCGTCACGCGAGGGAATTAATTAAAGGCGGGAAATAACGACGGAGCGCATTGCGCGCTCCGGGGAAAATCTCACTACTGCGCCAGCCAGCCGCCGTCCATGTTCCAGGCGGCGCCACGCACCTGCGCCGCCGCATCGCAGCACAGGAACAGCGCCAGCTCACCGAGCTGCTCCGGCGTGACGAACTCTTGCGAAGGCTGCTTCTCCGCCAACAGCTCATCGCGCGCCCGCTGCGGATCGGTACCGGCGGCGATGCGTTTGTCGATCTGCTGCTGCACCAGCGGCGTCAGCACCCAGCCGGGGCAGATGGCGTTGCAGGTGACGGGCGTGCGGGCGGTTTCCAGCGCCAGCGTCTTGGTCAGCCCCACCACGCCGTGCTTGGCCGCCACATAGGCCGACTTGTCTTTCGACGCCACCAGCCCGTGCACCGACGCCACGTTGATGATGCGTCCCCAGTTGCGCTCGCGCATACCCGGCAGCGCCAACCGGCAGGTGTGGAACACCGCCGACAGGTTAATGGCGAGGATGGCGTTCCATTTCTCCACCGGGAACTGATCCAGCGGCGCCACGTGCTGAATGCCGGCGTTGTTCACCAGAATGTCCACGCCGCCGAACTCACGCTCGGCATAGTGCATCATGTCCGCTATCTGGGCCGCATCGCCGAGATCGGCGCCGTGATACCCCGGCGCGGCGCCCAGCCGGGCAACCTGCGCTTTCGCCGCTTCCACATCGCCAAAGCCGTTGAGGATCACGCGCACGCCGGCGGCGGCCAGCACGGACGCTATCCCGAGGCCGATGCCGCTGGTCGAGCCGGTCACCAGCGCGGTCTTGCCTTGTACACTCATGGTATCGCTCCTTTAAACAATGCCGGTCAGGTAGAACACGCCGATCACGAACAGCACCGCGGCGCTTTTGATCAGGGTGATGGCGAAGATGCCGCCATAGGCCTGCCGGTGGCTGAGGCCGGTGATCGCCAGCAGGGTGATCACCGCGCCGTTGTGCGGCAAGGTGTCCATGCCGCCGCTGGCCATCGAGGCCACCCGGTGCAGCACTTCCAGCGGGATATGCGCGGCGTGGGCGGCGGCCACGAAGTTATCGGCCATCGCCGCCAGCGCGATGCTCATGCCGCCGGAGGCCGAGCCGGTGATGCCGGCCAGCAGGGTGACGCTGATCGCTTCGTTCAGCAGCGGATTGGGGATCGCCGACAGCGCCTGCGACAGCACCAAAAAGCCCGGCAGCGCGGCGATCACCGCGCCGAAGCCGTATTCGGAGGCGGTGTTCATCGCCGCCAGAATTGCGCCGCCGACCGCCGTCTTGCTGCCTTCCGCCAGCCGGCCGCGAATATTGCCAAAGCCGAACGCCACCACCAGTAGAATACCCGACACCAACGCCGCTTCCACCGCCCAGATGGCGGTGATCTTCGCCACATCGGTGGTGATGGGCTTGGCCAGCCCCGGCAGCGTCAGATCGTGGCTGGCGCCGTACCACTGCGGGATCCAATGGGTGAAGGCCAGGTTGAATACCCCGACCAGAATCAACGGCAGGATGGCGATCAGCGGATTAGGCAGGTTGATGTCGTCCGGGGTTTCCGGTTCGTTCAGCAGCTCGGTGCCGTAACCCTCCCCCTTCAACTGCGCCTTGCGCCGCTGGCGTTCAAGATACAGCAGGCCGACCGCGATGATGAACAGCGAGCCGATCAGCCCCAGCCAGGGCGCGGCCCAGGCGTTGGTGCCGAAGAAGCTGGTCGGGATGATGTTTTGGATCTGCGGCGTGCCGGGCAAGGCGTCCATGGTGAAGGAGAAGGCGCCGAGCGCCACGGTGGCCGGGATCAGCCGCTTGGGGATGCCGCTCTGGCGGAACAGCTCGGCGGCGAACGGATAAACCGCGAACGCCACCACAAACAGCGACACTCCGCCGTAGGTCAGCAGCGCGCACACCAGCACGATCACCGGAATGGCGTGGCGCCGGCCGAGAATGCGGATCGCCGCCGCGACGATCGAACGGGAAAAACCGGACAGTTCGATCAGCTTGCCGAATACCGCCCCCAGCAGGAACACCGGGAAGTAGAGCTTCACGAAGCCGACCATCTTCTCCATAAACAGCCCGGTGAAGGTCGGCGCCACCGCGCCGGGGTCGGTCAACAGCACCGCGCCCAGCGCGGCTATCGGAGCGAACAAAATCACGCTGTAGCCGCGGTAGGCGGCCAGCATCAGTAATCCCAGTGCTGCCAGGGCAATCAAAACGCTCATCAGGCACCTCGCTATCGTTGTTATTGTCAGGTACGGCGTGCGAAATTACGGTTTCAGCGCAAAGCGCAGCTGATGCGCCCGTCGCCGTTGAATGCGTTCCCTGCGCGCTTCATCCCAAAGATAAAATCCCTGGCCGCTGCGCTGGCCGGTATCGCCGCGCTGCAGCCGCTGTTCCACCAGCGCCATCATCTCGTCACCGGTCGCCAGTTCCGGGAACAGGTGGCGGGCGATGTCCGCCACCGTCGGGAGCCCGGTCATGTCGGCGGCCTCCAGCGGGCCGACCATGGCGTAGCGCCGCCCCAGCGAGGCGCGCATCACCTGATCCACCACCTCGGCGCTGGCGATGCCGCTGTGGACGATGTGCAGCGCCTCGCGCAGCACCGCAAACTGCAGCCGGTTGCCGACAAACCCCGGCGCGGCGCGCTCCAGCAGCACCGCCTCAAGATCCATCTCGCCGAGCAGCGCCTGCACCGCCGCCAGATGACGCGGTTCGGTGGCGCTGCCGGGCACGATCTCCACCAGCGGGATCAGGTGCGGCGGGTGCCAGAAATGGGCGATCAGCAGGCGCTGCGGATGGGTCATGCGCGCCGCCAGCTCGTCCGGCGGCAGGCCGCTGGTGTTGCTGGCGATCACCGCGTCGTCGGCGATCAGCCCTTCCAGCTGCTCATACAGCGCATGCTTCAGCTCGAGCCGTTCCGGGATCGCCTCAATAAGCAGCCGGGCGTGCGCCACCGCGTTCAGATCGCCGGTCACACGCAGCCGCGCCAGCGCCGCGTCGCGCTCATCGTTATCAAACTGCCCGACGTCGCTCAGCTCGGCCAGAATGCCGCTCGCCACCGCCGGCGCTTCCTCCAGGCGCTGCGGATCCGGGTCATACAGCAGCACCTCATGGCCGTGGCGAATAAAGTGGGTGGCGATGCCCACCCCCATCAGCCCGGCGCCCAGTACCGCATAGTCAGATGACTGCATGGTGCCCTCCTCGGTTGTTTACGGGCGCTCTACCGCCAGCGCCACCCCCTGCCCGCCGCCGATGCACAGCATCGCCAGCCCCTTGTTCACCCCGCGGCGCTGCATTTCGAACAGCAGCGACACCAAAATGCGACAGCCGGAGGCGCCGATCGGATGCCCCAGCGCGATCGCTCCGCCGTTGACGTTGACCCGCTCCGCCTCCCAGCCCAGTTCTTTACCCAGCGCCAGCGCCTGCGCGGCGAAGGCTTCGTTGGCTTCGATCAGATCGACCTCCTCCAACCGCCAACCGGCTTTTTCCAGGCAGCGGCGCGCGGCCGGCGCCGGGCCGATGCCCATGATCGCCGGTTCGACGCCCGACGAGGCGTAACCGGCGATGCGCGCCAGCACCGGCAAACGCAGCGCGGCGGCTTTTTCCGCGCTCATCAGCAGCACCACGGCGGCGCCGTCGTTGAGCGACGAGGCGTTGCCGGCGGTCACCGTGCCCTCTTTGCGAAACGCCGGCCGCAGCCGCGCCAGGGCATCCAGGCTGGTGTCGCGCGGCTGTTGGTCGCGCTCGACCCGCAGCGCCTCGCCCTTCGGCTGCGGCACCGTCACCGGCGTGATCTCCTGCGCGAAACGCCCGGCCTGCTGCGCCGCCAGCGCCTTCTGCTGCGAGCGCAGCGCGAACCTGTCTTGTTCTTCTCTGCTGATGGCGTATTTCTCCGCTAGGTTCTCGGCGGTGATGCCCATGTGGTAGTCGTTGAACGCGTCCCACAGGCCATCGTGGATCACGCTGTCCACCATCTGCGCGTGACCGAGGCGCAGGCCGGCGCGCGCACCGGCCATCAGGTAAGGCGACTGGCTCATGCTCTCCTGACCGCCGGCGATCACCGCGTCGGCGTCACCGCTGCGGATCGCCTGCACCGCCAGATGCACCGCCTTCAAACCGGAGCCGCACACCTTGTTGATGGTCAGCGCCGGCGTCGTAACGGGCAGCCCGGCGTTGAGCGCGGTCTGGCGCGCCGGATTCTGCCCGCAGCCGGCGGTCAGCACCTGGCCGAGGATCACTTCATCGATCTGCTGCGGCGCCACGCCGCTTTGCGCCAGCAGCCCCTGCACCGCCGCCGCGCCCAGTTCCACCGCCGTCAGCGGCGCCAGCGCGCCGTGAAAACTGCCGACCGGCGTGCGCGTCGCCGCCACGATCACCACTTCACGTTGTTGCACATTCACCTCCCGTCTCAGAAACGCATTTCCGGCACTTGCTCCGGCACAATCAGCCGGCCGGCGGTTTTGGCGACAATCTCCGCCACGCTGACGCCCGGCGCGCGTTCGCGCAGCACGAAGGCGCCGTCTTCAATTTCCAGATAGGCCAGATCGGTCAATACCTTGCGGATGCAGCGGGCGCCGGTCAGCGGCAGCGTGCAGCGCGGCAGCAGCTTGGACTCGCCGCCCTTCGCGGCGTGGGTCATCACCACGATGATGTTCTCCGCCCCCGCCACCAGATCCATCGCGCCGCCCATGCCCTTGACCATCTTGCCGGGGATCATCCACGAGGCGATGTTGCCTTCGACGTCCACTTCAAACGCCCCCAGCACGGTCAGATCGACATGGCCGCCGCGGATCATGGCGAACGACTGCGCCGAATCGAAAATAGACGCGCCGAGGCGCGCGGTGACCGTCTGCTTGCCGGCGTTGATCATGTCGGCGTCCAGCTGCTGCTCGGTCGGGAACTCGCCCATCCCCAGCAGGCCGTTTTCCGACTGCAGCATCACGTCCATGCCCGCCGGCACGTAGTTGGCCACCAGCGTCGGGATGCCGATGCCCAGGTTGACGTAGTAACCGTCTCTCAGCTCTTGCGCCACGCGCTGCGCCATTTGTTCACGGGTAAGCATGCGAATTCTCCTTATGCCCGCAGGGTGCGTTGTTCGATACGCTTCTCGAAGGTGCCCTGGATCAGCCGATCGACGTAGATGCCGGGGGTGTGGATCGCCGCCGGATCCAGTTCGCCCGGCGCCACGATCTCTTCCACTTCCACCACCGTGATGCGCCCGGCGGTCGCCATCAGCGGATTGAAGTTCTGCGCAGTGTGGCGGTAGATGACGTTGCCGAAGTGATCGGCCTTCCAGCCTTTAACGATGGCGAAATCGCCGGTGATGGCGGTTTCCATGATGTAGGGGCGGCCGTTGAACTCGCGCACCTCTTTGCCTTCGGCGATCGGCGTGCCGTAACCGGTGGCGGTGAAGAACGCCGGGATGCCGGCGCCGCCGGCGCGGATCTTCTCCGCCAGCGTGCCCTGCGGCGTGAGATCCACCTCCAGCTCGCCGCTGAGCGCCTGCTGCTCGAACAGCGCGTTTTCGCCGACGTAAGATCCCACCACCTTGCGAATCTGATGGGTCTCCAGCAGCCGCCCGAGGCCGAACCCGTCGACGCCGCAGTTGTTGGAGACCACCGTCAACCCGCGCACGCCGCGCCGGCGGATCTCTTCGATCAGGTTTTCCGGGATGCCGCACAGGCCAAAACCGCCCGCCAGCACCGTCATGTTGTCCGTCAGGCCTGCCAGCGCTTCCTGGTAGCTGCCGACGCGTTTGTCGAGCCCTGCCATATCGTTGCCCCTGCATGTTGCGGCGCAGGGCGAAATGCCCTGGCTTGCGTGAGGGCATCTTCAGGTCACAAAAATGATTTGTTAATTTTGTTTTTATGCCGCATTCATTTAGAATTTTTATTAATCACCCGTTAACCGACAATTAACAAAGAGTTAACGCCGACCAAAATGAAAATGAGCATCAAACAGTTACGCGCGTTTTTAGCGGTAGCTCACACTCTGAATTTCGCCCAGGCCAGCGAGCGGCTGAATATTTCTCAGCCGGCGCTCAGCCTGGCGATCCGTGGGCTGGAAGACGCGCTGGGCGGGCCGCTGCTGCTGCGCACCACCCGCCGGGTGACGCTGACGCCGGAAGGAGAAACCTTCTTCCCGATGGCGCGCCAGCTGCTGGCGGATTGGGATAACGCGGAAGAGGCGATGCGCCAGCGCTTTACCCTGCAGATGGGCAAGGTGGCGATCGCCGCCATGCCGTCGTTCGCCGGCAACCCGCTGCCGCCGATCCTCAAGGCGTTTCGCGATCGTTACGCCGGCATCAACGTGGCGGTGCACGACGTCATCAACGAGCAGGTGTTTGAAATGATCCGCGAAGGCCGGGTGGAGATGGGCATCGCCTTCGAGCCGGAGCCGAGCGACACCCTGCACTTCACCCCGCTGTGCCGCGATCGCTTTCTGGCGGTGGTGCCGAAGGATTCGGCGCTGGCGCGCAAGGCGCAGGTGAGCTGGAAGGAGCTGCTGACGCTGGATTTCATCACCCTGCAGCGGCCATCAGCGGTGCGGCTGCTGCTGGAGCAGGCGCTGGCCCGCAGCGGGCGAACGCTGGAGGTGGCGTTTGAGAGCCACCAGCTGGTGACGGTCGGGCGCATGGTGGCCAACGGCCTCGGCGCCAGCGCGGTGCCGGCGCTGTGCGAGCGACAGATGGATGAGCTGGGGGCGGTGTGCGTGCCGCTGATCGGCCCGATTATCGAACGGCGCGTGGGCCTGATCCGCCTGGCGCAGCACCAACTCTCTTCCGCCGCGCAGGCGCTGGCGACGGTAATCGAACGGGAGATGGCGGGAAGTGGCGGGTAAGGCGGCACCAGCATTTTCAGATGATTCTCCGATCGAGAGCGTGAGCCAGAAGCTGTTACCACCCTGTAGAAAATGTTAAGTTTCCTAAAAATAAGGAGGCTTTTCGACATGGAACAGAAGTCCAGCAGCATCGCACCGGGCTATTGCATCGCCCAACAAACCGGCCCGCTCGCCTTCCATGCCAACTACCTGTTCGGTGGCAAGCCATCGGAAGCGGCACGCTTTTTTATGCAGCTCAATGCCGATACGCCGCTGGTTCAACCGGGGCAAATGCTGATCGTCGCCGATCCGCGCAATCATAATCAATCTACGCAGATCGCCGCCCTGATGCAGGCCAAGAGCCGCACCAGCAAAGCGGTGAAAGCCGGTGACAGCGATTTCTCCACCTTCTTGCACCGCAATTACGCCGCTATCGCCGCCTTCACCAGCTATGGGGAAACGGTCGTCGGGCTGGCTTCGGATGCCGGAGAACGCTACTTCAGCCAGATCAAGAATATCCTGGTTGAGATTGAAAAAACCTACCAAAATCAGTTCCGCACGAGTGGCGCATTGATTGGCACCCAGTTTCAGGTGGAACGAGCGCGGCTGTTCGGTACATTAAAACCGTTACTGAATCGCCTTACTCGTGCTCAACTCAATATGAAAGAGTATGCGCAAATCAAACACGCGCTAGGGCTCTCCAGTAAATCGCTGGTGCATGAATGGAGCACCGCCGGCGTCGGCGCCATCAAGGGTTATTCGAACTACGTCGACAGCGCCAGCCGGGCGGCCAAGTTTATGAAAGCCGGCGGCTGGATCGGCATCGGATTGAGTGGGCTGAATACCACCAACGACGTCTACAACGCCTGCACCACCGGTCGCGAACAGGAGTGCGCCAAGATTGCGGTGAAGGGATACAGTCATTTTACGGCAAGTACTGCGGCGGGAATTTGGGCAGGGAATGCAGGTGCAGGTCTTGCGATTGCAGCTTGTTCAATTGTGTTGGGTGCAGCAACAGCAGGAACAGGTGTGATCGTTTGTGGTATCGCTGGAGCCGCTATAGGAGGCGCCGCAGGATCCACACTGGGTGGCATGGGTTCCGATTATTTGACGACGTTAGTGGTAGGTGAATGATGAAATTTATCGTCATATCGTGTTTGATATTGCTGGTTTTAAGCGCCTTCATCCAGTTCATTGGTTACCGTCGCCATAAAAAAGAGTTTGATGCTTTCTATCAACGTTACGCCGGCAGCGGACATTTTATTCCGCCCTACGTCGCCTTTGCCGATAGCCTCGGCATGCTTGGAACCTCATTGAAAGCACAGTGGTTTCTTTGGATTCTGAAAAGGAAAAAAATAAAAATAAGGGATCAAGTTTGGCTCGATGCGAAAACCTACGATTTCGTGCAAAAAAACGCCTCTCCTGAGCTACAGAAGTGGCTGGCGATGGACTTTATACTTTTGCTCGTAGAAGCCATTATTACCACCGTGGGCTGTATTTTTATTTATCTCATCAAACATCAAGGTTGAGCAGACGCACTGCTCCCCTTCACCCCCTACACCGCCTGCACCGCCGCCTTCTGCGTGGCGCGCTGATATAAGCACAGCTCCCTGCCCGGCTGGTTTTTCATAAACGGCTGCGGGTAGCGCCCGCCGATAAACAGCGCCGAATAGCCGACGTCATCACCGTAGTGAATAATCTCCCCTTCCACCCTGGCGTTTTTTAGCCCGCTGGCTTTCAGGCAGGCGGCGCGCATCGCCCGTTCGCTCTCGACCCACGCCTGTGGGGAAGACGCGGTGGCGTGGAACGCGGCCAGCGCGGCGATAAGCAGCCCTATTTTTTTCATCGTTATCTCTCCTTCTACGGCCCATCTCGCCAGTATAGACCGTGCCGACCCGGCCAACCCGCCGAGCTCTTTACGGCATTTTTATTCCGCGCCCCGTTAACGTTACGGCGTTTTTACAGACAGTTTTTGCCGCCGCAGATACCCTTTTCACATCGCCACTATGGCCCCACAAGAGAGTTGTCTCATGCGTTTATCCCTGCCTCTGGCCGTGACCGGTCTTCGTTCTGGAGCGCGCCATGCATGCTAATATCATCGGGTTCAATCCCCTGCTGGCGGAGCTGCCCGCTTCGCCGACGCGCACCTTCCGCAAAGAGCTGGAGCACTATCTGCAGCGCTATCCGGATACCGAACAGCTGGATATTTATCTGCACGATCTGAACGGC
The DNA here is from genome assembly GCF_052166845.1 of Serratia sp. CY71090. Taxonomy (NCBI): domain Bacteria; kingdom Pseudomonadati; phylum Pseudomonadota; class Gammaproteobacteria; order Enterobacterales; family Yersiniaceae; genus Serratia; species Serratia sp. CY71090. The sequence goes on along the minus strand of NZ_JBJNOA010000005.1, from coordinate 6,492 downwards.
CAGCTGCGCGGCAAGCGCCTGCCGATCGCCGAAGCCTTTGGCCTGGAAAAAGGCTGCTACTTCCCGCTGTCGATCTACGCCCTGGATCTGCACGGCCGGGTGATTGAAGAAAGCGGGCTGGGGCAACGGGCGGGCGAGCCGGATCGGCTGTGCCTGCCGGTGCCCGGCACGCTGCGCCCCTGTGCGCGCGATCCCGAACGCCACGCCCAGCTGCTGCTGACGATGCAAAACGCCGACGGCGACGCCTGCGAGCTGGAGCCGCGTGTGGTGCTGCAACGGGTGCTGAAGCGCCTGCACGAGCGCAACTGCTTCCCGGTGGTGGCGGCCGAACTGGAGTTCTACCTGCAGGATCCGCAGCGCCCCGCCGAGGCGGAAGCCTGCCCGACGCAGAGCTTCGCGGTGGATGCGCCCGAGCGCCACCATGCGCTGCTGAGCGACATCGAACGGCACGCGCGGCTGCAAAGCCTGCCGCTGACCGGCGTGGTGGCCGAAGCCGCTTCCGGCCAGTACGAGCTGAACCTGCATCACAGCCGGCGCGTGCTGGAAGCCTGTGACCAGATCATGGCGCTGAAGCGCCTGACGCGGCAGATTGCCGAGCAACATCACCAGCACGCCTGCTTTATGGCCAAGCCCTGCGCCCATGCCGCCGGCAGCGGGCTGCATTTTCACATCAGCCTGCAGAACGAGCACGGCGAGAACCTGCTGACCGGCGCGCCGGGCGAACTGAGCGACAACATGCAGCAGGCGATGGCGGGCATGCTGGCGCTGATGCCGGCGTCGATGGCGATCCTGGCGCCCAACATCAACGCGTTTCGCCGCTTTCGCCCCGGCATGCACGTGCCGCTGCGCGCCTCCTGGGGCCACAACAATCGCACGGTGGCGCTGCGCCTGCCCTGCGCCGACAGCGCCAATCAGCGCATCGAATACCGCCTGGCCGGCGCCGACGCCAACCCCTATCTGGCGCTGGCGGTGATGCTCGGCGGCCTGCTGCACGGGCTGGAACACCCGCTGCCGCTGCCGCCCGCCGCCAACGGCTGCGAAAGCGACAACGCCGCCCCCTTGCCGCTCGGCCAGCAGGAGGCGCTGGCGCTGTTCCGCCACAGCGATCCGCTGCGCGAATTGCTCGGCCCGGCGTTCTGCACCCTGTGGCACACCTGCAAAAGCGCCGAACTGCGCCGCTTCGAGGAACAGGTCACCGCCGCCGAACTCGGCTGGATGCTGTAACCATCCACTGATTCGTTAACCTAAGGATAATCATGAACATGCAACCGCAATTGGCCCCCGTACAGCCGCTGCTCTGCTGGCGCAAAGGCGTTTTTCATATCAGCACCGATCGGCAGTTATTGGATATCGAAGCGATCCAGCGTTTCCTCAGCCTGCCGGATCGGGCGGCGGCGGAGCGCCTGGCGCGCCACGGCCTGTGCTTTGGCCTGTACCGCAAACGCCACCAGCTCGGCTTCGCCCGCATGGTGACCGATTACGCCACCTTCGCCTCGGTGAGCGAGCTATTCGTCAGCGCCGAATACCGCGGCGTCGGGCTGGGAAGCTGGCTGACGCGCTGCTGCCTGGCGCATCCGGCATTGCGCGGCCTGCGCGTCACGCTGCCCGCGCTGCAAGCGCCCTGGCGCGCCGACTGCGCGGCGCACGCCCCGCGCGCCCTGCACTGATAAGGAGAACCCGATGTCTCGTTTGGTGCTGATTTCCAACAAACAGTGCGACGGCAAGGATCTGGCCTGCGCCGGCCGGACGTTGGCGGCCGACGCCGAACCGGGGCTGTGGCTCGGCTGGAACGGTGACGTGCAGAATTTCGCGCAGCGCCCGATCAGTTGCCGCCAACGCGCCGGTTACGATCAGGTGACCTTCCCGCTGTCGATCGAGGAGTTTCGCCGCCACTATCAGGGCTACTACCACGACGGCCTGTGGCCGGTATTCCACAACCAGCCGGAGAAGGCGCACTTCACGCCGGAAAACTACCGCGCCTACCGGCAGCTGAATCGCCGTTTCGCCGATATCGCCTGCGAGCACCTGTGCCCGGGCGACATCGTCTGTATCGACGACTACCAGCTGCTGCCCTGCGCCCAGGCGTTGAAGGAGCAGGGGCTGCTGAATGCCTGCGCGTTCTTCTTCCACCTGCCGTTCCCGTCGGCGGCGCTGCTGCGGCGCATCCCGGAACATCGCCAGCTGATCGCTTCGCTGCTGTTCTACGATCTGATCGGCTTTACCACCACGGACGATCGCAACGCCTTTCTCAGCTGCCTGTCAGGCGAGTTCCCGTTGGAGATGCTGCCCGACGACCAGATCCAGGCCAACGGGCATCTGTTCGCCACCGGCATTTTCCCCACCGGCATCAACGGCAGGCAGGTTTATTAATGTTACGGCGCGCGCGGTATTCAGGCGCGCCGTTTTATTTCGCTGCGATTTATTTCCACCGCATTTACCGCCATCAAAATAGGTTATTTTATTTTCTGAATATAGCGATTAAAAAATGAATATTCATCCTGTTACATATCAACCGTAAAAACCGCGCGCCGCCAATTGCTTTTTATTAGCAAAACACATTACCCTCTCCGTGCCATATTTAAACCGAGGAGGGCCCTATGGGCGATGAAAGTTTTAGTTTTACGCTAATGCTATTGGGCACCTTTCAGTAATGCCATCCACGTTGCATTCTGAAAGATACGGAATGCGGCAACCGCTCCCCTTCTGACGGCCTTTCCCACTCTGCCTGCCCGCCCATCGCCCCGCTGCGAAAACAACGTTTGTCTCAACCGCTGTGGCGGTATTTATCTGATGTCGCCGGGAGCATTACCCGAGCGCCGACGGATTTCTTATGGGAAAAATAAGGTATTGCGTTATGCAAAATAACCGGGGTACATCTGTTTTCAGAAAGTCTTATTTAAATGACTTTATCGTTATCGCCATCGGCGTTTTCTTCATTGCCTTTTTTATTCGCGCATGGGGCGACATGCACGGCGACTTCAATGAACAAAACGTCTCTGCCATTAGTCTCGATGCCTGGAACCTGCTTTATTATTCGCTCAGAACCAGCATGCGTTTTCTCCTCGGTATGGCCTGGTCGCTGCTGTTTTCTGTGGTGTTCGCCGTGCTGGCCGCGCGCTATGCGCCGCTGCGCCGGGTGATCCTGCCCTTCGTCAACTTTATGGAGTCGGTGCCGCTGGTGGGGTTCCTGACCTTCACGACCGTGTACTTTCTCAACCTCTACCCACACAGCGTGATGGGGCTGGAGTGCACCGCCATCTTCGCGGTGTTTACCGGCCAGGCCTGGAACATGATGCTGACGCTGTATCAGACGCTGCGCATCGTGCCCAAGGAGCTGGACGAAGCCGCCCGCAGCTTCAATTACAACCCGTGGCAACGCTTCTGGCGGCTGGAATTCATCTATTCGGTGCCGGGCCTGCTGTGGAACGCCATGGTGTCGCAATCCGCCGCCTGGTTCGCCCTGGTGGCCTCCGAAGCCATTCCGGTCGGCGATCGCTCGGTCGAACTGCCCGGCGTCGGCTCCTATATCGCCGAAGCGCTGGCGCAGCAGAACGTGCCGGCGATCCTGTATGCGATCGTCGCGCTGGCCGCCAACATCGTGCTGCTCGATCAGCTGGTGTTCCGCCCGCTGGTGCGTTACACCGCCCGCTTCAAATACGAAGACGTCACCGCCAATCGGGCGCTCGGCAATCCGTGGTTTTACAACAGCCTGGCCTTCTCGCACGTCGGCGCGGCGCTCGGCCGCACGCTGCGCGCGCTGGCTGACCTGTGGCTGTTCAAGCTGCCGCGGCTGTGGTACGCCCTCGGTCTGCACCGCCTGTTCAGACTCGCCGCCAAAGGCAACTGGCTGTGGCGCAGCCTGTGGTATCTCGGCGTGGTGTTGGCCTGCGTGTGGTTCGGCTATCAGTTGTGGGAATACTTCCCCAAACAGTACTTCGCCATGCTGCCGGAGTGGATGTTGCTCACCACCGCGCGCGTGGCCGCGGCCATGCTGCTCAGCGTGGCGATCTTCACGCCGCTGGGGGTGTGGATCGGCCTGAATCCGCGCCTGGTGAAGATCTTCCAGCCGATCATCCAGATCCTGGCGGCCATTCCGCCCAACATTTTCTACCCGCTGATCGCCGCCTTCATCGCCATTTATCATCAGGATCTCGGCTGGTGGGCCATTCCGATGATCATGCTGGGCACCCAGTGGTACGTATTGTTCAACGTGATCGCCGGCGTTTCCGCCATTCCGACGCAGATCACCGAAGTCAGCGAAACCTTCGGCCTGCGCCGTTTCCGCTGGTGGCGCTACTACATGCTGCCGGCGATCTTCCCCTATATCGTGACCGGCATCATCTCCGCCGCCGGCGGCGCCTGGAACAGCGCCATCGCCGCCGAAGTGATCCAGTGGGGCAGCACCACCCTCAGCGCCACCGGGCTGGGCGCGTTCATTTCCGTCGTCACCGACGCCGGCAAGAACCCGGAGTCCGCACTGGGCTGCGCCGCGATGTGCGCGCTGGTGGCGCTGTGCATCATCTTCGTCTGGCAACCGCTGTATCGCATCGCGGAAACCAAATTCAAATATGACTGATCAAGGGGGAACCACATGCTGACTCAAGACGTGATTATCAGCGCCCGTCGGTTGAACAAAACGTTTATCGGCGAAAACAAGCGCTCCACCCCCGTGCTGCGCGACGTGTCGCTGACCGTGCACGCCGGCGAGTTCGTCACCATTCTGGGGCAATCCGGTTCGGGCAAGTCCACGCTGCTGCGCATGCTGGCCGGGCTGATCCCGCCGGACAGCGGCACGCTCACCCTGGCGGGCAAACCGGTCTGCGGCCCGAGCGCCAACGCCGGCATGGTGTTTCAGTCCTACGCGCTCTACCCCTGGCTGACGGTGTACGACAACATCGCCTTCGGCCTGCTGGCGCAAAAGCTGCCGCCGCAGACGATCGCCGAGCGGCTGGGGGCGCTGCTGCGCCTGGTGGGGCTGAGCGGCTATGAGCACGCCTGGCCGCGCGAGCTGTCGGGCGGCATGCGCCAGCGCGTGGGCTTCGCCCGGGCGTTGGCGGTAGAGCCCGATGTCTTGCTGCTGGACGAGCCCTTCTCCGCCCTCGATATCTTTACCGCGCAAAAACTGCGCAGCGATCTGCTGGCGCTGTGGGGAGACAACCGGCTGCGCACGCGTGCCATGGTGATGGTGACGCACGACGTCGAAGAGGCGGTGTTGATGTCCGATCGGGTGCTGATCCTGGACGCGACCAGCAAACGGATCGATGACGAATTCAGCATCAATATTCCCCGCGCGGCGCGCAACCGGGGCAGCCTGCGGCACCTCACCGATCGGATCCGCAGCTGCCTGTACAAAAAAATCGCGCAGGCGCAACCGGCCGGATAAGGCCGCATTTTCGTTAACTCAGGGTAGTGAAATGAAACATAAAAGCTTACTGATGGCGCTGGTCATCCTGATGCCGGCGGCCGCCGCCGGGGCAGAAATCGTCAACAAAGACGGCAATAAACTGGATCTGTACGGCCAACTGAACGGGGTGCATTACTTCAGCAGCGATGCCGACAATAACGGCGATCGCTCCTACACCCGTTTCGGTTTCAAAGGCGAGACGCAGATCGCCGAGGGGTTGACAGGGTATGGCCAATGGGAATATCAGGCGGGGCTCGATCAGGCGGAAAGCGCCGGGCCGGGCAATAGCTATACCCGGCTGGGCTTCGCCGGGCTGACGTTCGGCCGCTGGGGCAGCCTGGACTACGGCCGCAGCTACGGCCTGCTGTATGACGTGGCCGGCTGGACGGACGTGCTGCCCGAATTCGGCAACGACAGCTACGAAGCGGCCGACAACTTCATGACCGGCCGCGCCAACGGCCTGCTGACCTACCACAACCGCAGCCTGGGCGGGCTGTTGGACGGTCTGGATCTCGGCCTGCAATATCAGGGGAAGAATCGGGGGGACGACGCTCTGCGGGCGAAGGATATTCAGACGCAAAACGGCGATGGCTACGCCTTTTCCGCCACCTACGACACCGGCGCGGGGCTAAACTTTGGCGCCGCCTACGCCAACTCTGCGCGCACCCTGGCGCAGCAGCGCTTCGGCCTGGCTGACGGCGATCGCGCCCGGGCCTGGACGCTGGGGCTGAAATACGATCTGGACAACCTCTACCTGGCGGCCAGCTATGCGCGCACCGAAAACATGACCTATGTCGACGGCGATCGCTACGCCGGCTTCGCCCCCCGCGCGGACGCCGTCGAGGCGGTCGCGCAGTATCACTTCGATTCCGGCGTCACGCCCTCGGTGGCCTACCTGCAAACGCGCGGCCGTAACCTGCCCGGCATCGGCGACGCCGATCTGGTCAAATACCTGGATCTGGCGCTGAACTACAGCTTCAACGCCAATATGTCGACCTACGTGGAGTACAAGCTCAACCTGCTGCAACGGCAGAACGCCGGGGGGGGGGGGGGGGGGGGGGGGGGGGAGGGGGGGGGGGGGGGGGAGG
>NZ_JBJNOA010000004.1:0-246656 GCF_052166845.1 Serratia sp. CY71090 | reverse complement strand
CAACGGCAGAACGCCGTCGGCGCCGGCGCCGACGACATTATCGAAACCGGCATCATGTATCAGTTCTGACCCGATACCGGCCGCAGCGCGCTCTGCGGCCGGTTCATTATTTGTCTTGCGCCCGCCCTGTTATTCTCTCGTTTAATTCAGGTTTATATTTCCATAAAATAGCGCCTATATTCATTCTCATGATTTTCGTTGACGCCCCGTTTAATAAATAAAGAAAAACTTTCCCGCATTCATATTAAATTACATTTTGCCGCGATAATTCCGCCTAACCACATTGAATCACAGACAATATCACGCGTATTATGGCCACACGAAAAATAACGGGGAAATGATATGGACGGCGACAGTTGGTTGTTTATTTTATTGTTGGAATCGCTGAGGTCACAGGAGCAATAGTCATCCCATTGCATCCTGAAAGTGTCAGGATATGCGTCAGTTACCACATCCCTTCGCTTTACCCCTTCAGCGCATGGCCTCCGCGCACGCCGCTCCGGCGCGCCTGACAGGCTAATCCTTCCAGCATACGCTTATTAACAGTCCGATAACGCTCAGGCTTATTTGCGCTCGCATTTATTTTACCCCTGCGCGGCGATAACTATCGGCCATTTTTCCATGCTCATATTTTTAATTGAGTGGAGAAACATCATGATGGTAAAAAAAACCACGCTGCTGACGGTTAATAACGCCAGCAAAAGCGTTCAGCCTACCGGTAAAGAAAAACGCCTGGTGCTGAATGAAATCAACCTGCGCCTCTACGATAACGAGGTCGTCAGCATTTTGGGGCAGTCCGGCTCGGGCAAATCCACCCTGCTGCGCATACTTTCCGGCCTGATCGCGCCGGATCTGGGCACCGTGATGCTGGGGGATAAAAAAGTCTCGGGGCCGAATCCGCAGATCAACATGGTGTTCCAGACCTTCGCCATTTTCCCGTGGCTGAACGTCTATCAAAATATCGCCTTCGGGCTGCAGGCGCAGGATCTGCCGCCGCAGGTGGTCGAAACCCAGACGCTGAAAATGCTCGATCTGGTCGGTCTCGCGCCCTACCGCGACGCCTACCCGCGCGAGCTTTCCGGCGGCATGCGCCAGCGGGTCGGCTTTGCGCGCGCGCTGGCGGTAGAACCGATGCTGCTGTTGCTGGATGAGCCGTTTTCCGCGCTGGACGTCTATACCGGCGAACACCTGCGCAGCGATCTGCTGCGCATCTGGAGCACGCGCCAGATCAAAACCCGCTCCATCGTGCTGGTGACCCACAGCGTAGAGGAAGCGGTAATGATGTCTGATCGCATCCTCCTGCTGGGCGCCGGCACCCTCGACGGCTGCTATCACATCGCGCAGCGCCGCGAGACGCGTACCCGCGAGGGGATGCAGCCGCTGACGGACAAAATCAGCGAGACGCTCAGCCGGCAGATCGCCGCCGCGCACTGAGCGCCGCCCTGGCCTGGCGGGACGGATCCCGCCAACTTAACTACCTGTTTATCAAGAGTCACCCCGCCACGGGTGGCTCATGATAAGCGGATAATACATCGAGTTATTATCATGCATTTCATTCATACACTGCTGACGCTGCTGACCGCGTCCGTCCTGGGCGCCGCCATCGGCTACGAAAGACAATTCCGCCAGCGCACCGCCGGGCTGCGCACCAATACGCTGGTGGCCACCAGCGCGGCGATTTTCGTCCACCTGGCCATGACCATCGACGGCAGCGGCGGCGCGGTGCGCGTCATCTCCTACGTGGTCTCCGGCGTCGGCTTTCTCGGCGCCGGGGCCATCATGAAAGAAGGGATGAACATCCGCGGCCTGAACACCGCCGCCACGCTCTGGGGCTCCGCGGCGGTCGGCGCCTGCGCCGGCTGCGGCCTGTACGGCGATGCGCTGGCCGCCACGCTGTTCGTGCTCGCCGCCAACACCCTGCTGCGCCCTCTGGTCAATATGGTCAACAAACAGCCCTTCAATGACGTTAACGGCGAATCCACCTACCAGATTTGCGTCATTGCCTTCGAGCATGAACAGCGTGAAGCGCTGGCCAAATTCAAACAGGTGCTGCAAGGAGAAAACTGCTTTATCTCGCATCTGGATATCGAACCCTTTGGCGACGACGACGTGGAGATCACCGCCACGCTGATGCCGGCCTCCGTCACCACGCCGGTGCTCGACCAGACCATCAATAAACTGCTGAACGACAGCATGATGAAACAGGCCTATTACAGCCGCATCGCCGGCTCCGGCTAATGCCGTTCACTTCCAGGGAGATTCACCATGAAAACCATGCCAAAACTGGCTCATCTGACGATGTTCAAAGACATCGTTCACTGCGGAAGTTTGCACGATGCCGCGAAAAAACTGGCCGTCTCGCAACCGACGCTCAGCCGGGTGCTCAAAGAGCTGGAAATGTCCATCGGCGCGCGGTTGCTGGAGCGCAGCAACCGCGGCGTGCGCCTGACGGCGGTCGGCGAGTTGTTTTACCGGCGGATAGACGCCGCCACCAATCAGTTGCTCAGCGCGTTTGACGAGCTGCGCGGCATGAGCGCCGGCGGCGAGAAGCGCCTGCGGGTGGGGATGAGCGTCGATCCGCTGCTGTGCTACCTGCCTCAGGTGCTCGAAGGCTTCAACCGCCGCTACCCGCATACCCGGGTGACGGTGGTGGAAGACGGCCCGGAAGGCCTGCTCGCCCGGCTGAGAAACTGCGAGCTGGATTTGGCGGTCAGCAGCCTGAACGGCGCGGCGGGCGGCGCCGATCTAGCCATGCAGGCGCTGAAGAGCGAGCGCTTCTCGCTCTATCAAGGGGGCGACCTGACCGCCGCCGGGCAGCCGCCGGCCGAAGCCAAATGGGTGGTGCCGCGCTCCAGCTCGGTGGGGCACGCCGCCATCCGCGAGATCGCCGAGCGTTACACGCCGCACGGCCAGATCGTCGAGACCGACTCCTTTCTGGCGACCTGGTGCCTGGTCAGGCAGCAGGGCTATATCGCGCTGCTGAGCGATCGGGTCGTCGCGCACTACGCCCCGCAGCTGCACCTGCAGAAAATCCCGACGCAGGGGATCGACATCAGCGCGCGCTTTTATGTCTTTACCCGCCATGAGCCAGCCACGCCGCCGCTCAGCGCCGCCTTTATCCACCTGCTGCAAACCCTGCAAACGGGTTGAACGCTCAGGCCGCCGCCCGCTGGCGCTCCAGTTCGCGCACCAGCGGGATCACTTCGCGGCCGAAGTACTCCACCTCTTCCTGGAAGTGCAGAAACGCCAGCAACAGCAGATCCACCCCGGCGTCTTTTAACGCGATGATGCGCTCGGCGATCTGCTGCGGCGTGCCGATCAGGTTGGTTTTAAAGCCGTCGTTGTACTGCACCAGATCCTCAAACGAGGATTTGGCCCAGTTGCCCTCGCCCTCGGGCGAGGCCGCCCCGGCGTTCTTCACCTCGTGGCCGAATCCTTGCACCGCCTCCGGGTTGGCGTGATCGATAATCTCCTGCAGCACTGCCTGCGCTTCCTGCTCGGTATCGCGGGCAATGACGAAGCCGTTCACCCCCACCTTGACCCGGTGCTGGTTGGCCCTGGCCTTGGTCTGCAGATCGTCCACCTGCTGGCGAATGCCCTCCACGCTGTTGCCGTTGGTGAAGTACCAGTCCGAAACCCGCGCCGCCATGTCGCGCGCCGCCCGCGAGCTGCCGCCCTGGAAGATCTCCGGCAGCGGATCCAGCGGCTTGGGCTTCAGCGAGTAGTCGCGATAGCGATAAAAATCGCCGGCGAAGGTGAAGCTGGGCTCAGTCCAGATGCCGTGCAGGCAGCGGATAAACTCTTCCGAGCGCAGGTAGCGCTCCTCATGATCCAGCCACGGCTCGCCGATGGCCTTGAACTCGCCGCGGAACCAGCCGCTGACAATGTTCACCGCGATGCGCGCGTTGGAAAGATGGCTGATGGTGGCGATCTGTTTGGCCGCCAGCGTGGGGTTCCACGGCCCCGGCAGCAGTGCGGCGATCACTTTCAGTTTCTCGGTGGAATCCAGCAGCGCCTGTGAGAACGACACCGATTCGTGCTGGTTCTCCGCGCCGTAACCGGCGGTGAAGCGGATCTGGGTAAGCGCGTAGTCGAAACCGGCGCGCTCGGCAATCTGCGCCAGCTTGCGGTTATAGCCGATGTCCCAACCGGTGCGCTGCGGGATGTTGCTGATCACCAGACCGCCGGAGACGTTCGGCACCCAGTAGGCGAACTGAATAGGCTGCTGCGAGTGGTTTGCTGCTGACATGCTTCTCTCCCTCTGCTCGTTGGCGCCGTGATGCGGCACGCATATAACCATTATCGATTTACAAATATTGAAAACCTTGTTTTGGTTATAAATCCGATAGCAGAATGCGTGCCAACCGCCGCGTTAAGGCATCTGGCTGATAAACCGAGGGTTTAAAGCCGGCGGGTTAAAGCGGGTGCTGCATTGGCAACAACAACTGGCGGGCGGCTGTTGGTTATGCAGCAAACCGCTTACCCCGCCAATCCAACCGTTCAGCCGGCGGATCTGACCGCTGAGCGAAATACGCCTGTCTTCCCCCCTTACCCCCGGCGATGATGAGCTGTTCCTAAACCCGCCTTACCTCGGGAAAGACGCTACGGCTCACCGCGCCACTCTGACATCTCTTACAAGCGGATGAGTTCATTCATATTTTGCAGACTGGAATTAAGGATACCTCATGAAACGAGAGGGGATTTTAAAGCACATTCCGTGGATGCTGCTGGGGATACTCGGCGCAGCCTGCCTCGGCGTGGTGGCGCTGCGCCGCGGCGAACACATCAGCGCGCTGTGGATCGTCGTCGCTTCGGTGGCGGTGTATCTGGTGGCCTACCGCTACTACAGCCTGTACATCGCCACCAGGGTGATGAAGCTGGACGCCGGTCGCGCCACGCCGGCGGTGGTCAACAACGACGGCCTGAACTACGTGCCGACCAACAAGAACGTGCTGTTCGGCCACCACTTCGCCGCCATCGCCGGCGCTGGGCCGCTGGTGGGGCCGGTGCTGGCCGCGCAGGTCGGCTACCTGCCCGGCACGCTGTGGCTGCTGGGCGGCGTGGTGCTGGCGGGGGCGGTGCAGGACTTTATGGTGCTGTTCATCTCCTCGCGCCGCAACGGCGCCTCGCTCGGTGAGATCATCAAAAAAGAGATGGGGCCGATACCGGGCACCATCGCGCTATTCGGCTGCTTCCTGATCATGATCATCATCCTGGCGGTGCTGGCGCTGATCGTGGTGAAAGCGCTGGCGGAAAGCCCGTGGGGCGTGTTCACCGTCTGCTCCACCGTGCCGATCGCGCTGTTTATGGGCATCTACATGCGCTATCTGCGCCCCGGCCGCGTGGGTGAAGTGTCAATCATCGGCATCGTGCTGCTGGTGGCCGCCATCTGGTTCGGCGGCGTGGTGGCGCACGACCCGTACTGGGGCCCGGCGCTGACCTTTAAAGACACCACCATCACCTTCACGCTGATCGGCTACGCCTTTGTCTCCGCCCTGCTGCCGGTGTGGCTGATCCTGGCGCCGCGCGACTACCTGGCCACCTTCCTGAAAATCGGCGTGATCGTCGGGCTGGCGATCGGCATCGTGATCCTCAACCCTGAGCTGAAAATGCCGGCGGTGACCCAGTTCGTCGACGGCACCGGCCCGGTGTGGAAAGGCACCCTGTTCCCGTTCCTGTTCATCACCATCGCCTGCGGCGCGGTCTCCGGCTTCCATGCGCTGATCGCCTCCGGCACCACGCCGAAGCTGCTGGCCAATGAGACCGACGCGCGCTTTATCGGCTACGGCGCAATGCTGATGGAGTCCTTCGTCGCCATCATGGCGCTGGTGGCGGCGTCCATCATCGAGCCGGGCCTGTACTTCGCCATGAACACCCCGCCGGCGGCGCTGGGCATCACCATGCCGGATCTGCACCGCCTGGGCACCGAAGACGCGCCGATGATCATGGCTTCGCTGAAGGACGTCACCGTGCACGCGGCGGCGGCGGTCAGCTCCTGGGGCTTCGTCATCAGCCCGGAACAGATCCTGCAGACCGCCACCGACATCGGCGAACCTTCGGTGCTGAACCGCGCCGGCGGCGCACCAACGCTGGCGGTGGGCATCGCCCACGTGTTCCACCAGATCATTCCGGGCGCCAACATGGGCTTCTGGTATCACTTCGGCATTCTGTTCGAGGCGCTGTTCATCCTGACCGCGCTGGACGCCGGCACCCGCTCCGGCCGCTTTATGCTGCAGGATCTGCTGGGCAACTTCGTGCCGTTCCTGAAGAAAACCGACTCGCTGGTGGCCGGCATCATCGGCACCGCAGGCTGCGTCGGGCTGTGGGGCTACCTGCTGTATCAGGGCGTGGTGGATCCGCTCGGCGGCGTGAAGAGCCTGTGGCCGCTGTTCGGCATCTCCAACCAGATGCTGGCCGCCGTGGCGCTGGTGCTGGGCACCGTGGTGCTGATTAAAATGAAGCGCACCCAATACATCTGGGTGACCGTGCTGCCGGCGGTGTGGCTGCTGATCTGCACCACCTACGCGCTGGGCCTGAAGCTGTTCAGCGACAACCCACAGCTGGAAGGCTTCTTCTTCCTGGCCGGCGAGTACAAGCGCAAGATCGCCGAGGGCGGCGCCGAGCTGAGCGCCCAGCAGATCGCCAACATGAACCACATCGTGGTGAACAACTACACCAACGCCGGGCTGAGCATTCTGTTCCTGCTGGTGGTGTACAGCATCATCTTCTACGGGGTGAAAACCGCGATGGCGGCGCACAAGAACCCGAAACGCACCGACCAGGAAACGCCTTACGTGCCGGTGCCGCAGGCCGCGCCCGCCGACGGCGTAACTGAGGGGGAGGTCAAAGTTTCGACCCAGCATTGATGTGATTTAACGGATACCCTGCATAATAAGCATTAAGTAGTACCCAAAGCCGCACGGCCTGCGCATCGCAAGACGCCAGGCGTGCGGCGCGATGCAATCGAGATACCCGGGGCGACCCGGAGGTGGGGCATCCCTGCGGGAACCCCATCCCCCGGCTTCCCCTAATATCAGGCTTAAGCAAGCGCTGTAGTGATGCAGGGTAAAGTTGGAGAAGGCTTATGTTCGGAAATCTCGGCCAGGCGGGGAAATATCTCGGGCAGGCGGCGCGCATGTTGGTGGGCGTGCCTGACTACGATACCTACGTCCAGCACATGAAAGACAACCACCCGGACAAGCCGGTGATGACCTATAAAGAATTTTTCCGCGAGCGCCAGCAAGCGCGCTACGGCGGCGACGGCAAAGGCGGCATGCGCTGCTGTTAACCCGCAGTCACAAGGACCCGTATGAAACCCATTGCAGTCACCATCCTGACCGGCTTTTTGGGCGCCGGCAAAACCACCCTGCTGCGCCACATCCTGAACGCCGAACACGGCTATAAAATCGCGGTCATCGAGAACGAGTTCGGCGAAGCGCCGATCGACGACGCGCTGATCGGCGATCGCGCCAGCCGCATCACCACGTTAAGCAACGGCTGCATCTGCTGCAGCAAGTCCAACGAACTGGCAGACGCGCTGCTGGATCTGCTGGACGGCGTCGACAGCGGCCAGCTGGCGTTCGATCGGCTGATCATCGAATGCACCGGCATGGCCGATCCCGGCCCGATTACCCAGACCTTTTTCTCGCACGAGATCCTGTGCGAGCGCTTCCTGCTGGACGGCATCATCACCCTGGTGGACGCGGCGCACGCCGAGCAGCAGCTGAGCCAGTTCAGCATCGCCCAGGCCCAGGTGGGCTACGCCGACCGCATCCTGTTGACCAAAACCGACGTGGCGCCGGACTGCGAGGCGCTGATCCAGCGGCTGCAGCGGATGAACGCCCGCGCGCCGCTCTACCAGGTGACGCACGGCGATATCGATCTGAGCGTGCTGTTCGACATCGAAGGCTTTACGCTGAACGACAAGCTGAACCTGACGCCGCCCGCCCCGCTGTTCCGCCGCATTCCGCAGCCGCAGAGCGACATCCGCTCGATCGTGGTGACGCTGGAGCGCCCGCTGCCGCTGATGCAAATCTCCGAGGTGATGGAAGGCCTGCTGCTGGAATACGCCGACAACCTGCTGCGCTACAAAGGCATTCTGTCTATCGAAGACGAACCGCGCCGCCTGCTGTTCCAGGGCGTACAGCGGCTGTATAACGCCGACTGGGATCGAGAATGGCTGCCGGAGGAAGAGCGCAAGAGCACCTTGGTATTTATTGGTGTGGATCTGCCTGAGGAGGAGATTCGGGAGCGGCTGCGTTGAGCAAGAGGAGACGTCAGCGAGATCGCGCTGTCATGATGAGAAAAAGAAATGGGGAAAACGGCGGCAACCCGCAACGGGTTGCCTGACCGAAAGCGTTATCGTTTGGCGAACGACTTAAGGAACCTGAGGTTCCTCACCAGCACCACGGCCAGTAAGACACCCCAATAGACAAACAGCTCGTATTTCATTTTCTCGCCTGCCAGCGCTGAAACCGACGCCCCCGCCAGACAGAGGAAAGTGAAGAAATACATTTCAAAACGTGGCATGGTCTTCCAGCTGATAATCGAGAATTCCGTTCTCAGGATCAGGAATGCCCAGAAGGCCAGACAGGTGCTTACCGCCGCGCCACCGGCGCCGAAACGTGGCACCAGCAATGCATTGGCCACCACGTTGATGAGCAACGCGCTCAAGGAAGCCAGCATGGTGTAAGCGGTCTTTCTGCTCAGGCCGATGCCGACCGCCGTCGTTTCCGACAGTGTGAACAACAAAGGGAAACCCAGACTCGCAACCAGAATATATTTCACATTCACGTAATTAGCGGGCAAGACAAAGTCAACCAGCCAGGAAAAGAGCCCGCCCAAGCTGAACAGGCAAACCACGGCAATCAGCATGCACTGCGTGACCTTGGTTACCATCTGCTGTTCGCCGCCTTCGTTAGACTCCGCCAGCTTGTACACCATCGGCGCCCAAACAGTAGAGAACACACTTTGCAGGATGCTCGCCACGCCGGCGAAGCTAACCGCCACCGAGAAGATAGCCAACTGTTCAAAGCCGGAATAGGCTCGCACGAACATCCTATCGACAGTGGTTAACCCCCAAAACGCCAACCCGCCCAAGATCAGCGGATAGCCGAACTTGAGCATCGCTTTCAGTTTGCCGTAGTCCAGCGAACTGCGCAGCGCGGCTATCCAATCCGCCCGGGAAGACCACATCAGCATCAGCGATACGGCGATAAAACCGACGGCGTTCGCCACCACCAACTGCATCAGCGTATGCTGGGTAAACAGAACATAGCACAGGCCGATGACGATCAGCGTCATCAGCTTGGGCATCAGTTGGCTGAGCGAAAACGCCATCCCCTTCTCCTGCATCCTGAGTATCAGGGACAAGAAACGGTTGATGAACGACGCCAGAAGAATCAACATGATAAGCCAGCTTATCGCCGTGTCTTTCTGTTCGAACAGCAACGCGGACAAACTGCCGGGGAACAGCAGGAATGCCGCACTGATGACTACGATCATCAGCAAGCCGGGGAAAGCGACGTTCTTCAACAGCTGCCCGCGATCGGATTCACCGTGGTATTCCCGAACGTAAGCCTGATCAAGCCCCAAACTGAAAAACAGCACGCAGAAAGACACGGCCACATTCAGCATGCTGATTCGGCCTACGTCGTCCGCCGAAAACAGCCAGGTAATGACCGGCAGGGTCAACAACCCCAGCGCGGCATTACCGATCGGCCCGATGGCGAACGCCAGGATCTTGCGGGCGTTCACTCAAAGAACCTCACAACGCTTTCAATCACTTTATTCTGATCGGCATCGGTCATTTTGTAGTACAGCGGCAGGCGAACCAGTCTCTCGCTTTCGCGGGTGGTGTAGTTGTCTTCACCGATGAAGGTGCCGAAGACCTTGCCCGCCGGCGCCGAGTGCAGCGGAATATAATGGAATACCGCCATCACGCCACAGGCCTTCAGGTGAGCGATGAACTGCGTTCTTTGCTCAATATCCTTCAGCTTCACATAGAACATATGCGCATTGTGCTCGCAATCCGCCGGAATAGTCGGCAACGTCAGCAGCCCTTTCTCCGCCAGCGGCGCAAAGCTCGCGTAGTACTTGTGCCAAGTCGCCAGGCGGTTATCGTTGATCTCATCCGCCAGTTCCAGTTGCCCCCACAGGCAAGCCGACTGCAGTTCACCCGGCAGGAAGCTGCTGCCGAAATCGACCCAGGTATATTTGTCCACCTGGCCGCGCAGGAACTGGCTGCGGTCGGTGCCCTTCTCACGCAAAATTTCGGCGCGTTTGATAAAACGCTCATCATTGATCACCAGCGCGCCGCCTTCCCCGCCGCTGGTATAGTTTTTGGTTTCATGGAAGCTGAAAGCCGCCAGGTGACCTTTAACGCCAACGAAATCGCCCTTGTATTTGCTCATGACGCCCTGCGCGGCGTCTTCGACCACCAGCAGGTTATGCTGATCGGCCAGGCGCATGATCGCATCCATATCGCAGGAGACGCCGGCGTAATGCACGGGCACGATGGCTTTGGTTTTATCGGTGATCGCCGCAGCCACCAGCGCTGCATCCATATTCATGGTTTCAGGGTGGATATCGACGAATTTGATTTTCGCGCCGCGCAACACGAAGGCGTTGGCGGTGCTGACGAAGGTGTAGCTTGGCATGATAACTTCGTCGCCCGGCTGGATATCGACCAGCAGCGCGGCGATCTCCAGCGCGGCGGTGCAAGACGGGGTCAACAGCGCGTGTTTGCACCCCAGCTTGTTTTCAAACCATTTCTGGCACTGTTTGCCGAACGGGCCGTCGCCCGACAATTTCCCATTCTCCAACGCCGCATTGATATATTGAATTTCGTTGCCGGTTACCGGTGGTTTGTTGAACGGTATCATGTTATCCCTTGTTGTCGATTCTGAATGCATGCCGGGGCGATGTGCCGTGCGGCATCAGGAAGTAAAGACGGCCTTTAACTGCGCGGTAAGGTTCTCAGCGGAGAAATAGGCTTCGATTTTTTGCTCGTTGTCATGCTTTTCCGCCGCGCTCAGGCTGCGTAGCGAAAACGTTTGAAGATCCAATACCTGGATATTCTTTTCTTGAAAGAAGTCCCACTGCGTGGTGCCTGGATTCAAAAACACCGTTTTTTTCAGCCCCAGCAGGGAAATGGTGTTACCCATCGCCTGTTGGCGATGATGGTTGAACACCGCGATATCCACTTTCCCCAGCAGCGCCAGGTAGTGCTGGAAAGGCATAAAGTCGGTTAATGGTACAAATTTCTCGCCAAAGCGCCGCGTGCCTTCGGCCACCACTTCTGCCGCATAGCGTTTATTGCCGTAGGAGAGCGGTACGACGAGCTCAATATTCTCGTTTTTGTACGTTTCCAATATATCGAACGCGGAAAAATGATTGTTGGTTGGATCGGCAGAATTACCCAGCAGAATGGTGGTTTTACCGTCCTCGCCCGCCGCACGTTCATCGATGACGTTTTTCTTGTATACGTTGCTGGTATACAGCAGGCACTCATGCCACCGGCCGGTGCAGCCGTACCACTTTTTAGCCAACTCGTAATCGCCCTTGATGTAAGTGACAAAGTTGCCCATACGCTTAATGGCCGGGCGGCGGAGAAGCTCTGTCAGGCGCCATTTGAAGTTACGCTTGCCGATTTGGTATTGGTAAAGGTCACCACCCCATATGAACCAATAGCACTTTTTTAATACCCAAGGAGTCAACAGCAGCAACAGCGCCATCTTGATGCCGTGGAAGCTGTGCAGAATCACCCGATCGTGACGTTGAATGGCCTTCATCAACTTCAACGTCGGCTTGACGTTACCAAACAGATCCGCCCCGAGATAGTGAACGTTGTCCGCCGGCGGCAAAGCGAAACGCACCTTATCGCCATAGACCCAAAACGTGTGTTCATCGGGATCGAATTTCTCATTCACAAATTCAATGAATGAAGGAATAAATTTATCCAGAGGACAAATATGTACAGTGCTCATATCCGCTCTATATGCAGGTTCGTCCAGTGCCCCGCCGCGCTCCGGGTGTTCAAAGCACGGCGGGCCGGGGTTATTTTTCCGCGATCAGCTGCGACAGATACTGGCCATACAGCGTTTTGCCGAGCAGCTTGGCTTCGGTGGCCAGTTGCTCACGCGTCAACCAGCCTTTTCGGTAGGCGATCTCTTCCAGACAAGCGACCTTGAAGCCCTGACGCTTCTCAATAGTGTGTATAAACTGAGAGGCCTCGATCAAACTGTCGTGCGTGCCGGTGTCCAGCCAGGCGAAACCGCGCCCCAGCAGCTCGACGTTCAGCGTGCCGCGTTCCAGATACATCTGGTTGAGCGTGGTGATTTCCAGCTCACCGCGCGCCGACGGCTTCACCTGCTTGGCCATCTCAACCACGTGATGGTCATAGAAATAAAGCCCGGTGACCGCCCAGTTGGATTTCGGCACGGCCGGTTTTTCTTCCAGCGACAACGCGCGGAAGTTATCGTCGAACTCCACCACGCCGAAACGTTCAGGGTCCATCACCTGATAGCCGAAAACCGTCGCCCCTTCGCTGCGCTTCACCACCGACTCCAGCTTGTTGCCGAAGCCCTGGCCGAAGTGAATGTTGTCGCCAAGCACCAGCGCGCAGCTGTCACCGCCGATGAACGCTTCGCCAATGAGGAAGGCCTGCGCCAGGCCGTCCGGGCTCGGCTGAATTTCATAACTCAGATTGATGCCGAAACGGCTGCCGTCACCCAGCAAGCGCTTGAAGGAGGGCATATCTTCCGGAGTGGAGATGATCAGGATATCCCGAATGCCCGCCAGCATCAGCACCGAGATCGGGTAATAGACCATCGGCTTATCGTAAATCGGCAGCAACTGCTTGGAAACGCCGCGCGTGATGGGATAGAGACGCGTGCCGGAACCGCCCGCTAAAACAATGCCTTTCATTCTTCTTCCTTAAAAATCGATTAACGGGTCAAACCCAGACGCTCGCCGGCATAGGAGCCGTCTTTCACCCGGCTCCACCAGGCTTCGTTCGCCAGATACCATTCCACGGTTTTGCGAATGCCGCTTTCAAAGGTCTCTTGCGGCTTCCACCCCAACTCCGCATCGATCTTGGCGGCGTCGATCGCATAGCGCATATCGTGGCCCGGACGGTCGGTCACAAAGGTGATGAGATCCGCATAATGCGCGATATCACCCGGTTTGTGCGGCACCAGCTCATCCAGCAGTGCGCAAATGGTTTGCACCACTTCGATATTTTTGCGCTCGTTGTGACCACCGATATTATA
The DNA here is from genome assembly GCF_052166845.1 of Serratia sp. CY71090. NCBI lineage: Bacteria > Pseudomonadati > Pseudomonadota > Gammaproteobacteria > Enterobacterales > Yersiniaceae > Serratia > Serratia sp. CY71090. Next base: position 233,385 of record NZ_JBJNOA010000004.1, on the reverse strand, counting down.
GGTTTCCCCCACCGCGCCTTCGGTGACCACCTTATACAGCGCCCGCGCATGATCTTCTACATATAACCAGTCGCGCACCTGCGCGCCGTTGCCGTATACCGGCAGCGGCTTGCCTTCCAGCGCGTTCAGGATCGTCAGCGGGATCAGCTTTTCCGGGAAATGGTAAGGGCCATAGTTGTTCGAACAATTGGTGACAACGGTCGGTAAACCGTAGGTGCGCAACCAGGCGCGCACCAGGTGATCGCTGGCCGCTTTGGAGGCGGAATACGGGCTGCTTGGCGCATAAGGCGTAGTTTCGGTAAACAGATCGTCGGTGCCGTGCAGATCGCCGTACACCTCGTCGGTGGAGATGTGATGGAAACGGAACGCCTGCTTGCGCTCGGCGCCCAGGGCGTGCCAATACTGGCGAGCCGCCTCCAGTAAGGTGTAGGTGCCGACGATGTTGGTTTCGATAAAGGCGGCCGGGCCGTCAATAGAACGATCGACGTGACTTTCGGCGGCCAGGTGCATCACCGCATCGGGCTGAAAGGCGGCGAACACGCGATCCAACGCCTGACGGTCGCAAATATCGACCTGCTCGAAGGAGTAACGATCGCTATCGGCGATCGGCGCCAGGGATTCGAGGTTACCGGCATAGGTCAGGCTATCCAGCACCAAAATGTGATCAGCGGTATCATTGATAATATGGCGGGCAACGGCCGAGCCAATAAACCCGGCACCGCCGGTAACGATAATTTTCATAGAATCCTCTAAAATACGCCGTGGTCATTTCATCGCCACATTGTTTTACATGCGCATAAAACGGCTAAAGGCTTTTTCCTGGGTAAACACCCTGCCGGTAATCGAATAACAACATTCCCACCACGCCGCCGCGAGCAAGCCCCTAAAACCAACAGAGCTGCATCGCAGCTCTGTTGGTTTTAGGTCGGCACGCAACCGTCGTGTTCGGATATTGTCGCCGGAAACGCCGGATGGCTACGCTACCGCCCTTGGCTCACAGACGCCAATCTCTGGTGGTCGCTCGGGTATTGCCGCCGGACGGCGACATGCTCAGGCCATTCATCCGCAGGGCCGCAAGGCTGGCCAGTGAAACCGTTCACCGACGCAACGCAGGAAGCCATGCCGAGACAGAAGAAAGCGCGATGCTTTCAACCGCTAAAGGCGGGTGGGAACGGCCAAACTTTCGGGGGATAACATAACGTATAGCGGCTCGAAAGAGCAGTCTTGGGGCGCTCTTTCAGATTATTACTCAGGGTGGTAAGGGGAAACGGCTGAAACGCCGCCGCGGAAAAGCATGGTGGCAGGATGACATCGCTGCGCCGAGTGACGAGGGCTTAGGCAGCCAGCCTGGACCTTAACCCCCCGGACGCATTTCCGGGTTCAATCCCGCTCGTACGGCCCCGCCGCCACCGACTCGCGCTCGATCAGGCTGGCCGGGAAGCTGGGGCGCTTGCTGAGCTCGCCGCCGTCCAGCATCGACAGCAGGCGGTTGATGGTCTCCTGGATCATCTCGGTGACCGGCATCTTCATGCTCGACAGCGACGGCACGGTATAGGGCGCCAGCGGGATGTCGTCGAAGCCGATCACCGATACCGCCTCCGGCACCGCCACGCCGCGCTCCGCCAGCCGCTTCATCGCGCCGATGGCCATCTCGTCGTTACCGGCGACGATGGCGCTGAACGGCTGCCCGCCGGCCAGCAGCGCATCGACCGCCGCCACGCCGCTTTGCGCGTTCCATTTTCCTTCGACGATCAACGCCTCGTTAACCGCAATGCCCTGCTGCGCCAGCGCGGACTTGTAGCCGGAAAGCCGCTCCAGCCCGGTGGGGGAATCGAGCGAGCCGGTGATAAAGGCGATGTCGCGATGCCCGCGCGCGATCAGGTGCGCCACCGCCGCTGCGCCGGCGGCGTGCTGATCGCTGAAGATGCAGTAGCTGTCGTTCAACCGCAGCCGCCGGTTGATCACCAGAATCGGCTGACGGTGTTGGGAGACGATCTCGTCCATTTCCGCGATCGACAGAAAACGCGGGTAGATGATCACCCCGTCGCAGCGCAGATCCAGCAAAAACTGAATGGCGGCCCGCTCCTCTTCGGCGGTGTGCTTGCCGTCCGCCAGGATCAGTTGGCGGCCATTCGCCTCCATGATGCGCGCCGACTGCGCCATCAGTTCGCTGAAATAGTTGCCGCTGTAGAGGGTGTTGGTGACCACCAGGCCGAGGGTTTGGGTGGTGTTGGTCGCCAGGCTGCGCGCCAGCAGGTTGGGCCGATAGCCGGTTTCCGCGATGGCTTTTTCCACCAACGCGCGTTTCTCCTCGCTGACATAGCCGCTGCCGGACAACACGCGCGACACCGTCGCCTTTGAAACGCCGGCCTTTTTCGCCACCTCGAGTATCGTTGCCATCTGTGCGCCGCCAAAATCCATGGGTTCAGCGCAGTCTACCCAAGACGCCCGGCGTTTGGAACGCTTTCGCGCCCCTGCGCGTCGGCACTCACTTATCCCTGACGATCCAGATCACGAAAACGAAACGCCAAAAATCATAGTTCTTGCCAACTACAAAACACCAATACATGATTTTGTGAAACCGGTTTCTTATGGGCGTTTCATACGGATGGAACGACGGATCGCCCAGGCAGTAAATATTCGCCTTTGGGCTATCCGAATTGCTATCTGAGAGACGACACGCCATGCCGAAGAACTACGCAGAGATCTCGCACGCCATCGTGGCCGCCCTGGGCGGCGCGGGCAATATCGAGGCCGTGACCCACTGCATGACCCGCCTGAGATTCGTGGTGAAAGACAAAACGCGGATCGACACGCCGGCGCTGAAGGCCATCGACGGCGTGCTGGGCGTGGTGCACAGCGGCGAGCAGTGCCAGGTGATCATCGGCAACGAGGTGGCCAAGGCCTATCAGGCGGTGCTGGCGCTCGGCATGCCGGGCGCAGCATCCCCCGCCGCCCCGGTGAAACGCCAGCTTACCCTGAAGGGCATCGGCGCCGGCATTCTCGACGCGCTGGTGGGCACCATGTCGCCCCTGATCCCCGCCATCATCGGCGGCTCGATGGTGAAGCTGCTGGCGATGATCCTGGATATGGCCGGGGTATTCGAGAAAGGCTCCTCGACCCTCGTCATCCTCAACGTGATCGGCGACGGCGCGTTCTTCTTCCTGCCGGTGATGGTCGCCGCCTCGGCGGCGCTGAAGTTCAAAACCAACATGTCATTGGCGATCGCTATCGCCGGGGTGCTGGTGCATCCCAACTTTATCGATCTGATGGCCAAGGCGGCGCAGGGCCAGGCGGTGGAATTCGCCTTCATCCCGGTGACGGCGGTGAAATACACCTACACGGTGATCCCGGCGCTGGTGATGACCTGGATCCTGTCGCACATCGAACGCGGGGTGGATCGCATCACCCCGGCGGTGACCAAGAACTTCCTCAAGCCGATGCTGATCGTGCTGATCGCCGCGCCGATCGCCATTCTGCTTATCGGGCCGCTCGGCATCTGGATCGGCAGCGGCATCTCTGCGCTGGTGTACACCGTGCACGGCTACCTGGGCTGGCTTTCCGTGGCCATTATGGGGGCGATTTGGCCGCTGCTGGTGATCACCGGCATGCACCGGGTGTTCACCCCAACCATCATCCAGACCATCGCCGAGACCGGCAAAGAGGGCATGGTGATGCCTTCGGAGATCGGCGCCAATCTGTCGCTGGGCGGCGCTTCGCTGGCGGTGGCGCTGAAAACCAAGAACCGCGAGCTGCGCCAGACCGCGCTGGCCGCCGCCGCCTCCGCCATCGTGGCGGGGATTTCCGAACCGGCGCTGTACGGCGTGGCGGTGCGCCTGAAGCGGCCGCTGATCGCCAGCCTGATCAGCGGCTTCGTCTGCGGCGCGGTCGCCGGCATCGGCGGGCTGGCCAGCCATTCGATGGCCTCGCCCGGGCTGTTCACCAGCGTGCAGTTCTTCGATCCGGCCAACCCAATGAGCATCGTGTGGGTGGTGGCGGTGATGGCGCTCTCGGTAGTGCTGTCGTTCGCACTCACGCTGATGCTGGGCTTCGAGGATCTGCCGGAAAACGCCGCCGCGCCCGGCCAAACCGCACCGGCGGCGAACGCCGCCAGCGCAACGCATTGAGACACCAGAGGATTGCATGTCCGATTCAACATTCCCTAAAGGATTTTTATGGGGCGGCGCTTTGGCCGCCAACCAGGCGGAAGGCGGCTATCGCGAGGGCGGCAAAGGGCTGACCACCGTCGATATGATCCCGCACGGCGCCAACCGCATGGCGGTCAAACTCGGGCTGGAGAAGCGCTTTAGCCTGTGCGACGACGAATTTTATCCCAGCCATGACGCCATCGATTTCTACCACCGCTACCGCGACGACATCGCGCTGATGGCGGAGATGGGCTTTACCGTGTTCCGCACCTCCATCGCCTGGAGCCGCATCTACCCCAACGGTGACGAGCTGACGCCCAACCCCGAGGGCATCGCCTTCTACCGCAGCCTGTTCGAAGAGTGCCGCCAATACGGCATCGAGCCGCTGGTGACCCTGTGCCATTTCGACGTGCCGATGCACCTGGTGACCGAATACGGCTCCTGGCGCAGCCGCAAGATGGTGGAGTTCTTCACCCGCTACGCCCGCACCTGCTTCGAGGCCTTCGACGGGCTGGTGAAATACTGGCTGACCTTCAACGAGATCAACATCCTGCTGCACAGCCCGTTCTCCGGCGCCGGGCTGGTGTTTGAAGCGGACGAGAACCCCGAACAGGTGAAATACCAGGCCGCGCACCACGAACTGGTGGCCAGCGCGCTGGCGACGCGCATCGCCCATGAAGTGAACCCCGCCAACCAGGTGGGCTGCATGCTGGCTGGCGGCAACTTCTACCCGTGGTCCAGCAAGCCGGAAGACGTGTGGGCCGCGCTGGAGAAAGACCGCGAGAACCTGTTCTTTATCGACGTGCAGGCGCGCGGCGCTTACCCCTCCTACGCCGCCCGCGTCTTCCGTGAGAAAGACGTCAGCATCGTCATGGAACCGGAAGACGCCGACATCCTGAAGCACACCGTCGACTTCGTCTCCTTTAGCTACTACGCCTCGCGCTGCGCCTCCGCCGACATGAACGACAACAACAGCAGCGCCGCCAACGTGGTGAAATCGCTGGCGAACCCGCACGTGCCGCGCAGCGACTGGGGCTGGGGCATCGATCCGCTGGGGCTGCGCATCACCATGAACATGATGTACGACCGCTACCAAAAGCCGCTGTTCCTGGTGGAAAACGGCCTGGGCGCACACGACGAGCTCAATGCAGCAGGCGAGATTGAGGACGACTACCGCATCAGCTACCTGCGCGAACACATCCGCGCCATGGCCGACGCCATCGCCGACGGCGTGCCGGTGCTGGGTTACACCACCTGGGGCTGCATCGACCTGGTGGCCGCCTCGACCGGCGAAATGAGCAAGCGCTACGGCTTGGTCTACGTCGACCGCGACGACCAGGGCAACGGCACCCTCGCCCGCACCCGCAAGAAATCGTTCTGGTGGTATAAGAAAGTGATCGCCAGCAATGGGGGGGATTTGGGGTAGTGGGGAAGTTCTAACCAAGAACGAATAGAGCTTGTGGCCTGACTACATATCCCCACTGCAAACATAGTCAGGCCAACTGAGGGTCTGAACATCACTGTTGATAAACTCTGGCAACCAACTTAAGGAATCACCATCTTTCTTTCTAAGACCGCACTCCCAGATTTCGAAGACTCGCCATCCAGCGTCAAGCAGTTGCATCTTGACGCGAATATCGCGTTGTTTATTCGATGCAAGTTTTTTAGTCCAAAACTCTGTGCGAGTAGCCGGAGTCGTAGCATAACGACATCCTTCATGGCGATGCCAAAAACAGCCATGCACAAAGATGCACAATTTGTGCTTGGGAAGAACCAAATCGGGTTTTCCGGGTAAATCTGCAACGTGCAGTCTGAATCGAAAAGCTTTCGCATGTAAGTACTTACGTACGAGCATTTCCGGCCGCGTATTCTTGTTTTTGATGCCTGACATCATTCTAGAGCGTGTTTTTTGGTCGACGACATCCATGATTACTTCCCGTTTGCGCCTCTTCCTGGTATCCTGGTTACCTTATTAAAACTACAAAAAGAACTCATGAGTACAACTTCATTACCGATTCCAATAGTAGATCTTTTTGCCGGACCTGGTGGCTTGGGTGAAGGCTTCTCTTCGTTGAAAAACGGGACCGCGTTCCAGATCGCAGTTTCAGCTGAAAAGGATCCTATTGCTCACCAAACTCTCCGTCTCCGAGCCTTCTATCGATTACTCTGTAGTAGTAGACCAAGCAAACTGGGTGATTACTATCGCTTTTGCAATGGCCAAGCCGAAAAACCATACAGCTGTGAAACAGAAGATCTTTGGCATAAGGCCGGTAAAGAAGCTATGTGCATAGAAATTGGCAGCGTTGATGGAAATGCTACTCTTGATGCTTCAATTAAAGCAGCATTAGATAAACGCCCCACTGAAGAACCCTGGGTGTTAATTGGTGGGCCGCCTTGCCAAGCGTATTCACTGGTAGGTAGAGCCAGAAACAAAGGTAATGCTGATTACAAGGCAGAAGATGACCATCGCCATTTTCTCTATCGTGAATACTTGAGGATCATACAAAACTATCAACCGGATATTTTTGTCATGGAGAACGTTAAAGGAATTCTCTCGTCGACCATAAATGGCCAAAAAATATTCCATGAAATCCTGAAAGACCTTGCCAATCCAAATGCTGCCTTGAGTGCAGAAAAAAAAGGTCAGCGCTATCACATAGTGTCACTCGTCAGCGATCAAGTGTTTAGTGATGGTGATGATCCGAGTCAGCTGGATCTAACGAAATATATCATTCGTGCCGAAGACTTTGGCATACCGCAGGCTCGCCATAGGGTGATTTTGTTAGGGATAAGGGAAGATCGCTATCAAGACAAGTTGCCCAAGTTGTCCTGCCAAAACTCAGTATCAGTCAAAGATGCTATTGGAGGTCTCCCTGCTTTGAGAAGTTTGTTAAGCAAAGAAAAGGACTCCAATACTTTATGGGCGGAATTAGTTGGTAAGGAACTGCAAACACTGGCAGAGGCAGCATCGACATCTGACGATACCGTGAAAAATTTAGCACCTTATCTACAAAAAACCGCTTCCAGCATAGGCTGCGTCCAAGCTACAGGAAGTATAAGGCTACCTAGAAAATCCGGTTATTTAGGACAAACAGGACATGATAACTTAGATGAATGGCTATTAGACTCCTACCTAAATGTCTGGCTTAACCACGAAACTCGTGGTCATCGCATAGATGATCTTGCCCGTTATGGTTATGCCGCAACCTTCGCTTCTGTTCACAAAAGATCGCCAAAGGGACATAAGGAATTTAATTTGCCAAGACTCGCTCCTGCTCATAAGAACTGGGAGTCAGGCAAGTTTTCGGACAGATTTAGGGTTCAAATTAAAGATAACCCGTCGACAACGATTACAAGTCACATATCTAAAGATGGGCACTACTTCATTCATTATGACCCGATACAGTGTAGAAGCCTGACTGTGCGAGAAGCAGCTCGACTACAGACTTTCCCAGACAACTACTTTTTCCAAGGCGGTCGAACCCAACAGTACCACCAGGTTGGGAATGCAGTGCCACCACTGCTAGCAAATAAAATAGCCAAAATAGTTTCTGAAATTCTTCAAAAATGAATGTCTTATAGGTGCAGAAATAAATATTATAGAGCCCTCTAGGCTCTATAATACTGATAAATATCAAACTATTATGTTAAAATCTTAATTTACCCCCCTCATTAATATAATAAATCAGACATACATTATGAAAATGCTTCTACTTCTTATTCTAACATGACTCTGCAATATACTGGTTTAACTTTCCATTTCACGGAAGTCTAAGCATTCCACAATAGTGGATCGGACAATATATCTCACAACCAAACATCTAGCCCTCAACGCTGAAAATTCACGGGAAGTCATGCCATCTTATTATTCTGAAATCATCTCCCAATCAATTATTCAAAAGAAAAGCATCACAAAAAAACCTCGCCATTGCGAGATTTTGTGAATAATTACCGCTGAATTTTAAATTTCTTTGTTAATTATAAGTTAGCATTTCCATTTGGTATATCCTGAAAGAATATCCGCTGTGAGCAACCCACAACACACGCACAGTTTTTATACTAAACTCAATGCCAATTTAATCATGCGAGAGGCCATCCGTTTTTCCAGAAGTGGAGAAATAGATTTTATTGCGCACATAGTCCCAGCATTCAGGCTTCTTCGCCCATTCCGAAATCATCCTGCCGTTCGCGGATTCAGTCAGAAGACTATTCACCCGATGGGCTAAGCTGACAAGGCAGTTACCCATATTTTCCTCAATGCCCTGCTGATTCCAGATCTCTACCAGATCCGTTTGATTGCCGTAAAGATGCGAATAGGCAGCCACAGTATAGGCGGCGATGTTTGCCTTAAATGCGGGGAAAAGTGAATGAATCAACTTATAGGCTTTTTTATAAAGAATGGCCTGTGCGATGTAATTTTTAAAACTCTCAATGCTCAGCTCACCCCCGTAACGCTCAGTATCCTTGTCAATCATCGTCATTAATGCGGCAAAGTTCTTCTGTCCTCCGAGGCTGACTAAATCCGGACGTTGGAGCCAAGCACAGTGATATTTTGCGAAATCCGTTTTCGTTATCCGACGAGATGGTGGAATTGCGTCTTTTAACCGTTTGATTCCCGCTGGGGTTTTACCTTCTCGTTCCAGCATAACCTTATAACTACCGTTTGCTCGCTCGTAAAACCAACGACTGTATCCGTCCGGGCAATACACCGTATTTGCCATTTTTTCCAGTTGTACATGTACCGGTCGATTGGCTGACAGATCGGAAATATTGACCTTATTCTGGCTATTCGAGAAGCGCGAAATATCCGCAATTAACATCTCTTCTTGTGCATTATTCGTCTGTTTCAGCACAATCACTTTTGCGGGTACACGCACGTTGCGCAGATTAGTTGCCGGGAATTTCTTTTTGGTGAAAAACATGGAAGCCGTCGTCTGCCCACCGTTGACGATCTGCATCCCCTGCATCCACGCAATACCAGGGCCACCTCCCGGCGCTTCGCCAAGCCTAATCTGATCGACAACAATCACAATGCCGTTGTTATAAGCCATAAAACGCTCAGGCTGCTCACGTAAGGTGTCGCGAATCCCCTTGTTAACTTTCCCCGTCTGGCTCAAAAATGAGCGAACATTCGCTTCCAGAATCCGGTTGCCATATTTTTCATAGATAAATCGCAGTGTCTCACCTGGAACCACCGTCAGCGCATAATCGTACTCACCCATTTCATCCGGGATCCAGACACAGGGGAGCGCCCCCCCCGCCACCTCATCAAAATTAACCTGCAGTTCATCACGTGGTTTACCTTCCTGCCAGTGGTTAAACAGGCGGACAATGTCCATAACCTCTAACTTAATGGTTTTACCGGCCACGTCACGGGACTGATACCAGCGGTTTTTCACCTGACCATCAGTTAGTACATAAATTCTGATTTGCTCCAGTTCCGTATAGGACTGTTCGATGGTCGTCACCAGTTGCCAGGCATCATTGGATCGATCCAGCGTGGATGATAATTTACCATCAACACATTTCTGCAAAAATTGAATGCAGTGGCCGGCAATCGCTTTTGTCTCGGCATCCGGGACATGACAAAGTTCATCGCTGCCGTGATAAATACTGACAAAAAGGTCAAGTTGATCACTATCTTCTGAGAAGGCATAACCGCTGAGACGCACATTGTGCCCACTGACTTTCGCAATAAAGTGGCACGTTTCGGCATCGTCGAATGTCATGCCGATATCTGCCATGTGACGCATGACGATATCGGTAAAAATCAGTTCCTGAAAAGGCGACTCAACACCTGGCTGAGCCATCTGCTCCTGATATTCCTTTCGAATATCATTCTGCGTTTGACGTAAAAAATCAATAAGTTCCATGTGGTAATCCTGCAAAGTCTGACAAGCAATGGTTAAAATTTTGAGCCTGAGGAATAAGTGTCTTAAGTTCGAGCTGATAGCACGCACTCACCACTGGCAACGGGATGTTGGCATGCGTCAAAGAGGGAAAATCCGCTTCAATGGGTAGTGCGAACGCCTCTGTTAGCAAGAAATGACGTGTATAGAATTCAGCATGTTCAGTGAAATATCCGCCGTGACAAAGCGATCCCTCAAAAAGACAAGCCGCCAGAGAGTTTCCCTCGAACCGCTGACGGAGACGGTGAATGATGTCATTCAGGGTCGCGCCGGTGGGATGCTCGCTGAAGCGCAACCCGCACAATACAAGCGAACCAGTCCGCTGCCAGTCCAGTTGTTCAAGAGAGTGGATAGTTACGCAAAAACCCTGCTCTGCCGTGGTGCTTTTTACCTCAATGGCGCGTTCATCGAGTGCAAAATCCTGTAGGCCATGCTGCGGTCCTACCCATGCTTCGACTGCGATTGACGGCGCAAGACCGCTCTCGATCAACCGTTCCAGACACGTCAATTCGCCGATTAACCCCACTTCTTCTTCGTGACTGAGTGGACGGGTATCGCGCTCCATAAATGCCTGCCATAAACGAATCCGACGGAGCAGGGTTTCAAACAGACGCGGTTTCGAAACGTTCAGGAGCGAATGGAGAATATCCAGAATCATCGTCGTAAAGACATCCGCATTCCCCGTTTGCTGACGACGGATCATCAAACCATTCTGCCGCCCCTCCTCTGTTCCGGTCATCTCAATGCGAAATCCTTTACAGGACGGCAACGACGTCGCCCCCGGCGAAAGAGGATGAGGAAACATGGCAATCAGCATTTCTTCATTATCAGGCTGACGACGCCCGGCATGAAAGCTACAACCCTGGTGCGTAAAAAGCCGAATCCCGCGCCAGCCCTGAGCGCCAGGCTGTTCGTCGATCTGAGATCGATCCAAGGCTTTCCAGGCCGCTAGCAGATCGTCTTTACTCAGCCGCACCATACTCTTGCTCCCACAGTACGTTGTTCACTTTGTACTCCACCGTTACCCCACTGCGACTTCCCGGAAAACTGATGCCAAAAGCCACCACAGGTAAGGCATCGGCCTGATATTCCTCTGCCGACAATGCCTGTTGCGGGTCCAGTAAGTAAATAAGCAGTAGCCCTTTTTGACGCTGTGCTGGGATGTCGTCTATACCAAATCCTTTAATTCGACGCAGTACCACACCTCCCGGAATGACGGGCTCCTCTCTCCCTTCATTGCGTCCGGGATCGGCATGAAAAATACGCTGCGTTTCTTCCAGCGCGGCAAGCCAGGTCGATTCATCACAGTCAATCCCTTCATCGCGTGGGGAAAGTAAACGGCCAATGGAATAGCGGTCAGTGACCCCTTCAGACGCTTTACGCATCATAAGCGGTACGGGAAAGCCGCAAACATCGTGAGGACGATCGATGCCCCCCCCTATCACCGCCACCGTCCATTGGGTGAGTTCATCAACACGATTCATCCGCGTAATGAAATCCGCCAGCAGTTTGCTGTTGGCTTTTCTGGCCTGAACATGGGTCTCATATTCCGTTAAGAAATCGACGATCGGCTCAGGGGAGATATTTTGCCAAATGACCCCACTCCATTTTTCAATCTTCTCTCCGCGTCGCCTCTCAGGGATCTGCGCGCCAGCACCGATGCGCCCGGTCAGACGCTGGAAGGCGACGTAGTTACGCTTGTGATACTCCGGTTCTTTAAACAACGAAATTGTTTCAACCACCGTGCCACTGAAAGAGAGCCATAGTGAGCGCGCGCTACGCATTTTTAAGGGAGAGGTCACCATTAACACGGGGTGTGATTTCACTTTTAGCCCGAAATCACGTGGGGTGCCGCCGCTGGCGACCATATTGTCAAACTCTTCCCGCAGCTCTTCTGACGCATCAGCAATGTGCTCAAACCATTCAATCAGCTCATCGGTGGTATACAGCCGGCATACGTCCAGATATCCCTGGCGATAACCAAACCAGCGCCCCATCTGCATTAACGTGTCATACATGCGGGAGGCGCGTAAAAAATAACTAGTGCATAATCCCTCAAGCGTTAGACCTCGAGCCAGTTTGTCTCCGCCAATCGCAATCACTTTTAAGCCTGTCGCACTGTCCGAATAATCAAGCGCATCCTTCGCCGTTCCGTTTATCATTCGTACCGACACGTTTTCAATCACGGTATACAGCTTGTCGACGATCTCCTGCCACGCGAAGGCGTCGTCCGGAACCTGCTGCGGCATAACGTCACGGATCGTCTGACTCGTCGGCAGAAAATCGGCCAGCCAGAGTGACTCAAGCTGATTTAAAAAAGGTTCGTGTCCAATCCTTCGTGTCAGTCGCTGTCTCACGTCCTGAATGTAGGCATCAATATGCTCATAAACGACCGTTTGCACCTTATTGAAGCGAGTCACATGGACCAGCATCGAACTGTGTTTTTCTCCCTGACCACGTGATTCTCTGACGCAACATGCCAATAAAAAGCTGTCGATGGCGTGTTTTAACGAGTCCGGGAAATGCGTTAGCGTATCCAGTGTGGGATAGTGCGAGCTCTTATGAGAAACCGGCATCCACCCTCTTTTTCCGTCATCGCTACAGTGATCACTCACTCGCCTGATCAAAGGCAACTCTCCGGTCCGGCCTTCCGCGGTGGCCCGACCAAATACCCTCGCAGGGCCGATGTAGTTAGAGGGGGCACCGAGATTAATGATAAAGGCAGAAGGAAACAAATCCGGGCCTTCATCACGCGTTTCATTGCTCTCATGAATAAAAATATTGGCAAAGGGCGTGGCGGTATATCCGACATATGCCTTACGGCTGAACTGCATCAACAGCTTACGAATCAGGCTATTTATTGCCGTTGGCTGATGTTCAGAATCCGGTTTTCCATCGTCATCGTAGACTATTTCCCCCGTATCAACTGAGGCGTTATCCGCTTCATCATCAATCATTAACAGCGGTAATTCCGAAACAAAACGCTTTCCGGTGATGGGGTCAACGCTGGTGGCAACGTAGTTTTCAATCCAGGTATGCAGGCGCTTCAAAATAGACTTATTTTTCTTTACCACGAACAACCAGGGACGTTGCTCGGGGCTAATCCCTAGGTTCTTAGCCACTCCGGCACTGAAATCGCCCTTTTCAGATCGGTTAGTGACGTAATTTGGACGAATGACGGGATCGCTATCAATATCGCCCACCCCAATGATGGTCACCTTTTCTCTGAGTGGACTCGTCTCGTAGCCAAGAAATCCTTCATCAAGACGCATTTGGGTCTGTGAGCGGAGGTTGTTATGCAAACCAGCAAGTACAATGATTATCTTATATCCCGCATCCGCGGCTTTACAGATTAGTCCGGTATAATGGCTGGTTTTCCCCGATTGTACATGGCCGACCACCAGACCACGCCGGTCCCAGCACCCTTCCCGCCCCGGTTGCTCAAGTAATCCCAAGACACGATCCGTTGAACGGTCAAGGGTATCCAGAACTCCCCATGGCATCGTTTTGCCAAGCCATTGTCGATATCGATGCCAGTAGCGCCACTCGCGTTTTGCATCGGCGGTCAACCAAGGTTGATGCCCCTCGTCAGTACTCAGAGAGGTATCTTCTCCCATCCAGATGCTATAACGGCGAATCAACTCTTCGACCAGAATCTCCCGGTTATCAAGGCGGCTCCACTCCGGTTTCATCTGACAAACCATATCAATATGTTGTCGCAGAGTTCCGGGTGTGATAGTGCTTCTATCCAGACCTTGCAGGAGCGTCTGCACAATCTGCAATACACTCAATTGCGTGTCATCTAGGGGATTCAGACTCATAGCGATTTCTCTTGTTGATCGTCGGGGAGTTGTGCAATTAATTCGGGATAATTATCGAAGGGTTCCATATTTTGCAGATGCTGTTTCGCCAGCGCCGATGACATCGCCTGCTGACCAACCAGGGTCTGGTACATGACCTGCAATACAGATAACACCTCTGCGGGCTGTGCGGTTTCAAAGCCTGTCCGCGGCGTCTCTTTTGTCTCAGCCGTATCAAGCCAGATTTGCTGAACCGGAACGGTTTCCTCAATCAGTCTTAGCATGGCCTGAATTTGTGGAGATAACTCACCAGCCTGCGAAAGGACATTGCTGATGACAGGGTGTTGTAACGAAATCTGGTAACGAACACCTGATGACGTCTTCTGCGCCTGCCAGAGATGAACGAGTTCCTCGCCGGGCTTGCGCTTATTCATTTTCCCGCGTTTTGCAAATGTCCGTACCGCACGATCGCGCGTTGATTGCGCCAGTTGGGTTAACCAGGGACGCAACGAAACCGGCGGGCGCGCCATCGACTTACGAATATCAATCTTCCAGTCTATGTCGGCATCATTAGGGATATCCAGACGGATCCGCGCAAGGCGATGGGTTTCATCTTTCGTCCAGGGCCGGGGGCTACCGAGTCCAAGCCAGTTGCCCGCTACCAGCAATCGCTCATTCCGATATACATAGAATCCTTGCTGAGCAGTCCATCCTGCCGGTCCTTGGGACTGTTGATACTCCTGCGTCGTCAGGTGATCCTGATGCGGTAGGACATGACATTCCACCTTCACTGCGGGGGCACCTGGCGCCATTGCCGAAGGCGAATGCCAGGGTTTGGAAGGATGCCCGCTCAGGAAGGGATCCCAAGCTTTAATTTTATGACCATTAAGCGTGAGAGTAAGTCGGGGCCCCCCCCCTTCAAGGAATCGATGAAATACCATCCCCAGATGTTGTTCAACGCCATCCATCAGATTGAGGAAATCTTTCTCCCCGTAGCCGGATGTGACAATTCGGTCTAAAACGTCCCACAGCACCACCGTGCCGTTGGACTCAGGTTCCGCTTGCGCTAACACCTCCTGACTCCTTGGGTCAGCGCCTTCAAGCAAATACCAACCGTCGTCCGTACTTGCGGCGAGAATATCCAAATCCCACCGCAGGATCGTCGTTATCCCCTCTTTCCTGGAGGAGACCGTCAGGCGGCGGCATTGCGAAAAGGAGGCTGTTTTGAGCCCAAGACCGAAGCGGCCCAGATCGTATCCTGAACGCTTTGCCAGCGGATTTTTAACCCCCAAACGCATCGCAACATCCAGTTCAACGGCCGACATGCCGCAACCATTATCCCGGACTACGATATAGCTATCCGACTCGCGCCAGTGAAAGATAACATCGACCTTTCGGGCTCCAGCACTAATGCTGTTGTCGATAATATCAGCCAGTGCGGTGGCCGTGTTGTAACCAAGTCCTCGCAGAGCTTCGATCATAATTGCCGCATTCGGCGGCGCATGGCGCATGGTGGTCATTCTTCTTCCTGCATATCACTTAATGCGGTTGCCCACTGCTCGACGAAGCTGCCTAATTTCGACGCACGACTGTAATGGCGTAGCTTACGGAGCGCTTTGGCTTCAATCTGACGTATCCGTTCTCGCGTTACATCAAATTGTTTACCCACCTCTTCAAGTGTGGACTCTTGCGTCATTCCGATGCCAAAACGCATTTTTATAATCTGTTTTTCACGTGGTAAAAGCGTATCCAGCACCAATGAAATACTTTCTCTTAGCTCCAGATACTGAACGGGAGCGCTGGTGAAATCCTCTCCAGTCAGGATCGCGTCTCCGGACAACGCCGCTTTATTATCGAGAAAGTCCTCATGAAAATCGCCAATCAACACCGTTTGTTCTTCATATTTTGCCATCCGCTTGAGTAGATTTTCTGGAAGTTCAGTTAATGCTTGCAACCGTTTGAGCGTGGGCGTTATCCCTTGGACATACAGCAATTGATCCCGACTATTTCGCCAGCGCCTGAATTGCTCATAGAAGTGAACGGGTAAACGGATAAACTGCGCCCGATCGGCAATCGCGCGGGTGATCTTCTGGCGGATCCACCATGTGGCATACGTGGAGAATTTAAATCCGCGTCGATAGTCGAATTTTTCAACGGCCTTGATCAAACCAATATTGCCTTCCTGGACTAGGTCCTCGACATCTAATCCCCGCCCACGGTATTTATTCGCGATAGTAACGACCAGACGCAAATTAGCGTGAATTAATCCTTCCCAAGCTTCTCTGTAACTGCTGACATACCGACTCATTTTAAGACCTTCCTCAGGAATGAGTGTTCTGGCGCGCTCAACGAGCTCTTGCAGGTCTGCATACTCTGGGCGGGGAATATGATTATCTTGATACTCGTCTGCTTTCCCACTTCTCAGGAGAAATAACAGCTCGGTAAAGCTGATGATGTCATCCTTATCGTCATCGGATACGGGGGGCATTTCCTCATCCGCCCCATCCTCTTCGTCTTGCTCTTCAATAATCTCAGGCGTTGACGCTGGAAGGTGATTCGGATGCAACAGCTGCAAATATTCAGCTTCAGGTAAACCCGCCAGGATTTTCATCAGATTAATTAGCGCCGTATCCATGCGCTGTCCAAGACGTTCTTCTTTAGTCTTATCAATGAGATCCCACTGGCAGATGTCGACAAGATAGCTTTCCACAATGTCGAACAGCCCCAATGCATTGAAAGCATCAAACCAGGGCTCAAGAGGATCACTCGCCGCTAATGCCGCCGGAGCAGCGTCTGGCGGAGTAACATCATCGTCATCCACAATCAGAGGTAAGTCCCTGATCAATGCTTCTACGCTGATCCAGAATTCAGGCCACTGCATACCGAAATCCTCTTCCCCGGCATGCCAGATGTCACGGACAGAGATACGCCCCGTATCCAGTGCGCCAGTGAGCAATGTCGAGATATGAGGGTAATTTTGCGGAGAGTGAGAAACTGGCGTCAATGGTTCAGGAAGTGTGAGTTCAATATCGCGCCACTCAGCGGAGTCATCTTTCGGTCGATAGCGGGATAATAACTGCTGAGCCTCAGCGGAAACGTGCCGTAATGCCAGATTGTCCTCGGTGGGTTCCGATTCGACCTCGGCGTCCCACAGCATGAAATCCATCGCGGCTTCAGTTTCGGGAGGTTCTGTTTCAACATCGTTTTCGGCTTCAACTTCTGCATCATCAGCTGGCCCCCCTGCTGGTTGCTGCCCGGCAGGCGGAAGAGATTGCCGATAATGGGCCAACAGATCAAGCAGCGTTTGCTCCTGCGCGAGGTCACTGGCGCAAAACCCGAGGTTATTTTTATGTTCAACATCGACCCCCGCACGCAACAACATTTCGCAAATTGCGAAATGCCCATTCTGGGCCGCAATCATCAATGGGCTGTTTCCCAGAGAATCTCGTGAATCTTTCGGCAATCCCCTGCTGAGTTGAAACTCCACCACGGATGAGACTCCGCTTTTTAGCGCCCGAATAAGTAAAGGCGGAATGCGATAAAACTCAGAAACAGTGCGATGCATGTTGATAGTCTGTCCTTGTAAACCACACCCGCAGAAATACAATCTATCTTATAGGGAGAAATTCGAATTTGAAACCGTATATAAATAATCTCTCATTTTAGGTGATCTTTATCTCCAGATCTCTGATTTAACACTGTACTGATTTTGGGCCAAGATCACTAGAACTCTCTATTTCCAAGAAGAAACCTAAACAAGACGATCCTTTAACCAGCTGACCTAATAGTTCAACCACTTTATTATTAGCAGTGATAGTTTACTTTTCTTAAAGTGAGAGATACATCAACCAGCGCTGGAGATTAAGGGGGAAATAATAAAAAACAGTTCGTGAGCACCAAATCAGGCACAAAAAAACCACCTCTCGGTGGCTTCTTGTTCGCGCGGTACTTAATGGTGCCGAAGGCCGGACTCGAACCGGCACGTATCTCTACGGTTGATTTTGAATCAACTGCGTCTACCGATTTCGCCACTTCGGCACTGAAGTAGTATGCGGAAAACGGGTGAATTATACCTTCCCGCGACCAGCACGCAACACTTATCCGTTGTTCAATGAGTTAAGTGTCGAAAAAACCGCCGCAACACACGTTTGTCCGCCCCGCCTTACCGCTGCGCGCCCTTCCCAACCACGTTGGTGATGAACATGCTACATCCACAGGCTGTTGCAACGAGCATCCAGGATCAGGCGCCACACTCACGCAATACCATCCGATTCCAGCCTCGTCGCACAGAGCAATGATGATTCATGTGCCGTACATCACTCACACCCACTAGCCAGAACCGCTCACCGCGCTAGCGAGATACGTTCAGGAGTACGCCACGCAACCCGCCCCATCCCCACTGTCTCACTCAGCCCCTATCAAAAATAAAATAATCCCCAGCGGCAATGACAATGCTGCAAATAATTGCATACCCATGTGTCAGACAATAAAGAATGAGGTTGCGTAACATTCCAGGAACAATATTTTTTCATTGCTGAATATCAGGCGGGAAATAAAAATCGAAACGAGGCTATCAAAAGATAGAGGTTATTCACGTTGGATGTACGTTATCTTAAATCACCAGAAAATAGCGCACATACCTAACAAAATGGCTGGTTAATGCCTAAAAACCAGCTGAGATCGCTTGCCTCTGCGGAGTTAATAGCTTTAAGATGGTGCAAGAAAATTTTCCCTGGTGTTGGCCAATATTGGCAACCTGGCCCTACGCGGTCAGGTTTTTTTTTGTATTTTTTATCAAAACATTACCGGGAAAGTGTATCGCCTCAAGGGATGAGAAACTAGTTAGACTAAAGTACAGTCCCTTACTAGACCTTTATAAGTTCAGTGTGGTGATTATTTCATATCGCAGAGATCGGAGCCGATACGCTATTGTGGCCTTCACGTTAATCGCCACGCGGCCAACTCAATACCGATTTAACGCCCGTCATTTCCCGAATCGAAAGACGCTGTTCGCCAGCCGATATTTTCTCCATTTAGACGTATCCCGGCTGATGAGTTCTGCGCAGTCGTTGCCTCAGTATTCCACAGGCTAGCTAGCCCATCACTCCACCGGCTTAATCAGCCGCAGCTCCATCCCCAGACGCACGGCATGTCGGGCATTCGTGACCCCCAACTTTTTGACGACGTTGGACATATGAAACTTGATGGTGCCGGTCTTTATACCGAGGATCATCGCCGTTTCCTGGTAGGTTTTACCTACGCTGGCCCAATAAAGGATCTCGTCCAGGCGCTTGCCGATAATGTTGCTGAGATTATATTCGTCTTCGTCTTCCATTGGCTGCCTGCTCCCTCTCCTGCATTGCTGCTGAAGTGACTATAGCACGACAAAAACCGCAGGCGGGGGCATGCCACACCAACAAAAAAGGCGCGGCCCCGCGGCCACGCCTTTCTTCACTACCGCTTGCCCCGCTACTTGCGTTTGAGCAGCATATACACGCTGATCAGCAGGAACAGCATGCTCGGCAGCAGCGCGCCCAGCACCGGCGGCATGCTGTACACCAGGCTCAGCGGGCCGAAGATCTGATCCAGCACGTAGAACAGGAAGCCGAAGCTGATGCCGGTCACCACGCGGATGCCCATCGGCACGCTGCGCAGCGGGCCGAAGATGAACGACAGCGCCATCAGCATCATCACCGCCACCGACAGCGGCGAGAAGATTTTGCTCCACATGTTGAGCTGGTAACGGCTGGCTTCCTGGCCGCTCTGCTTCAGGTACTTCACGTAGTTGTGCAGCCCGCTGATGGAGAGCGAATCCGGATCCAGCGCCACCACGCCCAGCTTGTCCGGGGTCAGGTTGGTTTTCCATTCGCCGGTCAGCGTCTGGGTGCCGGTCACCTGTTTCGGGTTGGTCAGATCCGAGGTGTCCACCTGCGAAAGCTGCCACAGGCCGTTCTCGAAGCTGGCGGTAGCCGCATAGCGCACCGTCTCCAGGCGACGCTGATCGTTGAAGTGGTAGATGTTCACGCCGGAGAGTTCTTTATCGCCGGAGACGCGCTCGATGTAGATGAAGTCGTTGCCGTCCTTCGCCCACAGCCCGCTCTTGGTGGAGAGCAGCGAGCCGCCGTACATCTGCTGGGCGCGGTAGTTGCGCGCCATCTGCTCGCCCTGCGGCGCCACCCACTCGCCGATCGCCATGGTCAGCAGCACCAGCGGAATGGCGGTTTTCATCACCGAGCCGGCGATCTGCAGGCGGGTAAAGCCGGAAGCCTGCATCACCACCAGTTCGCTGCGCGTCGCCAGTTGGCCCAGGCCGAGCAGCGCGCCGAGCAGCGCCGCCATCGGGAAGAAGATCTCGATGTCTTTCGGCACGCTCAGCAGGGTATACATGCCGGCGCTCAGCGCGGTGTATTCGCCCTGGCCGACCTTGCGCAGCTGATCGACGAACTTGATGATGCCGGACAGCGACACCAGCATGAACAGCGTCATGATGATGGTGTTGAAAATCGTTTTACCGATATACCGGTCTAATACGCCAAACATCAGGCCGCTCCTCTCAGGCGTGCGCGCAGCTTGCGCATCGGCACGGTATCCCACAGGTTCAGCGCCAGTGCGATCGCGAAGTAAACGCCGTTAACCAGCCACAGCCACAGCATCGGATCCAGCTTACCCTTGCCGGCGTTGGAGCGCAGCGAGGTCTGCAGCAGGAAGAAGATCAGATACAGCAGGATGGCTGGCAGCATGCTCAGCACGCGGCCCTGGCGCGGGTTCACCACGCTGAGCGGCACCACCAGCAGCGCCATCAGCGCCACCGACACCACCAGCGTCAGGCGCCAGTGGAACTCGGCGCGCGCGTCCGGATCGTCGGATTCCCACAGCGTCTGCATCGACATCTGTTCGGATTCGGTGTTGTCCGCCGCCACGGTGCGGTGGCCAATCACCGCCTTGTAGTCGGTGAAGTCGGTAATGCGGAAGTCGCGCAGCAGCGCGGTGCCTTCAAAACGCGTGCCCTTGTCGAGCGTCACCACCTGCGAGCCGTCTTTCTGCTGCACGATGTTGCCGTGCTCGGCCACCACCACCGACGGGCGTTGGTTGCCGTTCGGCCGCAGCTGCGCCAGGAACACGTCGTTGAAGGTGCTGCCCTTCACGTTGCCGATAAACAGCACCGCGTTGCCGTCTTGCGAGGGCTTGAACTGCCCTTCCGCCAGCCCAGCGATGCTCGGGTTGGCCTTGGCTTCGTTCACCACCACGTCCTGATAGCGCGAGGCCCAGGGGCCGGCCCAAAACACGTTCACCGCCGCGACCGCAGAGGTGAACAGCGCCAGGATCATGGCGGCAATAATCAGGGTGCGTTTGCCCAGCCCGCAGGCGTGCATGACGGTGATTTCGCTCTCGGTATACAACCGCCCAAGCGTCATCAGCAAGCCGAGAAACAGGCTCAAAGGCAGGATGAGCTGCGCCATCTTCGGCACGCCCAGAGCGAGCAGAGAGAGTACTAAGTTTGTCGGGATATTGCCGTCCACCGCGTCGCCCAACACCCTGACCAGGTTCTGACAAAAGAAGATCAGAAGCAGGATGAACAGGATGGCGATTTGGCTCTTGAGCGTTTCCCGTACCAGATATCTTATGATGATCACGCTTATTACGCCTGTGAAAACTTGTCTTTTTGCAGGAAAATCGATAATTTCATCGCTAATCCGCCATTTATTCTCATCATATGGCAACCTTCACAGCTAAAATAGTATTACAACATCAAGCCGTTTGGGTGTCCTATAGGAACTTGCTTATAGTCGCCAAAACAGAGCAATTTACGCCGTTCAGGTTAACATAATCCGTTAACTCAAATGGCGGGAGATCGTTACGGAGTCGATTATTCTAGCCGTAGCGTCCGCCTTTGTCTTTAAGATTCAGGAGAGTGCATGGAGTTCAGTGTAAAAAGCGGTAGCCCGGAAAAACAGCGCAGTGCCTGTATTGTAGTCGGCGTTTTCGAACCGCGCCGCCTGTCCCCTATCGCAGAACAACTCGACAAAATCAGTGATGGTTATATCAGCGCATTACTGCGCCGTGGCGAACTGGAAGGCAAGGTCGGGCAGACGCTGCTACTGCACCATGTGCCCAACATTCTCTCCGAGCGCATCCTGCTGATCGGCTGCGGCAAAGAGCGCGAGCTCGATGAGCGCCAATACAAGCAGGTGATCCAGAAAACCATCAATACCCTCAACGACACCGGCTCAATGGAAGCGGTCTGCTTCCTGACCGAGCTGCACGTGAAAGGCCGCAACACCTACTGGAAAGTGCGTCAGGCGGTGGAAACCGCCAAAGAGACGCTCTACACCTTCGATCAGCTGAAAAGTAACAAGGTGGAGCCGCGTCGTCCGCTGCGCAAAATGGTGTTCAACGTGCCGACCCGCCGTGAGCTCACCAGCGGCGAGCGCGCGATTCAGCACGGCCTGGCGGTGGCTTCCGGCATCAAGGCGGCCAAAGATCTCGGCAACATGCCGCCGAACATCTGTAACGCCGGCTACCTGGCCTCGCAGGCCCGTCAGCTGGCGGACGCCTTCAGCACCAACATCACCACCCGCGTCATCGGCGAACAGCAGATGAAAGAGCTGGGCATGAACGCCTATCTGGCGGTCGGCGCCGGTTCGCAGAACGAATCATTGATGTCGGTGATGGAATATAAGGGCAACCCAAATCCGGACGCTAAGCCGATCGTGCTGGTAGGCAAAGGGCTGACCTTCGACTCCGGCGGCATCTCGATCAAACCGGCCGACGGCATGGACGAGATGAAATACGACATGTGCGGCGCGGCGACCGTGTACGGCGTGATGCGCGTGGTGGCGGAGCTGAACCTGCCGCTGAACGTGATCGGCGTGCTGGCCGGCTGTGAAAACATGCCGGGCGGCCGGGCGTACCGTCCGGGCGACGTGCTGACCACCATGTCCGGCCAGACCGTCGAGGTGCTCAACACCGACGCCGAAGGCCGTCTGGTGCTGTGCGACACCCTGACCTACGTCGAGCGCTTCGAGCCGGAGCTGGTGATCGACATCGCCACCCTGACCGGCGCCTGCGTGATCGCTTTGGGCCACCACATCACCGGCCTGATGTCGAACCACAACCCGCTGGCGCACGAGCTGCTGGGCGCTTCCGAGCAGGCCGGCGACCGCGCCTGGCGCCTGCCGATGGCCGACGAGTACTACGAGCAGTTGGACTCCAACTTCGCCGACATGGCGAACATCGGTGGCCGCCCTGGCGGCGCCATCACCGCTGCCTGCTTCCTGTCGCGCTTCACCCGCAAGTACACCTGGGCGCACCTGGATATCGCCGGCACCGCCTGGCGCTCCGGTAAAGCCAAGGGTGCGACCGGCCGCCCGGTGGCGCTGCTGTCGCAGTTCTTACTGAACCGTGCAGGCCTGAACGGCGACGATTAAATACCCTTCATCTTTCAAGCCGCAGCGTTGTTGGCCGCATTTAGTTACATGGCCCATCCATGGGCCATGCCCCGTAAGGGGCCGCTGCAAGCAGCGTTCAAATCTGCTCCCGGCAGATTTGTCACCCCAGTCACTGACTTGATGTCAGCTCCTGGGGATGAACGAACTTGCCGCCTAGCTGCAACTTGAAATCTATTGGGTATATAATCCTCTCAGCAGCGAAGGGGTAGAGTTATCTGCTCCGTTCCCAAAAAGGGCGCAACCTACATGTTGTGCCCTGTTTTTTTATCGGCAGCGGTGGATCCTTAATGAAACAGGCGACGTTTTATTTGCTCGACAACGCGGAACCGTCAGGCGCGCTCAGCGCCCATGAGGCCGTGGCCTGCGCCGTTGCCGCCAACGGCTTCCGCGCCGGCAAGCGGGTGCTGATCGCCTGCGAGAGCCAGGAGCAGGCCCAGCGGCTGGACGAAGCGCTGTGGCAGCGCGAGCCGCATGAATTCGTGCCGCACAACCTGGCCGGCGAAGGGCCGCACTACGGCGCGCCGGTGGAACTGTGCTGGCCCGGCAAGCGCGGCAACGCCCCGCGCGATCTGCTGATCGCCCTGCTGCCGCAGTTTGCCGATTTTGCTACCGCTTTCCATGAAGTGGTAGACTTCGTTCCTTACGAAGACACTCTGAAACAGTTGGCGCGCGACCGTTACAAGGCCTATCGCAGCGTCGGCTTCCATTTGACCACGGCTACGCCGCCAACTCACTGAATACGATAAAGAATGGAAAAGACAAACAGTCAGCTCGATACCGCATACGACCCAAAACAGATCGAACAGAAGCTGTACGATCACTGGGAGAATCAGGGTTACTTCAAGCCGAACGGCGATACCAGCCAGGAAAGCTTCTGCATCATGATCCCGCCGCCGAACGTCACCGGCAGCCTGCACATGGGCCACGCGTTCCAGCAGACCATCATGGACACCATGATTCGCTATCAGCGCATGCAGGGTAAAAACACCCTGTGGCAGGCGGGCACCGACCACGCCGGCATCGCCACCCAGATGGTGGTGGAGCGCAAGATCGCCGCAGAAGAAGGCAAAACCCGCCACGACTACGGCCGTGACGCGTTCATCGACAAGATCTGGCAGTGGAAAGCGGAATCCGGCGGCACCATCACCCGCCAGATGCGCCGTCTGGGCAACTCCGTGGACTGGGAGCGCGAGCGCTTCACCATGGACGAAGGCCTGTCGAACGCGGTGCGCGAAGTGTTTGTCCGTCTGCACAAAGAAGATCTAATCTACCGCGGCAAGCGCCTGGTGAACTGGGATCCGAAGCTGCGCACCGCCATCTCCGATCTGGAAGTGGAAAACCGCGAATCCAAAGGTTCCATGTGGCACCTGCGCTACCCGCTGGCCGACGGCGCGAAAACCGCCGAGGGCAAAGACTATCTGGTGGTCGCCACCACCCGTCCGGAAACCGTGCTGGGCGATACCGGCGTGGCGGTCAACCCGGAAGATCCGCGCTATAAAGACCTGATCGGCAAAGAGATCATTCTGCCGCTGGTCGGCCGCCGCATCCGCATCGTCGGCGACGAACACGCCGATATGGAAAAAGGCACCGGCTGCGTGAAGATCACCCCGGCGCACGATTTCAACGACTACGAAGTCGGCAAACGCCACGGCCTGCCGATGATCAACATTCTGACCTTCGACGGCGACATCCGTCAGGAAGCGGAAGTGTTCAACACCCTGGGCGAAGTCTGCACCGACTACTGCAACGAGATCCCGGCCGAGTTCCGTGGCCTGGAGCGCTTCGCGGCGCGTAAAGCGGTGGTTGCCGCCTTCGAAAATCTGGGCCTGCTGGACGAGATCAAACCGCACGACCTGACGGTGCCTTACGGCGACCGCGGCGGCGTGGTGATCGAGCCGATGCTGACCGACCAATGGTACGTGCGCACCGCGCCGCTGGCCAAAGTGGCGGTGGAAGCGGTCGAACAGGGCCAAATCGAGTTCGTGCCGAAGCAGTACGAAAACATGTACTTCAGTTGGATGCGCGACATTCAGGACTGGTGCATCTCGCGTCAGCTGTGGTGGGGCC
The DNA here is from genome assembly GCF_052166845.1 of Serratia sp. CY71090. Lineage (NCBI taxonomy): Bacteria > Pseudomonadati > Pseudomonadota > Gammaproteobacteria > Enterobacterales > Yersiniaceae > Serratia > Serratia sp. CY71090. The sequence continues at coordinate 208,012 of NZ_JBJNOA010000004.1, read as the reverse complement.
ACCGCATCCCGGCCTGGTACGACGTGAACGGCAAAGTCTATGTGGGCCGCAGCGAAGAAGAAGTGCGCAGCGAGAACAACCTGGGCGCCGACGTGGCGCTGACCCAGGACGAAGACGTGCTGGACACCTGGTTCTCCTCCGGCCTGTGGACCTTCTCCACCCTGGGTTGGCCGGAGCAGACCGACGCGCTGAAAACCTTCCACCCGACCAGCGTGATGGTCAGCGGCTTCGACATCATCTTCTTCTGGATCGCGCGCATGATCATGCTGACCATGCACTTCATCAAGGATGAAAACGGCAAGCCGCAGGTGCCGTTCAAGACCGTCTACATGACCGGTCTTATCCGCGACGACGAAGGCCAGAAGATGTCCAAGTCGAAAGGCAACGTGATCGACCCGCTGGACATGGTCGACGGCATCTCGCTGGAAGACCTGCTGGAAAAACGCACCGGCAACATGATGCAGCCGCAGCTGGCGGAGAAAATCCGCAAGCGCACCGAGAAGCAATTCCCGAACGGCATCGAGCCGCACGGCACCGACGCCCTGCGCTTCACCCTGGCGGCGCTGGCCTCGACCGGCCGCGACATCAACTGGGACATGAAGCGCCTGGAAGGCTACCGCAACTTCTGTAACAAGCTGTGGAACGCCAGCCGCTTTGTGCTGATGAACACCGAAGCGCACGACTGCGGCTTCAACGGCGGCGAGAAAGTGCTGTCGCTGGCGGATCGCTGGATCCTGGCCGAATTCAACCGCACGGTGAAAGCCTACCGCGAAGCGCTGGATACCTACCGCTTCGATCTGGCTGCCAACATCCTGTACGAATTCACCTGGAACCAGTTCTGCGACTGGTATCTGGAGCTGACCAAGCCTGTCGTGAGCAACGGCAGCGAAGCGGAACAGCGCGGCACCCGCCACACGCTGATCACCGTGCTGGAAGCGCTGCTGCGCCTGGCGCACCCGATCATTCCGTTCATCACTGAAACCATCTGGCAGCGCGTCAAGCCGCTGACCGGCACGACCGCAGACACCATCATGCTGCAGCCGTTCCCGGCCTACGACGCCGCGCTGGAAGACGAGCAGGCGCTGAACGATCTGGAGTGGATCAAGCAAACCATCATCGCCGTGCGCAACATCCGCGCCGAGATGAACATCGCGCCAAGCAAAGCGCTCGACGTGCTGCTGCGCAACTGCAGCGCCGACGCCCAGCGCCGCGTGCAGGAGAACCAAAGCTTTATCGCCCGCCTGGCGCGCCTGGGATCCATCGCGCTGCTGCCGGCCGGTGAGAAAGGCCCGGTCTCCGTCACCAAGCTGGTGGACGGCGCCGAGCTGCTGATCCCGATGGCCGGTTTCATCGACAAGGACGCCGAGATCGCGCGTCTGGCCAAAGAGATGGGCAAACTGGATGCGGAAATCGCTTCGATCGAAGGCAAGCTGGCGAACGAAGGCTTCGTGGCGCGCGCGCCGGAAGCGGTGGTCGCCAAAGAGCGCGATCGCCTGGCGGCCTGCAAAGAAGGCAAAGTGAAGCTGCAGGAACAGCAGGCGACCATCGCCGCGCTGTAATCCACCGGCTCACGCCAACGCCTGAAAACAGCGGGGTCTTCCCCGCTGTTTTTTTATCGCCGTTGCATCCGGGCCGGGTTAGATGTTATTACAAGATATTACTGCTGCAGGGACGCCGCCGGGAAATAATCCCCGGCGCGTTTCGCGCTGCGATAAAAACGAAAAACGAACGTGGTCTCTTTCAATGGCGAGTGTAAACATGACAACAGCAACCCCGGCGCGCCTGCTGGTGCGCCCCATCACGGCGGAAGACAATCCCGCCATTGCTCACGTCATTCGCGAAGTCTCCGCCGAGCACGGCCTGACGGCGGATAAAGGCTATACCGTCTCCGATCCCAACCTGGACGCCCTGTATCAGCTCTACAGCCTGCCGCGCAGCGCTTACTGGGTGATCGAGGTGGACGGCCAGGTCGCCGGCGGCGGCGGCATCGCGCCGCTGCAGGGCGGCGCAGACGATATTTGCGAATTGCAGAAGATGTATTTCCTGCCGGTGTTGCGCGGCAAGGGATTGGCGAAACGCCTGGCGCTGCAGGCGCTGGATTTCGCCCGCCAGCACGGCTTCCGCTGTTGTTACCTCGAGACCACCGCCAGCCTGACGCAGGCCGTCGCGCTGTACGAACATCTGGGCTTCGAACACATCGACCACGCGATGGGCGCCACCGGCCACGTCGATTGTGAAGTCACCATGCTGAAAACGCTGTAATCGCCCCGCCTCTTCATCAGGGCGCAGCTTGCTGCGCCTTTTTATTAATATCGCAATCAATCAGTAAAACTCGCTATAACTCCGTTTTTCAAGCAGATAAACTGACGTTAAAAACCACAATGTAAATTTAATGTGAAGTTCGTTAATAAATTAACGATCGCAAATTGACCGCCTTTTCCCCCGCGTTACTCTGCCAGTATCCCAATCGCGCACGGAGAGCTGTCATGTCGGAAAATACCTTTGATTACATCATCGTCGGCGCCGGTTCCGCCGGCTGCGTGCTGGCGGCGCAGCTGATCCGCCGCACCCAGGCGCGGGTGCTGCTGCTGGAAGCCGGCGGCGACGACAATAACCTGTTCATTAAGATGCCGGCCGGGGTGGCCAAGATCATCGCCAAAAAGAGCTGGCCTTATGAGACGGAGCCGGAACCGCACGCCAATAACCGCCGCATGCAGATCGCGCAGGGCAAGGTGCTGGGCGGCAGCAGTTCGGTCAACGGCATGATCTACCTGCGCGGCCAGCCGCAGGATTACGACGACTGGGCCGAGCGCTACGGCTGCGCCGGCTGGAGCTACCGCGAGGTGCTGCCCTACTTCAAACGCGCCGAGGCCAACGAAAGCCTGTCCGACGACTACCACGGCGCCGACGGGCTGCTGCCGGTCAGCGAGAATCGCTACCGCCACCCGCTCAGCATGGCGTTTATCCGCGCCGGCCAGGAGCTGAACCTGCCCTATCGCAACGACTTCAACGGCGACAGCCAGCACGGCGTCGGCTTTTACCAAACCACCACCCACAACGGCGAGCGCGCCAGCACCGCCCGCACCTACCTGAAGGCGGTGCGCGACGAACGGCGGCTGGTGGTGAAACTGAACGCCCTGGCGCACCGGCTGACCTTCGAGGGCAACGTCGCCACCGGCGTGGTCTATAGCCAGAATGGCGGCGCCGAAGTCACCGCCCGCGCCACCAAAGAGGTGATCGTCAGCGCCGGCGCGGTCGGTTCGCCGAAGCTGCTGATGCTGTCCGGCATCGGCCCGCGCGACCACCTGCAGCAGCTGGGCATCGAGGTGCGGGCGGATCTGCCGGTGGGCAAAAACTTCCACGACCACCTGCACATGTCGATCAACGTCAGTACCCGCGAGCCGATCAGCCTGTTCGGCGCCGATCGCGGCCTGCAGGCGCTGAGCCACGGCGCGCAGTGGCTGGCGTTTCGCAGCGGGGTGCTCTCATCCAACGTGCTGGAAGGCGCCGCCTTCACCGACAGCCAGGGCGACGGCCGGCCGGACGTGCAGATCCACTTCCTGCCGCTGCTGGACAGCTGGGACGACGTGCCCGGCGAGCCGCTGCCGAACATTCACGGCTTCACGCTCAAGGTCGGTTACCTGCAGCCGAAGGCGCGCGGCGAAGTGCTGCTGCGCAGCAGCAACCCGCGCGATCCGGTCAAGCTGCACGCCAACTACCTCGGCCACCCGGACGATCTGGCCGGCAGCGTGCGCGCGGTGAAGTTCGGCCTGGATTTCCTGCAAACCGCGGCGCTGAAGCCGCTGATCAAAGATCTGCTGATGCCGCAGCCGGAGTGGACGCGCGACGAAGCGCAGCTGGAGGAGTTCGTGCGCAACTTCTGCAAGACGGTGTATCACCCGGTGGGCAGTTGCCGCATGGGGCCGTCGCCGCAGGACGCGGTGACCGATCCGCAGCTGCGGGTGCACGGTTTCGAGCAGCTGCGGGTGATCGACTGCTCGGTGATGCCGCAGCTCACCAGCGGCAACACCAATGCGCCGACCATCATGCTGGCGGAAAAGGCGGTGGATCTGCTGCTGGGCGCGCCGCAGTAAGGGCGCGCCTCAACCTCAGGCGGCGGCGGGCACGCCGCTGTGGAAGCGCAGTTCGCTGTCCGGCGACAGGATCAGTTCAGCTTCGAGGCGGCCGAAATGCGCCACCCGTTCGCTGATGTCGCCGCCGGCGATCTGCTCGGCCAGCGTCAGGTAGTCCTGATAATGGCGCGCTTCGGATCGCAGCAGCGAGACGTAAAAGCGGTTCAGCTCGTCGTCCAGATGCGGCGCCAGCTTGGCGAAGCGTTCGCAGGATCGCGCTTCGATGTAGGCGCCACAGATCAGTTTGTCGATCAACGTCGCCGGATCGTGGGTACGGATCTCGCGGATCATGCCCTTGGCGTAGCGGCTGGCGGTGATCTTGCGATACGGGATCCCGCGCGCCTGCATGATCTCCAGCACCTGCGAGAAGTGATGCAGCTCTTCCTTGATCAACAGCACCATGCGATCCGCCAGATCCTGGCCGTAGGCCGAGCCGTTTTTCGGCAGGATCTTGCGGGTGAACTGGCCCTGGCGGAACAGCGTGTCGGGCGCGCCCTGCGCTTCGTGCAGAAACGCCTCGTAGGGCCGCAGCAGCGCCAACAGCGCGTCGCCGCTCTCTTTGTCCGCCACGTAACGGCGGATCAGCCACATGCCGGTCTGCGCGGCTTTCAGCTCGCACACCAGATGGTCGGTCAGCAACAGCTGCAGGTTTTCCGGACGGCGCGCGGCGTCGATCCAGGCGTCGGGGGTTTCACAGTGCAGGAAGCTTAAAATCGGGGCTAACAGGGATTGGTATGTCATGGCGTTTATCAGGGGCCGGCGAGAGCCGGCCCACAGGCATTAATCGGAAAGGAATTAGTGGCGTTTGCCGTCGTCGTCTTCGTCGATGTAATCGCCGTCTTCGTCATCCTCACCGTCTTCACCGTTCGGATCTTCGAAGTAGGTGCCCCAGCCGTCGTAGTTGACGCCGCAGCGTTCCGCCAGCGCCACCAGCTGCTCAACCTGGGCGTCGATCAGTTCGGCGTTCAGGCCGACTTCGCTGATCACGTCGCAGCACATCACCAGCGAACCGTCTTCCACTTCCAGCTCTTCGGCGTCGGTCACTTCGTAGCCCAGCTTGAAGGCTTCAACGGCGGCCTGCTCCAGAACCTCAAATTTCTCGGCGGACAGATGGTGCTCGATGGTGTAGAGCGCGTCCGGATCGCTGCCGTCTTCCAGCAGCTCTTCGATGATCAGGCGGGTCTCTTCACGTTGTTCTTCCAGCAATTCGCGGTTTGCCATGCCTATATCCTCAAGTCAAATGGCCTTCATTCCTTCTATTTTCACACACCGCCGACGTTGCTTCCACGATAAACGTGAAAGATTTCCTCGCTGGGGTTGAAATTGAATATTCATACATATAAAGTGAATTTTAATTCAATTACACAATCAGGGAATCGGACTATGAGCACCGGCAATGCGTTCTACCAACGTCACTTTCTGAGGTTAATGGATTTCACCCCCGCCGAACTGCAGGCGTTGCTGAAGCTGGCGGCCGATCTGAAGCAGGCCAAAAAGCAGGGGCGGGAACAGCGCCGGCTGCAGGGCAAAAACATTGCGCTCATCTTCGAAAAAGACTCGACCCGCACGCGATGCTCTTTCGAAGTTGCCGCATTCGATCAGGGCGCGCAGGTGACCTATCTCGGCCCGAGCGGCAGCCAGATCGGCCATAAAGAGTCGATGAAAGACACCGCCCGGGTGCTGGGCCGCCTGTACGACGGTATTCAGTATCGCGGCTACGGCCAGGCGCTGGTGGAAACCCTGGCGCAGCACGCCGGCGTGCCGGTGTGGAACGGCCTGACCGACGAGTTCCACCCTACTCAGCTGCTGGCGGATCTGCTCACCGTGCAGGAACACCTGCCGGGCAAGGCGCTGAGCGAGGTGAAACTGGCGTACGTCGGCGACGCGCGCAACAACATGGGCAACACGCTGCTGGAAGCCGCCGCGCTGGCGGGCATGGATCTGCGGCTGGTGGCGCCGAAGGCCTGCTGGCCGCAGCCGGAGCTGGTGGCCGAGTGCCAGGCGCTGGCGCAACAAACCGGCGCGAAACTCACCCTGACCGAAGACATCGCCGAAGGGGTGCAAGACGCCGACTTCCTCTACACCGACGTGTGGGTGTCGATGGGCGAACCGAAAGAGACCTGGCAGGAGCGTATTGCGCTGCTGCGGCCGTATCAGGTCAACATGGCGATGCTGAAACTGACCGGCAACCCAAACGTGAAGTTCCTGCACTGCCTGCCGGCGTTCCACGACGACCAAACCACGCTCGGCAAGCAGATGGCGCAGCAGTACGATCTGCACGGCGGCATGGAAGTGACCGACGAGGTGTTCGAGTCGGCGCACAGCGTGGTGTTCGATCAGGCGGAAAACCGGCTGCATACCATCAAGGCGGTGCTGGTCGCCACGCTGAGCGAAACCCTCTGACAATCCTCCTCCACCGCCCTGGCGCCCCCGGCCAGGGCGGCTAATATATTCCTGGAATATCAAATAGCGCATTGACCTTTGCCCACCACCGGTAAAGGTTCTACCGTGACAAGCCGACGGCGCCCGCGCCGTAAAAACCAACGATAACAAACCGTTCTCAGCGCCGCCCTGCGGCGCCTTCAGGGGATATACACCGATGAAAGCCAAACTCTTGCCGCTGTTCCTGCTCGCCGCCCTGCCCGCCGCCGCGTTAGCCGCCACGCCGCCGAATACGCTGGTGGTGGTGCAATCGCTGGATGACATCGTCAGCCTCGATCCGGCGGAAGCCAACGAACTCTCCAGCATCCAGACGGTGCCCAGCCTGTATCAGCGGCTGGTGCAGGCGGATCGCGACGATCCGGCCAAGGTGGCGCCGGTGCTGGCGGAAAGCTGGCAAAGCGATGCGGCGGCCAAAACGCTGACGGTGAAACTGCGGCCGCAGGCGGCGTTCGCCTCCGGCAACCCGCTGACCGCCGACGACGTGATCTTCTCCTACAGCCGCGCGGTCAAGATGAACAAATCGCCGGCGTTCATCCTCAACGTGCTCGGTTGGCAGCCGGACAACATCGACGCGCAGCTCAAGAAGATCGACGAACATACCGTGCAGCTGCGCTGGACGGCGGACGTCAGCCCGGCGGTGGCGCTGAATATCCTCTCGACGCCGATCGCCTCGATCGTCGACAGCAAAGCGGCGCTGGCCAACGTCAAAGACGGCGACTTCGGCAACGCCTGGCTGAAGATTCACTCCGCCGGCAGCGGCCCGTTCAAGATGCGCGTCTATCAGCCGCATCAGGCGATCGTGCTGGACGCCAATCCCACCACGCCGGGCGACAAGCCGCAGCTGAAAAACATCATCATTAAAAACGTGCCGGACCCGGCTACCCGCCGCCTGCTGCTCCAGCAGGGCGACGCCGATATCGCCCGCGAACTGGGCGCCGACCAGACCGACACGCTGAAGAATCAGCCCGGCGTCAAGGTGCTGGAGATCCCGTCCGCCGAGCAAAACTATCTGGTGTTCAACACCGGCAACGGCGCCAATCCGCTGCTGAACAACCCGGCCTTCTGGGAAGCGGCGCGCTACCTGGTGGATTATCAAGGCATCACGAAGGATCTGCTGAAGGGACAATACTTCGTGCACCAGAGCTTCCTGCCGGTCGGGCTGCCGGGCGCGCTGGAGACCAACCCGTTCAGCTACGATCCGGCCAAGGCGAAAGCCATCCTGGCCAAGGCGGGCATCACCCACGCCGCCTTTACGCTGGACGTAGAGAACAAACCGCCGTTCATCACCATCGCGCAGGCGCTGCAGGGCAGCTTCGCCGCCGCCGGCGTGAAGATCGAGCTGCTGCCGGCCGCGGGCAGCCAGGTTTACTCCCGCGTGCGCGCCAGGCAGCATCAGGCGGCAATCCGCCTGTGGATCCCGGATTATTTCGACGCTCACTCCAACGCCAGCGCCTTCGCCTACAACGACGGCAAGAGCAGCACGGTGGCCGGGCTGAACGGCTGGCAGATCCCGCAGCTGAACCAGCAGACGCTGGCGGCGCTGGCCGAAGCCGATCCGGCCAAGCGCCGCGCGCTGTACACCGCCATGCAGCAGGAGCTGCAGCGCAGTTCGCCGTACGTGTTTATCGATCAGGCCAAAACCGAAGTGGTGCTGCGCGACAACGTCAAAGGCTATCAACAAGGGCTGAACGCCGACATGGTCTACTACGATCGCGTCAGCAAATAGCCGGCGGGCGGCCATCGCCGGCCAATCGATTGCGGGGCGGCAAAAAACGGCGTTTTAACGCTTGCAGTGGCGAAAAGCGCGAGTATAATGCGCCACAATTTGCCAGGAGAAAGCATGAAAAACGACGTTTGTTTTGTTAGCCGCAATCGACAAAACCGACTGCCTATCGGCGGCCAGCTGCCGTTGTTTCTCCTGTTGCTAAACCGATCGTTTCAAGCCCCTCATTGAGGGGCTTTTTTTTGCCTTGAGAATATCCCAAAGTCCCGCGCCACGGGCACGCGTCGAGGAGGAGTGAAAAATGGCCAACCCGCTGTATCACAAACACATCATCTCTATTAACGATCTCAGCCGCGAGGATCTGGAGCTGGTGCTGCGCACCGCCGCCGGTCTGAAAGCCAACCCGCAGCCGGAGCTGTTGAAACACAAGGTGATCGCCAGCTGCTTCTTTGAAGCCTCGACCCGTACCCGCCTGTCGTTCGAAACCTCGATGCACCGCCTCGGCGCCTCGGTGGTCGGTTTCGCCGACGGCAGCAACACCTCGCTCGGCAAGAAAGGCGAAACCCTGGCCGACACCATCTCGGTGATCAGCACCTACGTGGACGCCATCGTGATGCGCCACCCGCAGGAAGGCGCGGCGCGCATGGCTTCAGAGTTCTCCGGCAACGTGCCGGTGCTCAACGCCGGCGACGGCGCCAACCAGCACCCGACCCAAACCCTGCTGGATCTGTTCACCATCCAGGAAACCCAGGGCCGCCTGAGCAACCTCAGCATCGCCATGGTCGGCGATCTGAAGTACGGCCGCACCGTGCACTCGCTCACTCAGGCGCTGGCCAAGTTCGAAGGCAACCGCTTCTACTTCATCGCCCCGGACGCGCTGGCGATGCCGGCCTACATCCTGAAAATGCTGGACGAGAAAGGCATCGAGTACAGCCTGCACGGCAGCATTGAAGAAGTGGTGCCGGAGCTGGATATTCTCTACATGACCCGGGTGCAGAAAGAGCGCCTCGATCCGTCCGAGTACGCCAACGTGAAGGCGCAGTTCGTGCTGCGCGCCGCGGATCTGGCCGGCGCGCGCGCCAACCTCAAGGTGCTGCACCCGCTGCCGCGCATCGACGAGATCGCCACCGACGTGGATAAAACGCCGCACGCTTACTACTTCCAACAGGCGGGCAACGGCATCTTCGCCCGCCAGGCGTTGCTGGCGCTGGTGCTCAACGCAGATTTGGCTCTTTAAGGGGGAACCGCCATGACTCATGACAACAAACTGCAGGTCGAAGCGATCAAATGCGGCACGGTGATCGACCACATTCCGGCGCAGATCGGTTTCAAACTGCTGACGCTGTTCAAGCTGACCGCCACCGACCAGCGCATCACCATCGGCCTGAACCTGCCTTCCAACGAGCTGGGCCGCAAGGATCTGATCAAGATCGAGAACACCTTCCTGACCGAGCAGCAGGCCAACCAGCTGGCGATGTACGCGCCGAAGGCCACGGTGAACCGCATCGACAACTATGAAGTGGTGCGCAAGCTGACCCTTAGCCTGCCGGACCACATCGACGGGGTGCTGACCTGCCCGAACGGCAACTGCATCAGCCGCAGCGAGCCGGTGGCGTCGAGCTTCAGCGTCAAATCGCGCGGCGGCGAAGTGCACCTGAAGTGCCGCTACTGCGAAAAAGAGTTCGAGCACCAGGTGGTGCTGCAGGCCGACTAAGCCCGGTATGGGTGCCGGGAGATGGCGCTGTTATTCTCCCGGTGACGCCCTATAATGGGATTTCTGGATAGAACAATCCTCGTTTATCAGGAGAAAACATGTCACGTAACATCAGCACTGAACTCGCCCCGGCAGCCATTGGTCCTTACGTGCAGGGCGTTGATCTGGGCAGCATGATCATCACTTCCGGCCAGATCCCGGTCGATCCGAAAACCGGCGCCGTCGCCGACGACGTGGCCGCTCAGGCGCGCCAGTCGCTGGAAAACGTCAAGGCGATCGTCGAAGCCGCCGGCCTGATCGTTGCCGACATCGTGAAAACCACCGTGTTCGTGAAAGACCTGAACGACTTCGCCACCGTCAACGCCGCGTACGAAGCCTTCTTCACCGAGCACAGCGCGCCGTTCCCGGCCCGTTCCTGCGTGGAAGTGGCGCGTCTGCCGAAAGACGTGAAGATCGAAATCGAAGCCATCGCCGTGCGTCGTTAATCGACGCGCACGCGAATGACGGCCAGTGCAGACTGGCCGTTTTTATTTCTGCTCTGCCCCGACAGCCTGCCGTCCCTGCGCCTTCAGCGCTCACCGCCGCCGCCATTTCGCCCTATATTAAGGCGTCGCTACGCCGCACCTGCACCGCAAACGGGCGTTTTTCATCGCGGCAGCCCCGCTCTGCGCCATTTTCGCCCGTTATCGCCTTGGCACGTTTTATGCTCGATTGATTGACAGCCTGCAATGTCGACGAGGTGACGATGCTGAATATCAATCTTTCCGCTTCACCGTTTTTTGATGAGATGCTTCTGGCTGAGGGAAAACACCGTGGCCACTACGACGCCTACTGGCAATGGCTGCAGCAGGCCGATCACCAGGCCGTGCAACGCAAGCGGGAAGAGGCTGCGCTGTTGTTTCACCGGGTGGGCATCACCTTCAACGTCTACGGCGACGATGACGGCGCCGAGCGGTTGATCCCGTTCGACAGCGTGCCGCGCATTATTCCGGCCGCCGAATGGGCGATGCTCGATCGCGGCATTCGCCAGCGCGTACAGGCGCTCAACGCTTTCCTGCATGACATTTACCACCAGCAGCATATTCTGAAGGCCGGCCTCATTCCGGCGGAGCAGGTGCTGGCCAACGATCAGTATCAACCCTGTATGCAAGGCGTTGATCTGCATCGCGATATCTATGCGCATATCGTCGGCGTGGACATGGTCCGCAACAGCGACGGCCAATACTACGTGCTGGAAGATAACTTGCGCACCCCGTCCGGCGTCTCTTACATGCTGGAAAACCGCAAAATGATGATGCGTCTCTATCCGGAACTGTTCGCCCGGCAACGCATCGCGCCGGTGGAGCGCTACCCGTCGCACCTGCTGCAAACGCTGCGCGAAAGCTCGCCCATCAACGATCCCACCGTGGTGGTGCTGACGCCGGGCCGCTTCAACAGCGCCTATTTTGAGCACAGTTTCCTGGCGCAGCAGATGGGGGTGGAGCTGGTCGAAAGCGCCGATCTGTTCGTCAAGGACGGCGCGGTGTTCATGCGCACCACCGCCGGGCCGTGCAAAGTGGACGTGATCTATCGTCGGGTGGACGACGCCTTCCTCGATCCGCTGGCGTTTCGGCCGGACTCGATGCTCGGCGTACCGGGGCTGCTGTCGGTGTATCGCGCCGGCAATGTGGTGCTGGCCAACGCCATCGGCACCGGCGTGGCCGACGACAAATCGATCTACCCTTACGTGCCGGATATGGTGCGCTTCTACCTGCAAGAGGAACCGATCCTCAACAACGTGCCGACCTGGCAGTGCCGACATAAAAACGAACTGTCGTACGTGCTGGCCAACCTCGAACAGATGGTCGTGAAAGAGGTGCACGGCGCCGGCGGCTACGGCATGTTGATCGGCCCCACGGCGAGCAAGGACGAGCTCGCCCGCTTCCGTGCTCTGCTGCTGGCTCGCCCGCAGAATTACATTGCGCAAAACACGCTGGCGCTGTCCACCTGCCCGACCTTCGTCAACGATGGTCTGGCGCCGCGGCATATCGATCTGCGGCCGTTCGCCCTCAGCGGCGCGGAGATCCGCCTGGTGCCCGGCGGCCTGACCCGGGTGGCGTTGGCGGAAGGTTCGCTGGTGGTGAACTCGTCGCAGGGCGGCGGCACCAAGGACACCTGGGTATTGGAGGACGACCTATGCTGAGCCGCACCGCCAGTGAACTCTATTGGATGGCCCGCTATCTGGAGCGGGCGGAAAGCATCGCCCGGGTGCTGGACGTCACCAACAAGCTGTCGATGATGCCGATCCGCGACGGCGGCGATCAGGATCTGCAGGTGCCGCTCAATCTGACCGGCACCGGCCAGCTGTATGCCGCCGCCTACCCGGAATTGACGATGCCGAATCTGGTCAGTTTCTTCGCGCTCGACAACCGCAACCACAGCAGCATCTTCAGCTGCCTGCAAATGGGCTGGAACAACGCCCACGCGGTGCGCGGCAGCCTGTCGTCCGAAGTCTGGGAGTGCATCAACGCCACCTGGATAGAGATGAAACTGATCCGCCGCCAGGGCATCGGCTCGGTGGGCGCCGATGCCTTCTTCGACTGGGTGAAGGAGCGCGCCCATCTGTTTCGCGGCGCCATGTTCGGCACGCTGCTGCGCAGCGACGCCATGCGCTTTATCCGTCTCGGCACCCTGCTGGAGCGGGCCGACGGCACCGCCCGTCTGCTGGAGGTGAAGAACACGCTGATGGACATCGACGGCGACCCGGTGCGCGAATATTACCGCATGGACACGCTGCTGCGGGCGGTGAGCGCGCGCGAAGCCTACCACAGCATCTACAAGCAGCCGTTGAGCCGCGAGACCATCGCCGAACTGATGATTCTGCGCAATGAAATTCCGCGTTCACTGCTGGCCTGCGTCGGCGACATGGTGCAGCAATTGGAGCTGATCGGCGGCGGCGCCAACCAACCGCGACGTCTGGCGCACACCCTGCATGCCGAGCTGCGCTTCAGCAGCATGAAGGATCTGAACAAGATCGGCCTGGGCGAGTGGTTGAGCGCCTTTCTCGGCCAGGTGAACGGCATCGCCGAAAGCATCCATCACACTTATCTGGAGGCGCAATGAAACTGAATATTGAGCACAACACCCATTATCGCTACGCCCAGCCGGTGCAGCGCAGCACCCAATATCTGCGGCTGACGCCGCAGGATTCGCCGCATCAGCGCATCCTCTCCTGGCAACTGTCGTTGCCGGATGACGCGGTGCGCACCACCGACGCCTTCGGCAACGTACTGCACGTGCTGACGCTCGATGAACCGCATCAGGCCATCACCATTCGGGTGCTCGGGGAAGTGGAAATTGAAGACGGCGTCGAAGATCGGGCGCTCGGGCATCTGTCGCCGCTGGTATTTCTGCGCCATAGCCCGCTGACCCAGCCCGATGACGCCATTCAGGCCTTCGCCCTGCGTTATCATCAACCGCAGGCGGTGCTGAGCGGCCTGGAACATCTGATGGGCGAGCTGCTGCTGAAGATGCCTTACAGCCCAGGCTCCACGCGCGTGACAGACAGCGCCGCCGAGGCGTTCGCCGCCGGCAGCGGCGTGTGTCAGGATCATACGCATGTCTTCCTGAGCTGCTGCCGCAGCCTGAACATCCCGGCGCGCTACGTCAGCGGCTACCTGTACAGCGAAGACTCGACCCATGTCGCCACCCATGCCTGGGCGGAAGTGTGGGTGGAGGAACGCTGGCACAGCTTCGACGTGACCAACAATACGCGCATGCCAAATCAGCACCTTAAGCTGGCGGTTGGCATCGATTATCTGGACGCCTGCCCGGTGCGCGGCATGCGGTTGGGCGGCGGCTGCGAAGACATGAGCGCCATCGCCGCCGTACAAATGATGCCAACCGGCCAGTAGCCGCTTGCCGATGGAAAATGTTTCGGGCACGCTGCGCGTTGGCGGCGTGCCGGTCTTGTTTTGAGGGATTGTAGTATGACCTACTGTGTGGCCATGCGTTTGTCGTCCGGGCTGGTCTTTGCGTCCGATTCGCGCACCAACGCCGGGGTGGATCATATTTCCACCTTCCGCAAACTGCACGTGTTCCAACAGGACGGCGATCGCACGCTGGTGCTGCAAAGCGCCGGCAACCTGGCGACCACCCAGAGCATCATCAGTTTGCTGTTGCACCGCAGCAAGGACGCCGAACGCCCCAACCTGCTCAACGCTCCCAGCCTCTACGACGCCGCCACGCTGGTGGGGGAAACGGTGCGCGAGGTGATCCAGCGCGACAGCGAGGCGCAGCAAAGCGGCAGCACCACCGACTTCAGCTGCAACCTGCTGCTCGGCGGCCAAATTAGCGGGGAAGAGATGCGGCTGTTCCATATCTACCCGCAAGGCAATTTTATCGAAGCCACCCGCGACACGCCCTACTTTCAGATCGGCGAAAGCAAATACGGCAAACCGATCATCGACCGGGTACTGCACTACGACACGCCGCTGGAACAAGCGATGCAATGCGCGCTGATTTCACTGGATTCAACCTTACGCAGCAACCTGTCCGTCGGGCTGCCGCTCGACGTGATGATCTACCCGCGCGACAGCTTCAGTCATGCCCGGCAATACCGCATTACCGAAGATCATCCGTACTTCAGCGCCATCCGCAAGGGCTGGGGCGAAGGGCTGGTCAGCATTTTCACCCAGTTGCCGCCGCTGCAGCTGTAGGGATCCGGGCTCACACGAGCCCGTCCGCTTCATTGCACCTGCATCCCCCGCAGCAACGCCTCCAGCGGGTACACCGCCGCAATCACCACTTCGTCGCGCGTCTGCGCCGCCGCATCCAGCCGGCGCTGCGCTTGTTCTGCCTCGGTTCGGCTCAGCGGTTTATCCTGCTGATACCGCTCCAGCAGCGTTAACCCCAATGCGGCCAGGGCATCGACGTCCTGCGCCACCGGCGCCAGCTCCCGCAGCGCGCGGTTGCCCGCGATCGCCGTCTGCAGCGCAGCGCCGTTCGCCTGCCAGCGCTGCAACCGTTCGCGCAGCGCCTGCGCCGCCGCCTTATCGCGCTTATCCTTCAGCAGAGCCGCGACCTGCGCATGCATCTCGCGCACCGCCTCGCTCTCCGGCGGCAGCGAATCGGCAAAGCGATTCAGCGGTTCGAACTGATGATAGTTGCCGGCCTGGAACTTCAGGTGCTGGCGGGTGTAATACTGCGCTGGCTCCACCGCCTCGGCCAGGATCTGCAGCGGCAGGATCTGCACGCTGTTGCTCAGCCGGGTGAATTCGCGCGCCGTTTCCGCGTGCTGCTGCAGGCCGACCGACACCACCGACCAGGCGTCGATCGCCGCCAGCCGCCGGTACATGTTGCTTTCATCGGTGACGTCCTGCGCCGACCACAGCCGCTCCGCCACTGCAAAAGCGCGCGGCCACAGCTTGAGATCGAGAAGCGGCGCGCGCACGTTTTCCGCCCACAGCGCCGCTTCCCCGCCGAGGATCTTGGCCTGCCCCTTCTCATCCGGCACCACCGGCATCTTGCCCGCCGGCGCCGCCGCCTGTTTCTCGCCCTGGGTGGGGTAACGCACGTTGCCGACCAACGTATAGCCGCTGAGCTTGTCCTGTTGCAGCGTGAACACCGGCCGTGTGTCGCCCATCCAGGTATCTACGCGGAACGTCACCTGCTGCGGCGTGCGCCAGACGATATCGTGCACCGCGCGGCGCGATTTGCCGTTGAAATCGATAAAGCCGCGCCAGCCCTGCTTGCCCTCGATCAGCGTGAAGCTGCCTTCCACCGCGCTGCCCTTCAGGCGCGGCATGCTGAAACGCCAGCTTTGCGCCTGCTCGCCGGGCTGCACCGCCGTCTCGATCCCCAGCGGCTGCGGCAGAATTTCATTGCGGTAGTGATAGGCGGTGCTTTGCGGCTGATCGAGATAGAAACCGGTAGAGAGAATGCCCTGATAGCCATCCTGCGCGCTGGCGCCCAGCGAGTCTTGCCCCTGCCAGGATTGAATGACGATCGAGCGCGGCAGCGACGGATGATAGATCTCGTCCCAGCCGACCATCTGCCGCTGGTGCTTCTCGAGGACTTTTTCCAGCTTCTGGTTGAAGTAGGCCTGCAGCGCATGGGTATCCGCCAGCCCGTTCTGCTGCATAAACGCCTGTATCGACGGCGACGCCCGCCACTGGCTGGCGTCCACTTCGTCGCCGCCGATGTGCAGATAAGGATCGGGGAAGATCGCCGCCAGCTCGCCGACGATCGTGTCGACAAACTGATAAACCTCGTCGCGGGTCGGATCGAGCGTCGGCTTATGCACGCCCCACTCGCGCTCCATGCGATACGGCCCCGGCGCGCTCATCAGATCGGGATAGGCCACCGCGATGCTGGAGGCGTGCCCCGGCATGTCTATCTCCGGCACCACGCGAATGCCGCGCGCCGTGGCGTAAGCCACCACCTGCCGCATCTGCTCGCGGGTGTAGAACTGGCCGTCGCTGGCCTGCTGCTGCAATTTGGGGTAATGCTCGGAGGCGAAGCGCCAGCCCTGATCGTCGGTCAGGTGCCAGTGGAATACGTTGAGCTTGGCCGCCGCCATGCCGTCAAGCTGGCGCAGAATGTCCGGCAGCGGCAGGAAATGGCGCGCCGAATCCAGCAGCACGCCGCGCCACGGAAAACGCGGCACGTCGCGAATATCCACCAATGGCAGGAAAGTGTTTTGCCCGTCGGTCTGCAGCAGCTGCAGCAGGGTCTCCATGCCGCGCAGCGCGCCGAAGCGAGTGTTGGCGGTCAGCGTGGCGCCCTGCGGCGTGACCGCCAGCCGGTAACTCTCATCGCTGCCCGGCAGCGGCTGCGCCGCCACCCGATCCTTGATCACCACCTTGATCGCCGCGCCGTTTGCTTCTTCCCTCGGCGCCAGCGTCCAGCCGGTCTGCAACTCGATGCGCTGGCGCCAGCGCGGCAGCGCGTCGCCCAAATCATCGCCCTGGAGGCTTAACGACAGCCGGTGATCCAAAATCAGTTTGCCCGCCGGTTGCGTCACGTCCACCTGCTGCGGCCAGGGCATCAGCGGCAGATCACCCGCCGGCTGCGCCAGCGCGCCGCAAGAAAACCATAACGATGAAGCCAGTAGCGTATAACGGAAAGGTCTGTGCATCGGAAATTCCTCAGAGGAAAAAAACAAAATATCCCCAATGAATTTCAAACCACCGCTAGGCGGCAAGCGCCCGCATCCCCAGGCGCTTAGGTCTGCTAAGTAACTGGGGGGCGGGCGTACAGCCAACAACGCGGTGGCTTGAAAGGCGCAGGGGAAAACAGCCAACGCTGTAGATAAAGACTCAGCACAGAACAGATGTCCAACCGTTGCGGTGAAAAAGCGGACGGGATCACAGTTGCCCCCTCCCGGCCGGAGGGGGCGAACGGGTTATTGCCAGCCGTAGCGGCGCACGAACCAGCCTTTCACGCACTGGGTCAGCACCATGTAACCGGCGAGGATCAGCACCAGCCACGGGAAGTAGGCGAGCGGCAGCGCCTGCAGCTGCAGGAAGCCGGCCAGCGGCGAGAACACCAGGCCGATGCCGGTGGCGATCACCGCCAGCGTCATGATGCACAGCGGCCAGGACGGGCGGCTCTGGATAAACGGAATTTTGCGCGTGCGGATCATGTGCACGATCAGCGTTTGCGACAGCAGCCCTTCCACGAACCAGCCGGACTGGAACAGCGTCTGCATTTCCGGCGTATTGGCCTTGAACACCCACCACATCAGGCTGAAGGTCAGCACGTCGAAGATTGAACTGATCGGCCCAAAGAACACCATAAACCGCCCCAGATCGGCGGAGTTCCAGCGCTGCGGCTGGGTGATCTGATCGTCGTCGACGTTATCGAACGGGATGGCGATCTGCGAGATGTCGTACATCAGGTTCTGAATCAACAGGTGCAGCGGCAACATCGGCAGGAACGGCAGGAAGGCGCTGGCGATCAGCACGCTGAACACGTTGCCGAAGTTGGAGCTGGCGGTCATCTTGATGTATTTCAGCATGTTGGCGAAGGTGCGGCGCCCTTCGATCACCCCCTGCTCCAGCACCATCAGGCTTTTTTCCAGCAGGATGATGTCCGCCGCTTCCTTGGCGATGTCCACCGCCGAATCGACGGAGATGCCGATGTCGGCCGCGCGCAGCGCCGGCGCGTCATTGATGCCGTCGCCCATAAAGCCCACCACGTGCCCCCGGCGGCGCAGCAGTTTGACGATGCGCTCCTTATGCAGCGGCGTCAGCTTGGCGAACACCGTGGTGCGCGCCGCCGCCTGCGCCAGCTGCTCGTCGTCCATCTGCTCGATCTCGCTGCCGCGCAGCAGATGATCGGCCTCCAGCCCGACGTCACGGCACACTTTGGCCGCCACCAGCTCGTTGTCGCCGGTGAGGATCTTCACCGTGACGCCGTTCTGTTTCAGCGCCGCCAGCGCCGGTGCGGTGCTTTCCTTCGGCGGATCGAGGAAAGCGACGTAGCCTTCGAGGATCAGATCCGATTCATCCGCCACGCCGTATTCATGGGTTTGCGCCGGCAGGATCTTGTTGGCCACCGCCACCACCCGCAGCCCCTGCTGGTTGAGATCGTCGGTGATGCGGCGGATCCTCGCCAGCAACGCCTCGCTGAGCGGGATCACCTCGTCTTCGTGGCGCACGTGGCTGCAAATCGCCAGCATCTCTTCCAGCGCACCCTTGCACACCAGCTCGTGATACTCGTTGTCTTTGGCCACCACCACCGACATGCGGCGGCGCACGAAATCGAACGGGATCTCATCCACCTTGCGGTAATTTTGCAGCGCCTCCGGCTGCCGATTCTGCTCCGCGCAGCTCAGCACCGCCACGTCGAGCAGATTTTTCAGGCCGGTCTGGTAGAAGCTGTTCAGCCAGGCGTAGCGCAACACCCGCTCGCTGCCGGCGCCGAACGCATCGGTGTGGCGCTCCAGCACGATCTTGTCCTGGGTCAGGGTGCCGGTCTTGTCGGTGCACAGAATATCCATGGCGCCGAAGTTCTGGATGGCGTCCAGCCGTTTGACGATCACCTTCTGGCGCGACAGTTTCACCGCCCCTTTGGCCAGCGTCGAGGTGACGATCATCGGCAGCATTTCCGGCGTCAGCCCGACCGCCACCGACAGCGCGAACAGCGCCGCTTCCCACCAGTCGCCCTTGGTGTAGCCGTTGATCAGCAGCACGATCGGCGTCATCACCAGCATAAAGCGGATCAGCAGCCAGCTGACCTTGCTGATGCCGCTCTGGAAGGCGTTCGGCTGCTCATCCTGGCTGGTGACGCGCTGCGCCAGCTGGCCGAAATAGGTGCTGCCGCCGGTGCCGATCACCATCGCCAGCGCGGTGCCGCTGACCACGTTGGTGCCCATGAAGCACAGGTTCTGGCAGTCGAGCGGATCGGCCGCCGACAATTGCGGCGCGGCGGATTTCTCCACCGGCAGCGATTCGCCGGTCAGCGCCGCCTGGCTGATGAACAGGTCCTTGGCCGATAGCACGCGCAGATCCGCCGGGATCATGTCGCCGGCCGCCAGCTTGATGATGTCGCCCGGCACCAGCTGCGCGATCGGCAGCTCCACGTGTTCGCTCTTGCCGGTGTGCGCGTCGCTGCGGATCACCGTGGCGGTGTTGCTCACCATCGCCTTCAGCGCATCGGCCGCCCGGTTGGAGCGCGCCTCCTGGATGAAGTTCAGCAACGTGGAGATCAGCACCATCAACGCGATCACCAAGGCGCCGGTGAGATCTTCGGTGGCGTAAGAGATCATGCCGAGCGCGGTCAGCAGCAGGTTGAACGGGTTGCGGTAGCAGTGCCACAGGTGCTGCCACCAGGCCTCTTTCTGCTGATCGTCGATGACGTTCTCGCCGCAGCGCTGGCGCACCTGTTCCGCCTCATGGGCGGTGATGCCTTCCGGGTGGCTGTGAAAACGCTCAAACAGCTGCATCGTCTCTGCGGCGGCGCATTCCAGCCGCTGCTGCGCCAGGCCGGCCGGCATATCGCGCGCAGCGCCGCTGACGCCGTCCAGCAGGCTGTCGCGACGCACCAAACGGCGCGGGAGGCCGCGGACGAACAGGCCCAGCAGCTGACGGGGGAGTTTTTTCAGTTTCATGGTTCGCACCTCGTCGCCCGGTGCCTCACGGCAGCGGGTAAACGGGGATCGTCATCGGCCGGGCGGATGGCGGGTGCGCCAAAAAGCCTCTGCCAACGCAGATCCTTATTATTTTTTTCAGCAGCAGGAGCGAACGACGAAGCGCGCGCTACCGGTTACCGTGATGTACTTCACCGGTAAAACAGCAGCGCCAGGCGGAGAGGTTTTACCGGAGAACCGAGTGAGTGTCTAAAGCAGTCGGGTCGGGGTCCATATGGGGTATAACCTCCGGTAAAGGGAAAAACAGAGCGGCAGGAGCGGCCGTTCAGCGCAGTGCAACAATCCCGTTTTGCATCAAGATCCGCGTCGGAAAATGAGCTATGCTGACGGGCATTGTTTTACAGGCCGTTATGTTACGCCTGTCCACTTCAATGAAAAGTAAACCATGCAAAACCGGCTGACCATCAAGGACATCGCGCGCCTGAGCGGCGTAGGCAAATCCACCGTCTCACGCGTGTTGAACAATGAAGGCAGCGTGAGCCCGCAAACCCGTGAACGGGTGGAAGCGGTGATCCGTCAGCAAGGGTTTACCCCCTCCAAGTCGGCGCGCGCCATGCGCGGCCAGAGCGACAAAGTGGTGGGCATCATCGTTTCCCGTCTCGATTCGCCGTCGGAGAACCAGGCGGTGCGCACCATGCTGCCGCTGCTGTATCAGCAGGGCTTCGACCCGATCGTGATGGAGAGCCAGTTCGAAACCCGCCTGGTGCAGGAGCACCTGCACGTGCTGCGCCAGCGCAACGTCGACGGGGTGATCCTGTTCGGCTTCACCGGCCTGACCGCGGCGATGCTCAAACCGTGGCAGGAAAAAATGGTGGTGATGGTGCGCGAATACGACGGCTTCTCGTCCGTCTGCTACGACGACGCCGGCGCGGTGAACCTGTTGATGGATCGTCTGTACCGGCAGGGGCATCGGCATATCGGCTATCTGGGGGTGCAGCTCAGCGACGCCACCACCGGCCAGCGCCGCTATCAGGCCTATCTCGACGCCTGTGAACGCCTCCAGCTCACGCCGCGCGCCACGCTGGGCGAGCTGAGTTACCAGAGCGGTTTCCAGCACGCCGCCGAAGTGATCGATGCGCACACCAGCGCGCTGATCTGCGCCTCCGACAGCATCGCCCTCGGCGCGATCAAGTACCTGCAGCAGCAGCCGGCGCGCGCCATTCAGGTGTGCGCCATCGGCAACACCCCGCTGCTCAGCTTCCTGTTCCCCGACACTCTGTCGGTGGAGTTCGGCTACGGCAGCGCCGGCCTGCTGGCCGCGCAGCAGCTGCTGGCGCAGCTCAGCGGCGAACAGGGGATCCGCCGCCTGGTGGTGCCCAGCAAACTTTCCTGACTCCCTGATTAGAAATTGACCATTTTTTGTCATTTTGTGATCCTCGCCCCAAACCGGGAACGTTCCCATTTCATTCAAAAAGCCGAGTGGCTAAGCTTTGATCATTACTCAGTCAACACCTCTGCAGGTATCCCATAATGAGCAAAGTAAAACAGCAGGATATTGATCGCCTGATTGTTTTGGTCGGCGGCCGCGAGAACATCGCCACCGTCAGCCATTGCATTACCCGGCTGCGTTTCGTCCTCAATGACCCCAGCAAGGCCAGCCCCAAAGAAATCGAAGAGCTGCCGATGGTCAAAGGCTGCTTCACCAACGCCGGGCAGTTCCAGGTGGTGATCGGCACCGACGTCGGCGACTACTATCAGGCGCTGATCGCCAGCACCGGCGTCAACGAGGCCGACAAGGAGCAGGCCAAGGTGGCCGCCCGCCAGAACATGACCTGGACCGAGCGCACCATCTCCCACTTCGCCGAGATCTTCTTCCCGCTGCTGCCGGCGCTGATCAGCGGCGGTCTGATCCTAGGTTTCCGCAACGTGATCGGCGACATCCCGATGTCCGGCGGCCAAACGCTGGCGCAGATGCACCCGGCGTGGAAAACCGTTTACGACTTCCTGTGGCTGCTCGGTGAAGCGATCTTCATGTTCCTGCCGGTGGCCATCTGTTGGTCGACGGTGAAAAAGATGGGCGGCACGCCGGTGCTCGGCATCGTGCTGGGCGTCACCCTGGTGTCGCCGCAGCTGATGAACTCCTACCTGCTCGGCCAGCAAACGCCGGAAGTGTGGAACTTCGGCTGGTTCGTGATCCAGAAAGTCGGCTATCAGGCGCAGGTGATCCCGTCGATCCTAGCGGGCATGGCGCTGGGCTGGATCGAAACCCGGCTGAAAAAGATCGTTCCCGACTATCTCTATCTGGTGGTGGTGCCGGTGGTCTCGCTGCTGCTAGCGGTGTTCCTGGCGCACGCGCTGATCGGGCCGTTCGGCCGCATGATCGGCGACGGCGTCGCCTGGGCGGTGAAAGCGGTGATGACCGGCAGCTTCGCCCCGGTGGGCGCCGCGCTGTTCGGCTTCCTGTATGCGCCGCTGGTGATCACCGGCGTGCACCAGACCACGCTGGCTATCGACATGCAAATGATCCAGAGCATGGGCGGCACCCCGGTATGGCCGCTGATTGCGCTGTCCAACATCGCGCAGGCCTCGGCGGTGCTCGGCATCATCATCATCAGCCGCAAGACCAACGAGCGTGAAATCTCGGTGCCGGCGGCGATCTCCGCCTACCTCGGCGTGACCGAACCGGCGATGTACGGCATCAACCTCAAATACCGCTTCCCGATGCTGTGCGCGATGATCGGCTCCGCCTTCGCCGGCCTTATCTGCGGCCTGGACGGCGTGATGGCCAACGGCATCGGCGTCGGCGGCCTGCCGGGCATCCTGTCTATCAAGCCGCAGTTCTGGCTGATTTACTCGCTGGCGATTCTGGTGGCGATCGTCATCCCGCTGGTGCTGACCATCATGGTCTACAAACGCAAGGCCGCGCGCGGCGAGCTGCCGGTTTGATTGACGCAATATGAATGTAGGAGCCTGCTCGCGCAGGCTCGTTGTCACGATTCAAAGGTATTGAACTATGAGCAACCCAACCCCCTGGTGGCAGAACGGCGTCATCTACCAAATTTATCCGAAGAGTTTTCAGGACAGCACCGGCAACGGCTACGGCGATTTGGCCGGCGTGACGCGGCGGCTGGACTATCTGCAGGAGCTGGGCGTCGACGCCATCTGGCTGACGCCGGTCTACGTATCGCCGCAGGTGGACAATGGCTATGACGTGGCGGACTACTGCGCCATCGATCCGGCTTACGGCACGATGGCGGACTTCGAGCAGCTGGTCGCCGCCGCCCACCAGCGCGGCATCCGCATCGTGATGGACATGGTGTTCAACCACACCTCGACCGAGCACCCGTGGTTCAAGGCCGCGCAGGATCGCCACAGCCCGTATCGCCAGTTTTACGTCTGGCGCGACGGCGACGGGGATACGCCGCCGAACAACTGGCGCTCCAAGTTCGGCGGCAACGCCTGGCAGTGGCACGCCGACAGCGGCCAGTACTATCTGCACCTGTTCGCCGCCGAGCAGGCGGATCTCAACTGGGAACACCCGCCGGTGCGCGAAGAGCTGAAGAAAGTGTGTCAGTTCTGGGCGGATAAAGGCGTCGACGGCCTGCGCCTCGACGTGATCAACCTGGTGTCCAAGCAGCAGGACTTCCCGTCTGACAGCCAGGGCGACGGCCGCCGCTTCTACACCGACGGCCCGCGCATCCACGAGTTCCTGCAGGAGATGAGCCGCGACGTGTTCCAGCCGCGCGGCCTGATGACGGTGGGCGAGATGTCCTCCACCACACTCGAGCATTGCCAGCAATACGCTGCGCAGAGCGGTGAAGAGCTGTCGATGACTTTCAACTTCCACCATCTGAAGGTGGACTACGCGGGCGGCGAAAAATGGACGCGGGCGGCGCCGGATTACGTGGAGCTGAAGCAGATCTTCCGCCACTGGCAGCAAGGGATGCATAACCGCGCCTGGAACGCGCTGTTCTGGTGCAACCACGATCAGCCGCGCATCGTGTCACGCTTCGGCGATGAAGGCACACTGCGAGTGCCGGCCGCCAAAATGCTGGCGATGGTGCTGCACGGCATGCAGGGCACGCCTTATATCTATCAGGGCGAAGAACTCGGCATGACCAACCCCGGCTTCCGCGCCATCGAGCAGTATCGCGACGTGGAAAGCTTGAACATGTACGCCGAACTGCGCGCCCAGGGCCGCAGCGACGCCGAGCTGCTGGCGATCCTGGCCGACAAATCGCGCGACAACGGCCGCACGCCGATGCAGTGGAGCGCCGCGCCGCACGCCGGTTTCACCACCGGCACGCCGTGGATCGGCTGCGCTGAGAACTACCCGCAGATCAACGCCGAAGCGGCGCTGGCCGACCTCGACTCGGTGTTTTACGCCTACCGCCAGCTGATCACCCTGCGCAAGCAATACCCGCTGCTGACCCACGGCGACTATCAGGATCTGGCACCGGAACACCCGGCGCTGTGGTGCTATCAGCGCAGCTGGAACGGCCAGCGCCTGCTGGTAGCGGCCAACCTGAGCCGCGAGCCGCAGGACTGGACGGCGGCGGGCGTGGAGCCTTCCGCCCAGTGGCGCCCGCTGATGAGCAACTACAGCGACTCGGCAGACCAGCCGCAGGCGCTGACGCTACGGCCGTTCGAAGCGGTGTGGTGGCTGCTCGAAGACTAACCCCGCAGGGCGCGGCGAGCGCTGCGCCCTACCATTTCCCCAGCAGTGCCACCACCCCGGCGGCCTCTCGCGCCAGGCGTTCATCACTCATGTCGAATACGCCCTGCACCAGATGCGGCGGCAGATAATCCATGCCGGTCAGGTTGGCCATGGCGTGGAACGGCAGCAGCAGATCCTGCACCGGATAACGGTTGTACCCTTCCGCCGTATAAGCCTGCGCGTCGCCGCCGGTGCTCACCACCAGCTGCAGCGGCTTGCCGTGCAGTTGGGTGCCTTCGCTGCCGTAGGCGAAACCGTAGGTTAATACCGCATCCTGCCATTCGCTGAGGATCGCCGGCGAGCTGTACCAGAAAAACGGGAACAGCATCACCACCGCATCATGGCTCTGCAGCAGCGCCTGTTCGCGCGCCACGTCGATGCGGTAATCCGGGTACGCGCGAATCAGTTCGTGAACGGTCACGTTGGGCAGCGGGCGTACGGCCTCGATCAGCGCCTTATTAATGCGCGACTCGTCGGGGGTGCGGTGGGCGGTTAACACTAAAATGCGCGACATAACGATTCCTCGGTCATAAGAAGATGAGGGCATTTTTCCATTTCCGCCGCTTCGGGTGTAGGCTGTTAAAGGTCACTTCAATTTCAACCAAAAGTATCAACCACTATGTCGCTGCCCTTTGACGTGCACCGCCTGCTGCCGGCCTTCCTCGCCGCCGCGCAGGCGCAAAATTTCTCCGCCGCTGCTCGCCAGCTGGGCGTCACGCCAGCGGCGGTCAGCAAAAACATCCGCACGCTGGAAGAGAAGCTGGCGCTGCGGCTGTTTCAGCGCAACACCCACAACGTGCTGCTGACCGACGAGGGTAAGGCGCTGCTGGCGCAGGTGGCGCCGCTGTGGCAGGCGCTGGCGGCCACGCTGGAGAGCGCCGGCGGCGAACGGCAGGCGCCGGCCGGGGTGGTGCGCGTCAGCATGATCCCCGGCTTCGGCCGCCAGATGCTGATGCCGTTGATCCCGCAATTTCTGGCGCGCTATCCGCAGATCGATCTCGATCTGTCGCTGGACGCCCGGGTGGTGAACCTGGTGGGCGAAGGCTTCGACGTCGGCATCGGCAGCCGGGTCGATCCCGACAGCCGGCTGGTGGCCCGCCCGCTCTACCCGATGCATATGGTGCTGGCGGCCTCGCCCGACTATCTGGCGCGGCGCGGTGAGCCGCAAACGCCGCACGATCTGCTGCGCCACGACTGCCTGCTGCACCGTAACCCGGGCAACGGCCGCCACGTCAAATGGCAGCTGCGCCATCAGGGCGAAACGCTGGCGCTGGATCTGAACGGCCGGCTGGTGGTCAGCCGGCCGGAGATGTTGCTGGATGCGGCGCTGGCCGGGCTGGGCATCGTCAACCTGGCGCGCTGGTACGTCGAGAAACACTTCGAGCAGGGCACGCTGCGGCCGGTGCTGGCGGAATGCTGGCCGCGCCCGGTGCAGCTGTGGCTCTATTACGCCTCAGCGGATCTGCCGCCGCGGGTGCGCGTCTGGGTCGATTTTCTGCTGGAACATTTTCGCGATCGGCCGGCGGGCGATTGACGACTGTTCAGCTTGCACACGCTCTTCCGTTTTCCTTGTTCTACATCAAAAGAATCGCACCAATATCTATATATAGTGCATTAAGAATTGCAAACACCTATATATAGTAGTTATCCACAAAATCATCCACACGTCGCCACAGCCCTTGCGCGCTGCGGCTTTGCCCTGTGGATAAGCGAAATTTGACGGTTGCTCGCCGCGTCAGGCGGGTATGAACGCTCCCTCGGGGAACAAGGAGTACAACGTGAAACCAGTAGTGATTAAGCGGGACGGTTGCCAGGTACCTTTTGACGAAGCGCGCATTGCGCAGGCCATCGAGCGCGCCGCGCTGGCGGTGGGCGTGGTCGACGCCGACTACTGCGCCACCGTCGCCCGCGTGGTCGCTCAGCGCATGGAGCAGCAGCCGCGCGTCGATATCCACGAGATCCAGCAGGCAGTGGAAAACCAGCTGATGGCCGGTGAATACAAACAGCTGGCGCGCGCCTATATCGAATACCGCCACGATCGCGACGTGGCGCGCGAGCTGCGCGGCCGCCTGAATCAGGAAATTCGCGGCCTGGTCGAGCAAAGCAACCGCGCGCTGCTGAACGAAAACGCCAACAAGGACAGCAAGGTGATCCCCACCCAGCGCGACCTGCTGGCGGGCATCGTCGCCAAACACTACGCCAAGCAGCACATCCTGCCGCGCGACGTGGTGCTGGCCCATGAACGCGGCGAAATTCACTACCACGATCTCGACTACTCGCCGTTCTTCCCGATGTTCAACTGCATGCTAATCGATCTGAAAGGCATGCTGACCAACGGCTTCAAGATGGGCAACGCCGAGATCGAGCCGCCGAAGTCGATCTCCACCGCCACCGCCGTGACCGCGCAGATCATCGCCCAGGTCGCCAGCCATATTTATGGCGGCACCACCATCAACCGCATCGATGAAATTCTGGCGCCGTTCGTCGACGAGAGCTTCCGCAAACACCTGCAGGTGGCGGAAGAGTGGCAGATCCCGGACGCCAAAGGCTATGCCATGGCGCGCACCGAGAAAGAGTGTTACGACGCCTTCCAGTCGCTGGAGTACGAAGTCAACACCCTGCACACCGCCAACGGCCAGACGCCGTTCGTCACCTTCGGCTTCGGCCTCGGCACCAGCTGGGAGTCGCGCCTGATCCAGCGCTCGATCCTGAAAAACCGCATCGCCGGGCTGGGCAAAAACCGCAAGACTGCCGTGTTCCCCAAACTGGTGTTCGCCATCCGCGACGGCCTCAACCACCAGTACGGCGACCCGAACTACGACATCAAGCAGCTGGCACTGGAGTGCGCCAGCAAGCGCATGTACCCGGACATCCTCAACTACGATCAAGTGGTGAAGGTCACCGGCTCGTTCAAAACGCCGATGGGCTGCCGCAGCTTCCTCGGCACCTACGAGCAGGACGGCGAGCTGGTGCACGACGGCCGCAACAACATCGGCGTCATCAGCCTCAACCTGCCGCGTATCGCGCTGGAGGCGATGGGCGATGAGTCGCGCTTCTGGGCGCTGCTGGATCAGCGCCTGCAGCTGGCGAAAAAGGCGCTGATGACGCGCATCGCCCGGCTGGAAGGCATCAAGGCGCGGGTGGCGCCAATCTTGTACATGGAAGGCGCCTGCGGCGTGCGGCTCAAGGCCGACGACAATATCGCCGATATCTTCAAGCACGGCCGCGCCTCGATTTCGCTGGGCTACATCGGCCTGCACGAGACCATCAACGCGCTGTTCGGCGGCAAAAACCACGTGTATGACGACGAAGCGCTGCGCGCCAAAGCGGTGGCGATCGTCGCGCGGCTGCGCACCGCCGTCGACGCCTGGAAGGACGAGACCGGCTACGGCTTCAGCCTCTACAGCACGCCGAGCGAGAACCTGTGCGACCGCTTCTGCCGGCTGGACACCGCCGATTTCGGCGTAGTGCCGGGCGTCACCGACAAGGGCTATTACACCAACAGCTTCCACCTTGACGTGGAGAAGAAGGTCAATCCGTACGACAAGCTGGACTTCGAAGCGCCCTACCCGCCGTTGGCCAGCGGCGGCTTCATCTGCTACGGCGAATACCCGAACCTGCAGCACAACCTGAAGGCGCTGGAAGACGTATGGGACTACAGCTACACCCGGGTGCCTTACTACGGCACCAACACGCCGATCGACGAGTGCTACGAATGCGGCTTCACCGGTGAATTCTCCTGCACCAGCAAGGGCTTCACCTGCCCGAAATGCGGCAACCACGACTCGGCCAAGGTCTCGGTCACCCGCCGGGTGTGCGGCTATCTCGGCAGCCCCGATGCCCGGCCGTTCAACGCCGGCAAGCAGGAAGAGGTGAAACGCCGGGTGAAACACCTCGGTAATGGGCAGCTCGGCTGAAAAGCGCCGCGCAGCCTATGCAGAAGCCTGTTCATCAGGCGTGATTGTCGAGCCAGTTTGCCTTCGGCCAGCGCGCACAAACCGCAGCGTACACGCAGTACGTGAGGATTGGCAGCACTGCCCGGAGGCAAGATGGCCAGTAAAATAGCCTGATGGGCAGGCCTCACATGAATTATCACCAGTATTACCCAATCGACGTGGTCAACGGCCCCGGCACCCGCTGCACACTGTTTGTCGCCGGCTGCGTGCACCAGTGCCCCGGTTGCTACAACAAAAGCACCTGGCGGCTCAACTCCGGCCAGCCGTTTACCCCGGCGCTGGAAGACCGCATCATCGCCGATCTGAACGATACGCGCGTGCCGCGCCAGGGGCTGTCGCTCTCCGGCGGCGATCCGCTGCACCCGGCCAACGTGCCGAGTATCTTGCAACTGGTGAAACGGGTGCGCGCCGAGTGCCCCGGCAAGGATATCTGGCTGTGGACCGGCTACCGGCTGGCGGAGCTGGACGCACAGCAAATGCAGGTGGTGGACAGGATCAACGTGCTGATCGACGGCAAGTTCGTGCAGGATTTGAAAGACCCGGCGCTGATCTGGCGCGGCAGCAGCAACCAGGTGGTGCATAGGTTGCGCTGACAACGCTAGTTTGGAAATTTCTCGCGCTGGTGGGCAATCGAGAAAACCTTAATAACATCATCGACGATGATATACACCAGCAACAGGGAGGCCTTGTCAACTAGCAGCTTACGTGCCTTCCCATACCAAGGCTTACCTAATTCAGGATGATCCAGCAGGCGCTTTACCGCTTTATCTATCTCGTTATCAGCCTGCACTGCCGCCTGTGGATTGAAAATATAAAGAAACTCAAAAATACGTTCCCTGTCCCGTAGCGCTGCATTATCCCATTCGATACGCATAACGATCCCTATTTTCGGTCGTATTTCGCTCTAATTTTTGCCTTAAAGGCATCCATGCTTTCTTCTACTTCTTGTTGGCTAAGGTAGACAGCATTACCCTCATGCAGACGGGAAAAAGCTGCATCCACCTTATCTTTCAACCAATTTTCGTGCTCCTCCGCGGCCCGTTGCTCATCAGCCATTTGCTCCGCCAAGCGGCGGCAGGCTTCACTCAATGTCGTTCCTTTAGCTTCCGCGGCCTTTTGCGCCAAACGCTTGGTTTCATCTTCGATGCGAAACTGGATGCGACTTTCCATCTTTGCTCCTCCTGCAATCGCACGATGGCGACACTAAATCTTGAACAGAAACGTTAGCACATTTGTGACAACGACATCGAGGTAAACGGTCGTTTTTCGAACATTTTACACCAACCCCATCCCCACCACGCCGGTCAGTGCGCCGCATAGCGCCACCAGCGCCGCCGTCAGGCACAGCGCCCGGGCGGAGAAGGCCTTGTTGAGCATCAGCAGCGAAGGCAGGCTGACCGCCGGCAAGGTCATCAGCAGCGCCAGCGCCGGGCCGGCGCCCATGCCCGCCAGCATCATGGTCTGCACGATCGGGATTTCCGCCGCGGTGGGGATAACAAACAGGCAGCCGACGATCGCCAGGCCGATGATCCACAGCAGGCTATTGTCGACGGCGCCGTCGGCGTGCGGGAACAGCCAGACCCGCGCCGCGCCTAGCGCCAGCACAGCCAGCACGTAGATCGGGATGGTCGACCAAAACAGCGCCCACAGCGCTTTGCCCCAGCGGGCGAGGAACGGCTGCTCGTCGCTCTGCGTCGTCAGCACCAACGGCTGCGGCGCGACGGGCTGCGGATCGTTGGCGGTCACGCGCTGCACCAGCCAGGCGATGCCCAGCACCATCACCACGCCCGCCACCAGGCGGATGGCGGCGAACGGCCAACCGAGCACAAACCCCATGAACACCAGCGTCGCCGGGTTCAGTACCGGGTTGGCGAGCCAAAAGGCCAGCGCGGCGCCGCTGGACACCGACTGGCGGCGCATGCCGGCGGCAACCGGCGCGGCGCAGCAGGTGCACATCATGCCCGGCAGCGCGATCAGCGCCCCCAGCACGGTGCCGGAAAAACGCCGGTGGCCAAGCGTGCGCGCCAGCCAGTCGCGCGGGATCAGCACCTGCACCAGCGAACCTAACAACACCCCGAGCAGCGCCGCCTTCCACACCGCGGTGAAGTAGACCAGCGCGTACTGCCAGGCCGCCAGCCAGGGGCTCGCGGCGCCGTCGGCCAGGATCGATTTGCCGATCGAGTGGCTGTCCGCCGCTACGAACGCCTTGCCGTAGTAAGGCTGCCATTTGACGTAGTAGAGGCCGACGGCCACCACCAGCAGAAACAGGATCGGTTTCCACAGCGGCCAGGCGCGTGGGGCGTGTTCAGGGGCGTTCAGAGGTTGCGGCATGGTAGCGGCCAGAGTGAGTCAACAGTGGCGCCAGCATAGCGCGCCGCCGCCGCCCGTGCACGCCCGGGCTGTCCAAAATAGTTCATCTGTTCGCCACCGACGCGTAACGCGATTGTCATCTGCGCCCGGCACCATGATGCCAACTTGAAAACCACAGGGTAGACGCCCGATGAAACGCATTGCTTTCGCCTTCATCGCACAGCCATCGGCATGACGAGGTTTTTATTATGATGGAGTTATCTAGACATCCGACCACTTACCCCACCCGCTATCAGCAGATCGCCGCACAGCTGGAACAGGAGCTGCGCACGCAGTACCGCTGCGGCGACTACCTGCCTTCGGAACAGCAGCTGGCCGAGCGCTATCAGGTCAATCGCCACACCCTGCGCCGCGCGGTGGATCAGCTGGTGGAGCGCGGCTGGCTGCAGCGCCGCCACGGCGTCGGCATTCTGGTGCTGATGCGGCCTTATGACTACCCGCTGCACGCCAACACCCGCTTCAGCCAGAACCTGTTCGAGCAGGGCAGCCACCCCACCAGTGAGCGCTTACTCGCTGTCTTGCGCCCGTGCAATGGGCATGTCGCCAGCGCGCTCTCGCGTGAAGAAGGCGAAATGGTGATCCACCTGCGCACCCTGCGCCGGGTCAACGGCGTGCCGATGAGCGTGATCGACCACTATCTGCCCGATCTGGAGTGGTGGCCGGTGCTGCAGCAGTTCCACAGCGGTTCGCTGCACCAGTTTATCGAACAGCACCTCCGGCAGCCGCTGGCCCGCCGCCAGACGCGCATCAGCGCGCGCCGCGCGCAGGCCAAAGAGAGCCGGCTGCTGGAGATCGCCACCCACGCACCGCTGCTGTGCGTGCGCACCCTTAACGTCCGCAGCGGCGGCGAAGACGTGGCGGAATACTCCGTCAGCCTGGCCCGCGCCGACATGATTGAACTGACGATGGAGCACTGAATGCACGCCTTAGAGTCGAGACAACGCTGGATGTCGGTGCTGGCGCACAGCCGGCCCGAGCAGCTGCGCAGCCACTGGCTGGCGCTGAACCTCAGCCCGGGTTACCGCAGCATCCGCGCGCCGGAGATCGGCCTGGCCCAGCTGCAGGGGCGCATGGGCGCCACCGGCCGCCGCTTCGTGCTGGGGGACATGACGGTCACCCGCGCGGTGGTGCAGCTGGACAACGGCGGCTACGGCTACAGCTATATCGCCGGGCGCGACAAGGCGCACGCCGAGCTGTGCGCGCTGGCCGATGCGCTGCTGCAACAGCCGGAACACGGCGAACGCCTGCAACAACAGCTGATCGCGCCGCTGGCCGCGCTGCAGCACGAACAGCGCCAGCTGCGCGCCCGGGCGATCGCCGCCAGCCGGGTGGACTTCTTTACGCTGGTGCGAGGGGATTAAGCCATGAGTTTATTGACCGGTTTTGAGCAACCGATAGACCAATCGCAGCACGCTTTCCGTTTGATTCTTAAAGCCTTGAGCGAACCGGGCCACCGGGTGACGCTGCCGGCCGGCCCGGCCTGGGCGCCGCTGAACGCCGCCAGCACCGCCGCGCTGCTGACGCTGGCCGATCAGGAAACGCCGCTGCAGCTGTGCGCTGCGCTTAAAAGTGAGCAAGTGCTAACAAACATTCGTTTTCACAGCGGCGCGCCGCTGGCCGCCACGGCGCAGGAGGTCTGCTTTGCCCTGTTCGATGAGCACGTTCAGGCCGCCGATCTGCAGGCGTTGCCGCACGGCACTGAAATCTCGCCGGAATGCGGCGCCACGGTCATCGTGCAGCTCGCCGAGCTGGAGAACGGCGCCGCGCTGCGCCTGACCGGCCCCGGCATCGAGAGCCAACGCCTGATAGCGCCGCGCCTGCCGCCGGCGCTGCTGGATTATCTCGTCAACCGCCCGCAGCACTTCCCGCTGGGGCTGGATGTCTTGCTGACCTGCGGCGATCGCCTGCTGGCGATCCCGCGGACCACCCGCGTGGAGGTGTGCTGATGTACGTAGCGGTAAAAGGGGGCGAAAAAGCCATTGAGGCCGCCCACCAGCTGCAGGAACAGCTGCGGCGCGGCGACGAGGCGCTGCCGGCGCTCGGCGCGGAACAAATCGAACAGCAGCTGGGGCTGGCGGTGGATCGGGTGATGACCGAAGGCGGCATCTACGATCGCGAGCTGGCGGCGCTGGCCATCAAACAGGCCAGCGGCGATCTGGTGGAGGCGATTTTCCTGCTGCGCGCCTATCGCACCACCCTGCCGCGCCTGGCGGTCAGCGAGCCGCTGGCCAGCGAAAACATGCGGCTGGAGCGGCGCATCTCGGCGGTTTACAAGGACTTGCCCGGCGGGCAGGTGCTGGGGCCGACCTACGACTACACCCACCGGCTGCTGGACTTCGCGCTGCTGGCGGAAGGTGAAGCGCCGCGCGCGCCGCAGGCCGACGAACCGCTGCCGGACAACTGCAGCCACGTGTTCGATCTGTTGTGTCGCCAGCAGCTGGCGCGCGAGGAACAGGACGACGGCAGCGCGCCGGACGACATCACCCGCAACCCGCCGGTTTACCCCTGCTCGCGCTCGGCGCGCCTGCAGCAGCTGGTGCGCGGCGACGAAGGTTTTCTGCTGGCGCTCGGCTACGCTACCCAGCGCGGCTACGGCCGCAACCACCCGTTCGCCGGCGAGATCCGCACCGGCCACGTTTCGGTGGAGATCGTGCCGGAAGAGCTCGGTTTCGCTATCGATATCGGCGAAATCCTGCTGACCGAATGCGAAATGGTCAACGGCTTCGTCGATCCAAAAGATCATCCGCCGCACTTCACCCGCGGTTACGGGCTGGTGTTCGGCCGCGCCGAACGCAAGGCGATGGCGATGGCGCTGGTGGACCGCGCATTGCAAAGCCCAGACTACGGCGAAGGCGTCGCCGGCCCGGCGCAGGACGAAGAGTTCGTGCTGGCCCACGCCGACAACGTCGAGGCCGCCGGCTTCGTCTCCCATCTCAAGCTGCCGCACTACGTCGACTTCCAGGCCGAACTGGCGCTGCTCAAGCGGCTGCGGCAGGAATACAGCGAGCGTCAGGAGGCCCGCGATGAGTGAAGTATTAACCGGTTATAACCTCGGTTATCTGGACGAGCAGACCAAGCGCATGATCCGCCGCGCCATCCTCAAGGCGGTGGCGATCCCCGGCTATCAGGTGCCGTTCGGCGGCCGCGAGATGCCGATGCCCTACGGCTGGGGCACCGGCGGCATTCAGCTCACCGCCAGCGTCATCGGCCGCGCCGACGTGCTGAAGGTGATCGACCAGGGCGCCGACGACACCACCAACGCGGTGTCGATCCGCCGCTTCTTCCAGCGCGTCGCCGGGGTGGAAACCACTGAACGCACGCCGGAGGCCACGCTGATCCAGACCCGTCACCGCATTCCGGAAACCGCGCTGCGCGAAGATCAGATCCTGATCTATCAGGTGCCGATCCCGGAGCCGCTGCGCTTTATCGAACCGCGCGAAACCGAGACCCGCAAAATGCACGCGCTGGAGGAGTACGGCGTGATGCAGGTGAAGCTGTACGAAGACATCGCGCGCTACGGCCATATCGCCACCACCTACGCCTACCCGGTGAAGGTCAACGATCGCTACGTGATGGATCCGTCGCCGATCCCGAAATTCGACAACCCAAAAATGCACATGATGCCGGCGCTGCAGCTGTTCGGCGCCGGGCGCGAGAAACGCATCTATGCCCTGCCGCCGTTCACCAAGGTGGAGAGCCTGGACTTCGACGACCATCCGTTCAGCGTGCAGCAGTGGGACGAACCCTGCGCGCTGTGCGGCTCGCGCCACAGCTATCTCGACGAGGTGGTGCTCGACGATCGGGGCAACCGCATGTTCGTCTGTTCGGACACCGACTACTGCCGGCAGCAGCTGGCGCAATCTTCGCAAGAGGCGCAGCACTGATGACTTCCCCCCTTTTGAGCACCACCCCGCTGCTGTCGGTGAACCGGCTCACCCACCTGTACGCCCCCGGCAAGGGCTTCAGCGACGTGTCGTTCGACATCTACCCCGGTGAAGTGCTGGGCATCGTCGGCGAATCCGGCTCCGGCAAAACC
This sequence comes from Serratia sp. CY71090, assembly GCF_052166845.1. Lineage (NCBI taxonomy): Bacteria > Pseudomonadati > Pseudomonadota > Gammaproteobacteria > Enterobacterales > Yersiniaceae > Serratia > Serratia sp. CY71090. The sequence goes on along the minus strand of NZ_JBJNOA010000004.1, from coordinate 172,849 downwards.
ACGCTGCTGAAGTCGATCTCGGCGCGGCTGGCGCCGCAGCATGGGCAGATCCTTTACCGCCCGCAGGCGGGCCAGGAACACGATCTATACGCCATGGCGGAGAGCGATCGCCGCCGCCTGCTGCGCACCGACTGGGGCGTGGTGCATCAGCACCCGCTCGACGGGCTGCGGCCGCAGGTCTCCGCCGGCGGCAACATCGGCGAGCGGCTGATGGCCATCGGCCAGCGCCACTATGGCGACATTCGCCGCCAGGCCGGCCAGTGGCTGGAAGACGTCGAAATCCCGCTGTCGCGCCTCGACGATCTGCCGACCACCTTCTCCGGCGGCATGCAGCAGCGGCTGCAGATCGCCCGCAATCTGGTCACCCACCCCAGGCTGGTGTTTATGGATGAGCCGACCGGCGGGCTGGACGTATCGGTGCAGGCGCGCCTGCTCGATCTGCTGCGTAATCTGGTGGTAGAGATGCAGCTGGCGGCGGTGATCGTCACTCACGATCTCGGCGTGGCGCGGCTGCTGGCCCACCGCCTGCTGGTGATGAAACAGGGCGAAGTGGTGGAGAGCGGCCTGACCGACCGGGTGCTGGACGATCCGCACCATCCTTACACCCAGCTGCTGGTTTCTTCGGTGCTGTCGTAACCCAAGGCGATAACAGATGACTATGCAAATCCGAGTTGAACATCTCAGTAAAACCTTTGTGCTGCATCAGCAGTACGGCACCCGCCTGCCGGTGCTGCACGACGCCAACCTGACGGTCCACGGCGGCGAATGCGTGGTGCTGCACGGCCACTCCGGCAGCGGCAAATCCACCCTGCTGCGCTCGCTGTACGCCAACTACCTGCCGGACAGCGGCCATATCTGGATCAACCACCAGGGCGACTGGCTGGGCATGGTCAGCGCCGACGCGCGCCAGATTCTGGCGGTACGCCGCCATACGCTGGGCTGGGTCAGCCAGTTCCTGCGGGTGATCCCGCGCATCAGCGCGCTGGAGGTGGTGATGCAGCCGCTGCTGGAACAGGGGGTCGAGCGCGCCGAGTGCCGCGAACGCGCCGAAGCGCTGCTCGCTGCGCTCAACGTGCCGCCGCGCCTGTGGCCGCTGGCGCCGTCCACCTTCTCCGGCGGCGAACAGCAACGGGTGAACATCGCGCGCGGCTTTATCGTCGACTACCCCATTCTGTTGCTGGACGAACCGACCGCCTCGCTCGACAGCCGCAACAGCGCGGCGGTGGTGCAGCTTATCGAACGCGCCAAGGCGCGCGGCGCGGCGATCGTCGGCATTTTTCACGATGAAGGCGTCCGCCGACAGGTCGCCGACCGGCTTTATGACATGCAGGCGCCACAGGCGCTGGAGGCCCTCTGATGATCGTCAATAACGTTAAGCTGGTGCTGGATGACCAGGTGGTGCAAGGCTCGCTGGAGATGCAGGATGGCGTGATCCGCAGCTTCGCCGACGGCCCGAGCCGGCTGCCGCAGGCGCTGGACGGCGACGGCGGCTGGCTGCTGCCGGGGCTGATCGAGCTGCATACCGACAACCTGGACAAGTTTTTCACCCCGCGCCCGAACGTCGACTGGCCGGCCCATTCGGCGATGAGCAGCCACGATGCGCTGATGGTGGCCAACGGCATCACCACGGTGCTGGACGCGGTGGCGATCGGCGACGTGCGCGACGGCGGCCACCGGCTGGAAAACCTGCAGAAGATGATCGATGCGGTGATCCACAGCCAGCGCGCCGGGGTGAACCGCGCCGAGCATCGGCTGCACCTGCGCTGCGAGCTGCCGCACGAGAGCACCCTGCCGCTGTTCGAACAGCTGATGGACAAGCCGGGCGTGTCGCTGGTGTCGCTGATGGACCATTCGCCGGGCCAGCGCCAGTTCGCCTCGCGCGAAAAGTATCACGAATATTATCAGGGCAAATACCACCTCAACGACCAGCAGATGAGCGAGTACGAGGAGCAGCAGGTTGCCCTGTCCGCCCGCTGGGCCGCGCCGAACCGCGAGGCGATCGCCGCCCACTGCCGCGCGCGCCGTATCTCGCTGGCCAGCCATGACGACGCCACCGCCGCGCACGTGGCCGAATCCTGCGCGCTGGGCAGCGCCATCGCCGAGTTCCCCACCACCGAGGCGGCCGCCCGCGCCTCGCACCAGCAGGGCCTGCAGGTGCTGATGGGCGCGCCAAACATCGTGCGCGGCGGCTCCCACTCCGGCAACGTGGCGGCGCACCACCTGGCGGCGCTGGGGGTGCTGGACATTCTCTCTTCCGATTATTACCCGGCCAGCCTGCTGGACGCGGCGTTTCGCCTCGCGGCGGACGAACGCAACGCCTACGATCTGCCCCAGGCGGTGCGCATGATCACCCGCAACCCGGCGCGGGCGCTGGATCTGCAGGATCGCGGCACCATCGCCGAAGGATTGCGGGCGGATCTGGTGCTGGCGCGGCCGCACGGCGAGCACGTTTATGTGCAGAACGTGTGGCGCCAGGGCAGGCAGGTGTTCTGATGGCGCGGCTCATCTATCTGATGGGGCCTTCCGGCGCAGGCAAGGACAGCCTGCTGGCCGCGCTGCGGGCCGACGCCGACCGCGCGCCGCTGGTGGCGCACCGCTACATCACCCGGCCGGCGGACGCCGGCTGCGAGAATCACATCGCGCTGAGCGAACCCGAATTTCTGCGCCGCCGCGCCAAGGGGCTGTTTGCGCTCGACTGGCAGGCGCACCAGCAGCGCTACGCGTTCGGGATCGAAGTGGATCTTTGGCTGCTGCAGGGGATCGACGTGGCGGTCAACGGTTCGCGCGCCCACCTGCCGCAGGCGCAGCAGCGCTACGGTGAGCAGCTGCTGCCGGTGTGCCTGCAGGTCAGCGCCGCGATCCTGCGCCGGCGCCTGCAGGATCGCGGGCGGGAAAGCGCCGAACAGATCGAGCAGCGGCTGGCGCGGGCGGCGGAATATCAGCAGAGCCTGCCCGCCGGCTGCCGGGTGCTGCACAACGACGGTCCACTCGACGACACCCTGGCGGCGCTGCTGGCGCTGCTGCCGACCTCTACCCGACAAACTCAGGACGCGACGCCATGAACGACTTCGCCCAGCCGAAAATCGGCGACAACGTGACCCTTAACCGCACCCGGCTCGGCCAGTATGTGCATCTGGCCGACGATGCGATCCTGGAAGAGGTGGAGATGGGGGACTACTCCTACACCGCCGGACACAACCAGATCTTTTACGCCACTATCGGCAAGTTCGTCTCCATCGCCTCCTATGCGCGCATCAATCCCGGCAACCACCCGACCTACCAGCGCATCGCGCAGCACCACTTCACCTACCGCGCTTCCGAATACGGGCTGGGGGAAGATGACGCAGCGTTCTTCGACTGGCGGCGCGAGCACCACGTCACCGTCGGCCACGACGTGTGGATCGGCCATAACGCCATTCTGATGCCGGGCGTCAGCGTCGGCAACGGCGCGGTGATCGGCAGCGCGGCGGTGGTCACCAAAGACGTGGAACCCTACAGCATCGTCGCCGGCGTGGCGGCCAAAAAGATCGGCATGCGCTTTGACGATGCGCTGATAGAGCGTATCGAACGCAGCCAGTGGTGGCACTGGGATCACGCCACGCTGCAGGCGCGGCTGGCGGATTTTCGCGACATCAACCGCTTTGCGCAGAAGTACCTTTAACGGAGGGGAGCGATGCAACTGACCTTTCTCGGCACCGGCGGCGCGCAGCAGGTGCCGGTGTTCGGCTGCGACTGCCCGATCTGCCAACGGGCGCGGCGCGAGCCGGCATTTCGGCGGCGGGCGTGCAGCGCCATGCTCAACTATCAGGGGGAAACGACCTTATTGGATGCGGGATTGCCGACTTTGGAGCGGCGATTTTCGGCGGGGCAAATTCAACGTTTTTTACTGACACATTACCACATGGATCACGTTCAGGGGTTATTTCCTTTGCGTTGGGGGTGCGGAAATTCCATTCCGGTGTATGGCCCGCCGGATGAACAGGGCTGCGACGATCTGTTCAAACACCCCGGCATTCTGGCGTTTCAGCCGCCGCTGGCGCCCTTCGCCACCGTCGAACTGGGCGGCATGCGCATCACCCCGCTGCCGCTGCAACACTCCAAACTGACCCACGGTTATCTGATCCAGGCGGCGGGCGCTGCGCTGGCCTACCTGACCGACACCGTCGGCCTGCCGCCGGCCACCGCCGACTATCTGCAGAACGTGGCGCTGGATCTGCTGGTGCTCGACTGCAGCCTGCCGCCTCAGCCGCAGGCGCCGCGCAACCACAACGATCTGACCCGTGCGCAGGAGACGCAGCGGTTGCTGCAGCCCAAACGCACGCTGTTGACGCACATCAGCCATCATCTCGATCGGTGGCTGCTGGACAATGAACTGCCCGCCGGGCTAGAGCTGGCGTTCGATCACCTCAGCGTCAGTCTCGGTAGCAGTGCAGCCGATCCGACTCCAGCACCCTGACCCCTTCGCCCGGCGTGAACGCCTGCTGCAGCAGCGTTTGCGCCACGTCTTTGGCGGCGACCGCGCGCCATTTGCCGGGCAGCAGCCTGAACAGCGGCAGCGTGAGGCGCTCCATCAGGCGCGGCGCCGGGCGCTCTCCCACCAGCATGGAAGGCCGCACCAGCGTCAGGCGCGGCCAGCGCTGTTCGCGCAGCGCCTGCTCCATTTCGCCTTTGGTGCGGTTATACAGGAAGGTAGAATCCGCATTGGCGCCCAACGCGCTCACCACCAGACAGTGCTGCGCCCCCAACCGGCGGCCGGTCAGCGCGCTCTCCACCACCAGTTGATAATCGACGTAGCGGAAGGCATCGGCGCTGCCCGCCGCCCGGCGGGTGGTGCCCAGGCAGCAGAACACCAGATCGACCGGTTGCTGCAGGCTACTCAGCAGCTCGAACAGCGCATCGCCGACCGGATTGGTCAGCTTGCCGTGCGGCGGCAGCGGCGTGCGCGTCGGCGCCACGATGGCCGTTACCTGCGGATCGCTTTGCAACAGCTGCAGCAACTCGCGCCCCACCAGCCCGGTTGCGCCGACTAACAGTGCTCGCGCCATGCGATCTCCCGTTGTAATGGCTATGTCGACTTAAAGTATAGACCGCGCCCAGTGCAGCTTCTTGCCGAAGCCGAGGGTGTTGTCGGTCATCTTCACCTCGTGCAGATCCAGCCGCCAAACCGAGGCCTTCATCGCCCTGGCGATCGGGAAGCGCTTGCAGTAACGTGCGCGCGCCGCCTCGGCCTCTTCGCCGCTCAGCAGCGCCGCCTCGGCGCGGTACTGCACGCCGCGGATCAGCGCGATGCTTTTCGGCTTCGGCGCGATGGTGCCGACCACCCGGCCGTTGTTCAGCATCAGCCCGCCGTGGCGGGTGTGCGGTTCGGTCATCAGCCACAGCGCCATCGTCGCGGCGTCGAACACGTAAAAACAGTTGGCGCACCACATGTCGAGGCCGTCGCCGGCGCACAGCGTCAAGACGTGTTGTTTACCGATAAAATCCGCAATCTGCTGCCGTTGTTCTGGGGTATTCAAGGTTACTCGCCTCCCTGTTCACTCACTTCATCTTACCCTGCGTTGTTGAGGCGAGTCACAAATAACGATAATCACCAAAAAACAAAAGTGAATATAAAAACAAAGATAGTGAATTTTTATTTATTTTAGCATAAAGCAGGTTGATAACATAAATAACACAATGCGGATTTATTTGATCGTTATGCAGCCGGTTATTTGACCGCTTTTTTTATTCCTTCTCGAGCGGCATCAAAATTAAGCGCTCAAGGCCCGAGAACATTAGCAATTCATTTACATGCCAACCTCTGCGTCTGGATGATACTTATGCAACACATTGCATAACCGGTGAATAGTTATTTATAAAAACCGGCATTTATGTGATTCTAATCACAAATTTTAGTGCATCTTGCGCTAAAATAGCGCCATCTTTTCACTCAGCAAGGTGGATTAGAAAATGGAAAACAATAACCGAAAAATGGCGCACATCAGGCGTACAACCCATATTATGATGATGGCTCATCGCAGCTGCTTTAGCTTCGCATTCTTCAACTACAGATAACCCTCCCCCTCGCTCTTACGCCGTTGTTAAGAGTGTCTTTGCGTTTCACTTTATTCTCCGCACTCCGGTGATAATGTCTTTTTCTCGCTAAGCGGGAAGGACACGCAACACATTTTTAATTTCGGCCAAGCGCATCCAGGATAAATAAAACAGCGAACACAGTTAATGCCTTTCGGCATCACTGGGTTCTCGCACACCTTTATTTTCGTGAAGGCGTTAACGGCAAATGAAATTATTTGCCGGCGGAATGCCTTTGCCTGAAGAATGAGAAAAATGAAAAAATTAAAAATTGCCGCCAACACCCAAACCCTCGGCTGCTTTGAAACTGAACGCGACATCGTCGATGTGCATCACAGCGATTTCAATGACGTCGCCGCCATCGTGCTGTCGGTAGACGACGTCGCGCAAGGCATGGTGGCGCGCATCGAAGAACACGGCCTGAACATTCCGCTGTTCGTCGCCGTCTGCTGCGAAGAAGAGCTGGATAACGCCGTACTGCCGGCGCTGCACGGCGTGTTTGAACTGTGCGGCAAGAATACCCAGTTCTACGGCAAACAGCTGGAGGCCGCCGCCGCCAAATATGAGAGCGAGCTGCTGCCGCCGTTCTTCAACACGCTGACGCAGTATGTGGAAATGGGCAACGCCACCTTCGCCTGCCCCGGCCACCAGGGCGGCGAGTTCTTCCGCAAACACCCGGCGGGCCGCCAGTTCTTCGACTTCTACGGCGAAACGCTTTTCCGCTCCGACATGTGCAACGCCGACGTCAAACTGGGCGATCTGTTGATCCACGAAGGCGCGCCTTGCGCCGCGCAGCAGCACGCCGCCAAGGTGTTCAACGCCGACAAGACCTACTTCGTGCTCAACGGCACCTCGGCCTCGAACAAGGTGGCGACCAACGCCCTGCTGACGCGCGGCGACCTGGTGCTGTTCGACCGCAACAACCATAAATCCAACCACCACGGCGCGTTGATCCAGGCCGGCGCTACGCCGGTTTACCTGGAAACCGCCCGCAACCCGTTCGGCTTTATCGGCGGCATCGACGCGCACTGCTTCGACGAACGCTACCTGCGCCAACAGATCCGCGAAGTGGCGCCGGAACGCGCCAACGAAGCCCGCCCGTTCCGCCTGGCGATCATCCAGCTCGGCACCTACGACGGCACCATCTACAACGCCCGCCAGGTGGTCGACAAAATTGGCCACCTGTGCGACTACATCCTGTTCGACTCCGCCTGGGTGGGCTATGAGCAGTTCATTCCGATGATGAAAGACTGCTCGCCGCTGCTGCTGGAGCTGAACGAAAACGATCCCGGCATCATCGTCACCCAGTCGGTGCACAAACAGCAGGCCGGTTTCTCGCAGACCTCGCAGATCCACAAAAAAGACAAGCATATCAAGGGGCAGAGCCGCTACTGCAACCACAAGCGCTTCAACAACGCCTTTATGCTGCACGCCTCCACTAGCCCGTTCTACCCGCTGTTCGCCGCGCTGGACGTCAACGCCAAGATGCACGAGGGCAAGAGCGGCCAGCGCCTGTGGCAAGAATGTGTGCGCGTGGGCATCGAAGCGCGCAAAATGCTGCTGGATACCTGCACGATGATCAAACCGTTCGTGCCGGATCAGATCGACGGCAAGCCTTGGCAGGCCTATGACACCGCGGCGATGGCCAACGATCTGCGCTTCTTCAACTTCGTGCCCGGCGAAAAATGGCACGCTTTTGAGGGCTATGCCGAATCGCAGTACTTCGTCGATCCGTGCAAACTGCTGCTCACCACGCCGGGCATCGATACCGCGACCGGCAGCTACAGCGAGTTCGGCATCCCGGCGACCATTCTGGCCAACTACCTGCGTGAAAACGGCATCGTGCCGGAAAAATGCGATCTCAACTCGATCCTGTTCCTGCTGACGCCGGCGGAAGACATCGCCAAGATGCAGCACCTGGTGGCCCTGATCGCCCGCTTCGAGAAGCACATCGAGCAAAACTCATTGCTCAGCGAGGTGCTGCCTGCGGTCTATAAAAACCACCAGCAGCGCTACAAAAACTACACCATCCGCCAGTTGTGCCAGGAAATGCACGACCTTTACGTCAGCTATGACGTTAAAGAACTGCAAAAAGAGATGTTCCGCAAAAGCTATTTCCCACGCGTGGTGATGAACCCGCAGGACGCCAATACCGAGTTCGTGCGCGGCAATGTGGAATTGGTCTCGCTGGCCAAGGCCGAGGGCCGCATCGCCGCCGAAGGCGCCCTGCCTTACCCACCAGGCGTGCTGTGCGTGGTGCCCGGCGAAATTTGGGGCGGCGCCGCGCAGCGTTATTTCCTGGCACTGGAAGAAGGCATCAACTTATTGCCTGGATTCGCACCGGAATTGCAGGGCGTTTATATCCAACAGGATGAGGACGGCTGGAACCGCGCTTACGGCTACGTCATGAAAAATTAATCACCTTACGGGGCGGCGATTATTCTCGCCGCCCGGATCGCATCCTAAAAGAGAAAATGATCATGAGTAAGTCCAATAATAAAATGGGGGTCGTGCAATTAACGATCCTGACCGCCGTGAATATGATGGGTTCCGGCATAATTATGCTGCCAACCAAGCTGGCCGAAGTGGGCACGATTTCGATCGTTTCCTGGCTGGTGACCGCCGTCGGCTCGATGGCGCTGGCCTACGCCTTCGCCAAATGCGGCATGTTCAGCCGTAAATCCGGCGGCATGGGCGGCTACGCCGAATACGCCTTCGGTAAATCAGGCAACTTTATGGCGAACTACACCTATGGCGTTTCGCTGCTGATCGCCAATATCGCCATCGCCATTTCCGCCGTCGGCTACGGCACCGAGCTGTTTGGCGCTACGCTCAGCCCACTGGGGATCTGCATCGCCACCATCGGCGTGCTGTGGCTTGCGACCGTCGCCAACTTCGGCGGTGCGCGCATTACCGGCAAAATCAGCGGCATCACCGTCTGGGGCGTGATCATTCCGGTGGTGGGCATCTCGGTCATCGGCTGGTACTGGTTCAGCGGCAGCGCCTACGTCGCCGCCTGGAACCCGCATCAGGTGCCGACCTTCGAAGCCATCGGCGCCTCGATCTCGATGACCTTGTGGGCATTCCTGGGGCTGGAATCCGCCTGCGCCAATACCGACGTGGTGGAAAATCCGGAGCGCAACGTGCCGATCGCCGTACTGGGCGGCACCCTCAGCGCGGCGGTGATCTATATCGTTTCGACCAACGTGATCGCCGGCATCGTGCCGAACATGGATCTGGCCAACTCCACCGCCCCGTTCGGGCTGGCGTTCTCCCACATGTTCAACCCGACAGTCGGCAAGATCATCATGGCGTTGATGGTGATGTCCTGCGTCGGCTCGCTGCTCGGCTGGCAGTTCACCATCGCGCAGGTGTTCAAATCCTCCGCCGACAGCGGCTTCTTCCCGAAAATCTTCTCCAAGCTGAGCAAGGCCGACGCGCCGGTTAAAGGCATGCTGACCATCGTCGTCATCCAGAGCGGTTTGTCGCTGATGACCATCAGCCCATCGTTGAACAAGCAGTTCAACGTGCTGGTGAACCTGGCGGTGGTGACCAACATCATCCCGTACATCCTGTCGATGGCGGCGTTGGTCATTATTCAGAAAGTGGCGAAGGTGCCGGACAACAAGGCGCGCATCGCCAATATCATCGCCGGCATCGGCGCGCTGTACAGCTTCTACGCGCTCTACAGCTCCGGTGAGGAAGCGATGATGTGGGGCGCCATCGCCACCTTCCTCGGCTGGACGCTGTACGGCATCGTCTCGCCGCGCTTCGAGCTGGCGGGAAAAAAGGGGTAAAGCGGTAAGGCTCCGGCGGCCGGGGATGGGATTGTGATGGGGCGCAATATCACCTCATCGCAACCCTGGCCAGCCGACGCTCTCTGTCGCCCACGCCGCTCTAGTGACTGGAATGACTCACTCTCTTTCTTACTCTCGGGCTTTATTATCAGTAAATCCAAGCCACCAAGCATAATTCCTGTTCACTACCGCCATTCATAAATAAAAAGCATCAAAACATCATTGATACCGCTTATATAAATCCATTTAAAACAGCGTTCTCGCTTCGTCACCCCATGTGCGCCAACGCCTTCACCGTAAATAAAAACCATTATTTAATATGGTGTTATGATGATTAATGCCGTTTTACAGAGACTTTATTTCCCGAACGCCTAAGCACTTTCTATCATCTGCACTGCTTTCCGGCGGTGCTATGATCATCGTTGATTTACAACCAATCACCGGCTCATCATCGGAATAAACGGCCAATTATTCACCCCGGAAGTCACGTGACGAGGTTTATATGAAAAACAATGAAAAACTCATTGTGAAAGCAGAAGAGACTCAACTGCCAAAAGATGTGGTTTATGCATTCTTGATGAACACGGCAAAGGAAGACGTCACCAATGCCGCCATGCGTCTTATCGATGAAAACGCGGTTTATACTTCCTTGAACTTTGAAAACAAAGAGCTCAAACAGATCGAGCCCTGGGCGGGCACTTCTCAAGGGCGACAGGTTTACATCGATACCTTTTCAAATGTCGGAACTTACTGGGAAATAAACGACTTCACGATCGGTGACATTCTTGCCGACGGAGGCACCGTGGCCGTATTTGGTCAATTCACCTATACCTCAGTAGCGCTAGGCCATCAGTTCACCTCTCCTTTCGCAATAAAAGCGCAGGTCAAAGACGGAAAAATCGTTTATTTCCAGTTTATGGAAGACACCTATGCTTCCGCGGCTTCATTCCGCGTCAGTGGCGAGTGGACAATTCAGCATCATAAAGGGGAAGAAAACAAATTTACCGTGGGTGTAAAATAATCCCTTATCGTCAAGACGGAATAAACAAACCGTTCCGCCAGTGGTGAAATCCATCGTTAAATCGTGACAAAATAGAGATGCCGCGCTTAGCTATGGCGGCCTGATGTCATCTCTACCCTTGCACAGGACCCCAATGATGGACTTACCCCACTGGTATCTCTATATGCTGCGTTTACCGAGCGGCATGCTGTATACCGGCATCACCACCGACGTGGCGCGCCGCCTGGCGCAACATCAGGCCGGCAAAGGCGCCAAGGCGCTGCGCGGTAAAGGGGAGCTGACATTGGCGTTTCACTGCCAGGTGGGGGATCGCTCAACGGCGCTGAAGCTGGAATACCGCGTCAAACAGCTGAGCAAAATACAAAAAGAGCGGCTGGTGAATCACCCGCCGCTGTCATTGGAGGATTTGTTGCCGGTGGTTAAAAGCGATTAAACGGCGCCGAAAAAGCCACTTCGCCGCTGACGCCATTCAGAGCGTCTTCCGCCAGCGGATACACCTGGAATGCGCTTTCCATGTCCGGCCAGCGACAATTCAGGCCATAGGCGGCTGCCGGTTTGAAGCCGAAGCGGCCGTAATAGGCCGGATCGCCCAGCACTACCACCGCGGCGTAGCTGAATTCGTTCAGCGAGTCCAAGCCTTCGTACACCAGCTTTTCAGCCAGCCCCTGACGGCGCAGGCTTTCGTCAACCGCCAGCGGCGCCAGCGCCACCCATTGGCGGTCTTCGCCGGCCACGTCTACCGGGCTGAACGCGGCATAACCCACTACGCCGCCTTCGTCGTCAGTGGCGACCACGCCCAGCGTCAGCAGGCCGTCTTCGCGCAGCTGTTGCACCAGGTCTGCTTCGTCGTCGCGGCCAAAGGCGCGGCGCAGCAAGGCGTCGATGCCCGCCGCGTCTACCGGGATCTCTACGCGGATCAGCATGATACCGCCACACGGGAAGCCGACGCCGTGCCCTCCTGCAGCCCTGCTTCGACAAAATCAGCCAACTGCAGCAGCCCCATGCGCAGCGGCGCAGGCATGCTTTCCAGCTCGATGGCGTCCATCAAATTTTTCACATACAGGCCCAATTCGGTATCCCCTTCAATCTGCAGCCGACGCTGAAAGAACAGCGTATCCGGATCTTGCTTGCGCGCCGCGATCAGGATCAGATCGTTGGCGTCGCCGCTGAAGCTGACGTCCGCTTCGGCGTGCTGGCTGACCACCAGTTTGTCGTTTTCTACCGTCATAAACCAGTGTAGCGCCAGATCGCGAACTTCGATCTTTAACCAGCGCGATTCGAGAAATTCCAGTTCGCCATCCGCCAACGCCTGGCGGAACTGCCAGCTCAGCACCTGTTGCAGCAGCTGGCGCTGCAGGGCGAACGGCGTGAATTTCAGCGGGATGCGCAGCAGCGACGGCCCCTGGCGCACAAGGCGTGCTCGTAGTTGTTCCAACACGGTCATCCACTCCTTTCAATACGGACTACCGCTATTTTGCCACACTGGCGCGCGGCTTCAGCGGTCTATATCAACAAATAGTGCATTTCACCGCCATGTTTATCAATACGCCATAAGCTGCCCCAAATCAAAACCTGTGCGTGCTCCTTTGCCTAAAATGGCCTCCCCGATTCGCGTTTGCCGGCGGAACACCGCCGCCGGCAACCTTTAAAGACAGCGTGCGCCCGGCCGGGCGCACGGCTAAGCCAGGATAAATCTATGGAGCTGCTTTGCCCCGCCGGCAACCTGCCGGCCCTGAAGGCCGCGGTAGATAACGGCGCCGACGCCGTTTACATCGGGCTGAAAGACGATACCAACGCGCGCCACTTCGCCGGCCTCAACTTCACCGAGAAAAAGCTGCAGGAAGCGGTCGATTACGTGCATCGCCACGGCCGTAAACTGCATATCGCCATCAACACCTTCGCCCATCCCGACGGCTACGCCCGCTGGCAGCGCGCGGTGGATATGGCCGCCCAGCTGGGCGCCGACGCGCTGATTCTGGCGGATCTGGCGATGCTGGAATACGCCGCCCAGCGCTACCCTCAGCTGGAGCGCCACGTTTCGGTGCAGGCCTCCGCCACCAACGAAGAGGCGATCCGTTTCTACCAGCGCAACTTCGAGGTGGGCCGGGTGGTGCTGCCGCGCGTGCTGTCGATGCATCAGGTGAAACAGCTGGCGCGCACCAGCCCGGTGCCGCTGGAAGTGTTCGCCTTCGGCAGCCTGTGCATCATGGCCGAAGGACGCTGCTATCTCTCTTCCTACCTGACCGGCGAGTCGCCGAACACCGTCGGCGCCTGTTCGCCGGCGCGTTTCGTGCGCTGGCAGCAAACCCCGCAGGGCATGGAGTCGCGCCTGAACGACGTGCTGATCGACCGCTACCAGGACCATGAAAACGCCGGTTACCCGACGCTGTGCAAGGGCCGCTATCTGGTGGACGACGTGCGCTACCACGCGCTGGAAGAGCCCACCAGCCTCAATACGCTGGAGCTGCTGCCGGAGCTGCTGGCCGCCAACATCGCCTCGGTGAAGATCGAAGGCCGCCAGCGCAGCCCGGCTTACGTCAGCCAGGTGGCGCGCGTCTGGCGCCAGGCGATCGACCGTTGCCAGGCCGATCCGGCCGCCTACCGCGCCGACGCCGCCTGGATGGAGACGCTGGGCGCGATGTCCGAGGGCACCCAGACCACGCTGGGCGCCTATCACCGCAAATGGCAGTAGCCGGAGGAAACATGAAATACGCACTGGGGCCGGTACTCTACTACTGGCCGAAAACCGACATCACGGCGTTCTATCAACAGGCGGCGGAGAGCAGCGCCGACATCATTTACCTTGGCGAGAGCGTCTGCACCAAACGGCGCGAGATGAAGGTCAGCGATTGGCTGGCGCTGGCGCGCGAGATCGCCCGCAGCGGCAAACAGGTGGTTATCTCCACGCTGGCGCTGCTGCAGGCGCCGTCCGAGCTGAATGAGCTGAAACGCTATGTGGAGAACGGCGAGTTCCTGCTGGAAGCCAACGATCTGGGCGCGGTGAACATGGCGGCGGAACGCGGCTTGCCGTTCGTCGCCGGCCATGCGCTGAACTGCTACAACGCCTATACCCTGCGCCTGCTGCGCCGCCAGGGCATGGTGCGCTGGTGCATGCCGGTCGAGCTGTCGCGCGACTGGCTGGCCAACCTGCTGACGCAGTGCGACGAGCTGGGCTTCCGCCACGATTTCGAGGTGGAGGTGCTGAGCTACGGCCACCTGCCGTTGGCCTACTCGGCGCGCTGCTTCACCGCCCGCTCGGAGAACCGCGGCAAGGACGAGTGCGAAACCTGCTGCATCAAATATCCGCAGGGCCGCATGATGCGCTCCCAGGAGCAACAGCAGGTGTTCGTGCTCAACGGCATCCAGACCATGAGCGGTTACTGCTACAACCTCGGCAACGAGCTGCCGAGCATGCAGGAGCTGGTGGACATCGTGCGGCTGTCGCCGCAGGGCGCCGAGACGCTGGCGCAGATCGACGCCTTCCGCGCCAACGAGCGCGGCGAGCAGCCGCTGAACTTGATCGACCGCGCCGACTGCAACGGCTACTGGCGCCGCGTGGCGGGGCTGGAGTTGGTGGGGTGAAGCCCCCTTGCATTCAACAAATGGGCACCCATTGTGGTGCTCATTAGATCTGCCTGTACGGCAGTGAACAGTTAGTAAGTGATCCTAACCTACTGAGAGCAAAAGGTAATAGCCTTTACTCACCCCACCCCCCTTTTTCCGGCAAAGAATGCATTTTATTGAAATTAAAAGCATTAATTATAGTCGCCAAAAAAAGGGTCAATGAGGGGATCAACTCGCCCGCCGTTTCCTGAACATCCCGCGCAGCGCCACGCTGTTGCGCAAGAAACCGACGCCGAAGCCCAGCAGGGTATAGACCACGCCGAGCACCAGCATCATGGCGACGTCGCCCCACACCTCATTCAGCGACAGCCCCATCTGGTTGACGCCGGCGATCGCCTTGGTGCCCCAGGTGGAGGGAATGCTGTACGAGATGGCACGCACCCAGGCCGGCATCGACTGCAGCGGCCAGATAGTGCCGGACAGGTAGAAGATCGGCGTGGTGATGAACGCCAGCGTCAGGTAGATCATCTCGACGCTGCGCAGACATTCTGTCACCAGCTTGCCCAGCCCCAATACCGCCAGCAGGAACGGGAAGGTCAGCAGCAGCAGCTCGGCGATGTTCGCCGTCTGCCTATAGCCCAATACCCACGGCCACAGCACGAACAACACGATCGACAGGAACAGCCAGATCGGCAGCAGCGCCGTCAGCCCGCCGAGGTGCGCCGCCAGCGGCGCCTTGCCGCCGGGCATGCTCTTCATGGCGATATTGACGCGGATACAGGCGATCAGCAGCGAGTGCTGCAACAGCATCACCAGCAGGCCGGGGAAGATGATCGCCGCAAAGCTGATGCCGGGGTTGAACACGTCCAGCGTTTGCCCCAGTATCGGCGTCAGCAGTATCTGCGCCTGCCGTTCGCTGAAGCCGCTGCGCAGCAGCAGCCCGTTGTTGTATTGCGTCAGCAGCTGCTGATAGGCCGCCACCACGTCCTGCTGGATCTGGCCGTTGGCCAGGCGGTTGGTGGCGTCGCCGTACATCGGCACCACGATGTTCTGCCCGCTGAGGATCTTCTTCTCCAGATCCACCGGCATGATGATCACCGCAAACAGCTTGCGCCAGCTGAGATCGCGCTGTGCCTGTTCCAGGCTATCGTAGGTTTCAATCGCGATCTTGGAGGTAGCGTCCAGTTGGCGGATCAGCTGCCGGCTGGCGGTGCTGTGATCCTGATCGATCACGCCCACCGGCAGATCCCACACCGTGCGGTTGGCGTACACCAGGCTCATGATGCACAGCGACAGGATCAGCATCAGCCACACCGGCCGCTCCAGCATGCCGAGCAGCACCTTAACGAAGGTTTGCCAATAAAGCTTCATCCGGCGCTCCCCTCTTTTGCCAGCCGCGCCGGCAGGCGATTGCGCACCAGCAGCGCGGCCACCAGCGGATAGACCGCCAGCAGCGCGCACACGCTGAAGATGGCGCTGGCGTGCACCTGCCGCAGGAACACGTCAAACATCGCGTACAGCGCGTGGGTCAGCGGTTCGATGTTGGAAATGATGCGCGCCGGCAGCGGCATCGACAGCTCAGGCACCGCCATGCCGGAGAAGGTCATCGCGATACTGACCAAAATACCGATCAGGCTGTAGGCGGTGATGGTGCTGCCGGTAAAGGTGTACAGCAGCAGGCCGATGCTCTGCGCCGCCATCACATAGAACAGGCCGATCATCAGCATAAACAGCGGGTTGCCGCTGACGCGGGCGTCAAAGATGCCCACCAGCGCCGCGATCTCCACCATCAGCAGGGTGGTGAAACACAGCGTGTACGGCGCCAGCTTGCCGAGCAGCGCCAGGCTGAACGGCTTGGCCTGCAGCAGCGACTTGCTGCGTGCCAGCACATAGATCATGCAGGTCACCGCGAACAGCTGCAGCAGGTGGATGGTGGCGGCGAACTGCTGGTAATAGATATAGCTGCCGCTGGCGTTGAACAGGCTGCCGTAGGAGAGCGTCACGTCCGCCAACGGCGGCAGCGTCTTGCCCATCTCGGTGGCGATGATGCTGCGGGTGCTGGCGTTGATTTCGTTCATCAGGCCGCCGAAGTCCTGGGTGGAGTACAGCCCGGCGCCGTAAAACAGCGCATTGTAGTACATCACCACGCTCGGCTGTTTGCCCGACAGCGCATTGGCCTCAAAGTCCGGCGGGATATACAGCAACGCGTAATCCTGCGCGCTGCGCAGGCGGCTCAGCGACTCCGGCAGCCCGCCGCCGTATGCCTCGACGTGGGCGTGCGAACCGGCGTCCAGCCGGCGCGTCAGCGATTTGGACAGCGGGCTGTGATCGCTGTCCACCACCGAGACCGGCAGATCGAGCAGCGTGCCTTCGGAGAAGTTGCTGCTGATCAGCGCAAACAGGATCAGCGGAAAGATCCAGCTCAGCCAGTGCACCACCGGGCTGCGAAAGGCGACGCGACACTCTTTGTCGAACGCGTGACTGAAGCAGCGCCAGCCGGCCCTTACTCTTTCCATTGCCATAAGGTGCTCATCCCCGGACGCAGGCCGTCCACCGGCTGTGACGGATACAGGCGCACTTCGAAGGTTTTCAGGTCGAAGTCGCCGGTGGCGCGGGTGGCGCGTTTGGTGGCGTAATCCCCCAGCGGCGCGATGTAGCGCACCTCGGTGTCGATCATTTTGTCCTTCAGCGCCGGCACCCGCAGCTTGACCTTGTCGCCTTTGCGCACGTGGGCCAGGATGTCTTCACGCAGGTTAAACACGAAGTAAGCGTCCGGCACCCGGATCAACGTCACCAGCGGGCTGCCGGCGTTCAGCAATTCGCCCACTTCGGCCGGGATCGGCCCCACTTCGCCGTCCACCGGCGCTTTCACCTGCAGATCGTCGCTCTGCGCCTGGATCTGCAGCAGGTTCTCTTCCGCCGCCCGCAGCGCCGCCGCATATTGCTGCCGCTGCTCGACGCGGTCGCCGTTGATGCCTTCATCCAGGTTGGCCTTGGCGGCCTGCACCTGCTGGAAGGCGGTGTCGCGCGACCGGCGCGAAGCGTCCAGCTCGGACTTCGAGATATAGCCCTTGCCGGCCACGCTCAGGTTACGGTTGTAGTCGTTTTGCGCATTGCGGTACTGCGCCTCGGCCTGCGCCAGGTTGGCGCGCAGGTTGCGGATGCTCTCTTCACGGGTGCCGTGCAGCGACAGCTCGAGCTGCGCTTTGGCCTCGTCGCGCGTCGCCTGCGCGGAACGCAGTTGCGCCATTAGTTCGGGGCTGTCGAGTTGGATGATCAGCTGGCCGCTTTTCACGTCATCGCCGCGTTCGATCAGGCGTTCAACAACCCGGCCTTTCGCCTTGGATGCGACGATCACTTCGGGGGCATCCACTTCACCCTGCAGTAACAGATCCTGATTGTGCGCGCGGAACAGGATCGCCAATGCGATCGCCACCATCATCAGCAACAGGGTAAACAGCGTCTTTTTTTTCATTATATCGGCTCCCGGAACGGTAAGCGGCGGGCGGGGATCATCATTTCCATGTCTCAAATTGCTCCAAAAAACACCATTGCACTCATGAGGATATCACAAGCACATATCTCCTCTTTTATAACTATAAATTGGATTATGCTTTTAACACTAAAAAGCATCTTTTTTCGGCCTTTTAGTATGCAGATCCCTGCAATCGCCCTTTAAGCGATCCACTCTCTGATGGACGATGTCATGACTGAACACACTGCCGTACCGCTTTCGGTACTGGATTTATCGCCAATCCCGCAAGGGGCCAAGGCGCGCGACGCTTTCCACTGTTCGCTGGATCTGGCGCAACACGCCGAACGCTGGGGCTACCAGCGCTACTGGCTGGCCGAGCACCACAATATGACCGGCATCGGCAGCGCCGCCACCTCGGTGCTGCTGGGCTATCTGGCCGCCGGCACCCAGAGCATTCGCCTCGGCTCCGGCGGCGTAATGCTGCCGAACCATGCGCCGCTGGTGATCGCTGAACAGTTCGGCACCCTGGAATCGCTCTACCCCGGCCGCATCGATCTGGGGCTGGGCCGCGCGCCCGGCACCGATCAACGCACCATGATGGCGCTGCGCCGCCACCTGTCCGGCGATGTGGATACCTTCCCGCGCGACGTGCAGGAACTGCAAAACTACTTCTGCGACGCGCAGCCCGGCCAGCCGGTGCAGGCAGTGCCGGGCCAGGGGCTGCATGTGCCGCTCTGGCTGCTCGGCTCCAGCCTCTACAGCGCACAGCTGGCGGCGCAGCTCGGCCTGCCGTTCGCCTTCGCTTCGCACTTCGCCCCGGATATGCTGTTCCAGGCGCTGCAGCTGTACCGCGAGAACTTCAAACCCTCCAAACAGCTGGCGCAGCCGCACGCCATGGTGTGCGTCAACGTGATCGCCGCCGACAGCGACCGCGACGCGCGCTTCCTGTTCAGCTCGATGCAGCAGCAGTTCATCAATCTGCGCCGCGGTTCGCCCGGCCCGCTGCCGCCGCCGGTGGATAACATCCACGCGCTGTGGACCGCCGGTGAGCAATACGGCGTCGAACAGGCGCTGCGGATGTCGATCGTCGGCGATGAAAAAACGGTGCGTCACGGGCTGCAAACGCTGCTGCGTGAAACCGATGCCGACGAGATCATGGTCAACGGCCAGATCTTCGATCATCAGGCGCGGCTGCGTTCGTTCGAGATCGTCGCCGGCGTGAAAGGCGACATCGTGAAGGGCTAAAAAGCGAAAAGGCGGTGGGAACCCCACCGCCTCGGCGTTAACGCTGGATCAGATAGCGGATGGTCGGCCCGTCCTGCTGGATATCCAGCACCTTGTAGCCGTGATTGCGCGCATCGAGCGGGATGTTGTTGATCGACTGCGGGCAATCACTGATCACCTCCAGGATCTCCCCCGGCTTCAGCTGCGGCATCGCCTCCAGCGTCGCCACCGCCGGGTACGGGCAAGGCTCACCCAGCATGTCCAGCCGGTAGTCCGGCACTATCGTCGTCTCTTTCATGGCATGCTCCTCAAATTCACCACCTGCGCCTCAGGCAGGGCGCGGAAAAAGCGTTTCTCCCACCACAGCATGGCGGCGAAGGCCAGCGCCAGCAGCAGGTAAGTCACCAGCAGGCCGCCGATCGGGCCGAAGGTGTCGAGCAGGTTGATCTTGTCGTAGTCGGTCGCCAGCGCCGGCGCCAGGTCGTCCCAGTAATAGGCCAGCAGCGTAGCGCCGATGATGTTGCCCAACCCCACCCACCAGTAGTGCACCTGCCCTTCCACGGCGCGGTACATCCAGCCGGTCTCGCAGCCGCCGGCCAGCACGATGCCGAAGCCGAACAGCAAACCGCCCAGCACCGCATTCGGGCCGGCCCACATGATCTTCGGCGCCACACCGAGCTGCACATAGCTGAAGATGCCGATGGCGCTCACCGCCATGCCGATGATGATGGCTTTCGCCATGTGGGTGCGGCCGGTGATCCACAGATCGCGGAACGCCGAAGTAAAGCAGATCTGCGCGCGCTCGATCAGCAGGCCAAAGCCGATGCCGAACAACATGGCGATGCCAAGCTTCGGCGCATCGAACAGCGTCCACAGCGACCAGGCCACCGCCAGACCGAAGATCGCCATGCCCAACCGGAAGCGGCGGCGCGCCTGCTCAGGCTTCTGCGTCAGCGGCGCGGCGGCCTTCACCTTTTGCAATTTGACCGGAATGCGGAACATCGGCAGCAGCGTGAATTTG
This sequence comes from Serratia sp. CY71090, assembly GCF_052166845.1. Classification (NCBI taxonomy): domain Bacteria; kingdom Pseudomonadati; phylum Pseudomonadota; class Gammaproteobacteria; order Enterobacterales; family Yersiniaceae; genus Serratia; species Serratia sp. CY71090. The sequence continues at coordinate 152,675 of NZ_JBJNOA010000004.1, read as the reverse complement.
GCGCCGAAGTAGGAGCCGGCGGCGGTCGCCAGCGCGAAGAACCAGGCGTGCAACGAGAACTGCGGAATGCCGGTGAAGAACGCCGCCAGGTTGCAGCCCATCGCCAGGCGTGCGCCGAAGCCGGCGATAATGCCGCCCAGCAGCGCCTGCACGATGCGAATGCGGTGCTGCGGCTGACGCAGTTTGATGTTGTTGGCCCACAGCGCGGCGGCGATGCAGCCGGCGAACATGCCGATGATCATGCGCCCGTCGATGCGCTCCAGCGGCGTGCCCTGCAGGCCGATGACCTTGAAATAGCCCCATTGCTCGGGGTGCAGGCCGAACCACTGCAGCACATGGCCGCCCCAGCGGGTGAATTCGCCGGTCACCGCCCAGAAGGTGCCGGTCATGCCGAAGTAGTAGGTAGAGAGGATCCCGGCGGCGATCACCGCCGGCAGCGGCGCCCAAAAGCGCACCAGGTATTGAGATTTAAACTGCTGCCAACTCATGGCATCTCCCGTGCATATCATCCGTAAGAAAAAACCTTATGAATGATACGCCATTCAGGGGCGTTTGACGGCAACTTTCAGGCATAAAAAAACCAGCCCGCAGGCTGGTTTTTCAGAGCGCTTCACCGCGAACGGTGAATCGGCGATTACGCGTCGCCGAAACGACGACGTGGTGCTGCCGGTGCGCCGTCATCACGGCGTGGCGCCGGCTTGCCGTCACGGTTGTAGTTACCGCCACGACGCTCGCCGCCGTTACCGCCTTCACGACGTTCGCCGAAGGAGCGACGCGGGCCGCCTTCGCGACGTTCGCCGTTGAACGGACGACCGTTGCCGCGACGCTCGCCACCGTTGCCACCGTCACGACGCTCGCGACGTTCGAACGGCTGTGCATCGCCCAGCAGCTGCATGTTCATCGGCTTGTTCAGGATGCGGGTGCGAGTGAAGTGATTCAGGATCTCGCCCGGCATGCCTTTTGGCAGCTCGATGGTGGAGTGGGAAGCGAACAGCTTGATGTTACCGATGTAACGGCTGCTGATGTCGCCTTCGTTAGCGATAGCGCCAACGATGTGACGCACTTCTACGCCATCGTCACGGCCCACTTCGATGCGGTACAGTTGCATTTCGCCAACGTCACGACGTTCGCGACGCGGACGGTCGCCGTCACGGCTATCGCGACGGTCGCCACGGTCACCGCGGCGATCGTCACGGTCGTTGAACTCGCGGCGCTGGCGCGGTTTGAAGACCGGATCCGGCGGCAGGATCAGCGGACGTTCGCCCTGAGCCATTTTCAGCAGCGCTGCGGCCAGGGTTTCCATATCCAGCTCTTCTTCCGGCTGCAGTTTGGTCAGCAGTGCGCGGTACAGATCCAGATCGCTACTTTCCAGCTGCTGCTGAACTTTCGCCGCGAACTTGGCCAGACGACGCTCGCCCAGCAGTTCTGCGTTTGGCAGCTCCACTTCAGGGATGGTCAGCTTCATGGTGCGTTCGATGTTGCGCAGCAGGCGGCGTTCGCGGTTTTCCACGAACAGCAGCGCACGGCCGGCGCGACCCGCACGGCCGGTACGGCCGATACGGTGAACGTAAGACTCGGAGTCCATCGGGATGTCATAGTTGACAACCAGGCTGATGCGCTCAACGTCCAGGCCACGGGCCGCAACGTCGGTCGCGATCAGGATATCCAGACGACCGTCTTTCAGGCGCTCCAGGGTCTGCTCACGCAGCGCCTGATTCATGTCGCCGTTCAGCGCGGCGCTGCTGTAACCGCTGCGCTCCAGCGCTTCGGCCACTTCTAGGGTCGCGTTCTTGGTACGGACGAAGATGATCGCCGCGTCAAAGTCTTCGGCTTCCAGGAAACGCACCAGCGCTTCGTTTTTACGCATGCCGTAGACCGACCAGTAGCTCTGGCTGATGTCCGGACGGGTAGTCACGCTGGACTGGATGCGCACTTCCTGCGGCTCTTTCATGAAGCGGCGGGTAATGCGACGGATCGCTTCCGGCATGGTAGCGGAGAACAGCGCGGTCTGATGTTCAGCCGGGATCTCAGCCATGATGGTTTCTACGTCTTCGATAAAGCCCATGCGCAGCATTTCGTCGGCTTCATCCAGCACCAGGCCGCTCAGGTTAGAGAGGTTCAGGGTGCCGCGCTTCAGGTGGTCCAGCAGACGACCTGGGGTACCCACAACGATTTGCGGGCCCTGGCGCAGAGCGCGCAGCTGCACGTCGTAACGCTGGCCGCCGTACAGGGCTACCACGTTGACGCCGTTCATGTGTTTGGAGAAATCGGTCATCGCTTCGGCAACCTGAACCGCCAGTTCGCGGGTCGGCGCCAGCACCAGGATCTGAGGTGCTTTCAAATCTGCCTGCAGGTTGTGCAGCAGCGGCAGCGAGAACGCTGCAGTTTTACCACTACCGGTCTGTGCCATGCCCAGCACGTCGCGGCCGTTCAACAGGTGAGGAATACACTCAGCCTGGATCGGAGATGGTTTTTCATAGCCCAGATCGTTCAGGGCGGAAATGATTGGAGCAGACAGCCCCAGATCGGCAAAAGAGGTTTCAAACTCAGTCGTCATGTACACGTGCCTCATTAATAATGGCAGCCAGTCTACATAACTCGTCGAGAAAATTTTCAGTCATTTTCATTGAAAAGTGTGAACCGGCTCAAATTAGATTATAAAACGAACAAAAAAGCCCTCGCCCGTTAAGGCGATAACTTTGGTTAAAAACCAATGTCCATCAGGCTGATAGGTGTTCGTCAGCTATTGCTGGTCCGATTCCGATAGGTCGTCTTGCTCTTGGCCCAAAAGCGCCAATTCCAACAATGCATAGCGGTGCTCAACGAAGTTGTGAACGTTGTTAGACACCGTCAGTTTGAACAGCGCCGAAGCGGTGTCCTTGTCCCCCAGACTCAGGTAGTGTTTACCCAAATAGAAGTCAGTTTCACTGAGATGCTCAGCGAGCGAAGTGTTATCCGTTGCATCTGCCTTGAGGCGTTCCATCAGCGTTTTTTCGCTGATCTTGCCCAGGTAGAATTCGACAATATTCCATCCCCATTGCCCTCTGTCCGCTTTGTCATAGCGCTGCTGAAGCGCTACCTCGGCCTTCTTGGGATCGATTTCTCGCTCCACCAGATACAGCCATAACGAACGGAAGGGATCGTTTGGGTCGTCTTGATAAAACGCCTGCAGATCATCCTGCGCCAACGGGAAGCGGCCGCCATAATACAGTGCGATGCCCCGGTTTAAACGCGCGTAATTGTAAGTTGGATCAAGCTCTAGTACAGAATCAAACGCTTCATAGGCAGCATCAAAATTGCCTGCCTGCGTTAAGTAAATGCCCAGGTAGTTGAAAACTTCCGGCATGTCGGGACGTATCGCCAGCGCCTGCGAGAAATCATTGCGCGCTAATGCACGTAACCCGAGGCTATCATACAGCACACCGCGCTCATATAAAAGCTGTGCGCGTTCGTCATCCGTCAGTGCCCGGCTGGCAAGAATTTGTTCCATGCGCGCCAGGATCACTTCCTGCTGCAACGTTGGCTGCAACGGGATTGCCAAAACTTCGTCTTTACGCCAATCATGGTTGCTGCATCCTGCCAGCATGAGTGCTGTCGCAACGTAACACCAGCGCAAGAAAGGCTTCATTTCCCACTCCCGAAGACAAACATTGGATGAACGTCCTGTCCTCCGTTTGCTAAAACGCGGGCATCCTACCCGCGCGATACGAACAGCCCCCAACCCCGTGGCGGGGAGCTGTAAAACTATCTATACAGTTATTCTGCTTCAGGCGCAGGTGAACCCGCTTCCGGCGCCATCGCTTCTTTGATGCTCAGACGCACGCGGCCCTGACGGTCAACTTCCAGTACCTTAACCGGCACTTCCTGACCCATCTGCAGATAGTCGGTCACTTTCTCAACGCGCTTGTCGGCGATCTGAGAAATGTGCACCAGACCTTCTTTACCACCGCCGATAGCGACGAATGCGCCGAAATCAACGATACGGGTCACTTTACCCTGGTAGATACGGCCCACTTCGATCTCTGCCGTGATCTCTTCGATGCGACGGATAGCGAATTTCGCTTTCTCACCGTCGGTCGCAGCGATTTTAACTGTACCATCATCTTCGATTTCGATGGTAGTGCCAGTCTCTTCGGTCAGTGCACGGATAACGGAACCGCCCTTACCGATCACGTCTTTGATTTTATCCGGGTTGATGCGGATAGTATGAATGCGTGGTGCGAATTCGGAGATATCGCCGCGCGGAGTGCTGATAGCCTGTTCCATTACGCCCAGGATGTGCAGACGCGCGCCCTTGGCCTGGTTCAGAGCCACCTGCATGATTTCGCGGGTGATGCCTTCGATTTTGATGTCCATCTGCAGCGCGGTGATACCGTCGCGGCTACCGGCCACTTTGAAGTCCATGTCGCCCAGGTGATCTTCGTCACCCAGAATGTCGGACAGAACCACATAGTTGTCGGCTTCTTTCACCAGGCCCATCGCGATGCCCGCAACGGCAGCCTTGATTGGCACACCGGCGTCCATCAGCGCCAGAGACGCGCCGCACACGGAAGCCATGGAAGAAGAACCGTTGGATTCGGTGATTTCAGACACCACGCGAACCGTGTACGGGAAATCTTCCGGTTTAGGCATCATAGCCAATACGCCGCGTTTCGCCAGGCGACCGTGACCGATTTCACGACGCTTAGGAGAACCGACCATGCCGGTTTCGCCTACGGAGTACGGAGGGAAGTTGTAGTGGAACAGGAAGCTGTCAGTCTTCTCGCCCATCAGCTCGTCCAGGTTCTGTGCGTCGCGCGCGGTGCCCAGGGTCGCGGTAACCAGCGCCTGAGTTTCGCCACGGGTGAACAGCGCGGAACCGTGGGTGCGCGGCAGTACGCCGGTGCGCACGTCCAGGCCACGGATCATGTCTTTTTCACGACCGTCGATACGCGGCTCGCCACGCAGTACGCGGCTGCGCACCACGTTTTTCTCCAGGTTGCCCAAGATGTCCTGGATCTCACCGGCGTCCAGCGTTTCGTCCTGAGCCAGCAGGGTTTCAACCACGCTGTCTTTGATCGCGTCAACCTGAGCGTAACGCTCTTGTTTTTCGGTGATGTGGTACGCGTCGCCCAGGCGAGCTTCGGCCAGTTCAGCCACGCGCGCGTGCAGCGCTTCGTTGACCGCAGGCGCCTGCCAATCCCACTTCGGTTTGCCGGCTTCGGCAACCAGCGCGTTGATGTTTTCGATAACCACTTGCTGCTGGTCGTGGCCGAACACCACGGCACCCAGCATCTGATCTTCGCTCAGCACGTCCGCTTCGGATTCAACCATCAGCACCGCACCGGCAGTACCGGCAACCACCAGATCCAGACGGCTTTCTTTCAGCTCGTCGGTCGTCGGGTTCAGCACGTACTGATCGTTGATGTAACCCACGCGCGCGGCGCCGATTGGGCCGTTGAACGGAATACCGGACAGGCTCAGGGCGGCAGAGGCACCGATCATCGCAACGATGTCCGGATTCACCTGCGGGTTAACGGAAACCACGGTCGCGATCACCTGAACTTCGTTCAGGAAGCTGTCCGGGAACAGTGGACGGATCGGACGGTCAATCAGACGGGAAGTCAGGGTCTCGCCTTCGCTCGGACGGCCTTCGCGACGGAAGAAGCTGCCCGGGATGCGGCCGGCGGCGTAGGTACGCTCTTGGTAGTTAACGGTCAGCGGGAAGAAGCTCTGGCCCGGCTTGGCTTTTTTCTGGCCAACGACGGTAACGAATACGGCGGTGTCATCCATGCTCACCATAACGGCGGCGGTGGCCTGACGAGCCATCATACCGGTTTCGATGGTGACGGTATGCTGGCCATACTGGAATTTGCGAATGATCGGTGTCAGCAAAATTATATCCTTGATTAGCGGCGCGCAATCGCATTGACGACTCGACACGCCTGTGACTCGATTTGCCTTCTCACTACATCCTCGCGACTAATGACAATCCTTATCTCAGGCGGGAGATAAAGCCTCTCATTAGCCGCGCGAACCTCTGTAACGGAAGAACCTGTTTGGAAACATCAGTAATACATTAACCTGATTTGCTTATGCTTCCTAGAAGAAAGGGGCCAAAATAGGCCCCTTTCCACTGAAACTTGCTAGATTAGCGACGCAGACCCAGACGCTCGATCAGGCTGGTGTAACGTGCTACATCTTTACGCTTCAGGTAGTCCAGCAGCTTACGACGCTGAGAAACCATACGCAGCAGACCACGACGGCTGTGGTGATCTTTTTTGTGCTCGGAGAAGTGGCCTTGCAGATGGTTGATCTGCGCAGTCAGCAGGGCAACCTGAACTTCGGTAGAACCGCTGTCGTTAGTACCACGACCGAAATCAGCTACGATTTGAGCTTTAGCTTCAACACTTAGAGACATTGTAATACTCCAGATTATAGATAATAAAAACAGGCGCCGATCTCTAATTCAGCAACCCAATGCATAAGCTGCGCCATTCTACTCTTAGCGCAGTGCGATCGCAAGGCGACGCAGTGCCCCGCCGTCAGTCGAAATGTTCGACCACTAGGCGGCGCGGCGCCACGCGACCATCCTCGGCGATGTCGCCAACGCCGATGAATTTCCGCTCTTCACCCTCGGTGATACGCACCATGCCGGAGGCCGGCGCACCGGCCACCTGCACTGGCTGCCCTTGCTTGACGTAGCCCGCCACCACCGGCAGCAAATTCACTTCCGGATAGTTCTCAACCGGGCTGTCCATCGGCATCAGCAGCGGATCGAGCAGCTCGCCGGGCGCGATCGCTTGTTCCTGCGCCTGCGCCAGCAAAGCATTCAGCTGTTCCAGCGTCACCATGCGCGCGATCGGATAAGTCGCCACCTGCAGGCGGCGCAGATAAATCACGTGCGCGCCGCAGCCCAGCAGCTCGCCGAGATCGTCGGTGATGGTGCGGATGTAGGTGCCTTTTGAGCAGTGGATCTCCAGCTCCAGCTCATCCCCTTCCCAGCGGATAAACTGCAGCTCGTACACCGTGATGCTGCGCGCTTCGCGCGGCACTTCAATCCCCTGGCGCGCATACTCGTAGAGTTTCTTGCCCTGGTATTTCAGCGCCGAATACATCGACGGCACCTGCTGGATGTCACCGCGGAAGGTGTCCAGCGCCGCGTCGAGCTGCGCCTGGGTAAAGTTCACCGGGCGCTCCTGCACGATCTGACCGTCGGCGTCGGAGGTATCGGTACGCTGCCCCAGTTTGGCGATCACCCGATAACGTTTATCGGAATCGAGCAGATATTGCGAAAACTTGGTCGCTTCACCCAGGCAGATAGGCAGCATGCCGGTCGCCAACGGATCGAGCGCGCCGGTATGGCCCGCCCGGTTGGCGTTGTACAGGCGTTTTACTTTTTGCAGCGCATCGTTGGACGACAACCCTTGCGGCTTGTCCAGCAACAGCACGCCGTGGATGTCACGGCCGCGGCGACGAGGGCGACTCATCAGTCCTCCTTGTCATCGCCTGAGGCGGAACGGCGCTCGGCGTCGTTCTTCACCACGTTGGTCACCAGGTTGGACATGCGCATGCCTTCCACCAGGGAGTTGTCGTAAGCGAAGGTCAGCTCCGGCACCACGCGCAGGCGCATCGCTTTGCCCAGCAGGGTGCGGATGTAACCGGAAGCGTCCTGCAACGCTTTGATGCCGTTGGTGACCAGATCCGGATCGTGGTTCTCGGTCAGCACGTTCAGGAAGGTGACGTAAACCTTGGCGTACGCCAGGTCACGGGACACTTCCACGCCGGAAACGGTCGCCATGCCGACGCGCGGATCTTTCACTTCACGCTGCAGAATGATCGCAATCTCTTTCTGCATCTCTTGCGCCACGCGTTGACCGCGGCTGAATTCTTTTGCCATTTTGGATTCTCCAGACAAATCGGGGGGCACAAAGGCCCCCCGTAAACAGATATAAGCAGATGTGCAATCGTTAAGCGATGGTGCGTTGGATCTCAATGATTTCGAACACTTCGATCATGTCGCCGACGCGCACGTCGTTATAGTTCTTAACGCCGATACCACATTCCATGCCGTTACGGACTTCGTTAACGTCATCTTTGAAGCGACGCAGGGATTCCAGCTCGCCTTCATAGATAACCACGTTGTCGCGCAGTACGCGGATTGGGTTGTGACGCTTGATGGTCCCTTCGGTAACCATACAGCCGGCGATAGCGCCGAACTTAGGCGATTTGAACACGTCGCGCACTTCGGCCAGGCCGATGATCTGCTGCTTGTATTCCGGCGCCAGCATGCCGCTCATCGCCTGCTTCACTTCGTCGATCAGGTTATAGATCACGGAGTAGTAACGCAGATCCAGGCTTTCCGCTTCGATCACGCGGCGCGCAGAAGCGTCGGCACGCACGTTGAAGCCCAGGATGATGGCGTTGGAAGCCGCAGCCAGCGTCGCATCGGTTTCGGTGATACCACCTACGCCGGAGCCGACAATCTTCACCTTCACTTCGTCGGTGGAGAGTTTCAGCAGCGAGTCGCTGATCGCTTCGCAAGAACCCTGAACGTCGGATTTCAGTACGATGTTCAGCTCGGACACTTCGCCGTCGGTCATGTTGGCGAACATGTTTTCCAGCTTGGACTTCTGCTGACGCGCCAGTTTGACTTCGCGGAACTTGCCCTGACGGTACAGCGCCACTTCACGCGCTTTCTTCTCGTCACGCACCACGGTCGCTTCGTCACCCGCTGCAGGCACGCTGGACAGACCCAGGATTTCCACAGGGATGGACGGACCGGCGGAGGTCACTTCACGGCCCAGCTCGTCGCGCATCGCACGCACACGGCCGTATTCGAAGCCGCACAGGACGATGTCGCCCTTGTTCAGCGTACCTTCCTGAACCAGCACGGTAGCCACCGGGCCACGGCCTTTATCCAGGAAGGACTCGATCACCACGCCGCTCGCCATGCCGCTGCGTACCGCTTTCAGTTCCAGAACTTCGGCCTGCAGCAGGATAGCCTGCAGCAGCTCGTCGATACCGGTACCGGCTTTCGCGGACACGTGGACGAACTGCGCTTCGCCGCCCCACTCTTCCGGCATCACGCCGTACTGGGACAGTTCCTGCTTAACGCGGTCCGGATCGGCTTCCGGCTTGTCGATTTTGTTCACCGCAACCACCAACGGCACCTGCGCCGCTTTCGCGTGCTGGATAGCTTCGATGGTCTGTGGCATCACGCCGTCGTCGGCCGCCACCACCAGAACCACGATGTCAGTCGCCTGAGCACCGCGAGCACGCATCGAGGTAAACGCGGCGTGGCCCGGGGTGTCCAGGAAGGTGATCATGCCGTTCTCGGTTTCTACGTGGTAGGCACCGATGTGCTGGGTAATGCCGCCGGCTTCGCCCGCCGCCACTTTGGTGGAGCGGATGTAGTCCAGCAGAGAGGTTTTACCGTGGTCAACGTGGCCCATGATGGTCACGACCGGCGCGCGCGGCTCGGCTGCAGCGCCCGTATCACGGTCGCTCATCAGCGCTTCTTCCAGCTCGTTTTCACGACGCAGGATAACTTTGTGGCCCATCTCTTCGGCAACCAGCTGCGCGGTTTCCTGGTCGATAACCTGGTTGATGGTGGCCATGGCGCCCAGCTTCATCATCACTTTGATGACCTGAGAACCTTTTACCGCCATCTTGTTGGCCAGCTCGGCCACGGTGATGGTTTCGCCGATCACCACGTCGCGGTTAACCACCTGCGCCGGCTTGTTGAAGCCCTGCTGCAGAGCGCTAGGCTTGCGTTTGCCTTTACCGCCACGGGTAACGGCGCGCGCTTCTTCGCGATCCGCTTTGGATTCGGACAGCTTGTTGCCTTTCTTCTGCTTGGTGGCTTTGCCGCCGCGGGTGCGGCTGCGACGATCGCCTTCAACTTTGGCGTCGTTTTCATCTTCCGCGGCACGGGCGTGCTGAGAGGTGGTCACGTGATAGTCGGCGCTTTCAACCGCGGCGCTTGCCGCGTCTGCCTGGGCCCACTTCTCGCCGTTCTCTTCGGCCATGCGACGGGCTTCTTCCGCCACGCGCTTGGCTTCCTCTTCAACCTTGCGGCGCACTTCCTCTTCCGCTTTGCGTTTCAGTTCAGCGGCTTCGGCTTCACGGCGTGCTTTTTCCGCCTGAGCTGGCTTGGTCATTTCGTCGGTATGTTGATTGGTCACTTTTTCTTTTTCCGCTGAATTACGCTTAGCAATCTCCGCGGCCTCACGTTTGGCTTGCTCTTCGGCTGCGCGCTTCGCTTCCGCTTCGCGTTTTGCGAGCTCTTCCGCTTCGCGCCGTGCCTGCTCTTCCGCTTCACGCTGTGCCTGCTCTGCCGCTTCAGCCAACTGGGCTTCCTGCGTATCGCGATTTACATAAGTGCGTTTCTTGCGGACCTCAATTTGCACCGATTTACTTTTACCGCCGGTGCTCGGGATATTCAAGGTGCTGCGCGTTTTGCGCTGCAAAGTGAGTTTACCCGGCGCGCTGCCGTGTTCACGGTTCAGGTGCGCCAGCAATGTTTCTTTTTCTTGCTGGGTAACAGAGTCCGACTCGGACTTGTTGATCCCTGCATCAGCAAACTGCTGTACCAGGCGATCAACCGGAGTCTGAATCTCTGCTGCCAGCGATTTTACGGTTACATCTGTCGTCATGCTGTTCCTTCCTGCTACAGTTATTACGCGTTGTCGCCAAACCAACAGATATTGCGCGCAGCCATGATCAGCTCGCCGGCTTGCTCGTCGCTAAGCCCTTCAATATCAGCCAGATCGTCAACACCCTGCTCGGCAAGATCTTCCAGCGTACAAACCCCACGCGCGGCCAGTTTAAAGGCCATGCTGCGCTCAAGACCCGGCAGGTTGAGCAAATCGTCGGCCGGTTTGTTGTCGCCCAGGCTTTCTTCTTGTGCCAGGGCCAGCGTGGTCAATGCAGCTTTGGCGCGTTCGCGCAATGCTTCAACCGTATCTTCATCCAGACCGTCGATTTCCAACAGCTCTTTGATCGGCACGTAGGCCAGCTCTTCCAGCGTGGAGAAGCCTTCTTCAACCAGTACGGTGGCGAAATCTTCGTCGATATCAAGATACTTGGTGAAGGTATCAATAGCGGCATGAGCCTCGGCCTGGTGCTTGGCCTGCAGGTCGTCCGCCGTCATCACGTTCAGTTCCCAACGATCGTCGCCGCGGTGTTGTTTCAGCAGCTGGGAAGCCAAACGCACGTTTTGGCCGTTACGGCCGATCGCCTGTGCCAGGTTGCTGGCTTCAACGGCGATATCCATGGTGCAGTTATCTTCATCTACCACGATCGACGCGACGTCGGCCGGCGCCATGGCGTTGATGACGAATTGCGCTGGATTATCATCCCACAGGATGATGTCGATGCGTTCGCCGCCGAGCTCGCTCGACACGGCCTGAACGCGCGCACCGCGCATACCTACGCAGGCGCCGACCGGGTCGATGCGCTTGTCGTTGGTTTTCACTGCAATTTTCGCACGGGAGCCAGGATCGCGGGCTGCCGCTTTAATTTCAATCACTTCTTCGCCGATTTCCGGCACTTCGATGCGGAACAGTTCTTTCAGCATTTCCGGGCTGGAACGGCTGACGAACAGCTGCGCGCCGCGGGCTTCAGGACGCACGGCGTACAGTACGCCGCGAATGCGGTCGCCCGGACGGAAGTTTTCGCGCGGCAACATGTCTTCACGGCCAATCACCGCTTCGGCGTTGTTGCCCAGATCCAGCGCGATGCTGTCACGGTTCACTTTCTTCACCACGCCGGTGACGATCTCGCCTTCATGTTCACGGAAAGCGTCAACCACCATCGCGCGCTCGGCCTCGCGCACTTTCTGCACGATAACCTGCTTGGCGGTTTGGGTGGTGATACGGTCGAAGGTCACGGATTCGATCTGATCTTCGACGTAGCCGCCGAGCTCGATGCTCGGATCTTCAAACTGAGCGGCTTCCAGCGTGATTTCACGCGTCGGCTGCGTCACTTCGTCTACGGCGACCCAACGGCGGAAGGTATCGAAATCGCCGGTTCTGCGGTCAATGCTGACGCGCACGTCGATTTCCTGCTCGTATTTTTTCTTGGTTGCGGTGGCTAATGCAGTTTCCAGCGCTTCGAAAATCTTCTCGCGCGGAAGGGATTTTTCATTGGAAACTGCTTCAACAACAGCCAGAATCTCTTTGTTCATCCTAGTTGCCTCTTCCAAACTTTAAAAGTGGGGTACCAGGTTCGCTTTCTGGATGTTGCTCAGCGCGAACACTTCATCTTTCCCTTCCACAGTAACCGTGATCATCTCGCCTTCGACAGACTTGATAATACCCTGCCACTTGCGACGGTTTTGTACCGCCATGCGCAGGACCAGGCTGACTTCTTCACCGAGGTAACGCGTATAGTGTTCTGCGGTGAACATCGGGCGATCAAGGCCAGGAGAGGAGACTTCCAAGTTGTAAGCGACCGTGATTGGATCTTCGACGTCCAATACAGCGCTGACCTGGTGGCTGACATCAGCGCAATCATCAACATTGATGCCGTTGTCACTATCAATATAGATGCGGAGCGTCGATTGGCGCGCACGAATGAATTCGATGCCTACAAGCTCAAAGCCCAACGCTTCTACGGGTGCCGAAAGCATCTCTGTTAACTGTTGCTCTAATGTGGACAAGCCCACCCCCAAGACATAAAAAAAGGGCTAAATAGCCCAGTGATTCTGTTGCCAAATAACAAAAAACCCCGAAAAATCGGGGCTTTATGCAACTGGACCCTGTTTGCCGCTAGGCGGCCTCGGTACAACTTTCGAGCAAGTGTCATTTTCAAATGTTGATCGAGAAAAGCGGGTTTCAATCGAAAAGTGTATTTGAAAATAAACACTTAAAGGAAAGTGGTTGCGGGGGCCGGATTTGAACCGACGACCTTCGGGTTATGAGCCCGACGAGCTACCAGGCTGCTCCACCCCGCGTCCGAAAACGTGGCAAATACTACGCCGATAATCGCAAAATTGCAAGTTATCTCTGGGATTTGGTACCGAGGATGGGACTCGAACCCACAAGCCCGTTAGGGCACTACCACCTCAAGGTAGCGTGTCTACCAATTCCACCACCTCGGTACTGATTCTTACTGCTAACGGCCGTTGTTCTTTCGAGTTCACAACCACCGTTTACAAACTTTTGCGGCTTACTGCGGGATGTCGCTGCTCGGCTTGGCAGGTGCTGCCGGCGCGGTTGTCTGCTCAGTTTTCACCGGCTGACCGAGGTTTTCCCACTCGCTGCCTTTCTTGCTTTGGTTGCTGCTGAGGTTGCCCAGAATCAGGCTGATGACGAAGAACAGCGTCGCCAATACAGCAGTCATGCGGGTCATAAAGTTACCGGAACCACTCGAACCGAACAACGTGCCTGATGCACCTGCTCCGAAAGAGGCTCCCATATCAGCGCCTTTACCTTGCTGCAACATAATCAGAGCAACCAGCCCGATTGAAATCAGCAGGAAAATTACCAGAAGAGCTTCGTACATAGTAGTACCCGTATCCTTGCGGCCTCACCGCATGCCAAATGCTTCACACTCATCAAGCAGGCGTGTTTATAAACTGCCTACTGAAGCGGGTGTGAATACTAACCAAAGCCGCCAACCCGCGCAAGGGCAATTTGCAGCCGCCGGCGCGTTTGCGGAAAAAAACGCCAACAATCGCCTGTTCGGGCTCAGCGATGCCAAGCCCGGCGGCTAACTGTCTGTTTTAACCTGCGGATTTCACCGCATCGGCGATGCGATGTGCCAGCGCGGTCACCTGCTGCTCGTCCTCACCCTCCACCATCACGCGGATCAGCGGTTCAGTGCCCGATTTGCGCAGCAGCACCCGGCCGCGGCCGGCCAGCTCGGCTTCCACCTGTTCGGTGACCTTGCGCACCGCTTCAGATTCCAGCGGATTGTGATCGCCGGCGAAACGCACGTTGACCAGGATCTGCGGCAACAGCTTCATACCGCTGCACAGGTCATGCAGGCTCATGTGGTTGCGCACCATGGCGGTCAGCACCTGCAACCCGGCCACTATGCCGTCGCCGGTGGTGGTTTTGTCCAGCAAGATCACATGGCCGGAGTTTTCCGCACCGATGCGCCAGCCTAACTCCTGCAGCTTCTCCAGCACGTAACGGTCGCCCACTTTGGCGCGAGCGAACGGAATGCCCAGCTGCTTCAGCGCCAGCTCCAGCCCCATATTGCTCATCAGGGTGCCGACCGCGCCGCCGCGCAGCTGCCCCTGACGCAGGCCTTCGCGGGCGATGATGTACAGGATCTGATCGCCGTCCACCTTGTTGCCCAGGTGATCCACCATCATCACGCGGTCGCCGTCGCCGTCGAACGCCAGGCCAACGTGCGCTTTTTCCTGCAGCACGCGCTCCTGCAACTGACGCACATCGGTAGCGCCGCATTTCTCGTTGATGTTCATGCCGTCCGGCTCAACGCCGATGGCGATCACCGTAGCGCCCAGTTCGCGCAGCACGCTCGGCGCGATGTGGTAAGTCGCGCCGTTGGCGCAGTCGACCACGATTTTCAGCCCTTTCAGGCTCAGCTCGCTCGGGAAGGTGCCTTTGCAGAATTCGATATAGCGGCCGGCGGCGTCGATGATGCGGCTGGCTTTACCCAGCTCCGAGGACTCCACGCAGGTCAGCGGTTTTTCCATCTCGGCTTCAATTGCCTCTTCGACGTTGTCCGGCAGCTTGGCGCCGTCGATCGAGAAGAACTTGATGCCGTTGTCATAGAACGGGTTATGCGAAGCGGAAATGACAATGCCCGCTTCAGCACGGAAGGTGCGCGTCAGATAGGCCACCGCCGGCGTGGGCATCGGCCCGGTGAAGGAGGCGGACAATCCGGCTGCCGCCAGACCGGCTTCCAGAGCGGACTCCAGCATATAACCGGAGATGCGCGTATCCTTACCGATGATGATCTTGCGGGAACCGTGACGCGCCAGCACTTTACCGGCCGCCCAGCCCAGCTTCAGCACGAAGTCCGGCGTGATGGGGCTGTCCCCGACCTTGCCACGGATGCCGTCGGTGCCAAAATATTTGCGCTCGCTCATGTCTCTACTGTCCCTTAGCTGAAAGTGTTGCCTCGACGACACGCATCGCCTCGACGGTTTCTTTAACGTCATGCACTCTGACAATCTGCGCACCCTGCATCGCCGCGATCACCGCGCAGGCCACGCTGCCGATAACCCGTTGATCCGGCGGCACGTTCAGCAGTTGTCCAATCATCGATTTGCGCGACATGCCGACCAACAGCGGCAAACCAAAACGATGAAACTCCGACAACCGAGCCAGAAGCTGATAGTTGTGCGCCAAATTTTTACCGAAACCGAAGCCGGGGTCGAGCAGCAATTTCTGATTTGTTATCCCTGCCTCGTTACAGCGCCGGATATGGTGTTCGAAAAACGCCTGGACGTCGGCGATCAGATCGTCGTAGTGCGGCGCCTGCTGCATGGTGCGCGGCTGCCCCTGCATGTGCATCAGACAGACCGGCAGGCCGCTTTCCGCCGCCGCCGCCAGGGCGCCCGGCTCCTGCAGCGAACGGATGTCGTTGATCAGATGGGCGCCGGCCTGCGCCGATTCGCGGATCACGCCCGCCTTCGAGGTATCGACCGAGATAAAGACCTCGAAGCGCTGCGCCAGCGCTTCCACCACCGGCACGACCCGTTCCAATTCTTCCTCTTCACTCACCTCCGCCGCCCCCGGCCTTGTCGATTCGCCGCCGATATCAATCATCGTGGCGCCGGCCGAAATCAGCGCATGCGCATGCACCAGCGCCTGGTTCAGGGTGTTGTGGCGGCCGCCGTCGGAAAACGAATCCGGCGTCACGTTGAGGATGCCCATCACCTGCGGATGGGAGAGATTGAGCGTCATGTCGCGCACGGTTAACTGCATGGTTGGTCCACCTTACTGTTGCCTGGTTCACTGCCCGCCGGGCAAAAAAAAACCCCGGCGTACCGGGGTTTGATGTTATTACACAGCCGTTCTTACTTGTCGAGCTGTTCGGACATGGTGTTGCCCGGCGTTGGGGTGCGCGGCTCATCTACCGGCGTCGGGGCTTTCGGGGTGCCGCCGTTGTCGGAGCTGTTGCCTTTGTTCGCATCGTCCCAGCCCGCCGGCGGACGCACGTCTTTGCGGTTCATCAGATCGTCGATCTGCGGCGCATCGATGGTTTCATACTTCATCAGCGCATCCTTCATCGAGTGCAGGATGTCCATGTTTTCCATCAGCAGCGAGCGAGCACGCGTGTAGTTACGTTCGATCAGCGACTTCACTTCCTGGTCGATGATACGCGCGGTTTCATCCGACATGTGCTTCGCCTTGGCCACGGAGCGGCCCAGGAACACTTCACCCTCTTCTTCCGCATACAGCAGCGGCCCCAGCTTCTCGGAGAAGCCCCATTGGGTCACCATGTTGCGGGCGATGGAGGTCGCCACTTTGATGTCGTTCGACGCACCGGTAGAGACTTTCTCCGGCCCGTAGATGATCTCTTCCGCCAGACGGCCGCCGTACAGGGTGGAGATTTGGCTCTCCAGCTTCTGACGGCTGGCGCTGATCGCATCCCCTTCCGGCAGGAAGAAGGTCACGCCAAGCGCACGGCCACGAGGAATGATCGTCACTTTATGTACCGGATCATGTTCAGGAACCAGGCGGCCAATGATGGCGTGGCCCGCTTCGTGATACGCGGTCGACTCTTTCTGCGCTTCGGTCATTACCATGGAGCGGCGTTCCGCACCCATCATGATCTTGTCTTTGGCTTTCTCGAACTCCACCATCGACACCACGCGCTTGTTGCCGCGGGCGGCGAACAGCGCCGCTTCGTTGACCAGGTTGGCCAGATCGGCACCGGAGAAGCCCGGCGTACCGCGCGCAATGACGGAGGCGTCGATGTCGGCAGCCAACGGCACGCGGCGCATGTGCACCTTCAGGATCTGCTCACGGCCACGCACATCCGGCAGCCCGACCACGACCTGACGGTCGAAACGGCCCGGGCGCAGCAGCGCGGGGTCAAGCACGTCCGGACGGTTGGTAGCCGCGATGACGATGATGCCCTCGTTGCCTTCGAAACCGTCCATCTCAACCAGCATCTGGTTCAGGGTCTGCTCGCGCTCATCGTGACCGCCACCCAGGCCGGCACCACGCTGGCGGCCGACGGCGTCGATTTCATCGATGAAGATGATGCACGGCGCGGCTTTCTTCGCTTGTTCGAACATGTCACGCACGCGGGATGCGCCCACGCCGACGAACATTTCGACGAAGTCGGAACCGGAAATGGTGAAGAACGGCACCTTCGCTTCGCCGGCGATCGCTTTCGCCAACAGCGTTTTACCGGTCCCCGGCGGGCCAACCATCAGCACGCCTTTCGGGATCTTGCCGCCCAGCTTCTGGAAACGGCTCGGTTCGCGCAGGTATTCCACCAGTTCGCTCACCTCTTCTTTCGCTTCGTCACACCCGGCGACATCGGCGAAAGTGGTCTTGATCTGGTCTTCCGTCAGCATGCGGGCCTTGCTCTTGCCGAAGGACATCGCGCCCTTGCCGCCGCCGCCCTGCATTTGCCGCATAAAGAAGATCCAGACCCCGATCAGCAACAGCATCGGGAACCAGGAGATAAAGATAGAAGCCAGCAGGCTCGGCTCTTCAGGCGGCTCGCCGACAACTTTCACATTCTTCGTTAACAACGTATCCAGCAACTTAGGATCGTTGACAGGGATGTAGGTCGTGTATTTGTTACTGTCTTTCTTGGTAACGTTAATTTCACGTCCGTTGATTCGCGCTTCGCGAACCTGGTCCTGGGTCAGTTCGGACATGAAGGTAGAGTAATCCACCCTACGGCCATTCGACTCGCTGGGCCCAAAGCTCTGGAATACAGACATCAACACTACCGCGATGACTAACCAGAGAATTAGGTTTTTCGCCATGTCACTCAAGGGATTAACCTCATCTTACAACTGTGTTAACAAACAGCGTTAGGGTACTACAGTTTGCGCCCTGTCGCTACAATGTACACTTCGCGCGAACGGGCGCGGGAAGCGTCTGGCTTACGAATCTTAACCTTCGTAAACAGGGAGCGAATTTCCCGTAGGTACTCGTCAAAGCCATCTCCCTGGAACACCTTCACCAGGAAACTTCCGCCTGGTGCGAGGACATCACGACACATATCCAGCGCCAACTCCACCAGATACATCGACCTTGGAATATCGACCGCCGGGGTGCCACTCATATTCGGGGCCATATCGGACATGACCACCTGAACCTTACTCTCGCCTACTCGTTCCAACAGTGCCTTCAGCACCAGTTCATCACGAAAATCGCCCTGAAGGAAATCGACGCCAACGATAGGATCCATTGGCAAAATATCACAGGCGATGATGCGCCCGGTACCGCCGATTTGGGTGACCACATACTGCGACCAGCCGCCCGGTGCGGCGCCCAGGTCAACCACGGTCATGCCCGGTTTGAACAGTTTGTCGCTCTGCTGTATTTCATCAAGTTTAAACCAGGCACGGGAACGCAGTCCCTTTTTCTGCGCCTGCTGTACATATTTATCGCTAAAGTGTTCTTGTAACCAGCGACTGGAGCTAGCCGAACGCTTTTTATTAGCCATCTCGTTTTCCAACTATCATAAAAAGAGTCTTATGTCAGGGTCGCTGCTCACGTAGACTCACACCGGTGAAGACCGATTTGGTGATATACATGAGATGGCGGTAGAATGTACCGTTTTCAATCCCAACTTAAGCAAAAAAGACAATGAATCTGAATAATAAACAAAAACAGCACCTGAAAGGCCTGGCGCATCCGTTAAAACCGGTGGTGATGCTGGGCAATAACGGTCTTACCGAAGGGGTGCTGGCTGAAATTGAACAGGCTCTGGAGCATCATGAGCTGATCAAGGTAAAAATCGCCGCTGAAGATCGCGAAACCAAAACCCTGATCGCCGACGCTATCGTGCGTGAAACGGGCGCCTGCAATGTGCAAGTTATCGGCAGTACGCTTATTCTTTACCGCCCGTCGAAAGAGCGCAAGATCAGTCTACCGCGTTAATAACCATCAGGTTAACGAAAAGGTGCCATGCGCCTGACCAAGATAAAAGGCCGCTTGCGGCCTTTTTCCTATCTTTACAAAACGTTGGCGCATTAATGACCAACGGTCCCGATCAGAGATACTCGACCTTCAGGATCTCGTATTCCACGTCGCCGCCTGGGGTTTTGATTACCACCACATCGTCTTGCTCTTTGCCGATCAGGCCGCGCGCCATCGGCGAGTTTACCGAAATCAGATTTTTCTTGAAATCGGCCTCATCGTCGCCAACAATGCGGTAAGTCACTTCTTCTTCACTGTCCAGATTCATCACCGATACGGTGGCGCCGAAGATCACCCGGCCGGTGTTCGGCATCTTGGTGATATCGATCACCTGCGCATTGGACAGTTTGGCTTCGATTTCCTGAATGCGGCCTTCGCAGAAACCCTGCTGCTCGCGGGCGGCATGGTACTCGGCATTTTCTTTCAAGTCGCCGTGTTCACGCGCTTCAGCGATATCCGCAATGATTTTCGGGCGGCGCACGCTTTTCAGATATTCGAGCTCTTCGCGCAGTTTTTCAGCGCCAAACAAGGTCATCGGAATTTGGTTCATCGTATAAATACCTCTAAATCTTTCCTGTTCAAATAACCGTCATCCTGACGTATTCGTATGAAAACACGGTTGGCATACCGCCCCCCGCCTCCAGGCGACAAACAAAAGAAACCTGACTCGGAACGGAGCCCAAGCCAAGATCGGTTTTGCATTTTGATACGCATTTTAGCCTAGAGTTCCTTGAGGGTCATCGTTTACTTTTTCCCTGATTGCACCGTAGTATGACGGCACGTTATCCAGCTGTTATCCCGAGATTATGCGTTTTTCACGAATTGTCAGTGCATTGGCTTGCGCATTTGTTCTGAATGCGAATGCGGCCCCGGTTGAAGAGTACACACAATATCTGCCTGATGGGGCCAACCTTGCCCTGGTCGTTCAGAAGATCGGCGCCAGCGCGCCGACGATCGATTACCACTCTCAGCAGATGGCGCTGCCGGCCAGTACCCAAAAAGTGCTGACGGCGCTGGCTGCGCTATTGCAACTCGGGCCCGATTACCGTTTCACCACCACGCTGGAGAGCCAGGGCGATATCCGCGACGGCGTGCTGCGCGGCAACCTGATTGTCCGCTTCAGCGGCGATCCGACCTTCAAACGCCAGAGCCTGCGCAATATGGTGGCCGTCCTGAAAAAGCAGGGCGTGCGCCAAATCAGCGGCGACGTGCTGGTCGATACCTCGGTCTTCGCCAGCCATGACAAGGCGCCCGGCTGGCCGTGGAACGATCTGACGCAGTGCTTCAGTGCGCCGCCGGCCGCCGCCATTGTCGATCGCAACTGTTTCTCGGTCTCGCTGTACAGCGCGCCGAATCCGGGCGACATGGCGTTTATCCGCGTCGCCTCCTATTATCCGGTCAATATGTTTAGCCAGGTGCGCACCCTGGCGCGCGGCTCCGCAGACGCGCAGTACTGCGAGCTGGACGTGGTGCCGGGCGAGCTGAACCGCTTTACCCTGACCGGCTGTCTGACGCAGCGCAGCGAACCGCTGCCGTTGGCCTTCGCCATCCAGGACGGTGCCAGCTATGCGGGCGCCATCCTGAAAGACGAGCTGAAGCAGGCCGACATCCAGATCGACGGGCATTTGAAACGCCAGACGCGCCCCGGCATCACCGGCACGGTGATCGCGCAAACCCAGTCGGCGCCGCTGCACGATCTGTTGAAAATCATGCTGAAGAAATCGGACAACATGATCGCCGATACCGTCTTCCGCACCATCGGCCACGAACGCTTCGGCGTGCCGGGCACCTGGCGAGCCGGTTCCGATGCGGTACGGCAGGTGCTGCGCCAGAAGGCCGGCATCGATCTGGGCAACACCATCATCGCCGACGGTTCCGGCCTGTCGCGCCACAACCTGCTGGCCCCGGCGACCATGATGCAGGCGCTGCAGTACATCGCGCAGCACGACAACGAGCTGAACTTTATCTCGATGCTGCCGCTGTCCGGCTATGACGGCACCCTGCGCTACCGCGGCGGCCTGCATGAGGCCGGCGTAGACGGCAAGGTGTCGGCCAAGACCGGCGCGCTGCAGGGCGTCTACAACCTGGCGGGCTTCATCACTACCGCCAGCGGCCAGCGCATGGCCTTCGTGCAGTATCTCTCCGGCTACGCCGTGCCGCCGGAAGATCAGAAACAGCGCCGCGCGCCGCTGGTGCGTTTCGAAAGCCGCCTGTATCGGGATATTTACCAAAACAACTGAGGATCGCCATGAAGCTGCTGGTCGTTGAAGATGATGAACTGCTGCAACAAGGGCTGGCGTTGGCGCTGACCGGCGAGGGTTACGTCTGCGACTGTGCCGCCACGGCGGCGGAGGCCGGCAGCCTGCTCATCACCAGCCAATACAGCATGGTGATCCTGGATCTCGGCCTGCCGGACATGGACGGCGCAGCGCTGCTGCGGCAGTGGCGCCGCCAGCAGATCGATCTGCCGGTGCTGATCCTGACCGCCCGCGACGCCCTGGAAGATCGCGTCGATGGGCTGGACGCCGGCGCCGACGACTACCTGGTCAAACCCTTCGCGCTGGTTGAGCTGCAGGCGCGCGTGCGCGCGCTCCTGCGGCGCTACCAGGGCCACAGCGACAATCTGATGCAGGTGGATGACCTGCAGTTGAATCTCTCCAGCCAGCAGGTCTATCTGCAACAGCAGCCGGTGGAGGTCACGCCGAAAGAGTTCGCCATTCTGGCGCGCCTGATCATGCGTGCCGGGCAGACGGTCAACCGCGAACTCCTGCAGCAGGATCTCTACACCTGGCAAGATGATTTAGGTTCCAACACCCTGGAAGTGCATATTCACAACCTGCGCCGCAAACTGGGCAAGGATCGCATTCGCACCGTGCGCGGCATCGGCTACCGCCTGGAACCCTCGTCATGATCAGCATGCGCCGCCGCCTGCTGCTGATGCTGGCGCTGATCCTGCTGGTCACGCAACTCATCAGCGCCTTCTGGCTGTGGCACGAAAGCCAGGAGCAGATCAGCTTCCTGGTGGACGAAACCCTGTCCGCCAAAGTGCGTACCGAACGCGTCGATACCGAGATCGCCGAGGCCATCGCATCGCTGTTGGCGCCTTCGCTGATCATGATGATCGTCACCCTGTTGGCGTCATTCTGGGCTATCAGCTGGATCATCCGCCCACTCAACCAACTGCAGCAGCGGCTGGAAAAGCGCTCTGCCGATAACCTGACGCCGCTGCCGATCACCAGCGATAGCCAGGAAATGGTGGCCGTCACCAATGCGCTCAATCAGCTGTTCTCACGGTTGGACAACACCATTCAACAGGAACGCCTGTTCACCGCCGACGCCGCCCACGAACTGCGCACGCCGCTGGCCGGCATCCGCCTGCATCTGGAATTGATGGAAAAACAAGGCGTCAAGGGCAGCCAGGCGCTGATCGCC
Source organism: Serratia sp. CY71090 (assembly GCF_052166845.1). Lineage (NCBI taxonomy): Bacteria > Pseudomonadati > Pseudomonadota > Gammaproteobacteria > Enterobacterales > Yersiniaceae > Serratia > Serratia sp. CY71090. The sequence continues at coordinate 130,170 of NZ_JBJNOA010000004.1, read as the reverse complement.
CGCATCGATCAGCTGATGCATACCGTCGAGCAGTTGCTGATGCTGTCGCGCGCCGGGCAAGACTTCGCCAGCGGCCATTATCAGCATTTCGATTGGGTGGCCGATGTGATCCAGCCGCTGCGCGAAGAGCTCGACGAAATGGCCGCCCAACGCGGGCAGACGCTGGGCTGGCAATTGCCGGCTGCTGCCACAGTGAACGGCGATCCGGTGTTGCTGCGGCTGCTGCTGCGCAACCTGGTCGAAAACGCTCACCGTTACGGCCCGGAAGGCGGCGCGATACAGGTGCGGTTAACGCCGCAAGACAACGGCTATCTGCTGCAGGTCATCGACGATGGCCCGGGAATCAAGGAAGAAATGGTCGGGGAGCTGACGCAGGCGTTTCGCCGCATGGATCAACGCTACGGCGGCAGCGGACTGGGCCTGAATATCGTGATCCGCATCGCGCAACTGCACCAGGGGCGTTTGACGCTGGAAAACCGCCGCGATGCGCGCGGCCTGAATGCCCAGTGCTGGCTGCCGGAAAAGGCGCTCAAATAATAAGGGCCCAGCGTTGCTGAGCCCTTTATCACCGAATTACTTCTGGTAAATGATTTCGACGCCTTCGTCGTCGTCTTCGTCCCAGTCGTCATCCCAGTCATCTTCCGCTTCGGCTTCCACTTCCGCGATTTGCTCGCGGTGGTAGTCATCCCACATGAATTCGACTTTTTCCGGTGCGCTTTCTTCGATCGCCATCGCTTTCGGCTGGGTGTTGATGAAGTTCATCACGTCCCAGCACAGCGCGTTGACGCCTTCGCGGTTGGCGGCGGAGATCATGTAGTACTTCCCTTCCCAGCCCATGCCTTCCACAATCGCCTTGGCGCGTTCGGCGGCTTCTTCCTCACCAATCACATCAATTTTGTTGAACACCAGCCAGCGCGGCTTCTGCGCCAGATTTTCGCTGTATTGGTTCAACTCGTTAATGATGACTTTGGCGTTTTCCACCGGATCGGATTCGTCGATCGGCGCGATGTCCACCAGGTGCAGCAGCACGCGGCAACGCTCCAGGTGTTTCAGGAAACGAATACCCAGGCCGGCGCCTTCGGAGGCGCCCTCGATCAGCCCCGGAATGTCGGCGACCACAAAGCTCTGCTCGTGATCCATGCGCACCACGCCCAGGCTCGGCACCAGCGTGGTAAACGGATAATCGGCCACCTTCGGCTTGGCGGCGGACACCGCGCGGATGAAGGTCGATTTGCCGGCATTCGGCAGCCCCAGCATGCCCACATCGGCCAGCAGCAACAGCTCCAGCAATAGGTCACGCGCTTCGCCGGCGGTGCCCAGCGTCTTCTGACGCGGCGCGCGGTTGACCGAAGATTTGAAACGGGTGTTGCCCAGACCGTGCCAGCCGCCTTTGGCGACCATCAGCTTCTGCTCGTGGCGGGTCATGTCGCCGAGGATCTCGCCGGTGCCCTGATCCTTCACGCGCGTGCCGACCGGCACCTTGATGATGACGTCTTTACCGCGTTTGCCGGTACAGTCGCGGCTCTGGCCATTCTGGCCGCGTTCGGCGCGGAAAGACTTCTCAAAGCGGTAGTCGATCAGGGTGTTAAGGTTCTCGTCCGCCAGCAGGTAGACGTCGCCGCCGTCGCCGCCGTCACCGCCGTCAGGCCCACCGTTGGGGATATATTTTTCGCGGCGGAAGCTGACGCACCCGTTGCCGCCGTCGCCTGCAACGACCAGAATCGCTGCTTCATCTACAAACTTCATTTACCGTCTCCGTAAATCATTCACCGGGCTGCTTCAAAGGAGCAACCAGGGGGGGGTCTGCCCGTCGCGGCCACCACCGGTGACCAATTGCGGAAAACATGGCGCCCGCCACAACCACAAACGCACCGACATAGCCGACGATGTTCAGCGTCGGCATGGCGAATGCCTGGGGCCAAGCCAGCGCCAATAAATCTGAAAACAGCAGGGTAAACAGCGGGGTCAGCGTAACCAACGCGCTCACCTGCGCCGCCTGCCAGCGCGCCATCGCTTCCGCCAGCGCGCCATAGCCGATCAGCGTGTTGGCGCCGCAAAACAGCAGGCACGCCAATTGCCAGCCGCTAAGCTGGAAAATCACCTCGGGTTTGGCCAGAGGGAACAACGCAACCGCACATAAAGTGTACAACATAACCAGGATCTGCGGCGAAGCCAGCCGGCGCAGCAACACCTTCTGCGCCACGCCATAGCTCACCCAGACCATCGCCGCGCACACGCCCAGCATGACGCCCAGCGTGTAGTCCGTCAGCCGGGTGAAGATCTCTATCAGACTGACGTTGAAAAACAGCATCAGCCCGCAAATCAGCATCAGGGCGCCAATGACCTGGGTGATGCGCATGCGTTCTTTTAAAATCAGCACGCTGGCGAACATCATACCGACTGGCGACAGCTGGCCAATCACCTGCGACGCCGTCGGGCTCAGGTATTGCAGCGAGGAGCTGAAGAACACAAAGTTGCCCAGCAGCCCCGCCGTCGCGATCGCCAACAGCAGCAGCCAACGCGGCTGGCGGAACATCGTCAGCGGCGGCAGCTTGCCGCGCACCGCAAGGATCACGCCCAAACCGATGGCGGCCATGGTAAAGCGATACCAGACAACGGTAAACGGCTCCATCACCACCAACACTTCTTTCATCGCGATCGGCAACGCGCCCCAGCAAACCGCCGTGGTTAACGCCAAAGAAATACCAACGCCGACCTGCTGCTTCGTATCCATATCACCTTCGCCAACGCTGACGGGCCTGCCCTCAGGCAACCCATAAATGTAAAAAGCCCCGCAACGAATTGCGGGGCTTACATCTATTTCGTAAGGCTCGAAAAATTATTCAGCTTCGATGCTGATGAATTTACGATTGCTCGGGCCTTTAACTTCGAATTTGACTTTACCGTCTTTCAAAGCAAACAGAGTGTGGTCTTTGCCGCAACCCACGTTGGTACCAGCGTGGAATTTGGTGCCGCGCTGACGAACGATGATGCTGCCTGCCAGTACTGCTTCGCCGCCAAAGCGTTTTACGCCCAGACGTTTAGCTTCTGAATCGCGACCGTTACGAGTCGAGCCGCCAGCCTTTTTGTGTGCCATTAATCCGCTCTCCTAACTTAAGCGCTGATGCCGGTGATTTTAACGTCAGTGAACCACTGACGGTGGCCCTGCTGCTTACGGTGGTGTTTACGACGACGAAACTTAACGATTTTAATTTTCTCGCCACGACCGTGAGCAACGACTTCAGCTTTGATCTTGCCGCCATCGACGAAAGGAACGCCGATTTTGATATCTTCGCCATTAGCGATCATCAGAATCTGGTCAAACTCAACCGCTTCACCAGTTGCGATGTCCAGCTTTTCCAAGCGAACGGTCTGACCTTCGCTTACTCGGTGTTGTTTACCACCACTTTGGAAAACCGCGTACATATAAAACTCCGCTTTCCGCGTGCCCGACTGTGTTAGTTCAGAGCGCGCTATAAATATTCACAATAGGGCGCGAATTCTACGCAAAAAAGCGGCGCATGACAAGAGCAGAATAAGACCAGAAGGAGAAAAAAGAAGAAAAAAAGCGCAGTTTCTTTCGTGGCGTTTATCTGAACCGTTTTTCAAGTACAATCATAGGGACAGTTACCGCCATGTACCGATGTGAGCAGCGATCTCAACGCGGTGAAGAGAAACACAGCTGAAAAAAACACAATGAACCTAGAGCAAATTACCGAGTTAACCGCGCAAGATATGGCGGCCGTGAACGCAACAATTCTCGAACAGCTGAATTCCGATGTCACGCTCATCAATCAGCTTGGCTATTACATTATCAGCGGTGGCGGTAAGCGCATCCGGCCGATGATCGCCGTCCTGGCGGCGCGGGCGTTGGGCTACGAAGGCAACAAGCACGTCACCGTAGCCGCCCTGATCGAATTCATTCATACCGCCACGTTGTTGCATGACGACGTCGTCGACGAGTCGGACATGCGCCGCGGCAAAGCCACCGCCAACGCGGCGTTCGGCAACGCCGCCAGCGTGCTGGTCGGCGACTTTATCTATACCCGCGCCTTCCAGATGATGACCAGCCTGGAATCCCTGCGCGTGCTGGCGCTGATGTCGGAAGCGGTCAACGTCATCGCCGAAGGTGAAGTGCTGCAGTTGATGAACGTGCACGATCCCGACATCAGCGAAGAAAGTTATATGCGGGTGATCTACAGCAAAACCGCCCGTCTGTTTGAAGCGGCGGCGCAATCGTCGGCGATCCTGTCCGGCGCCAGCGCTGAGCAAGAACAGGCGCTGCAAGATTATGGCCGCTACCTCGGCACCGCTTTCCAGCTGATCGACGATCTGCTCGACTACAGCGCCGACGGCAGCACGCTGGGCAAAAACACCGGCGACGATCTGAACGAAGGGAAACCGACCCTGCCGCTGCTGCACGCGATGCACAACGGCGACGACGCCCAGCGTGACATGATCCGCGGCGCGATTGAGCAAGGTAACGGCCGCCACCTGCTGGAGCCGGTGCTGCAGGCGATGCAGCAATGCGGTTCGCTGGAATACACCCGCAAACGCGCCGAGGAAGAAGCCGATAAGGCGATCGCCGCGCTGCAGGTCTTGCCGGCATCAGAGCACCGTACAGCGCTGGAGGGCTTGGCCCATTTGGCGGTACAACGCGATTTTTAAGAAATTTTAATTTCTTAATACATTCATCAGGCCCGCCCACGCGGGCCTGCCTAGGTATTGCTATCTTCGTCGATACGCGCCAGCAGGCCGCCAATCCCTTCCCGCATCAGGAAAGCCACCATTTTCTCGCGCTCGCTCTCCGTCAAATGGTAGTAATACTCGATCCAGACCGCCAACGGATCCTGGCGTTCTACGTCATATACCGCCCCGTCTTCTTTCAGCGTCAGCAGGTTACGTACGCCTGGAGGCAGGCTGTCGATATGGTACTCCAACGCTTTTCCCTGCACGCCTTTACGCCTGCGGCTGATCCAGCCTTCGCGTCGGGCCATCAGATTGATTCCCTGTGGTGAGGAGGGTAATCCTGCGATGCCTGTCAGTTCCTTGGCGGCAAACCACTCGTTTTTCATAGCCATCATCTCTGGGCAATAGTGGGCAATGTCTTTTTTTGGAAATTACTTGGGTATTTTTTAGGAAATTTAATGGTATTCTTGTTTCCGAATAAGCGTTTCACGTTGTTCAAACGCTTAACCATGACCCGTTAGTTATACCACTAACGCAACTTTGGCTAATCAGAAAAGGAATGTAAACATGAATTCAAGGAACCCAGATTGGCATCCGGCAGATATCATCGCGGCGCTACGTAAGCAGGGCACCACGCTGGCGGCAGTGTCGCGCAAGGCCGGATTAAGCTCATCGACGCTGGCCAATGCGCTGTCGCGCCCGTGGCCAAAGGGGGAATGGCTGATCGCCGAAGCGATAGGCATCCACCCTTCGGAGATCTGGCCAAGCCGCTATTACGATCCGCACAGCGATTGCCTGCTGGATCGCAAAGCACGCATCAAATCGTGAACGCGGGGCAAAAAAAACCGCCGGAACAGCGTCCGGCGGCGTTTATCGGCTGACTATCGGTGTCGATCAGTTATTGATGAACTTCTCGCCCAGTTCGATATCTTTATGCAGCACGTCCAGCATCTCGTTCAGCGCTTTCTGCTCGAAGGCGCTCAGGATGCCGATATCTTTGCGTTCTTCAACGCCGTTCTTGCCCAGCACCAGCGGCTGCGCGAAGAAGCGAGCGTATTTGCCGTCGCCTTCAACGTAAGCGCATTCCACAACGCCTTTCTCGCCCTGCAGCGCACGCACCAGAGACAGACCGAAACGGGCGGCCGCCTGGCCCATGGACAGCGTTGCAGACCCGCCGCCGGCTTTGGCTTCCACCACTTCAGTGCCGGCGTTCTGAATACGTTTGGTCAGATCCGCCACTTCCTGATCGGTGAAGCTCACGCCAGGGATCTGCGACAGCAGAGGCAGGATGGTCACGCCAGAGTGGCCGCCGATCACCGGCACGTTCAGTTCTTCAGGCTGCTTGCCTTTCAGCTCGGCCACGAAGGTATTGGAACGGATGATATCCAGCGAAGTCACGCCGAACAGTTTGTTCTTGTCGTAAACGCCGGCTTTTTTCAGCACTTCCGCCGCGATGGCGACCGTGGTGTTAACCGGGTTGGTGATGATGCCGATACAGGCTTTCGGGCAGGTTTTCGCCACTTGCTCAATCAGGTTACGCACGATGCCGGCGTTAACATTGAACAGGTCAGAGCGATCCATGCCTGGCTTACGGGCCACGCCGGCGGAAATCAGCACCACGTCCGCACCGTGCAGAGCCGGAGTCGCGTCTTCGCCGCTGAAGCCTTTGATTTTAACTGCGGTTGGGATGTGGCTTAAGTCGACGGCAACGCCTGGGGTAACGGGGGCAATGTCGTAGAGAGAGAGTTCAGAACCTGAAGGAAGCTGGGTTTTGAGTAGAAGGGCGAGGGCCTGGCCGATACCGCCAGCAGCACCGAGAACTGCAACTTTCATCCTATACTCCTTTATTATCTTAAATATATAAAGCGCCGTGAATGTGTTGGTTACGGACCTTAAGTTATTACACCTTTCAAAACAATAAATTAGCCAATTCTTGCCTGCAGGTGTAATAAAACGGCCGCTGTCGCGCCCATTTTAGATTAAATCGCTTACGCATGAAGGGCATAGCGCACACTAATCAAAAATAGTGCGAGGTTATTCACGAGCAAGTTAACCGGCCGTTACATTACACCCTTACGCAACATCAGAACAACATCATTTTAATAACATTTTATTTACCACCGCAGGCCGATTTTCCGTCGTCAAAAGGGCATATTCATCGCGGCCGGATTTTGTTAAAATGCCGCCCTTTCCTCGCCGTCCGGTCATTTTTATTTTCTTTGGGGCGGCCTTTGTTGCATAAAAATTCATCTATATGCATAATCATGACTTCCACTATCAACATTCCACGGTGCAAAATGCGTAATCCCGCAAAACAGGAAGATCTGATCAAGACGTTCAAAGCGTTATTGAAAGAAGAAAAATTCAGTTCTCAAGGCGAGATCGTTTTGGCGCTGCAAGAAGAAGGCTTCGAAAACATTAACCAATCCAAAGTATCGCGCATGCTGACCAAGTTCGGCGCGGTACGTACGCGCAATGCCAAAATGGAAATGGTGTATTGCCTTCCTGCCGAACTCGGCGTGCCGACCACCACCAGCCCATTGAAGAATCTGGTGCTCGACGTCGACCATAACGATGCCGTCGTGGTGATCCACACCAGCCCGGGCGCCGCACAGCTGATCGCCCGCCTGCTCGATTCACTGGGTAAATCCCAGGGTATCCTCGGCACAATTGCCGGCGACGACACGATTTTCGTCACCCCGTCCAACGGCTTTACCGCTCAGAAGCTGCATGAAGCGATCTTGGGCGTGTTCGAACAAGAGCTGTGAAACCTGGCGCTAACAAAGTGCGGCTGTAAACCGCATTTTGTTAGCGCTTCTTTAACCCTCGCGTTACCTTCCCAGCCTTCAACCGCGTTTAACACTGCTTTTTTATCCCGCAACAACACATTTCCATGACATCTCCATGTAACCAGCAGTACCCACTGTGATCTTCCGCACTTTTGGTCAAAATCACTTACCTTATTGAAATTACATAAATTTAACATCAAAAGATCGTTTTATGAGCGTTTTTTATTCCTTACGGTTATAAAAAATAAGGATCATGAGGTTAAAGTTTCACTAGCAACTGTTAGCGAACTATTAATTTTTCGCGTTACTAGCTGTATACTCATTTTCGTGAACTGAATCACAGTTCGTTGGAACTGATAAAAGAATACGATGAGGTGAGATGATGAAAATTAAAGCTACCGTTGCAACCCTGAGCGTTCTGTCCATGCTTTCCTTTGGTGCATTCGCAGCACAATCTGTTGATGCAACCCAGGCCGCAAAACTGCAGCCCGCCGGTGTGATCACCGTGAGCGGCGTCGCCGCTGCGCCTTCCGACATTCGCCAGGCACTGTCCGACAAAGCTGACGCCAAAGGGGCGACCGCTTACCGCGTGATCGAAGCGCGCAACGACGGCAACTTCCACGCGACCGCTGAAATCTACAAATAAGTAACGGCATTACCCGGCAACGGGCAATACATCTCTGGAATCAAACGCTGTCATAACGGCCTTCAAGAATAAAAATCGCTGCCAAGCCCTTCCAGGCTGTTATGACCAAGGATCGCTATCATGAACATGAAAACTACTGTTGCTGCACTCGGTTTGCTGTCCGTCATCTCCTTCGGCGCGTCTGCCGCCCAGTTGGTGACTAACGATCAGACCGCCAATCTGCAATCTATCGGCACCATTACCGTCAGCGGCATCGACGGCGCGCCGACCGACATTCGCCAGGCGTTGTCGGAGAAAGCCGACGCGAAAGGCGCGACCGCCTACCGCGTGATCGAAGCGCGTAACGAAGGCAACTACCACGCCACCGCCGAGATTTACAAATAACAACTCTGGGAACGGCTTTGCAGAGCTGATTACCCTCGTCACTGCCACTGCCGAGTTCTGACGCAAACGCCGATTTCCCAGAGACCCTCTCGTCGTCCTATCCGACGAACCCCGTTGCCCTCGCTCGCGAGGGCTTTTTTATGGGCGTAAAAAAGGCCGCGAATGCGGCCCTTTGTTGGCTGATGCGGCTAAGCGATCAGTAGGTCACCTTCGGTTCCTGCTTTTTCGCCAGCGCGTCCAGCAAGCGATCGTGAATACCGCCGAAACCGCCGTTGCTCATCACCAGAATGTGGTCGCCCGGCTGTGCGGTTTTCACCACCATGTCCACCAGCGTGTCGAGATCCGCGCTCCAATGCGCCGGCTGCACGCAGGCATCCGCCACTTCCGCGACCTGCCACGGAATGTGGTGCGGCTGGAACAGGAACACTTCGTCGGCACGGCCGAGCGAAGGCGCCAGATCGTTTTTGCTGATGCCCATTTTCATGGTGTTAGATCGCGGTTCCAGCACCGCCAGAATGCGCGCCGTACCGCCGACCTTGCCGCGCAGCGCGGCCAGAGTGGCCAGGATCGCCGTCGGGTGGTGCGCGAAATCGTCGTAAACCGTGACGCCGTTGGCTTCGCCACGCAGCTCCAGACGGCGACGGGCGTTGATGAAATCGCCCAACGCGCGGCAGGCATCCGCCGGCTGCACGCCGACGTGGCGAGTCGCGGCGATAGCCATCAGGCCGTTATGCATGTTGTGCTCGCCCACCAGCGCCCACTTCACTTCGCCGACCTGCTCACCGTCGAGGAACACCGCGTAATGGCTGGCGTCCGGCGTCAGCTTCTGCGCGCGCCAGACGCCCTCTTCGCCCACCAGCTCCTGTTCGCTCCAGCAGCCCATCGCCATCACCTGCTTCAGGTGGCTGTCGTTGTCCGGCAGGATGATTTTGCCTTTGCCCGGCACCAGACGCACCAGGTGGTGGAACTGTTTCTGGATGGCTTTCAGATCGTCGAAAATATCGGCGTGGTCGAACTCCAGGTTGTTCATGATCAGCGTGCGCGGGCTGTAGTGCACGAACTTGGAGCGTTTGTCGAAGAACGCGCAGTCATACTCGTCGGCCTCGATCACGAAGAACGGGCTGCCGCCGAGGCGGGCCGATACGTCGAAGTTGCCCGGCACGCCGCCGATGACGAAGCCGGGCTGGTAGCCGCAGGCCTCGAGGATCCAGGTCGCCATGCCGGCGGTGGTGGTTTTACCGTGGGTGCCGGCGACCGCCAGTACCCAGCGATCGCGCAACACGGCGTCGTGCAGCCACTGCGGGCCGGAAACGTAAGGGATACCACGCTCCAGCACCGCCTCCACGCACGGGTTGCCGCGCGTCATGGCGTTGCCGATGATCACCAGATCCGGCGCCGGATCCAGCTGGGCGGGATCATAACCCTGAATCAGATCGATCCCCTGGTTCTCCAGCAGCGTGCTCATCGGCGGATAGACGTTGGCGTCCGAACCGGTGACGTCATGCCCCAGTGAACGCGCCAGCATCGCCAGCCCGCCCATAAAGGTGCCACAGATCCCAAGAATGTGAATGCGCATAGGTTTCTCATGTGAGTGCATCGAATGTCGGCATATTCTAACGCTCAGAATCGTCCAGAAGAAATGGATTTGCCTATGAATGGCGCGCATCTTTGGGCTACACTGCACGCGAAAACGTTGGCGGTTTGTTAACAGGCCGCTATCCATCCGTAGATTCAGGGATTGTGTCATGAAAACGTTAGGCGAATTTATCGTCGAGAAACAGCACGACTTCTCTCACGCCACCGGCGAGCTGACCGCGTTACTTTCTGCAATTAAACTGGGCGCCAAAATCATCCACCGCGACATCAACAAGGCCGGCCTGGTTGATATTCTGGGAACCAGCGGGGTGTCCAACGTACAGGGCGAAGTTCAGATGAAACTGGACCTGTACGCGAACGAAAAACTGAAAGCGGCGTTGAAAGCGCGTGGTGAAGTTGCGGGTATCGCTTCCGAAGAAGAAGATGAAATCGTGATATTCGACGGCGAGCGAGCTGAAAATGCCAAGTATGTCGTATTGATGGATCCGTTGGACGGTTCGTCCAACATCGATGTCAACGTCTCGGTCGGTACGATTTTCTCTATCTATCGTCGCATCACGCCGGTCGGCACGCCGGTGACCGAAGAAGACTTCCTGCAGCCGGGCAGCGCCCAGGTCGCAGCGGGTTACGTGGTTTACGGCTCGTCCACCATGCTGGTGTACACCACCGGTTACGGCGTCCACGCCTTCACGTACGATCCGTCTCTGGGCGTGTTCTGTCTCTCTCACGAGAAAGTGCGCTTCCCGGCGAGCGGCAACATGTATTCCATCAACGAAGGCAACTACATCAAGTTCCCTCTCGGCGTGAAGAAATACATCAAGTACTGCCAGGAGCAGGACGAAGCGACGCAGCGCCCTTATACCTCGCGCTACATCGGTTCTCTGGTGGCGGACTTCCACCGTAACCTGCTGAAAGGCGGCATCTACATCTACCCAAGCACCGCCAGCCACCCGCAAGGCAAGCTGCGCCTGCTGTACGAATGCAACCCGATGGCGTTCCTAGCCGAACAGGCCGGCGGTAAGGCCAGCGACGGCAAAAATCGCATTCTGGACATCACGCCGGTGAAACTGCACCAGCGCGCGCCATTCTTCGTCGGCACCAAGTCGATGGTAGAAGACGCAGAACGCTTCATCGCCGAAAACCCGGACGAGTAACGCGTTACTGGCAAGGGTTCGGCGCCGCGCCGAACCCTTATCGCCTTACAGCTTGAACGCCGCCATGCTCTGCGCCAGCAGCTGAGCCTGATCTTCCAGCGAGCGCGTCGCCGCCGCCGACTCTTCCACCAGCGCCGCATTCTGCTGCGCCACCTGATCCATCTGCGCCACCGCCAGATTCACCTGTTCGATACCGCTGCTTTGTTCGCGCGTCGCCGCCGAGATCTCACGCATCAACGCCGTCACCCGGCCCACTTCACCGGTGATACCGCTCATGGTCTGCGCCGCCGACTCCACCATCTGCTCGCCTTCCTGCACCCGGTTCTGCGACGCTTCGATCAACCCTTTGATCTCTTTCGCCGACTGGGCGCTACGCTGCGCCAGATTGCGCACTTCGCCGGCCACCACCGCGAAACCGCGGCCCTGTTCGCCGGCGCGCGCCGCTTCCACCGCTGCGTTCAACGCCAGGATATTGGTCTGGAAGGCGATGCCGTCCATCACGCTGATGATGTCGGCGATACGGCGCGAGCTGTCGGTGATCGCCTGCATCTTGCTCATGACCTGACTGACCACCTCGCTGCCCTGGTTGGCGATATCGGACACGCTCAGCGCCAGCTGATTGGCCTGCTCGCAGTTCTCGGCATTCATTTTCACCGTCGAGGTCAGCTGTTCCATGCTGGCGGCAGTCTCTTCCAGCGAAGCGGCCGATTCTTCGGTGCGCTGCGCCAGATGCAGGTTACCGGCCGCCAGTTCGCGTGAACCGGTGTCGATCTGGCTGCTGGCGTCACGCACTTTGCTGACCGAATTGGCCAGCGCTTGCTGCATGCGCTGCATCGCCCGCACCAGGCGGCCCATCTCGGTATCGCCCTCGCCGCGGATCTCATGGGTCAGATCGCCGCCGGCGATGTGTTCCAACTGCGCGATGGACTCATCCAACGGGCGCAAAATGATCACGCGCAGCGCGAACCAGGCCAGCACCGCCAGCAGCACGCTGAGCAGGCCCGCCACCACGATCAGCGAGATCTTGGTGCTGGCGTTGTTTTCCGCGTCATACACCTGCTTTTCGCCGAGCTTCATGGCGAAGCTGCGGAAATCGCTGAGATCCTTTTCAAACGCGATGCTCAACGCAGAGATGCGGGTCTCCTGAATATGGTAATACTCATCGATTTTACCGGCCTTGATGGCGGCGGCCATCGGCTTCACGCCCTGCTCGAGGTAGGCGCGATAGCTGTTTTGCAGACGATTGGAGAGTTCGCGGCCGCGCTCGGTCACGGTGCCGACGCCGACAAAGCGCGCCATTTCCTTGTTCGACTGCTCGAGGTAGCCGTAGATGCGGCCCACGGTGGCGTCGGAGACATCAGTCTGGCCGATCTCCCGTTGGCGCACCGCCAGCGAGGCGGCGGTTCGGGCGCGCAGCGTCAGGTTGGAGCTGTTGGCCAGCGAGCCCAGCTCTTCGCCGAGGATCTGGTTTAAGGTATGGATCGAGCGCGATCCTTCGTTAATCGCGTTGACGCCAATAACGCTGACCATGATCAGCAGCATGGTCATCAGGCTCAGCAGGGCGATCAGCCCAGCCTTCACCGTAATCTTTTTTAGCATGAGTTCTTCCCGGCTTCAGAATAGTGAGATCAGACGTAGTAGGGGTGGCAAAACGCGGAGCCAGCTTTGCTGGCTCATTATTGTTTGTTGAAGTTATCGGCAGGCGGAGGCAAAACTTCATGCCGCGGCGGGATTAATCTGGAAATTCTCCGCGCGCAGAGACACTGGGTTTTCGACGATGAAAAGGGCAGGAAATCGCAAAAGAGTCCGCTATAATAGCCGCCACTCCATTTCTGGTTTGATGATTAAAGGAAACCGACATGAGCTTGAATCTGGTCCCAGCTGGCAAAGACCTGCCGGAAGACATCTACGTAGTAATCGAAATCCCGGCCAACGCCGATCCAATCAAATACGAAATCGACAAAGAAACCGGCGCGCTGTTCGTTGACCGTTTCATGTCCACCGCGATGTTCTACCCGTGCAACTACGGCTACATCAACCACACTCTGTCTCTTGATGGTGATCCGGTTGACGTGCTGGTCCCAACCCCATATCCGCTGCAGCCGGGCTCCGTGATCCGCTGCCGTCCGGTTGGCGTGCTGAAGATGACCGACGAAGCCGGTGAAGACGCCAAGCTGGTTGCGGTACCGCACAGCAAGCTGACCAAAGAGTATGATCACGTGAAAGACGTGAACGACCTGCCGGAACTGCTGAAAGCCCAGATCGCTCACTTCTTCGAGCACTACAAAGATCTGGAAAAAGGCAAATGGGTGAAAGTGGAAGGCTGGGCAGACGCTGCCGCAGCGAAAGCGGAAATCATCGCTTCCTTCGAACGCGCTGCCAAGAAGTAATTTTCGCCGCCGTCCGATGAAAAAACACCGCTCATTGAGCGGTGTTTTTTTATTACTGATCTTCGAGGCGTTTCAGCCAGTCACCGCTGGTAATTCGCGGGTAACCATCCACGCTGTGTTTATACAGGTAGATCCACGCACTCCCATAAGGCGTCTGAATCAGCTCGCGCTTATAGTCCTTGGTGTTGCTTTTCAGTTCGTCCAGCTCTGCCAGAATCGATGAGTTAATACGATACACTTCGCAATGTATCGTGCCCTCTCCAGGGATCGCCGCCGGGTAATGGCCCAGATTATAAATCTGATAGCCTTCGAGCTCGTGCTCGCCGAGCCATTGGGCGTTGGTCATCCAATGGCTGTTTCCCTGTTTGCGCCGTAAACTGCCGTAGACAATTATTCGCATCGCTAAAACTCAAACTGATAGAGCAAATCTAATGCCTGGTCGAGACCAGACACCGCTTCAAGATACAACTTAGGCATCAGGCGATAACGCAACGTCAGCGTGGCCAGCGAGTCGAAAATGCCCACCCCATATTTTACTTGTAAGCCTGGGAGGACATAGCCGCTCACGACAACCTGGGAATTGTCGCCAACCCCTTGAGTGTCCAGAGCCAAATTACTCACGCCGAATGCCTCGCCGATTTTACCCACAAGTTGACCACTTTGTGCAACCCCCATGCCGATTAACATCGACGTCATGGCGTTGCCGTCGGCGCCGGAACTGCTTAAGCCCTGACCGCGCAGCAGATAAGACAGGGCTTCCTGTTGCGATTTGGCCGGATCGGAGAACACTTCCAGCTTCGGCGCATCCGCCAGGCCGGTCACGCGCACGCCGGCGGTCACGTCGTCCTCGGTGGATTCCGGGTTGCGGATCGCCTCGATATTGAGCAGCGGCTGATCCGGCGGGCCGGAGAACATCAGCTGCCCTTTACGCACGATCAAATCCTGACCATAAGCATGGAAGCGACCGGAAGGGATGTCAATCTGGCCATTGAGGCCCAACCCTTTCTTGTCCTGCACCACTTTCAAATCGCCCTTCAGGCGGGCTTTCAGGCCGAAGGCGTCCAGCCGCACGTCGTTGCCGACGTGGATCATCAGATTGCTGTTGATCGGGATCGAGGCGGTCTTCGGTTGAATCGGCTTCAGCTGATCGTCCAGCATCACCTCGTCGGAAGAGACGCCCACCGCGCTTTCCGGCAGTTCCTGCACCGTGATGCGCGCCCAGGGAATGTCGACCTTGCCGTTGAGCGAGAACAGCTGCGGCGTGGCTTCGAACACCAGATCCGGCGATACGTCGATGCGGATCATCGGCGGCACCGTCACCCGCAGCTTGTCGCCCTTGGCGGCAATGCGCGCACGCCAGGCATTGATGTCACGCCAGTCGGCATCGCCCGCCAGATTCAGCTGGCCGCGCGTGGTGCTGAGCAGCCCTTCCAGCGTCGAGGTCATGCCGTTGAAATTCACCGCCAGCCGCGCGTCGGTCATATCGAACGGCATCCAGTGGCCCTGCACCTTCGCCCGATCCAACGCCAGACGCCCGAACACCAGCGGCTTCTGCGCGCTGCCGCCCAGACGCAGGTTGGCGTTCAGCATGCCCGCCGCGCTTTCGCCCTTCATCAGCGCCGGGTTGATCAGCGCCAGCGAGATGTTGGTGATATTGACGTTGCCGCTGATGGTGCGCCGCACCTGCGGATCCGCCACCTGGATATTGCCGTCGAACTGGCCGTTGTTGGTCAGTTTGATCCGCCAGTCGGCCTGCGCGCGGCCGTTGTTCAGGCCGGCGTTGAGGGTCAGCGTATCGAAGGCGATCGGCAGCGCATTGCCCTGCACCTGCTGCACCACCTTGACGCCGTTGCCGGCCAACGTGACCTTCGCCTCCGGCAGCGCGCCGCCCGGTTTCCAGCTGACGTCGGCCCGGCCGGTGAACACGCCGCTCAGGGCGGTCTCCGGGCCGAGGAACGGCTTGATCATCGCCAGGTCGAACCGGTTGAGCACCACGCTGGCCTGGCCGCTCTGGCCGGCTTCGATGGTCTTCGGCACGCACAGCTCGGCGTTCGGGTTCTGCCAGCAGTGCGGCCCGATGCTGATCTTCTGCGCGGTGTTCAGGTAGTCCAGCGCGATGGCGCGCGTCAGGCGCCACTCCCCCACCGGCGTATCGAAGCGGGTGTTATTCAGATTGCCGCGCCAGCGCTGCTGCTGACGATCGAAGCTGCCCTGCAGCGCCAGCTGGCCGGAGACCGGTTTGCCGTCGATCTTCAACTGCAGCTGATGCTGCTTCTCGCTGCCTTTGGCGTCGAGGGTCAGCAGGCTGACCTCCAGCGCGTCCTGCTTCAGCTGCTCGACGCGTACCGCCAGCTGCCCCTGGATCTGATCCGTGGAGCGCACGTCGCCGTCGATCTTCACGCGGTTGATGCGCAGCGCCTGCCACTGCAAGCCGGAGGCGGTCAAATCCGCCAGCAGCTGAGGCGCCTGCAGATTGCCGCGCAGCTTCAGCAGCCCTTTGGCGGTGCCGCCGAGGCCCGGCAGCGCGCCGTCCAGACGCGGCGCGTCGATGTTGGCGTCCAGGTTCCAGTTCTTCTCGTCCAGCTGTCCTTTGACATTCAGCTGGTTGCGCCCCAGCGTCAGATCGATGCCGGGGATTTTCCACTGCCCGGCGGCGTTGCCGCTCAGCGTGCCGCGCGCCGTGACCTTGTTCTGCTTCACGTTGCCGTCCAGCTGCAGCACCGGCACCTGCAGCTGCCAGCTGCCGCCGTGCAGGCTGCCGCGCGTGGTGATCTTGCCGTCGAGTTTCGCCGGCCATTCCGGCCACTGCTTGGCGGTATTGATGCCGCTCAGCGTCAATTGCGAGGTCCAGCTGATGGCCTTGCTCCAGTCCACCAGCGCGGTGAGATCGGTATTGCCCTGCAGCGCCGCCAGGCGCAGGCGCTCCAGCTTGAACTGCTCGACGTTGCCTTTGCCGTCCAGCGTCAGCACCGCCGGCGGCAGATCCTGGCCTTTCAGATTGGCGCGCGTCGACAGCGCATAGTCGGTCGCCTTGCCGTTAAAGCGCAGGCGGAAATCGTTGACCTGATACTGCGCCTCGCCGCTCAGCGGCCATTTCAGCTGCTTGCTCTGCAGCGTCAGCGCCAGCGGCAGGCCCGCTTCGGCCAGCCGGGTTTGCACATCGAGCTGGGCGCCGACCGGGCCGGACAGGTTCAGCGCCACCTTCAGCTCATCACGCAACCCGCCGTCGATGTTCAGCTTCACCTTCTCGCCCTTCAACGGGTCGATATTCAACGCGCTGTTGGCGGTCAGCGCCACCGGCCAGTCGCCGGTCAGGGTCGCCTGCCCCTGCACCGACAGCGTGCCCTGCGGCGACTTCACGTCGAAGTTGTCCAGCTGGATATGCTGATCCTGCGTGCTGGCCTGCAGCAACAGGCTCGTGATCAGCACGTCAGTATCGCCGGTCAAGCGCAGCTGTTCGCCGCTGATCTCTTTCACGGTGATATCCAGCGGCAGGCGGATGTCCGGCAGATCCGGCAACAGCGGTTTGGCGAACAGTTCCTTCAGCGTTTCGCCGAGCGGCTTCTCCTCCGGCTGCGGCGCCGGTTTCGCCGCGTCGGTAACCTGCTCACCGACCTTTTTCGCCACCTCGACCGCCGGTTGCACCGCTTCCGGCAACGGATTTTGCGGCGTTTTCGGCAAGGCAATCAGCAACGAGCTGATCTTGGTTGGCATCAGCGTCAGCGCGCGCTCTTGCCACTGCGCGCCGGTGCGGAACTCGGCCAGAGAAATGGCGGTGTCGTCGACGGTGACCTTGACGTTATTCAGCGCCAGCAGGCGCAGGGTGATCGGATAAGGGGTGCTGAGATTGGTGGTCGGTTCACTGCTCTCCTCCACCGGCGCGGAGGGCGCCATCTCTTTGGTGTTCACCGCCACGTCCACGTCCTGAGCGGTCAAAGCGTTGACGCACAGCGAGCTGCGTTTAAAGCAGGAGAGATCGAGGGAGAGATGGAACTGCCCGGCGTTGACCGTCACGCCCGGCATCTGATACTTCACGCCCTTCAGCGTCAGATCGCGCCAGCCGCCGCTGACGCCGGCGATCTCCAGCCCCGGCACCCAGCGCGCCGCGCCGTTGATGACCATATGCAAACCGGTGGTGGTCCCCACCAGGAAGGCCAGGCCGCCGATCAGCAACAGCAGAATGACCAGAAATCCGAGGCAAATCTTTTTAACCAGGCTCATAGTTCAGGCCCCAAACCGATGTAGAACTGCATCCCGTGGGTGTCCTTGTCCCCCACGGGCGCGGCGATATCCAGCTTCACCGGCCCCACCGGTGACTGCCAGCGCACGCCTACGCCGGCGCCGGTCTTGAAGTTGCTCTGCTTGATATCGTTCACCGCTTCACCGGAATCGACGAACATCGCCCCCCACCATTTGCCGGTCACGTTGTATTGATACTCCAGCGAGCCGGTCAGCATCTTGGAGGCGCCGGTCAGCTTGCCGTCGTCGCCGCGCGGCGAAATGTCTTTGTACTTGTAGCCGCGAATGCTGCGGTCACCGCCGGCGAAGAAGCGCAGATCCGGCGGCACCTTGTCGAAGTCGTTGGTTTCGATCCAGCCCACCTGCCCGCGCGCTACAAAGCGATGCTTGTCGGCCAGGGTACGGATCCAGACGTTCTGCGCCTGCATCAGCGCGAAGTCCACGCCGGAGCCCCAGGAAGTGTCGGACACGTCGATGGAATAGCGTTGGCTGTCGCCCCAGGTCGGCATCAGCCCGCCGCGCGAACGGGTGCGGTTGAAGCTGACGCCGGGGTACAGCAGCATGGTGGTGTTGCTGACGTTGCCCTGGGTAAAGTTATCCCAGCGCCAGGTCAGGTTGATCGCCCGCTGCCAGCCGCTGGAGAGATCCCAGTTGCGCGAGGCCACCACTTTGGAGGTCACGGATTTGGTGTCGTTAAGATCGACGTTCTTGAGCCCGCCCTGCAGCAGGTAATACTGCTCCAGCGGGTTCTTGAGCAGCGGGATCTTGTAAGTCAGATCCAGCTGCTGCTCCGGCGCCGACACGCTGGCGCTGGTTTCCAGGCTATGCCCGCGATCGTTGAGCCAGGGCTTTTTCCAGGTGCCTTTCACCCGCGGGCCGACGTCGGTGGAGTAACCGATACCGGTTTCGACGGTGTTGCGCGTACGCGGCGTCACCAGCGCGTCCAACGGCAAAATCTTGTTCTCTTTGGCATCGTTGAAATCAGGGGACACCACCACCGAGTTGAACCAGTTGGTGGCGGACAAACGGCGGTTCAGCTCGGCCAAATCCTCCGAACTGTAGTAATCCCCCTGATGAAAGGGCACCAGATTTTGCAGATAGTCTTCGCGGATTTGCGAACCGGTGAATTTCACCTTGCCGAAGCGGTAACGTTCGCCGCTGTTGAAATCGATATCCCAAAACGCCTTGTGCAGATCTTCGGCCACGCCGAGCTGGCTTTTGGTCATGTCGGCGTCGAAGTAGCCTTTGCGCAGCGCCAGGCCGGTCAGCGAGCCTTTGAAACTGTCATACTTGCCGTGGTTGAGGATCTCACCGATGGTCGGCCGATCCTTCTTTACCAGCGCCAGGTAGTCCTCATCGGTCTTTGCGCCGCCTTCCAGCACGATGTTGGCGCCGGCGATGCGCACCGGCTCGCCCGGATTGACCTTGGCATGCAGCACCGGGCGCGACATCCCCGGCCGATCGTCCAGCGTAAACTCGATGGTCGGCTGGTAATAGCCGAGCGCGCGCAGCCCCTGGCGCACCGCCTCGTCCACCCGTGCGCGGAAGCGGCCGTCGGTGCCGACCTCTTCAGGCGTGATCGACGACAGCCGCACCCGGACGTTTTTTTCCAACTCTCCGCTTAACCCCTCCACCTGCAGCCGCACGTTCGCCGCATAGGCTGCAGGTGCCGCAAGCAACACAGATATCAAGCACATGACCGGGTACTTTGGCACGTGTTCTCCTTATTGATTTTACTGTCCTGTTATGGTGTTCGCTCCGGGGCCAGGGCAGACTCCGCGCTATCATGACGGCAGCCCTCTTCAACCTTCTTCCGGACGCCGCCCGCCGCGCTTTGCCACCGCCGCGCAACAGGCGAATTCTTCACTTTTGGCGCTCAAAATACTGCGTTAAGCTTATACAAAATCCAACTTGCCGCTTATTGTGGGCAAAGACGCGGTGAGATACAACCGAACCGCCGCCATGTAGGGTCAATTCTTACTGTGACAACAGGAGTCAACCGTGGTGCCATTTTTTGATAAATCACAAACCGTCGATAAGGCAAGCGCGCTGCCTGGCCGCACCACGCCAATGCCTGTCGCAACGCTCAACGTCGTCACCGAACACTCGATGACTCAGGTGCCGGCCGGCATGGAGGTGGCGATTTTCGCCATGGGCTGTTTCTGGGGCGTTGAGCGCCTGTTCTGGCAACAGCCGGGCGTCTACAGCACCGCCGCCGGCTACAGCGGCGGCTATACGCCGAACCCGACCTACCGCGAAGTGTGCAGCGGCCAGACCGGCCACGCCGAAGTGGTGCGCGTGGTGTTCGATCCGCAGGTCGTCAGCTACAAACAGCTGCTGCAGGTATTCTGGGAAAATCACGATCCGGCGCAGGGCATGCGCCAGGGCGGCGACGTCGGCACGCAGTACCGCTCGGCGATTTATACGCTGAGCCCAGAGCAGCAGGCCGAGGCGGAAAGCAGCCTGCAACGCTTCCAGCAGGCGATGGATGCGGCGGGCGATAAGCGCGCCATCACCACCGAGATCGCACCGGCGCTGCCGTTCTATTACGCGGAAGACGATCATCAGCAGTACCTGTTCAAAAACCCGGAAGGCTACTGCGGGCTGGGCGGCATCGGCGTTTGCCTGCCGCCGCAGGGCTGATTTGATGCCGGCCGGCGGCACTTTTTTAACCGCTGGCGGCCCCTGTGGGGCAACTGCTATACTATGCGGGCCGCTTCTGCGGCCCGATAGCTTCCCTTCTGGTTGTTATCGCTGCTTTTTTTACTATGTACTACCCTTCCTCAAGAGCGCCGGCATCCCGTCGGCACGTATGGATAGATTATGTTAAACAGTATTTTACTGATTCTTTTTCTGATCGCGGTGAGTGCGTTCTTCTCACTGTCGGAAATCTCTCTGGCCGCCTCGCGCAAGATCAAACTGAAGCTGATGGCTGACGAAGGTAACGTCAACGCCGCCAGAGTGCTCAAGCTGCAAGAAACCCCTGGCATCTTTTTCACCGTGGTGCAGATCGGCCTGAACGCCGTGGCCATCCTCGGTGGTATCGTCGGCGACGCGGCTTTCTCGCCCACTTTCAAGGTGTTGTTCGATCGTTTCCTGTCGCCCGAATTGGCGGAACAGGTCAGCTTCATCTGCTCTTTCGTGCTGGTGACCAGCCTGTTTATCCTGTTCGCCGATTTGACCCCGAAGCGCATCGGTATGATTGCACCAGAGACGGTCGCCGTCCGGATCATCAACCCGATGCGTTTCTCCATCATGATCTTCCGCCCGCTGGTGTGGTTCTTCAACGGCATGGCCAACCTGATCTTCCGTATGTTCAAGCTGCCGATGGTGCGTAAAGACGACATCACCTCCGATGACATCTATGCGGTGGTGGAAGCCGGCGCCCTGGCGGGCGTGCTGCGCAAGCAGGAGCACGAGCTGATTGAAAACGTGTTCGAACTGGAATCGCGCACCGTGCCGTCTTCGATGACCTCGCGCGAAAGCGTGGTGTACTTCGATCTGCGCGAAAGCGAAGAGAGCATCAAGGAGAAAGTCTCGACTCACCCGCACTCCAAGTTCCTGGTGTGCGACGGCCATATCGATCAGGTGGTCGGCTACGTCGATTCCAAAGACCTGCTGAACCGCGTGCTGGGCAACCAAAGCCTGGTGCTGAGCAGCGGCGTGCAGATCCGCTCGGCGCTGATCGTGCCGGACACGCTGACGCTGTCCGAAGCGCTGGAAAGCTTCAAAACCGCCGGCGAAGACTTCGCGGTGATCCTCAATGAATATGCGTTGGTGGTGGGCATCATCACCCTTAACGACGTGATGACCACGCTGATGGGCGATCTGGTCGGCCAGGGCCAGGAAGAGCAGATCGTGGCGCGCGACGAAAGTTCATGGCTGATTGAAGGCGGCACGCCGATCGACGACGTGATGCGCGTGCTGGACATCGACGAGTTCCCGCAGGCGGGCAACTACGAGACCATCGGCGGCTTTATGATGTATATGCTGCGCAAGATCCCGAAACGCACCGACTTCGTCAAATACGCCGGCTACAAGTTCGAAGTGGTGGATATCGACAGCTACAAGATAGACCAGCTGCTGGTCACCCGGCTGAGCGACAAGCCGGCGGCGGTGCTGCCGAAAGCGCCGGACGACACGCCTGCGGCCTGACGGCGGTAAGACAAAAACATCAGCGGCCCCATCGGGGCCGCATTTTTTTACCGCTGTCAGCGAGGTGCTCACCCCATCTCGGTCTGCAACAGCAGCACCTGACGGTTCACTTCAGACATCACGCTGAAATGGCGCTTGTCGCGAATCTTCGGCGGCAGGATTTTCCCCTCGTCGAATTCAAATGCGCCCACGTCCTTGATATACAGCCTTCCGCGAAACAGGGTCTTAACGTACTTTGCCACTTTCAAAGGGTTATAACGCTGGAAGATTCTCATTCTTTTACGCTCCTCCCGTTGATCCATGCGCTCAGCGAGCCGCCAAAGGTGGCAGCCTCGAAATTCAGAACGCAACTTGATTGCATGTAGTAGACCCAGTAAAGACCAGAACGTTCACTTCTGCCCGGATATCTACGCTGGATTTACACTTTTTGACAGAATTGTATATGATAATTTATAACGTTTTCAGGATATCCCTTCAAAATCTGATGATTAGCGAACCAAGGGAAAATCTGCGATCCGGTTAACAGGACAGACCTCTTATCACATCCTATGCTTTAGGCTGTCGAAGTGCTGTCGCACAAATTCCCCCCATTACAAGGAGAAAGCATGAAAACAAGTCGCATGCTGATGGTATCCCTGCTGCTCGCCCCGCTTTTCGCTTCCGCGCACAACTTCCAGCTCCAGCAGCGCGTGGCGCCGGTCGGCGTCAGCGACAAAGGAGAGCTCAATTACGCTGACGGTAATTTTAGCTACCAAAACTGGAACAGCGCGCAGCTCAGTGGAAAAGTGCGAGTGATACAACATATTGCCGGCCGCAGCTCCGCCAAAGACATGAACGACCCACTGATTGAAGCGATCAAGAAGGCGAAGCTACCACACGATCGTTACCAAACGACGACAATCGTCAACACCGACGATGCCCTGATGGGCACCGCGATGTTCGTGCGCAGCAGCATTGAAGACAGCAAGAAAGAGTTCCCATGGTCGCAGTTTATCGTCGACAGCGACGGCAACGTGCGCAAAGCCTGGGATCTGCAGCCAAAAGGCTCCGCCATCGTGGTGCTGGATAAGCAAGGGCGCATCCAGTTCGCCAAAGACGGCGCGCTGACGCCAGAAGAGGTGCAGCAGGTGATGTCCAAGCTGCACCAGCTGTTGGCGAACTAACTCAGAACAGCGACACCCGGAAGCCGGGGTTGAGGAAAGATTCACGCGGGGTATAGAGCAATGGCTTACCCTGCCAATCGTGAATTTGCGCCCCGGCGGCCACCGCCACCGCATGCCCTGCGGCGGTATCCCAAATGTTGGTCGGCCCGAAGCGCGGATAGAGCTGCGCCTTGCCTTCCGCCACCAGACAGAACTTCAGCGAGGAACCGACGGACACGGTCTGGTGCTCGCCCAGCTGCTGCAAATAATCTTTCAGTTCGTCGTCGATATGCGAACGGCTCACCACCACCAGCGGCGGATGCGCGTTGCTGACGCCGATCGCCTGCCGCACGCCCTTCTCTTCTTTCCAGGCCTTGCCGCGCTCCGCCAGATACAACACGTCGATCGCCGGGGCGTACACCACCCCCATCACCGCCTGCCCGTCTTCAATCAGGGCGATATTGACCGTGAACTCGCCATTGCGATGTAAAAACTCTTTGGTGCCGTCCAACGGATCGACCAGCCAGTAGCGCGTCCAGCTGCGGCGCTCTTCCCACGCCGGCGGATCCTCTTCCGACAGCAGCGGCACCTCCGGCGTCAGCGCCGCCAGGCCGCGCTTGATGATATGGTGTGCCGCCAGATCGGCCGCCGTCACCGGTGAATCATCTTTTTTCTGTGCGACATCAAGCGGTTGTTCACCATCGTACACCGCCATGATCGCCGCCCCCGCCTCGCGGGACAGTTGGCAAATTCGCTCTAACATCATGCACCTCAACTCCGCATCTCCGTGGGAAATTTCCCCCTGTCTCTGCTAGCAGACTAGTTTTTTTTACGCCGAATATCCATCTCAACCGCCTAAGCCTCGGGAATTCCTCATTTCTTGTTGGGCACAACTGTGAGCTTCCCCGCGTTACCCGCCGCCATTTTCTGCCACACTTCACAGTTTACTGTGGCAAGCAGTGTTAATTACATTTCCCTCTGCGATAACACTCGAATAATGGAATGGAGAGAATCCCAAATGATGAAGCATCCACTGACGCTGTCCGCGCTTGCGCTGCTGGTGTGCGCCTCCGCGCAAGCGGCCACCGTCGATCTGCGCGTGCTGGAAACCACCGATCTGCACAGCAACATGATGGACTTCGATTACTACAAGGACACGCCGACCGACAAGTTCGGCCTGGTGCGCACCGCCAGCCTGATCCAACAGGCGCGCCAGCAGGCCGCCAACGCGGTGTTGGTGGACAACGGCGACATCATTCAGGGCAGCCCGCTCGGCGACTACATGGCGGCCAAGGGGCTGAAACCGGGCGACGTGCACCCGGTCTATAAGGCGATGAACACGCTGGACTACGTCGTCGGCAACATCGGCAACCATGAGTTCAACTATGGGCTGGACTACCTGAAGAACGCTATCGCGGGCGCCAAATTCCCGTATATCAACGCCAACGTCATCGACGCCAAAACGCAAAAACCGCTGTTCACGCCGTACATCATCGTCGATACGCCGGTGAAAGATCGCGACGGCAAGGCGCATACGCTGCGCATCGGCTACATCGGCTTCGTGCCGCCGCAGATCCTGGTGTGGGACAAGGCCAACCTGCAGGGCAAAGTGACGGTGGACGACATCACCGCTACCGCCAAGCGCTACGTGCCGCAGATGCGTAAAGAGGGCGCCGATCTGGTGGTGGCGATCCCGCATTCCGGGCTGTCCAGCGAGCCTTACAAGGCGATGGCGGAAAACTCGGTCTATTACCTCAGCCAGGTGCCGGGCATCGACGCCATCATGTTCGGCCACGCCCATGCGGTGTTCCCGAGCAAGGACTTTGCCAACATCAAAGGCGCGGATATCGACAAAGGCCTGCTGAACGGCGTGCCGGCGGTGATGCCGGGCCAATGGGGCGACCATCTCGGCGTGGTCGATCTGCAGCTCAACAACGATGGCGGCAGCTGGAAAGTGACCGCCGCCAACGCGGAAGCGCGGCCGATCTACGACAAAGAGAACAAGAAATCGCTGGCGGCGGAAGACGCAGCGCTGGTGAAGGTGTTGGCGGACGATCACAAGGGCACGCGCGAGTTCGTCAGCCAGCCGATCGGTAAATCCGACGGCAACATGTACAGCTATCTGGCGCTGGTGCAGGACGATCCGACGGTGCAGATCGTCAACAATGCGCAGAAGGCCTACGTCGAACATTACATCCAGGGCGACCCGGATCTGGCCGATCTGCCGGTGCTGTCGGCGGCGGCGCCGTTCAAGGTCGGCGGCCGCAAGAACGATCCCGCCAGCTTCGTCGAAGTGGAAAAAGGCCAGCTCACCTTCCGCAACGCCGCCGATCTCTATCTCTACCCCAATACGTTGGTGGTGGTGAAGGCGAGCGGCAAAGAGGTGAAAGAGTGGCTGGAGTGCTCCGCCGGCCAGTTCAACCAGATCGACGTCAATAGCGCCAAGCCGCAGGGCTTGATCAACTGGGACGGCTTCCGCACCTATAACTTCGACGTGATCGACGGCGTCAACTACCAGATCGACGTCAGCCAGCCGGCGCGCTACGATGGCGAATGCCAACTGATCAACGACAAGGCGGAGCGTATCAAGCAGCTGACCTTCAACGGCAAGCCGATCGATCCGAACGCCACCTTCCTGGTCGCCACCAACAACTACCGCGCCTACGGCGGCAAATTTGCCGGCACCGGCGACAAACATATCGCCTTCGCTTCGCCGGATGAAAACCGCTCGGTGCTGGCGGCCTACATCAGCGCCGAAACCCAGCGGCATGGCGCGGTGCGCCCGCAGGCGGACAACAACTGGCGTTTGGCGAACTTCAGCAGCCAGCAGCCGCTGGATATCCGCTTCGAGACCTCGCCTTCGGACAAAGCGACAAGGTTTATCAAAGAGCACACCCAATATCCGATGAGCGCCGCAGGCAGCGACAGCATCGGCTTCGCGGTTTATCGCATCGATTTAAGCGGTAAGTAACACGGTTTATGGCCGGCGCGCCCGGCCATTCATCGCCCGTCTGCGCGGCGCATAAAATAAGGGCGCCACGAAGGCGCCCAGAACAATCCTCGGTGGGATTACAGGATTTCCAGCAGCTCGACGTCGAACACCAGCGCGCTGAACGGCGGGATGGACGCGCCTGCGCCACGCTCGCCGTAGGCCAGGTTGTGCGGGATATACAGCTGCCATTTGGAACCGACCGGCATCAGGGTCAGCGCTTCGATCCAGCCTGGGATCACGCCGCTGACCGGGAATTCCGCCGGCTGGCCGCGCTCAACCGAGCTGTCGAACACGTCACCGTTGATCAGACGGCCGGTGTAGTGCACACGCACGCGATCCTGACGGGACGGAATTGGGCCGTTGCCCTGCTCCAGTACGGAGAACTGCAGGCCAGACTCGGTCAGCGTCACGTCATCGCGCTTGGCGTTGTCGTCCAGGAATTTCTGGCCTTCAACCGCCATCGCCTGCTGGCGCTCGCGGCGCACCGCGTCCGCACGCTCGTGGATTTCACGCAGCGCACGGTGCACCACGTCTACCGGAACCGCCGGGGCATTCCCTTCCAGCGCGTCACGCAAACCCGCCAGCAAAGCTTCCGGTTGCAAACCTTCCAGCCCGGACTCTTGCAGCTGCTGGCCGACCTGTAAACCAATCCCGTAACTTGCTTGCGCTTCAACGCTGTCAAAAGAAGGGGTTGTCATGGGGTTTTCCTTAAGTCTGTAAAAAGTCGAAAGCGCAGCATAACAGCGCGTCAATGCCGGGTAAAATCTTGTGTGGAGAATGATGACTTTTGTCGTAGAAAAAGAAACAATAACCTTCTGTTAACGCCCGCAGCCGCAAACCCCGGCTCTGCCGCTCAGCCGCCTTTCACTTCAATCAGTTAGCGGACTATACTGAAAGCAGGATATCGGGCAGGCGACGCGTTTGCCGCGCCGCACTGATTATTACGCCGTCGAAGAGAGGTCACCATGGGCAGAATCGCGCCCAGGAGAAGGAAAACCACCCGCATCTACCAGCCGCTGCTGCGCACCTGGCTGAACATCAGCCAGCGCCTGAAACCAGGCGCCGCACCCACGGCTGAAGGCGCAGAACCGCCATCGGAGCCGCCGTCGGCCAACGACAAAATGCAGCGGGTCAAAGCGCTGCTGATTAAAGTCTGGCATCTGCCGGACGGTTTCCATTGGATGGAACCGCTACCCTACTTTCATCGCCGCTGGGTGCTGATCTTCGGCATCATTCTGCTGCTGGCGTTGCTATGGCCCTACTCGCCCGAAAGACAGCCGTTCCCGGTCTCTCAGCAGGAAACCAGCGTGCCGCTGCAGGCCGAGCTGCAAAACGGCGGTAGCGCCGCCACGCCTGCCAACGAACCGACGCCGGCAGGCAACTGGCAGCGTTATCAGATCCAGCCCGGCCAGACCCTGGCCCAACTGTTTCGCGACAACAATCTGCCGGTGAATGAAGTGTTCGCCATGGCACAGGTGGAAGGCGGCGACAAGCCGCTGAGCAACATGAAAGCCGGCCAGGAAGTGCGCATCGAACGCGACGCCAACGGTGTGATTAGCGCGCTGTCGGTCACCACGGCAGACAACAGCCAGGCGCTGTTCCGCCGCCAGGCCGACGGCAGCTACCGCCGGGAACGCTAATCTCTACAGCTGCGCCAGCAGAAACTCGCGCAGCACCACGCCCTGATTGTGCTCGGTATCTTTGCTGCCATACAGCAGCGTCAGCGTTTTCCCCTGCCGTAACAGCGCCACCAGCGGCTGCCAGGCGTCGTTGGCCGCCAGCTGTTGGCGATAGCGCGTCTCAAAGGCTTCCCACTGGTCGGTATGCTGATGGAACCACTTGCGCAGCTCGTCATCCGGCGCCACCTGTTTCAACCACTGCACGCCAGTCAACCGCTCTTTGCTGATGCCGCGCGGCCATAGCCGGTCTATCAGATAACAGTGTTCCGGCGCCGGCGCGCTGAAATCGTAAACCCGCTGTAGCGTAATCGTTGCCATCGCACGCTCTCCTTTTCATCCCGTCTTCAAGCGTAGCGCGTTTTGCCGGACGCAGAAAAGCAAAACGCCAGCGCGAGGCTGGCGTTTTAACCGGTTAACAGCAGCGTAAATTACGCTTCTGCAACCACAACTACATTCAGCTGTGCGAACACGTCGCTGTGTACCTGGAAGTGCACTTCGTGCTCGCCAGTGGTACGCAGAACGCCGTTCGGCAGACGAACTTCGCTCTTGGCAACTTCAACGCCTGCCGCAGTCACTGCGTCAGCGATGTCGCGGGTGCCGATAGAGCCGAACAGTTTACCTTCGTCGCCAGATTTGGAAGCGATGGTGACTGAACCCAGTTCGTTGATCTTGGTTGCGCGAGCTTCAGCAGCAGCCAGAACGTCAGCCAGTTTGGCTTCCAGTTCAGCACGGCGTGCTTCGAAGAACTCAACGTTTTTCTTGGTAGCAGGAACAGCTTTGCCCTGTGGTACCAGGAAGTTACGAGCGTAGCCCGCTTTAACGTTAACTTGATCACCCAGGCTGCCCAGGTTTGCTACTTTATCAAGCAGAATAACTTGCATTACCTTATCCTCTCAAAGTCGTTAATGGACAGTGGCCGATTACTGATGACGATCAGTGTACGGCAACAAAGACAGGTAGCGCGCGCGCTTGATAGCACGGGCCAGCTGGCGCTGATATTTTGCACGAGTACCGGTGATACGGCTCGGTACAATTTTACCACTTTCGGTGATGTAGTTTTTCAGCGTAGCGATGTCTTTATAGTCAATCTCTTGAACGCCTTCCGCGGTGAAACGGCAGAACTTGCGACGACGGAAATAACGTGCCATTTGGCTAGTCTCCAGAATCTATCAATTCAATCTGCTCGGCATGCAGAACCAATTTGCTCAGCCCGTTGCGCCCTTGATGGCAGCTTACAAAGCCTTGCACGGTAATCTGACTGCCGACCGTTAATCTTTGAGTTAGTGCTTGTGACTGTTGTCCGCTGACAACCACGGGCATTCGGCACCATGCTTGTCTGCTGAATCCGGCTTCCGTCTGCTGCGAACGGTGCTCTAGCACAAATTGGCAGTGCGGTATCCCGGAAGGACTCACTTTTCGAACCGGCGCCTTGCACACAGTGCCCGACAAAACCAGACGATTAGCCGTCACGGCGGCAATTACTCTTCAGAATCCCCAGCATCTGCATCATCTGCGGTTTCGTTAGCGAAGTCTTCGCGGCGATCGCCACGACGTTCGTCTTTCGCTTTAACCATCGGAGATGCTTCGGTTACCGCGTGCTTAACGCGCATAACCATGCTGCGGATAACGGCGTCGTTGAAGCGGAAGTTAGTTTCCAGCTCATCGATCGCTTCCTGCGGCGCTTCAACGTTCAGCAGAACGTAGTGAGCTTTGTGCAGTTTGTTGATCGGATAAGCCAGCTGACGGCGGCCCCAGTCTTCCAGACGGTGAATCTGACCTTGCGCGTTAGTGATGGTAGCACTGTAACGCTCGATCATGCCCGGAACCTGTTCGCTTTGGTCAGGATGGACCATAAAAACGATTTCGTAATGACGCATCGAATTGCTCCTTACGGATTATTCAGCCTCCTGTCAGGGTCAACCGCGGCCCATGGAAGCAAGGAACGTGTTTAGTGTGCGGCTGAAAAATGACGCGTAATCATACTGACGCAGGGCGGGAAACTCAAGGACTGCGTGGGTTTTATTCGCGTTAATGCGAGGCGCTATGGGAAATAGCACGATTTGCTCGTGAGTGAACCTATGTACGCCGATCCATCAGTTTCAAAAATCTTTCAATGAAATCAGCGTTGAGTCACAAATCTATTTCACTTTTTTTGAAAGACGTCTTCAAAACACCCCGCTTTTTAATCGCCGGCAACGGACTAAAATTAACCATATCCGCCGCAGACAGCGCGACGAAAAAGATCCCAGGTTATTCAATGCAGATAAATGACTTTTTGCCGCAGCGACACTCGCTGTCAGGCCGTAACGGCAAAAAGTAAGAGAGGCACTATGAAACGCATTATTCTCGCGACGGCGCTGGCCGCCCTGTTCTCCGCCAATGTGATGGCCGCGACGGAGATCACCTCGCACCAGGCCGATCAACGCCAAAGCGTCGGCTTCGTCACCCTGAACCAGAATGTGGTTTCGCCGGACGACGCCAGCAGCCAGGTCAGTAAAATCGCCGACCAACGCGGCGCAAGCTCTTATCGCATCATCGCCCTGCACGAACCGGGCGACAACAGCACGATGCACGTCAGCGCCGAGCTGTACCGCTAAAGAGACGCGCCACGCCAGGGAAATCCCAGGGCTTCATCAGAAAGCCCGTTCAGTCCGCACCGGAGCGTCGCCCGTTGGGCGCTCCGCTTCCCCCGCCAATCAGAGCTTGAGCAACGCCGGCGCGTTGAGCGCCTTGCCCGGATTGTGCAACTGCAACGCCATCCGCAGATAGTGGGTGCGCATTTGCAGCAGATCGGCACTTTCCGCCAGGGTCGCCCGCTGTTCGAACGAGAGTGCTCCCGGCGCCGCAGTGTGAGTGGCCGCCGCTTTCGGCGCGAAAGAGAACAGTGCCGTCATGTTTTGCACCGTATGCGCGGTAATGCGCGACAGCGGATTCGCCTTGTTTTGCCGCGCCTTGCCGTCGGCTGCCCCCAGCATCTCACTGAAGGCCATTGAGTTAAGATCGGCGCGCGCTTTTATCGTTCCCATTAAGCCGGCCGCACTGCCGATGCTTTTTATCATGCCCTCTGCTCCTTGCTGCCCTGAAAGAATTCACGCTGACATTCTCCTCCGACATGCATGAAACAATGCCCGAAACAGCAGGCACAGAGCGCTGCAATTCCATGCATCGTGCCCGGCGGCGCATCACAGCTCGCGGCGGAAAAAGTCGACCGTGGCGGACAGCGCCAACGGCGTGATGCGGTGCTTCACCCCCGGCTCGACGAGCGACGTCAAACGGCCATCCGCGCCTTGCCGCCGCAGTTCGGCCGCCAAACGCAGGCTGTCCGCCGCCGGCACCACGTCGTCCGTCTCGCCGTGCCACAGCAACAACGGCCGCCCGGCTATCGTCTCCAAACGCCCTTCCAGCTCATATTCCGCCAGCACGGCGGTGCGCGCGGCAAACGCCGCCGGCGAGAGCGCCTCACCCTCTTCGCCCAACGGCGGATACAGCGTTTGCGCCAGTGAACGGTAATAGCCGGAGCCCATCAGGCTGGCGGCAGCCCGGATCCACGGAAAGCGCGCGAAGGCGCCAAGCGCGGTCATGCCGCCCATTGAGGCGCCGGCAACGCCGATGCGGCCGTCGGCAATCAGGCCAAGCCGCTCAAAATGTGCCTTGATCTGTGGCAGCTCGTCGATATTGCTGCGCAGGATCTCCCAGAACGCCGCCAGGCGCCGCGTCTCATCGCCGTCGAACCGCTCGCCGTGCCGATCGGCATCCGGCAGCACCGCCCGAAAACCGGCGCGCGCCAGCGCATAGGCGAAGTAGGCGTACACCTCTTTCGACGAGGTATAACCATGGCAGAAGAACACCGTCGGCAGCGGCCGATGATACTGCCCCGCCGGCACCGCATGGATCACCGCAATATCGCCCGCCCGCTCGTCATGAATTTCGATCATCCGTTCATCCTCAACTCACCTGTTGGCATTCATCATGACAAACTTGCGCCAGCCAGCGTTAGCTCAATCTGTTCCAGCTTATATTGCGTTACACTGAAGCCATCGCACCGGTTCTTTCGAGGTTCCCATGACGTTCGTCCGCACACTCATCGCCCTGACGCTGGCCGCACAGCTTTCCGCCTGCGGCATCATGACCACCACGCCGAAACCGCCGCCGCCGCCCACCGCACAGGCGCAGGAGATCGTCCGCGCGCAGACCGCCGAGCTGGTGAAAATCGGCACCGTCACCGCCGTGGTGCGCGGCAGCCCGATGGACGTGGAAGCGGAGATCCAGCGCAAGGCCACCGCCGCCGGCGCCCGTTATTATGTGATCATCATGAACAGCGAAACCGTCGTGCCGGGCCAATGGTATTCCCAGGCGATCCTGTATCGCTAAGGCGGGGATTGTTTAAGCAGATTTACACTGGCTTTGCACTGGCTGAAGCAGGGTGTTGCACACTGAGGGACAGCATGCCGCATGTTGCGGGTGCGATTCAGGATCTGACGAAGGGGAACGCCATGAAACGCTCCACCGCACTCACCTCCCTCTTGCTTTCCATGGGGTTGCTCAGCACCGGCGCACAGTCCGCCGAGCTGGCGCCCGCCGATCGCGTGACGCCGCTCAGTGAAATCGCCGAGATCACCTTCAGCGATCTGCCCGGCTCGCCGCAGGAAGCGGAACTGGCCATCGCCCGCACCGCCGGTCAACACGGCGCCAGCTATTACCGCATCCTGCGGATGGAAGAACAGGCGCACCCGCTTGGCTGGCGCGCCTCGGCCATCTTATACCTTTAGTAGCTCATGCACGCCGCATTCAACACGCCGCCGCTAATGGAGACGCCCCCCAGGAAAATCCCGGCGGCCAGATGGTTGGCTTCGATCTTGTCGCTGATGCGCGGCATGTAGATCTTCACGGCCGCGAACAGCAGCAGTTGCACCACCAGCGCCACCACGCCCCACAGCAGGTAATCCAGCAGGCTGATCGAGTTGACCGCCGCGCTGGCCAGCGGGATCACATACCCCAGGCAAGCGCCGATAAAGGCAAAGGCGGCGGATTGATTATCGGCCTTGATCAACGCCCATTCGTCATGCGGGGTGATGCGGGTATAGACGAACAGAAACACCAAAATCATGGCGAAACCGCTGAAGAAGTAAGAGGCGAACGCCGCCAACGCGCTGAGAATATCCATGTGCATTTTCCTGTCAGAGTGAGGCTGAATTAAAAAGGTTTTCGCCGCCGCGCGCCACCCTTTTCCCTAACCGCCGATGGCGCGGTTCAGCAGCAGTTCGCACACCTCGGCCGACAGCAGGCTCTCGCCGCGGTGATCCAGCGTCAGGTGGCACCAGGCGTCGGCGATCTGCGGGCTGGCATGCTGCAGCAGTTGCGCGGCGCAGCACAGGTCGAACAGCTGCTGGGTCAGCAGCCGCCCCATCTCTTCACGCGGTTGCCGGGCGCGCTGCTGCCACTGCCGCCAGGCATGATCGAACAACCGATTCTGGCCGCGCACCGGCTGCAGCTCGAACTGCAACATCTCGAGCGCGCCCGGCAGTTTATGCAGACTGCGCAAAACGTCCAGACACATGATGTTGCCGGAGCCCTCCCAGATGCTGTTCACCGGCATTTCACGGTACAGGCGCGGCAGCTCGCTCTCTTCGCAGTAGCCGATGCCGCCCAGCACCTCCATCGCCTCGGCGATGAACGGCATGCCCTGACGGCAGATGCTGTATTTGGCCGCCGGCGTCAGCAGGCGGCTGTAGATCAGCTCGCCCTCATTGCTGCGGCTTTCCCAGGCGCGAGCTAGCCGGAACAGCAACGCGGTATGCCCTTCCAGCCGCAGCGCCATGCGCGCCAGAACCTGGCGCATCAGCGGTTGTTCGATCAACAGCTTACCAAATGCCTGCCGCTGCAGCGCATGATACAGCGCCACCGACAGCCCGCGGCGCATCAGGCCGTGGCTGCCCAGCGAGCAGTCGAAACGGGTCAGGCCGCCCATTTTCAGGATATGCCGCACCCCGTCGCCCTCATCGCCCAGCAGCCAGGCGGTGGCGTCCTGAAACTCCACCTCGCTGCTGGCGTTGGAGCGGTTGCCCAGCTTGTCTTTCAGCCGCTCCAGGCGAATGGCGTTGCGGCTGCCGTCCGGCAAAATGCGCGGCAGGAAGAAGCAGGACAGCCCGCCTTCGGCCTGCGCCAGCACCAGGTGCGCATCGCTCTGCGGCACCGAGAAGAACCACTTGTGCCCCACCAGCCGGTAGGCTTCGCCCGGCCCGCGCGCGCCGAGCGACGTGGCGGTGGTGGTATTGCTCAAGACATCGGAGCCGCCCTGCTTCTCCGTCATGCCCATGCCGATCAGCAGGCCGCGCTTTTGCCCGCCCGGCAGCAGGTGGGCGTCATAACGATCCGACAGCAGCGGCGTCAGCCAGGAGCGAAACTCGGCCGGTAACGCCTGCTGCAGCAGCGGTGTGGCGCCGAAGGTCATGGTCACCGGGCACAGCGTGCCGGCCTCGACCTGCGCATGCAGCATAAAGCGCGCGGCGCGCGCCACGAAGGAACCGATACGTGCATCCTCCTGCCAGGGCAGGTTGTGCACCCGGTTGGCGATCAGCCCCTGCATCAGGATATGCCAGGCCGGGTGAAAGCGGACGTCGTCCAGTCGCTGGCCGGTGGCGTCGTAGCGCAGCAGCTCCGGCGGGTTGGCGTTGGCCAGCCGCCCCAGCTCCAGCGACTCCTGCGTGCCGAGCTGCTGGCCCAGCGAAGCCAATACCTCGGCGTCCCAACCGCCTTGCTCGCGCTGCAACGCTTCGCGCAGCGGCGTATCGGAGAGAAACAGGTTGCTGTTGCCCAGCGGCTTGGGTTGATTAAAAACGGTGTGCGTAGTCCAGACCATGAGAGTGCTCCCTGAAAAAAGCGTCAGGAGTAAGTATGGTCGGCGCAGAGATTTCTGCCGCAGGCGGGATCACAAGAGGGGGAATTAACGGGGACACAGCGCCCCCGTCAGGAGAATCAGCCGCGCTGACGCACCGCTTCGAACAGGCAGATGCCGGTGGCGACCGACACGTTCAGCGAAGAGACGGTACCGGCCATCGGGATGCTGATCAGCTCGTCGCAGTGTTCGCGGGTCAGGCGGCGCATGCCTTCGCCTTCCGCGCCCATCACCAGCGCCATCGGGCCGGTCATTTTGCTTTGATACAGCGTATGGTCGGCTTCGCCGGCGGTGCCCACCACCCAGACATTCATCTCTTGCAGCAGACGCAGCGTGCGCGCCAGGTTGGTCACGCGGATCAACGGCACGTTTTCGGCGGCGCCGCAGGCCACTTTCTTGGCGGTGGCGTTCAACTGGGCGGAACGGTCACGCGGCACGATCACCGCGTGCACGCCGGCCGCGTCGGCGCTGCGCAGGCAGGCACCGAGGTTATGCGGGTCGGTCACGCCGTCCAGCACCAGCAGGAACGGCGTCTCCACGCTTTCCAGCAGGCCCGGCAGATCGTTCTCCTGATACTGGCGCCCTTCGCGCACCCGGGCGATGATCCCCTGGTGCACCGCGCCTTCAACCTTGTCATCCAGCCATTGGCGGTTCGCTACCTGGATCACGATGCCGGTCGCTTCCAGCTCGGCGATCAGCGGTTGCAGGCGGCGATCTTCGCGGCCTTTCAGGATAAACACTTCCAGGAAGCGTTGCGGATCGCGCTCTAACAGGGCTTTGACGGCGTGGATGCCGTAAATAATTTCGCTCATGATGCTCTTTTAAATTCGTGCGGCCGGCGATAACCGGCCGATGGTAACGATGTGCGGCAGGTTAGGCCTGCTCGGCACCTTTCTTCTTGGCTGCGCGTTTGGCTTTGGTCGCCGCCGCGATTTTCCGCGTTTTGTCAGACGCTTTCTTGGCCTTCTTCTTCGCCTTCTTCACCTTGTCGGCGGGCTTGGCGTCATCCTGCTTGCGGAAGGCGCTGTCCGGTTCGAAGTTGGCCGGCGGTTTGCCGCCGCGGCGCTTGCCGCGCCCCGCATTGCCGCTGTCGCGCAGCGTGCGCTGGCCGCCCTTCTTGGCGCGATCGCGCTCGGTTTTCCCTTCACCGCGCGCTTTGCGGGTGCTGGACACCAGCGCGAAGTCGATCTTGCGCTCGTCCATATGCACCGCGTCCACGCGGATCTCCACCGTATCCCCCAGGCGATAGACCGTCCCGGAAGACTCGCCGATCAGGCGCTGGCCGATATTATCGTAGCGATAGTAATCATTATCCAGCGTTGATACGTGCACCAGCCCGTCGATAAACAGATCGTTCAGGCGCACGAAGAAGCCGAAGCCGGTCACGCTGGAGATGATGCCGCTGAACACTTCACCGACGTGATCCTGCATGAAGTCGCACTTCAGCCAGTCGGCGACGTTGCGCGTCGCTTCGTCCGCGCGGCGCTCGGTCATCGAGCAATGTTCGCCCAGCTGCAGCATCTCTTCGAATTCGCTGTGCCAGCCGCCGGTCGGCGTCCAGCGCTCTTTCGGCTCGCCGTGTTCTTTGGCCAGCTGATATTTGATCGCGCGGTGCAGCGCCAGATCCGGATAACGGCGGATCGGCGAGGTGAAGTGGCCGTAAGACGCCAGCGCCAGGCCGAAGTGGCCGCGGTTTTCCGGATCGTAAATCGCCTGTTTCATCGAGCGCAGCAACATGGTTTGCAGCATTTCGTGGTCAGGGCGCTCAGACACTTCATCCATCAGCACCGCATAGTCCTTCGGCTGCGGCTTATTGCCGCCGCCCAGCGTCAGCCCCAGTTCGCTCAGCACGCTGCGCAACGCGGAGATGTGATCGTCGCTTGGACGATCGTGCACGCGGTACAGCGCCGGCTCGTTGCGTTTCTCGACGAAGCGCGCGGCCGCCACGTTGGCCATGATCATGCACTCTTCGATCAGCTTGTGGGCGTCGTTGCGCACCGTCGGCTCTACGCGCTCGATGCGACGCTCGGCGTTGAAGATGAATTTGGCTTCTTCGGTTTCGAACGCGATGCCGCCGCGCTCGGCGCGCGCCTTATCCAGCACCTTGTACATGGCGTGCAGCTCTTCCAGGTGCTTGACCAGCGGGTGATAATGCTCGCGCAGCTCCTGATCGCCCTGCAGAATGTGCCACACCTTGTTGTAGGTCAGGCGGGCGTGGGAGCTCATCACCGCCTCGTAGAACTTGGCCGTGGACAGGCGCCCCTGGGCGGAGATGGTCATCTCGCACACCATGCACAGGCGATCGACCTGCGGGTTCAGGGAGCACAGCCCGTTGGACAGCACTTCCGGCAGCATCGGGATCACCTGCGACGGGAAATACACCGAGTTGCCGCGGCTGCGCGCTTCGTCGTCCAGCGCGGTGCGTGGACGCACATAGTAGCTGACGTCGGCGATCGCTACCCACAGGCGCCAGCCGCCGCCGCGTTTTTTCTCGCAGTACACGGCATCATCGAAGTCGCGCGCGTCTTCACCGTCGATGGTGACCAACGGCAGCTTGCGCAGATCGACGCGGCCCTTCTTGGCCGCTTCCGGCACCTGTTCGCTGAGATCGGCCACCTGTTTTTCCACCTGCGGCGGCCAGGTATGCGGGATCTCATGGGTGCGCAGCGCGATATCCACCGCCATGCTGGTGCCCATCTTGTCGCCGAGGATCTCAACGATCTTGCCAACCGCCTTGGTGCGGCGAGTCGGACGCTGAGTCAGCTCCACCACCACCATAAAGCCCATGCGCGCGCCGCTGACGCTGTCCGCCGGGATCAGAATATCGAAGCTCAGACGGCTATCGTCCGGCACCACGAAGCCGGTACCGGCGTCCATGAAGAAGCGGCCGACAATCTGGCTGGTTTTCGGCACCAGCACGCGCACGATGCGCGCTTCGCGGCGCCCTTTGCGGTCCGCGCCCAAGGCCTGCGCCAGCACCACGTCACCGTGGATCGCCATTTTCATCTGTTCGGCGGACAGGTACAGATCGTCTTTGCTGCCTTCGACGCGCAGGAAGCCGTAGCCGTCGCGGTGGCCGATCACCGTGCCGCGCAGCAGATCCAAACGTTCCGGCAGCGCGTAGCACTGGCGGCGGGTAAACACTAACTGACCATCGCGCTCCATGGCGCGCAGGCGGCGGCGCAGCGCTTCCAGCTGTTCTTCACCGCTGAGACCCAATTCGTTGCCCAGTTCTTCGCGGCTGGCCGGCGTTTCTCTTTTCGCCAAATGGGCCAGGATATATTCACGGCTGGGGATAGGGGATTCGTATTTTTCTGCTTCTCGTTCCAGGAATGGATCTTGTGACATTGCGGTTCCTCCGTTGTCATCAGCAGGATGACGTTGAGCCTTGTCTTCTCAACGTCGTTTTATTCGACAAGCAATAGCTTGTAGAGCGGCGGATTGTCTTCGACCATGTCGGCCAACGTATGCTTATCCAGCTCTTCAAGGAAATTCTGTACGCCCTGGTGGAGCACCTGCTTCAATCGGCAGGCAGGGGTGATGTGGCAAAACTCGCTGCTGCAGTTAACCAGCGCGAGCGGCTCCAGCGCCCGCACCACGTCGCCGAGGCGAATGCTCTCGGCCGGTTTGCCCAAACGGATGCCGCCATGCTTACCGCGCACCGCCGTGACAAAACCTACCCGGCTCAACTGATTGATGATCTTCACCATATGGTTGCGAGACACGCCATAAACCTCGGTCACTTCCGAGATGCTGGTCATCTTGTCCTGCGGCAACGAGGCCATGTAGATCAACGCCCGCAGGCCATAATCAGTAAAACTTGTTAACTGCACATCTTACCTCTGGGTATCACTTTACCCGTCTGATACGCCGCTTTTCGGCGCTATTCAAAAGATTACTCATTGGATAATAAACCAGCCGGAGAGTTCGTCGCTAATTATTTAGCGAATCCCGCGCCCTAAGGCGGGTTTATGAAAGGATTTTTTGACGTGAAACCGCAATCGGAGGGAGTCAGGATAAAAACAAACCGGGACGCGCCCGGTTTGTTTAATGCCGCAAAGCCTGATTATGCGTCGAACGGGTCGCGCAGGATCATGGTTTCGCTGCGATCCGGGCCGGTAGAGATGATGTCTACCGGTACGCCGGTCACTTCTTCGATGCGCTTGATGTAGTTCAGCGCAGCCTGAGGCAGCTTGCTGTGCTCTTTCACGCCAAAGGTGGTTTCGCTCCAGCCCGGCATGGTTTCGTAGATAGGCTCGATGCCTTCCCAGCCTTCAGCCGCCAGCGGAGTGGTGTCCACTTCGCGGCCGTCCGGCATGCGGTAGCCCACGCAGATCTTCACTTCTTTCAGGCCGTCCAGGACGTCCAGTTTGGTCAGGCAGAAGCCGGACAGGGAGTTGATCTGCACGGCGCGGCGCACCGCTACCGCGTCCAGCCAGCCGGTACGACGACGACGGCCGGTGGTGGCGCCGAACTCGTTACCCTGCTTGCACAGGTACTCGCCGGTTTCATCGAACAATTCAGTTGGGAACGGACCTGCACCCACGCGAGTGGAGTAGGCTTTCACGATGCCCAGCACGTAGTCCACATAACGCGGGCCGATGCCGGAACCGGTAGCCACGCCGCCGGCGGTGGTGTTGGAAGAGGTGACGTACGGGTAAGTACCGTGGTCGATATCCAGCAGGGTGCCCTGAGCGCCTTCGAACATGATCAGGTCGCCACGCTTGCGCGCGCCGTCCAGCAGTTCGGAAACGTCAACCACCATGGCGGTCAGGATGTCGGCGATAGACAGCACGTAGTCCAGCGTCGCCTGATAATCGACGGCGTCAACTTTGTAGTAGTTGACCAGCTGGAAGTTGTGGTAATCGACGATCTCTTTCAGCTTAACGGCGAAGGTTTCTTTGTTGAACAGATCGCCGACGCGCAGGCCGCGACGAGCCACTTTATCTTCGTAAGCCGGGCCGATGCCGCGACCGGTGGTGCCGATCGCTTTCGCGCCGCGCGCTTTCTCACGCGCGTTATCCAACGCAACGTGATAAGGCAGGATCAACGGGCAAGCTTCGGAGAGTAACAGACGTTCGCGTACCGGGATGCCACGCGCTTCGAGTTCACCCATTTCTTTCATCAACGCGTCCGGCGCCAGAACAACACCGTTGCCGATGATGCTGGTGACGTTTTCACGCAGAATACCTGAAGGAATTAAATGAAGAACGGTTTTTTCACCGTTGATTACCAGAGTGTGGCCAGCGTTATGGCCACCTTGGTAGCGCACAACATATTGAGCCCGTTCAGTCAGCAGGTCTACAACCTTGCCTTTACCTTCGTCACCCCATTGGGTGCCCAGTACGACGACGTTCTTACCCATTTTTCAAAATCACCGATTGCTTAAAAATGGATTCTACCACCGTAATTTTCGATTTTCAGCACTTTTAGCATACGATTGCATAAATTTTGGGCTAGACTTTAAAGACCCGTGCGGCCGCTCAACATATAGTAGATCACGCAGCCCGCAACCACTATTCCACCGCCAAATCGCCGCAGCGTTGCGTCCGGCAACTGCGACATCGCCACAATCATTTTGCGCCAGGCCTGCGGAAACAGCATCGGCCCCAATCCTTCCAGCACCAGAACCAGCCCGAGCGCCAGCCAAATCGTTGAGTTCATGCATCCCCCAAAAACGAGAAAGGGCCCGCGTAAACGGGCCCTCGTTCAGATTGCCTCCCGCGCTTATTTGCGCAGGGTATCAGGCGACTTCATGTAGCGGAAGAAATCGCTGTCCGGGCTCAGTACCAGCACGTCCTGATTGTCCTTGAAGCTGGCTTCATAGGCGCGCAGGCTGCGGATAAAGGCATAGAAGTCCGGATCCTGGCTGAACGCATTGGCGAACAGCTTGGCTGCTTCGGCATCGCCTTCACCGCGGGTGATACGCGCCTGACGCTCTGCTTCCGCCAGGGTACGGGTCACTTCGTAATCCGCGCTGGCGCGCAGCTTCTCGGCTTCTTCCTGGCCCTGCGAGCGCAGACGACGGGCTACCGCTTCACGCTCGGCGCGCATACGCTGGTAGATGGCGTCGGAGACTTCGGCCGGCAGGTTGATCTGCTTGATACGCACGTCGATCACTTCGATGCCCAGCGCCGCCATGCTGTTCGGGTTCACCTGCGGCTGTTTGCCGGTGGTTTCCCGCTCAACGCGCGCCGCCGCAGAGGCGATAGCGTCATCGGCTTCGGTGGTCGCCACTTCTTCGCCGTCGCCCACTGTGCCGGTGTTCAGCGCGTCACGCACGTCAGACATCAGCTTGCCGCGCGAGTCGGTCACGATGTCTTTCACGTCCAGGCGGCCGATTTCGGAACGCAGACGGTCGCTGAACTTGCGTTTCAGCAGCACTTCGGCCTGGGAGACGTCGCCGCCGCCGGTCGCCAGATAGTAACGGCTGAAATCGCTGATGCGCCATTTCAGATAGGAGTCGACGATCAGGTCTTTCTTCTCGCTGGTCACGAAGCGATCGGCCTGGTTGTCCATGGTCTGGATGCGCGCATCCAGGTTCTTCACGGTCTCAATGAACGGGATCTTGAGGTGCAGACCCGGCGCATACACCAGCGGCTTGTTTTCGCCATCGCGCAGCACCTTGCCGAAGCGCAGCACGATGCCGCGCTGGCCTTCCTGCACCACAAACAGCGAAGCGTACAGCACCACCAGCACCGCGAGGACAATAACTACAAAAGACTTACGCATTGATTACTCTCTCCCTACGCGAGTGGTGTCGTCACGCTGCGCATTCGCCCGGCGCTGATCCATAACCGATCCGCCGCTGGTGCGCGGAGTGCTGCTGTTGGCAGCCGGCGCAGGATTCGGATTGAGGCGAATCAGGCTGGTATCCTTGTTGCCGCTCTCCGTCGCCGCGCCTTGGCCGCGCAGCATCTGATCCAGCGGCAGCACCATCAGGTTGTTGCCTTTGTCGCTCACCAACACCTTACGGGTATGGCCCAGCACTTTTTCCATGGTTTCGATATACAGACGCTCGCGGGTGATCTGCGGTGCAGACTTGTATTCCGGCAACAGCTTGGCAAAGCGCGCCACCTCACCCTGAGCTTCCAGGACGGTGCGATCCTTATAAGCCTTGGAGTCTTCCAGCAGACGCTGCGCCTGGCCGTTCGCACGCGGCTGAACTTCGTTGGCGTAAGCTTCCGCTTCACGGATGTATTGCTGCTCGTTCTCACGCGCGGCGATCGCATCGTCGAACGACGCCTTCACCTCTTCCGGCGGACGCGCCGCCTGGAAGTTGACGTCCAGCAGCGTGATGCCCATGTTGTAAGGACGAATGGTCTCTTCCAGCATGCGCTGCGTATCGTTACGCACCACGGTACGGCCTTCGGTCAGGATGCGGTCCATCGAGTATTTGCCGATCACGCCGCGCAGGGCGCTGTCGGTCGCCTGGCTCAGGCTGTCGTCGGCATTGACGACGCTGAACAGGTACGCTTCCGGGTTGGTCACGCGGTACTGCACGTTCATTTCCACGCGCACCACGTTTTCATCGGAGGTCAGCATCACGCCGGACGCTGCCAATTCGCGCACGGACTCCACGTTCACCGGACGCACGTCGTCGATGAAAGTCGGCTTCCAGTTCAGGCCCGGCTGCACCAGATGGCTGAACTTACCGAAACGCGTCACGACGCCGCGCTCGGCTTCCTTGATGGTGTAGAAGCCGCTGGCGGCCCAGATCACCACCACGGCGACCGCCGCGATACCGATAATGCGGCCGCTGAAGCCCGGACCAGAGGTGCCGGTGCCGCCGCTATTGCTGTTGGAGCCTTTGCCCCCGCCGAAACCGCTCAATTTCTTGCTCAGTTTGCGGAAGATATCGTCCAAATCAGGTGGCCCTTGATCACGACCGCCTTTGTTGTTACCGCCAGAGTTGCCGCCATTGTTATTGCTGCTCCCCCACGGGTCGCGGTCCTGTCCGTTATTACCGGGCTGATTCCACGCCATGTTTTAGCTCCATATTCTGTGATTGGGTACTTCAGGCTTTCGCGAAGCATAAATGTAACAGGATATGATCATACGATAAAGTCAATCAGGTCCTGTTCTTGCTTGCAGAGACGACGCCATTCGACGATCGGCATTCGCACCACCACGCCAATGCTGCCGTCTTCTTCGTTCCACTCTTTTTCAATCGCCTGAAGCTGGTAAAAACGGCTGCGAAGACGGCCTGCCCGTGGCGGTAAGCGCAATTCGTAATGCGCGATCTCCCCCGATAAGCGCTCCGTCAACGCCTGATACAGCAACGGAATACCCTCTCCGCTGGCGGCGGACAGCCACACCCGGATCGGCAGGTTTTCGTCGTTGCGGTCGATACGCGGCACAAAATCGTCCAGCATATCTATTTTGTTCATCACTAACAGTGTAGGAATTTCATCCGAGTCTATCTCCGCCAGCACGGTGTTCACCGCTTCGATGTTCTCATCGACGCGCGGATCTGCGGCATCGATGACGTGCAGCAGCAGAGATGCCTGGCGCGTTTCCTGCAGCGTCGCCTTGAAGGCGGCCACCAGATCGTGCGGCAGGTGCCGGATAAAGCCTACGGTATCCGCCAACACGGTATCCCCCACGTCCGGCACGTCAATGCGCCGCAACGTAGGATCCAGGGTGGCAAATAGCTGGTCCGCCGCATACACCTCGGCAGACGTTATTCGGTTAAACAGGGTGGATTTGCCGGCGTTGGTGTAGCCCACCAGCGATACGGTCGGCACATCGGCGCGGGTCCGCGCGCGTCGGCCTTGTTCACGCTGCTTTTCTACCCGCTCCAGGCGGCGCAGAATCAAGCTGATGCGATCGCGCAACAGGCGACGGTCGGTCTCAAGCTGGGTTTCCCCCGGCCCACGCAGGCCAATCCCCCCTTTTTGCCGCTCCAGGTGCGTCCAGCCGCGTACCAGACGCGTGGCAATGTGACGCAACTGCGCCAGCTCCACCTGCAGCTTACCTTCATGGGTGCGGGCACGCTGGGCAAAGATGTCTAAAATCAGCCCGGTGCGATCGATCACCCGGCATTCGCACAGGCGCTCGAGGTTTCTTTCCTGCGCCGGGGAAAGGGAATGATCAAACAGGACAACAGACGCGCCGCTGGCTTTCACCGCATCTGCAATTTCTTCGGCCTTTCCTTCGCCGACAAAGTACTTCGGATGCGGGGCTTTGCGGCTACCAGTCACCACTTGCAAAGCTTCGACACCGGCTGAGGAGACCAGCGATTCGAACTCGTTGAGGTCTTCCGTATCTTTGTCTTGCGAGAAATAGATATGAACCAGTACGGCCTGCTCACCGGCTTCATAACGGTCAAACAAGCGTGCAACCTCTCAAACGGACACTCACCGTGAGTTTGGGGGACATAAACAGCCCGCGGCTGCTTATGCTCCCCGTCATGGTTGACTTGCAACGCGCTTTATTCAGCGTCATCGCTTTCCTGCTGCGGCTGTTGCTGCGCAGACGGATTGTTGCCATGGTGATAGTTGCTTGAACCGCCGCTCGGGTTGTTGCTGTGATGCGAAACCGGGCGTGACGGGACAACGGTAGAGATAGCGTGCTTGTACACCATCTGGCTAACCGTGTTCTTCAACAGGATGACAAACTGGTCAAAAGACTCAATCTGGCCTTGCAGCTTAATACCATTCACCAAATAAATAGAAACCGGAACACGTTCACGACGCAATGCGTTCAGGAACGGATCTTGCAAAGATTGCCCCTTAGCCATTCTATCTTTTCCTTATTTGCTTGTTGTTTGTAACTAAGAACCTGTCGGCTCTAAAATAAACGACGTAAAAAATTTGCGCGCTGAATACTCAGCAATTGTACACAATCACCCAACCTATGCACTAACAACCTGTGTCACCGAGTCCAAAGCCTCTCCCGGCTTTTCACTGTCCAACCAATGGACCGACTCCCAACCCCGTAACCAGGTCATCTGGCGTTTAGCCAACTGACGTGTTGCGCAAATACCACGATAAACCATCTCATCGTAACTAATTTCACCAGACAAGTATGACCACATCTGGCGGTAACCGACACAGCGAATGGAGGGCAAGTCCGTATGCAAATCACCCCGTGCGAAAAGTGCACGCGCTTCCGTCTCAAAACCCGCCGCCAACATTTGATGGTACCGCAGCTCG
Source organism: Serratia sp. CY71090 (assembly GCF_052166845.1). NCBI lineage: Bacteria > Pseudomonadati > Pseudomonadota > Gammaproteobacteria > Enterobacterales > Yersiniaceae > Serratia > Serratia sp. CY71090. The sequence goes on along the minus strand of NZ_JBJNOA010000004.1, from coordinate 85,263 downwards.
ATGCGTTGATGGATCAACTCACGGCTGGTCGGCGCTATTGCAAATTGGCGAACTTGATACGGCAACGATTCACCCGAAATTTTAGTCAGTTCCGTTAAAGTTTTACCCGAAATAAAAAAAACTTCCAGTGCTCTGGACAGTCTCTGCGGATCATTCGGATGAATTCTCAATGCCGCGACCGGATCGATCGCCTGTAACTGACGGTGCAACGCCTCCCAGCCCTGCTCCGCCGCTTGCCGTTCGATGCGCTCGCGCACCGCGGGATCGGCGGACGGCAACGGCGACAATCCTTCCAGCAACGCCTTGAAATACAACATGGTGCCGCCCACCAACAGCGGAATGCGGCCGGCGGCGGTGATGTCGGCCATCTCTTTGAGCGCATCGGCGCGGAACTCCGCGGCCGAGTAAGCTTCGGCGGGATCGCGAATATCGATCAGCCGATGCGGCGCCTGCGCCAATTCTTCGGCGCTCGGCTTGGCGGTGCCGATATCCATGCCGCGATAAATCAGCGCGGAATCGACGCTGATCAGCTCCACCGGCAGGCGTTCGCGCAGCGCGATCGCCAGCGCGGTCTTGCCCGAGGCGGTTGGCCCCATGATGAAAATAGCCGGGGGACGTGGTGTCATTTCAGTGTCAGTCATGCTTGAGGGCCGCCAGTGCGGCCTGTAAATCAACGGGTTGTAAAAGTCCGCTCGGTGGCGATTTGACCAGCTGCGGGCAAAGTCGTTCAACGTCGGTCAGCAATTGTATCGCTTGCGAGGTGTTCCACTGTTCATGTTCGCTGCCAAGGCGGCGAGCGAGCCAGGTAGCCAGCACCGCGGGCGACATCTCCTGATGTTCGGCCAGATAGCCTAACAGTTCGGGTATCAGTTTTTGTAAATTTTGTTGGCGTAATGGTAAAGGCACTGCGCGCAACGTCACACGGCCATGATCCGTCTGCAGATCCAGCCCCATCGCCGCCAACAGCGCCTGATGCCGCGCGATGGCCACCGCTTCGCTCTTCTCCAACGTCAGCTTGACTGGGATCAGCAGCGGCTGCGGCCGCAGCCCTTCTGCCGGCGGGTTGAGCTGCGCCTGGCGCAGCCAGCGTTCCGCCACCGTCAGGTTAAGCAACGCCGGCTGCTGGCGCTGTTCAATCAACGCATAACACGGCGGATGGATCATCAACACCCGGCCAAAACTGTGCTGGCCGCCCGCCAACGGCGTTTCCGCTGCGGCTTTCGCCGGCGGGAACAGCGGCGGCTTGCTCGGGGTTTCCGGCGCGGCCTCGGCCGGCGGCTCGGCTACGGGCTGCATCAGTTTACCGTACAGCTCGCCTTCGCGTTTCTGATAGCCGCCCGCCGCTTGCCGGCTCGGCTGCGGCGCCCGCTCGCGGGCGGCGCCGGCCGGTGGCGGCGTTTCACGGCGCGGCGCCGGCTGAGAAAAATGGTTGCCGCCGGCGGCGACGCGGTTTTCCTGCTGCCAGACCGGCGCGGGCGCTTCGTCGGGCGTTTCCGCCAGCGGCAGCGACGGTGTCTGACCGGCCTGTTGCAGCACCGTGGTCACCGCCTGGTAGATAAAATCGTGTACCAGCCGCGCCTGATGGAAACGCACCTCGTGCTTGGCGGGATGAACATTGACGTCCACCTGGTGCGGATCGACCTCCAGATACAGCACGTAAGCGGGCTGCTGATCGTCCTTCAACTGATCCTGATAGGCCTGACGAATGGCGTGATTGATCAAACGATCGCGCATCATGCGGCTGTTGACGTAACAATACTGCATTTCACCCAGCTGGCGCGCCCCGTCCGGATCCGCCACCCAACCGCGGATGCTCAGATCGCCATGCTGCCAGTCGATGTTCAGCGCATGCTGCAAAAACGCCGGGCCGCAGATGCTGCCCAAACGGCGTTCGTGCTGGCTCTCTTCCTTCGCCGCCCGGTATTGGCGGATCAGTTTGCCGTTGTGGCTGAGGTTGATCGCCACATCGAAACGCGCCAGCGCGATGCGCCGCACCACTTCATCGATATGGCCAAATTCGGTTTTCTCGGTGCGCATGAACTTGCGGCGCGCCGGCGTGTTGTAAAACAGATCCAGCACTTCCAGCGTGCTGCCGACCGGGTGCGCGGCGGGTTTGACCGTCACCGCCTGCTCGCGCCCTTCGGCATAGGCTTGCCACGCCTCGCTTTGTTCGGCGGTACGCGACGTCAGGGTCAAACGGGAAACCGAGCTGATACTGGCCAGCGCTTCGCCGCGAAAGCCGAGGCTGACGATCGCCTCCAGGTCGTCGAGCGTGCTGATTTTACTGGTGGCGTGCCGCGCCAGCGCCAGCGCCAGATCGTCCTTGCCGATGCCGCAGCCGTTATCGCGAATGCGGATCAGCTTGGCACCGCCGCGTTCGATATCGATATCGATGCGCGTCGCACCGGCGTCCAGACTGTTTTCCACCAGCTCTTTGACCACCGACGCGGGGCGTTCAACCACCTCTCCGGCGGCGATCTGGTTGGCGAGCTGTGGCGGTAACACCTGGATAGGCATGCTGACTCCTGTAGCGGTGGCGCTAGGCCTGCGGAATGGTCAGCGTCCGATCCAGCGGCGCGACGTCCGACTTCAGATTATTGACCCGTTTCAGATCGCCGACGCTGACCCCATAACGAGAAGCGATAGAGGACAGCGTGTCCCCACGGGCCACTTTATGTTTAGACGGCTTCTTCGCCGGCGTTTTCGCCTTGGCGACGGCGGTGACGGCGGCGGTTTTACCCGCCGGCACCTTCAGGCGTTGCCCGACCCACACGCCGTCTTTCTTCAGTTTGTTCAGATCCCGCAGGGCCGCCATGGTGGTGCCGTAGCTGTCGGCGATGCCGGACAGCGTCTCCGCCCGCTTCACCACGTGGATCTGGGTCTTGCCGCTAACGCTGCGGCTTGCGCCGGCCGGGCTGACGATAGGCTCCGGCTGGCGCACGTCTGGTGTTGAGGTGTTAACCGCCGCTGCGACGTCCAGCGGTCGGTTTTCCACCTTTGGGTCGGCTTGCAGCGGATGCGCCAGGAAGTAGCTGCGCAGGCCGTTATGAATGGCCCTGGCAATCTTCTCCTGATACGCGCTACTGCCCAGCAGCCGCTCCTCCGTGCTATTACTGATAAATCCTGTTTCCACCAGCAGCGATGGAATATCCGGCGAACGCAGCACGCCCAGGCTGGCGTGTTCCGGCCGACGTTTATGCAACGATCCGACGCTCTGCAGCTGCTGCAGCACCTTCACCGCCACATCGTACCCGACGCGCTGCGAGTGGCCGAACTGCAGATCCAGCACCGCCTGGCTCAGATAAGGGTCGGCCTGGCTGTTGGCCAGCAAATCGCCGGCGCCGCCGAGCAGCTCAGACTGCTTCTCATGCTGTTCCAGCCAGCCGGCCATTTCGCTGTTGGCGCGGCGGTTGGACAGCACCCAGACGGAAGCGCCGCTGGCGCTGCGGTTTGGCGCGGCATCGGCGTGGATGGAGACCAGCACGTTGGCGCCCTGTTTGCGCGCAACGTCGGAACGCCCCATCACCGAGATAAAATAGTCGCCGTTACGCGTCAGCACCGGTTTGAACTGCGGATCGGCGTCCAGCATTGCCTGCAGGCGGCGTGCGATGGCGATGGTGACATTCTTTTCTTTCAACCCGCTCGGGCCAATGGCTCCCGGATCCTGGCCGCCGTGGCCGGCGTCGATCGCCACCACCACCCGATCGCCGGAACCGGCGGAAACGCGGCTGCTGCGCGGCGTGACCTCAGTGGCGGTGCCTGCGACCACAGTCTGTTTTTGGGTAAAGGGATTCGATCCCGTCGGCGCTTTGCGCAGCGGCGGCTCCGGCGCTTCACGCACCGCAACCGGCGCCTGACGCGGCGGTTGACTGACGGCGACCGGCGGAGGCGTTTGCACCGGCGCTTTACGCGCCACGATATTGGCGCCGCCTTCGGCCGAAATGGTGAATACCACGGTATGCACGCCGCCGTTCTGGCGAGTGGAAACGCGGGTTTTGGCGCGCTGGGTCAGATCAAACACCAGGCGCACGCTCTGAGCGTCTTTCGGCGCGCTGGAGCGAATGCTCTTCACCAGGTTTTGCCCGCTAAAATTGAGCGGCAGGCCGCCGACTTTGCCCTTCTGGTTAACGTCCAGCACCACCCGTTCCGGGCCGTGCAGCGGGAAAAACGCATAGTCCGGCGGGCCATTGAAGCTCACCGACACCGTCGCTTCGCGTTGGGCGTTCGACACTTTGATATCGGACAGCGAGGACGCCGCCAGCGCGTTCAACGCGCCGAGCGGCCCCAGCACGGCGATCAGCATGATGACCGCAAATTTTTTCAACACCTGCGTCATTGCAGCATCATCCCTGTGATCCATGAATGCGGTCTAACAACTGGCTGCCGTATGCAGAAATCGCCTCGATCTTCGCCTCTCGCCCCTCACCCTGATAGCTGAGGTGCAGCGCCAGATCCGGCTCCGGCAGCACGCCGGTGCCCTGCTGCGGCCATTCGACCAGGCAGATGGCGTCTTGCGCGAAGTAATCGCGAATGCCCATGAATTCAAGCTCTTCCGGATCGGCCAGGCGATACAGATCGAAGTGATACACCGCCAGCGGCTGCAAGGCATAGGGTTCCACCAGCGTGTAGGTCGGGCTTTTGACGTTGCCCTGATGCCCCAACGCCTGCAGGAAACCACGGCTGAAGGTGGTTTTACCGGCGCCCAGGTCGCCGTAGAGATAGATGACGCTGGCGCGATCGCAGGCCTTGGCCAAAGTGGTGCCCAAAGCGACAGTCGCTGCCTCGTCCGGCAGAGGTAAAACGAGTTCTTTCATTCGATAAAGTCTATTTTGCCCACTCAGGATTAACGAAATGAAGGATGTCCGGCAGTAAATCGGTCGCCAACATGCCTCTTGTTCCTTGTCTTTCCGCTACGCGATCGCCGGCCGCGCCATGCACGACGCAGCCCGCACAGGCGGCATCATACAGCGGGAGCTTTTGCGCCAGCAAACCGCCGATGATGCCCGACAGCACATCGCCCATGCCGCCGGAGGCCATGCCGGCATTGCCGACGTCGGCGATCGCCATCTGCCCCTGCTCATCGGCGATCAGCGTACCGGCGCCTTTCAGCACCGCCACGCCGCCGTAGCGCGCCGTCAGCTTGCGCACGGCAAGTAAGCGATCACTCTCGATGTCGGCAGTGCTGCAGCTCAACAGCCGCGCCGCCTCTCCAGGATGCGGAGTCATCACGCGATTCTGCCGTTTCTCGGGATTTAATGCCAGCAAGTTCAGCGCATCGGCGTCCCACAAGGCTGGTTTATCGCTGGTTTGCAGCACGTTCAAGGCGTTTTTGCCCCACTCAGCCTGGCCCAGCCCCGGGCCAATCACCAGCACATCCGCCCATTGCATCGCCTGCCGCAGCGTCGCCTCGTCCAGCGCCTGCGCCATCAGCTCCGGCCTGGCCGCCAGCAGCGGCGCAACATGATCAATGTGAGTAAGCACTCGCACTAATCCAGCCCCGCTGCGCAGCGCCGCCTCCGCCGCCATGCGAATGGCGCCACCGAAACCGCTATCGCCGCCCACCAACAGCAGGCGGCCATGCTCGCCCTTATGCGCGCAGGGGCGGCGCGGATGCAGCCAGCGCGGCAACACCTCGGCGGTAAGCCGCTGAATCTGCTCCGGTTGCTTCGCCAACCAACCCGATAAGCCTAGCGCATTCTGATGAAGTTGCCCGACCCAGTCGCGCGCCTGGCCAGTCAGCAGCCCCGGTTTGAGGCCGATGAACGTGACGGTGTGCGCGGCACGCACCACCGCGCCTGGCGCCGCGCCGCTTTCCGCCAACAAGCCGGACGGAACATCGAGCGCCACCACCGGCGCCGAATGGCGGTTGGCGGCCTCGATCAGCGCGTCGTAAGGCGCACGCGGCGCGCTGCCAAGGCCAGTGCCCAGCAGGCCGTCGATAATGAGCGAAACAGACGCCGGCCAGCGGCTGTTCGCCGGCAGAATGTCGCCGCCTGCAGATTGCCAGGCCTCGCGAGCCGCTGCGGCTTCCGGTGGCAAAGGGCGTGCGCCTTCGCAGGCGATCAGCGTCACCTGCACGCCTGCCGCCTTCGCCAGGCGCGCCACCACATAGCCGTCGCCGCCGTTGTTGCCGTGGCCACACAGCACCAGCCAGTGGTCGCGGGAGGGATACGCGTTGCGCGCCAGCGCGTAGGCCGCCTGACCGGCGCGCTGCATCAAATCGTAAAGAGAAATACCGAGCGAGGCCGCCGCCGCGGGTTCCGAGCGACGGATCCAATCCGCAGGCCAGACAGAGTGTGGTAAACTGTCAGCGTATGCTTTTTCACTGTGGCCCGTCATGACGCACCCCCTCGATCTCCATCAACTCGCCCAACATATCAAGCTATGGGGGCAATCGCTAGGATTCCAGCAGGTTGGCATCTGCGATACCGATCTGAGCCTTGAAGAGCCGAAGCTGCAGGCCTGGCTCGACAAGCAGTACCACGGCGAGATGGAATGGATGGCGCGCCACGGCATGTTGCGCGCACGCCCTCACGAACTGTTGCCGGGCACGCTGCGAGTGATCAGCGTGCGCATGAACTACCTGCCGGCCAAGGCGGCGTTCGCCAGCACCTTGCAGAATTCGCAACTGGGCTACGTCAGCCGCTACGCGCTGGGGCGTGACTATCACAAGCTGTTGCGCCAGCGCCTGAAAAAACTGGGCGATCAGATCCAGGAATACTGCGGCGAGTTGAATTTCCGCCCCTTTGTCGATTCTGCGCCGGTGATGGAGCGCGCGCTGGCCGCCAAGGCGGGCATTGGCTGGGTTGGTAAACACTCACTAATTCTCAACCGTGAAGCCGGGTCGTGGTTTTTCCTCGGCGAGTTGCTGATCGATTTGCCGCTGCCGGTGGATCAGCCGCAGGAAGAACAGTGCGGCCGCTGCGTCGCCTGCATCACCACTTGCCCGACCGGCGCCATCGTCGCCCCCTATACCGTCGACGCCCGGCGCTGCATCTCCTACTTGACCATCGAGCTGGAAGGCTCGATCCCGGAAGAATTTCGCCCGCTGCTCGGCAACCGCATCTACGGCTGCGACGACTGCCAGCTGATCTGCCCGTGGAATCGCTTTTCGCAGCTCACTGACGAAGACGATTTCAGCCCGCGCGCCGCACTGCATGCGCCGCAGCTGATCGATCTGTTCAACTGGACAGAAGAAAAATTCCTGCGCATCACCGAAGGCTCGGCGATACGCCGCATCGGCCACCTGCGCTGGTTGCGCAATATCGCCGTGGCGCTGGGCAATGCGCCTTATGAGGACGGCGTCGTGCTCGCGCTGCGCACGCGTTTGGGCCAGGACAGCATGCTGGACGAACATATCCACTGGGCGCTGGCGCAACAGCTTGCTCGCCGTGAAGCGCAGGGCATCGAGGTGCAGACGGCACAGAAAAAACGGCTGATACGGGCTGTGGAAAAAGGTTTGCCGAGGGACGCCTGACGGCGTGCGCCGCGCGGCCGCATCATCGGCATCCTTACTCTGTGGATTTGTGCATAAAAATAAAAACACGTTGTCTTTCAACTGCAACAAAAAGAGCAAGTGATCGGCATAACGTTTTGGGATAAATAAATAAGCATATAAATCAAATAGATAAATATTTAATTTGTATAACGTTGATTTTTCAGGCAGGCGAGTTTATGTGCAGAGGCTGTGGATAACTCTGTTCACAACATTTTTACCGGGCGTGTAAAACGGGACAAAAATCCGCGCCGGATAAGGCGTTGGACTTGAGTTTGAAACGAAGAGAAAATTGGAGCGGGAAACGAGACTCGAACTCGCGACCCCGACCTTGGCAAGGTCGTGCTCTACCAACTGAGCTATTCCCGCATAGAGATGCTTTCGGCATCCGGTCACCAAACACTGGCGTGACCTTTGAATTTTTGGAGCGGGAAACGAGGCTCGAACTCGCGACCTCAACCTTGGCAAGGTTGCGCTCTACCAACTGAGCTATTCCCGCGTCGCATAGGTACTGCTTGATACTGCTTTATTTATTCATCATGCCGCATCGCGACATTGTTGAATTTGGAGCGGGAAACGAGACTCGAACTCGCGACCCCGACCTTGGCAAGGTCGTGCTCTACCAACTGAGCTATTCCCGCCCGGCGTATCGATGGTGGAACGTTACGAAATTCTTCATCGGTACGGGGTGCGCATTATACGAGAAATCCTTTTTGCCGCAAGCCCCTGAAAGCAAAAAAACGCGATTTTTGTTTGATTGCCGATTAAAGCGCCAGATTGGCGAATTAAGCGGCTAAAAACGGCGTGTTTTCCCCGCAGGGGCCACCATCGCCTTAAAGCTGAATGAAATGTTCGCGGTAATAAGCCAGTTCGGCCACCGATTCGCGGATGTCATCCAGCGCCTGATGGGTGCCCTGCTTCTTAAAGCCGCCGAGAATTTCCGGCTTCCAACGGCGCGCCAGTTCCTTCAGCGTGCTGACGTCCAGGTAGCGGTAATGGAAGTAGGCTTCCAGCTCCGGCATGTAGCGGAACAGGAAACGGCGATCCTGGCCCACGCTGTTGCCGCAGATCGGCGATTTGCCGGCCGGCACCCATTGCTGCAGGAAGGCGATGGTTTCCAGCTCGGCGGCGCGATCGTCCTGGCGGCTGGCTTTCACCCGCTCCACCAGCCCGCTGCCGGTATGGGTGCGCACGTTCCACTCGTCCATCAAGGCCAACTGCTCGTCGGATTGGTGCACGGCGATCACCGGCCCTTCCGCCAGGATGTTCAGGTTGGCGTCGGTGACCAGCGTGGCGATCTCGATAATGCGGTCACGCTCGGGATCCAGCCCGGTCATCTCCAAATCGATCCAAATCAGGTTATTTTCGTTTCCTGTCATGATGTTTCCTGCCTAAAAGCCGAGAGAAAAACGCTGTGCGGACGAGACGACGGGCGCCGCCGGTGGCGACGCGCCGCAGCCGGCGGCTAACAACGGTTATTTAATATAAAATAGCGTGTATCATAGTCTTTTTGGTCGCCTTGGGCGACATATACCCTGACGGGTTCAAGGCTGCGCCGGGGGCAACTCCCCGCCGCGGCTGTGCATATACGTAAAGGTATAAAACCGATTCAAGTGAGGCGCAGTGAGTAAGAACAAACTGTCCAAAGGTCAGCAACGCCGCGTGCAGGCGAACCATCAGCGCCGTTTGAAGCGCGCCGATAACAAACCGGAACCGGATGATTCCCAACTGGGCGAGCCGCAGGAAGGCGTCGTCATCAGCCGTTTCGGCATGCACGCCGACGTTGAGGCGCCGGATGGCACTCAGCACCGCTGCAACATCCGCCGCACGCTGCGTTCGCTGGTCACCGGCGATCGCGTGGTGTGGCGCCCCGGCCTGGGCGCCCATGAAGGGGTGAAGGGCATCGTGGAAGCGGTGCACGAGCGCACCTCGGTGCTGACGCGCCCGGACTTCTATGACGGCGTGAAGCCGATCGCCGCCAATATCAATCAGATCGTCATCGTGTCGGCGATCCTGCCCGAGCTGTCGCTGAACATCATCGACCGCTATCTGGTGGCCTGCGAAACGCTCGAAGTCGAGCCGCTGATCGTGCTCAACAAAATTGACCTGCTGGACGCCGAAGCGCGCAAGCTGGTCGACGGCATGATGGATATCTATCGCAAGATTGGCTACCGGGTGCTGGAAGTCTCCAGCCAAACGCGGGAAGGCATGGCGGAGTTCGAACAGGCGCTGGCCGGGCGCATCAGCATCTTCGCCGGCCAGTCGGGGGTCGGCAAATCCAGCCTGCTGAACGCGCTGCTGCCGCCGTCTGAAGAGCAAATTCTGGTAAATCAGGTTTCCGACGTCTCGGGCCTCGGGCAACATACCACCACCGCCGCGCGGCTGTACCACTTCCAGCACGGCGGCGACGTGATCGACTCCCCAGGAGTGCGCGAGTTTGGCCTGTGGCACCTGGAGCCGGAACAAATTACCCGCGGCTTTGTCGAATTCCGTGATTATTTAGGCGGTTGCAAATTCCGCGACTGCCGCCACGATACCGATCCCGGCTGCGCTATCCGCGCGGCGATGGAGAAAGGCGATATCGCGCAAGAGCGTTTCGACAACTACCACCGCATTCTGGAAAGCATGGCGCAGGTGAAGGTTCGCAAGAACTTCACGGACGCCGCAGACTGACACTGACGGGCGGGCATTGACGACGGCGGAGCCCTCGTTACAATGCGCGCCCTTTACCCTGATTCACGAGGTTAACGTGCTGGATAGCATCAAGATTAAACTGCAATATTGGCTGCCGAAGCTGGCGCTGACCCGCCTGGCGGGCTGGGGCGCCGACAAACGTGCCGGCTGGCTGACCCAACTGGTGGTCAAAACCTTCGCCCGCTACTACCGCGTGGACATGCAGGAAGCGCAAAACCCGGACCTGGCGTCTTACGCCACCTTCAACGATTTCTTCGTGCGCCCGCTGCGCGATGGCGCGCGCCCGATCGTCACCGACGCCAACTGGCTGGCGCTGCCCGCCGATGGCGCCATCAGCCAGCTCGGCCCGATCCGCGAGGATCAAATCTTCCAGGCCAAAGGCCACCACTACAGCCTGGAAGCGCTGCTGGCCGGCAACTACCTGTTGGCCGAGCCGTTCCGCAACGGCCTGTTCGCCACCACCTACCTGGCGCCGCGCGACTATCACCGCGTACACATGCCGTGCGCCGGCGTACTGCGCGAAATGATCTATGTGCCGGGCGATCTGTTCTCGGTCAACCCGCTCACCGCCGCCAACGTGCCTAACCTGTTCGCACGCAACGAGCGCGTGATCTGCGTCTTCGACACCGACATCGGGCCGATGGTGCAAATCCTGGTCGGCGCCACCATCGTCGGCAGCATCGAAACCGTCTGGGCCGGCACCGTCACGCCGCCGCGCGAAGGCATTATCAAGCGCTGGACCTACCCGGCCGCCGGTGAAGAAGGCGCCATCACATTGGAAAAAGGCGCCGAGATGGGCCGTTTCAAACTCGGCTCCACGGTGATCAACCTGTTTACCGCAGGCAGCGTGCAGTTTGCGCCGCAGCTGCATAACGGCACCGTCACCCGCATGGGTGAAGCCTTCGCCGAAATCCCGGCCGCCGCTGAAACACCACAGACCCCGATCTAAAGGAATCGACGCCGTGCGCCTTTTCATCACGCTTTTGCTCGGTTGCCTGTTGTGGCAACCGGCGCTGGCCGCCCCCGTGCCGACCGAGACCCAGCTCAAACAGGAGTTGAAGCAGGCGGAAAGCAGCAAAAACGCGCCGAATCAGGCGGAGACCACCGAGGCGCTGCAAAGCGCCCTCAACTGGCTGACGGAGCGCAAAGAGTCGCAGACTCGCTCCGAGCAGTATCAGAGAGTGATCGACGATTTCCCGAAGATGACGCAGGAGCTGCGCCGTCAGCTGGTGCTGGAAAGCAACAAGATCCTGCCGAACGGCGACGATCTGCCGGCCGCCGAGCTGGAACAGCAGATCCTGCAAACCAGCAGCCTGCTGCTGGAACAGGCGCGCCTGCTGCAGCAAGAGCAGGATCGCACGCGGGAAATCAGCGATTCGCTCGGCCAGTTGCCGCAGCAGCAGACCGACGCTCGCCGTGCGCTGACGGAAGTGCAGCGCCGCCTGCAGGCGCAGCCCGCCAACCCGACCACGCCGTACGCGCAGGCCGCCCTGGCCCTGCTGCAGACCGAAGCGGCGGCGCGCAAAGCCAAAGTGGACGAGCTGGAGCTGGCGCAACTGTCGGCCAACAACCGGCAGGAGCTGGCGCGCATGCGCGCCGAGGTCTATAAAAAGCGCCACGAGAAAATAGACGTGCAGCTGCAGGCGCTGCGCAACAACCTCAATGCCCAGCGCCAACGCGAAGCGGAACTGGCGCTGGAAAAAACCGAGCAGTTGGCCGAGCAGAATGGCGACTTGCCAAGAAGCATCAGCCAGCAGTTGCAGATCAACCGCGAACTGTCCGCCGCGCTGAACAGCCAGGCGCAGCGCATGGATCTGATTTCGTCGCAGCAGCGGCAGGCGGCGGCGCAGACGCTGCAGGTGCGCCAGGCGCTGAGCACCATCATCGAACAGGCCCAATGGCTCGGCTCGTCGTCGGCGCTGGGGGAAACCCTGCGCGCCCAGGTGGCGACGCTGCCGGAAATGCCCAAGCCGCAACAGCTGGACGGCGACATGGCCCAGCTGCGCGTGCAGCGCCTGCAGTTTGAAAACCAGCTGGAAAAGCTGTCGCAGCGCGAATTCAAGCGCGACGACGGCAGCGCGCTGACCAACCAGGAGCAGCGCATCGTCGATGCCCAGCTGCGCACCCAGCGCGAGCTGCTGAACTCGCTGCTGTCCGGTTGCGACACCCAAATCCTCGAGCTGACCAAGCTGAAGGTGGCCAATACCCAGCTGATCGAAGCGTTGAACGAAATTCGCGACGCCACCCACCGCTATCTGTTCTGGGTGCCGGACGTCAATCCGATCAACTTCTCTTATCCGCTCAACGTGGCGCACGATCTAACGCGCGTCCTGTCGTTGGACACGCTGTCGCAGCTCGGCGGCGCCTTCATGATGATGGTGACCAGCCGCGAAACGCTGATCCCGATCTTCGGCGCCCTGCTGCTGGTGATTTTCAGCATCAGCTCGCGCAAGCACTATCACGCTTTCCTCGAGCGCGCCAGCAGCCGCGTCGGCAAGGTGACGCAGGACGAATTCTTCCTCACGGTGCGCACCGTGTTCTGGTCGATTCTGGTGGCGATGCCGCTGCCGGTGCTGTGGGCCGCGCTCGGTTACGGCCTGCAAAGCGCCTGGAACTACCCGGTGGCGGAAGCGATCGGCAAAGGGGTGACCGCCACGCTGCCGATCCTGTGGATCTGCATGATCTGCGCCGCCTTCGCCCACCCGCAGGGGCTGTTCATCGTGCACTTCCGCTGGCCGGCGAAGCAGGTTTCGCGCGCCATGCGCTACTACAAGATGTCGATCTGGCTGATCGTGCCGCTGATCATGGCGCTGATCACCTTCGATAGCCTGAAAGAGCGCGAGTTCGCCAACACCCTGGGGCGGCTGTGCTTTATCCTGCTGTGTCTGGCGCTGGCGCTGGTCACCCACAGCCTGAAACGCGCCGGCATTCCGCTGTATCTGGATAAAAACGGCTCCGGCGACAACATGCTCAACAGCGCCTTCTGGGGGCTGCTGCTGTCGGCGCCGCTGCTGGCGGCGCTGGCCTCGACCGTCGGTTACCTCACCACCGCGCAGGCGCTGTTGGCGCGCCTGGAGACCTCGGTGGCGATCTGGTTCCTGTTGCTGGTCATCTACCACATCATCCGCCGCTGGATGCTGATCCAACGGCGGCGCATCGCCTTCGATCGCGCCAAACAGCGCCGCGCCGACATCCTGGCCCAGCGCGCCCGCGGTGAAGACGAGACCTCGCACACCCCGAACAGCACCGAAGGCGCCATCGATCCGGACGATTCGGACTTCGATCTGGACACCATCAGCGCCCAGTCGCTGCGGCTGGTGCGGTCGATCCTGACGCTGATCGCGCTGGTGTCGGTGATCGTGCTGTGGTCCGAGATCCACTCCGCGTTCGCCTTCCTGGAAAACATCTCGCTGTGGGACGTAACCTCGACGGTCAACGGCGTAGAGACCGCCCACCCGATCACCCTCGGCGCGGTGCTGATCGCCATTCTGGTGCTGATCATCACCATGCAGTTGGTGCGCAACCTGCCGGCGCTGCTGGAGCTGGCGGTGCTGCAGCACCTGGATCTGTCGCCGGGCACCGGCTACGCCATCACCACCATCACCAAGTACTTGCTGCTGCTGTTCGGCGCGGTGCTCAGCTTCGCCTGGATCGGCATCGAATGGTCAAAACTGCAGTGGGTGGTTACCGCGCTCAGTCTGGGGTTGGGCTTCGGCATGCAGGAGATCTTCTCCAACTTCATCTCCGGCCTGATCATCCTGTTCGAGAAACCGATCCGCATCGGCGACACCGTGACGATCCGCAACCTGACCGGCACCGTCACCAAGATCAATACCCGCGCCACCACCATTTCGGACTGGGATCGCAAAGAGATCATCGTGCCGAACAAAGCGTTCATCACCGAACAGTTCGTCAACTGGTCGCTGTCGGACACCCTGACCCGTGTGGTGCTGACCGTACCGGCGCCGGGCGAAGCCAACAGCGAGGAGGTGACCAAGATCCTGATGAACGCCGCCGAACGCTGCTCGCTGGTGCTGGATAATCCGGCGCCGGAGGTTTACCTGGTCGATCTGCAACAGGGCATCCAGATCTTCGAGATGCGTATTTACGCCGCCGAGATGGGCCACCGCATGCCGCTGCGCCACGAGATCCACCAGCTGATCCTGGCGGGCTATCGCGAGCACGGCATCACGCTGCCGTACCCGCCGTTCCAGGTGCGCACCGAGACGCTGTCGCGGTTGACCAATAACGGCCGTACGCCGCCGTCTACGCCGGCGCCGAACACCAAGCGCGATGCCGGGGGGCTGTAAGCGCTTCTCGCGATAAAAAAAGGTCGGCAAATGCCGACCCTTTTTGCTTTTTTCCCCGCCTGAAACGTCAGGCGATCCCGACCGGGAAGGCCAACACGTCGCTCAGGCTCTCGGCGCCCAGCGCCAGCATCACCAGACGATCCACGCCCAGCGCCACGCCGGAACATTCCGGCATGCCGTGCTGCAACGCCGCCAACAGGTGATAGTCGATCGGCTGCTGCGGCAGGCCGCGCTCCGCGCGTTTGCGGTTGTCCTGCTCAAAGCGCTGCTGTTGTTCACGGCCGTCGGTCAGCTCGCGGAAACCGTTCGCCAGCTCGATGCCCTTGAAGTACACCTCGAAACGCTCCGCCACGCGGTGGTCTTCGGTGCTGATCTCCGCCAACGCCGCCTGGCTGGCCGGGAAGTGGTAAACGAACGCCGGCTTTTCACGGCCGATATGCGGTTCCACGCCCACGGTGAACAGCAGCTGCAGCAGCGTATCGCGATCTTCTTCGGTATCGGCGATGTTGCTCAGATCGAGTTTGGCCGCCGCTTCGCGCAGCTGCGCCTTCTCCGCCGACAGCGGATCGATGTCCAGATGGCGCAGGAACGCCTGCTGATAAGACAGGGTCTCCGCGCTCTCGCAGTCCAGCACCTGCTGCAGCAGATCGTCCACTTCATTCATCAGGCGGTACATGTCGTAGTGCGGACGGTACCACTCCAGCATGGTGAATTCCGGGTTGTGATGCCGCCCGGCTTCTTCATTGCGGAAGCTGCGCCCCATTTGGTAGATCGGGCCGCTGCCCGCCGCCAACAGGCGCTTCATGTGATATTCCGGGCTGGTCATCATGTATAGCGTCAGGCCCTCTGCCGCCCCCGGCCCGACGAAACGCGTCTCGAACGGGAACAGGTGAACGTCGGTGACCGTCGCCTGGCTCATGGTGGGCGTCTCAACTTCCAGCACGCCACGATCGGCGAAGAAACGCCGGATCTCAGCCAGAATCGCTGCGCGTTTCAACAAATTGGCGATGGGTGCACTAGGCTGCCAGCTTGCCGTTTCGCTCATGGTAATTAACTCCGAAATCAAACAGGGGATGCAGTCTACTCGCATCCTTGCAGCCAAACAAATTCTTCACGATGCGCAACCGGCCATAACGCCAATTTCCGATAAATAGGCGGCAAAAGCGCGTTAAAAAGGGTAAAGCACGCCGAACGCGCGAAAAGGCAGGCAAGCCTGTTGGGCAAGCGTTAATCGACAAAACAATCGATCACATCAAATTTCGACTACTTAACTTTAGGTATAGTTAATTCCCCATTATTGGTGGGAGATATCTATCCTTAACCTTTAAGCAACATTAATCGGTTCAATTAGTTAGCACCCGAAGAGTTCGCTAAATTTTAAGCATAGATATTTAACTTGCCGTTCTTAACAAGAACATTGGAGGAATGCAGTGCAAACCTTTAACGCCGATCTTGCCATTATTGGGGCCGGGGGCGCTGGTTTACGTGCAGCAATAGCCGCAGCGGAAGCCAATCCCCAACTGAAAATCGCGCTGATCTCTAAGGTCTACCCGATGCGCAGCCACACGGTCGCCGCCGAGGGGGGCTCCGCCGCCGTCACTCAGGATCACGATACCTTCGACTACCACTTCCACGACACCGTCGCCGGCGGCGACTGGCTGTGCGAGCAGGACGTGGTCGATCACTTCGTGCATCAGTGCCCGCGCGAGATGACCCAGCTCGAACAGTGGGGCTGCCCGTGGAGCCGCAAACCGGACGGTTCGGTCAACGTGCGGCGTTTCGGCGGCATGAAGATCGAACGCACCTGGTTCGCCGCCGACAAGACCGGCTTCCACATGCTGCACACCCTGTTCCAGACCTCGCTGAAATACCCGCAAATTCAACGCTTCGACGAGCACTTCGTGCTGGATATCCTGGTGGATGACGGCCAGGCGCGCGGCCTGGTGGCGCTCAACATGATGGAAGGCACCCGCGTGCAGATCCGCGCCAACGCGGTGGTGATGGCCACCGGCGGCGCCGGGCGCGTTTACCGCTACAACACCAACGGCGGCATCGTCACCGGCGACGGCATGGGCATGGCGTTCCACCACGGCGTACCGCTGCGCGACATGGAGTTCGTGCAGTATCACCCGACCGGCCTGCCCGGTTCCGGCATCCTGATGACCGAGGGCTGCCGCGGCGAAGGTGGCATCCTGGTGAACAAAGACGGCTACCGCTACCTGCAAGACTACGGCATGGGCCCGGAAACCCCGCTGGGCGAGCCGAAGAACAAATACATGGAGCTGGGCCCGCGCGACAAAGTGTCCCAGGCCTTCTGGCACGAATGGCGCGCCGGCCGCACCATCGCCACCCCACGCGGCGACGTGGTCTACCTCGATCTGCGCCACCTGGGCGAGAAAAAGCTGCTGGAACGGCTGCCGTTCATCTGCGAACTGGCCAAGGCCTATGTCGGCGTCGATCCGGTGAAAGATCCGATCCCGGTGCGCCCTACCGCGCACTACACCATGGGCGGCATTGAAACCGACCAGAACTGCGAAACCCGCATCAAGGGGCTGTTCGCGGTCGGCGAATGTTCCTCCGTCGGCCTGCACGGCGCCAACCGTCTCGGCTCCAACTCGCTGGCGGAACTGGTGGTATTCGGCCGCGTCGCTGGTGAGCACGCGGCGCGCCGCGCGCTGGAAACCGCGCCGGCCAACGGCGCCGCGCTGGATGCGCAAACCCGCGACGTCGAAACCCGCCTGAGCAACCTGATGAAGCAGGAAGGCAACGAAAACTGGGCGAAGATCCGCGACGAAATGGGGCTGTCGATGGAAGAAGGCTGCGGCATCTACCGCACGCCGGAGCTGATGCAAAAAACCATCGATAAGCTGGCCGAGCTGAAAGAGCGCTTCAAACGCGTCAAAATCACCGACAACACCAGCGTGTTCAATACCGATCTGCTGTACACCATCGAGCTGGGCTACGGCCTGGACGTCGCCGAATGCATGGCGCACTCCGCATTTAACCGCAAAGAGTCGCGTGGCGCCCACCAGCGCCTGGACGAAGGCTGCACCGAGCGTGACGACGTCAACTTCCTCAAGCATACGCTGGCGTTCCATAACCCGCAGGGCGCGCCGCGTCTCGAATACAGCGACGTGAAAATCACCAAGCTGCCGCCGGCCAAACGCGTCTACGGCGCAGAAGCCGAAGCGCAGGAGAAAAAGAATAAGGAGCAGGCAAATGGCTGAGATGCAAACCCTGAAGATCGACGTCATGCGCTATAACCCGGAAAGTGACGCCGAGCCGCATTTCGTCACTTACGCCGTGCCTTATGATGAACAGACCTCGCTGCTCGATGCGCTGGGCTACATCAAGGATAACCTGGCGCCAGACCTCTCCTACCGCTGGTCTTGCCGCATGGCGATCTGCGGCTCCTGCGGCATGATGGTCAACCGCGTGCCGAAGCTGGCGTGCAAAACCTTCCTGCGCGACTACGTCGGCGGCATGAAGGTCGAAGCGCTGGGCAACTTCCCGATCGAGCGCGATCTGGTGGTGGACATGACCCACTTCATCGAAAGCCTGGAGGCGATCAAACCGTACATCATCGGTAACGATCGCAAACCGGAGGATGGCCCGAACGTGCAGACCCCGGCGCAGATGGCCAAATACCACCAGTTCTCCGGCTGCATCAACTGCGGCCTGTGCTACGCCGCGTGCCCGCAGTTCGGCCTCAACCCCGAGTTTATCGGCCCGGCGGCGATCACGCTGGCGCACCGCTATAACCTGGACAACCGCGACCACGGCAAGAAACAGCGCATGCCGCAGCTCAACGGCCAAAACGGCGTCTGGAGCTGCACCTTCGTCGGCTATTGCTCTGAAGTCTGCCCGAAACACGTCGATCCCGCCGCCGCCATCCAGCAGGGCAAGGTGGAGAGCGCCAAAGACTTCATGATCGCCATGCTGAAGCCGCAATAAGGGAGAAAAATTGCCATGACAACTCAACGTAAGCCCTATGTGCGCACCATGACGCCCACCTGGTGGCAAAAGCTCGGCTTCTACCGTTTCTACATGCTGCGCGAAGGCACCTCGGTGCTGGCGGTGTGGTTCAGCATCGTGCTGCTGTACGGCGTGTTCGCGCTGAAGGGCGGCGCCGAGAACTGGGCCAGCTTCGTCGGTTTCTTGCAGAATCCGCTGGTGCTGTTGATCAACGTCGTCGCCCTGCTGGCGGCGGCGCTGCACACCAAAACCTGGTTCGATCTGGCGCCGAAGGCCGCCAATATCGTGGTCAACAGCGAGAAAATGGGGCCGGGCCCCATCGTGAAAGGGCTGTGGGCCGTCACCATCGTCGTCAGCGTGGTCATCCTGGCCGTGGCCCTGATCTAATCCGGAGGAAACATGATAAATCAAGCACCTAAACGTTCCGACGAGCCGGTTTTCTGGGGATTGTTCGGCGCCGGCGGTATGTGGGGGGCGATCGTCGCGCCGGCCATCGTGCTGCTGATCGGCATTCTGCTGCCGCTGGGGCTGTTCCCCGGTGAGACGCTGGGTTACGAGCGCGTGCTGGCGTTCTGCCAGAGCCTGATCGGCCGCCTGTTCCTGCTGCTGATGATCATTCTGCCGCTGTGGTGCGGCCTGCACCGCATCCACCATGCGATGCACGATCTGAAGATCCACGTGCCGGCCGGCAAGTGGGTGTTCTACGGTCTGGCG
This sequence comes from Serratia sp. CY71090, assembly GCF_052166845.1. NCBI lineage: Bacteria > Pseudomonadati > Pseudomonadota > Gammaproteobacteria > Enterobacterales > Yersiniaceae > Serratia > Serratia sp. CY71090. The sequence continues at coordinate 66,075 of NZ_JBJNOA010000004.1, read as the reverse complement.
GCGATCCTTAGCGTGGTCACCGTCATCGGCGTCGTCACGCTGTAAACCGCTCAGGCGGCCAACGCCCGTTGGCCGCCCTTTTCTCATCGGCTACACTGTCTACTCGCCCCCGGTAAACAGGAGCCACCGATGCGTTTATGGTCAAAGCTTAGCGTCATGCTTTCCGCCCTGCTCTCCGTCGCTTGCAGCGTCTCCCCGCCTAAAGACATCAAGGTCGTGACCCCTTTCGACAGCCAGCGCTATCTCGGCACCTGGTATGAGATTGCACGTCTGGATCATCGCTTTGAACGCGGTTTGCAGCAGGTGACCGCCCACTACAGCCCGCGTGCCGACGGCGGACTGAAAGTCATCAATCGCGGCTTCAATCCGCAGAAACAGCAATGGCAAGAAAGCGAAGGCAAAGCCTACTTTATCGGTTCACCGCAGATCGCGGCGCTGAAAGTGTCGTTCTTCGGCCCCTTCTATGGCGGCTACAACGTGATTGCCCTGGACCCGGACTACCACTACGCGCTGGTTTGCGGCCCGAACCGCGACTATCTGTGGATCCTGTCGCGCACGCCGACGCTTGACGCCGCCGTGCGCGACCGTTTATTGCAGACAGCCAAAGGCTACGGTTTCGCCACCGACAAGCTGATCTGGGTGCAGCAGTCCGCCGATCAGTGACTGCTGAACTTCAACCCGAGTATGCCGACCACGATCAGACACAGGCTGATGATGCGCGCGATATTGGTCGATTCCCCCAACAGCAGCATGCCCATGATGGCCGCGCCCACCGCGCCGATGCCGGTCCACACCGCGTAGGCGGTGCCGGCGGGCAGCGTTTTCATGGCATTGGCCAACAGCAACATGCTGACCACCATCGCGGCGATGGTGATAATGCTCGGCGTCAGCCGGGTAAAACCGTGGGTGTATTTCAGACCGATAGCCCAAACCACTTCGAGCAAACCGGCGATAAGCAGAATAATCCAGGCCATGAGACGGCCTCCCTACCACTGGGGTCGTCCCCGATAAAATGACGCGTAAACGGGTCGTCCCGTTCAGCGGGGTGATGCATGACGGGTAACCTCACCCGCACTGCGGCAGGATAGCAGCAGCGTTAACGCTCAGGCAAGGGATAGAAATGGGGCGGCTCTCCGCAGCCGGAACGCCGCCGGGTGGAATGCGGATTATTCCGCGCTGCGCTGAATAGCCTTGCCGCCGGCCTGAATGTCTTCACCCACACCGCGGGTGGTATTGCAGGCGGTCAGCGAGCTCAAAATCATCAAAGAGAAGATCGCGATAATACTTTTCTTCAGCATAAGAAAGTCCTTATTTGTCGTTGATGAAAAAGTACGGCTTTCTAAGCGTAGTCAAAATTGACGGAGGGTGTGGGATCGTGACCGGCTTTGTGGCGCAAATACATCGGGTTAAAGGCAGGATCAGCTGGCCGTGCGGGAGATGGCGCCGCCGAGATGCTGAACGTCTTCGCCGAAACCGCGAAACGTATTGCAACTGCTGAGGGAGAAAAGGAACAACAGGGAGAGCACGGCCAACAGCGTTTTCTTGAACATGCGGATTTTCTGCCAACAAACGAGGATGGGATAAAACAGAGGAACCGCGGGGGTTCCTCTGTTTTGAAACTTACTTAACGCGAGAGACGTATTCGCCAGAGCGAGTGTCAACCTTGATCACTTCGCCGATCTGGACGAACAACGGCACTTTTACCACGGCGCCGGTGCTCAGGGTCGCCGGCTTGCCGCCAGTCCCTGCGGTATCGCCTTTCAGGCCAGGATCGGTATCGGTGATTTCCGCTTCGATAAAGTTCGGCGGCTGAACGGCGATTGGACGGCCATCCCACAGGGTGATGATGCACTCTGCGTTATCCTGCAGCCATTTGGCCGCGTCGCCGACGGTTTTGCCGTCAACCTGATGCTGTTCGAAAGACTCAGGGTGCATGAAGTGGTAGAACTCACCGTCGCTGTACAGGTAGTTCATGTTGGTGTCCATCACGTCTGCGCCTTCGCAAGAATCGGTAGACTTGAAGGTTTTTTCCACGCGGGTGCCGGTCAGCAGACGGCGCATTTTCACGCGTGCAAACGCCTGGCCTTTGCCCGGCTTAACGAACTCACTGGCTTCGACGGCGTAAGGTTCGCCCTCGAACATGATTTTAAGACCCGGACGGAAATCGTTGCTAGAATAAGTCGCCATGATGGCCCTCTGAATATTTGAACTGGTAGCTTAGCCAAAAAAATGGCACACATTATAACCCAAAGTACGGCACATAGAGAAGATTGGTTGCATCAACTCGCCGATGTTATTACCGATCCCGATGAATTACTGCAGCTTTTGTCACTGAATACGCACCCGGAACTGCCGCAGGGGCGCGATGCCCGCCGGCTGTTTGCCCTGCGCGTGCCGCGCGCCTTCGCTGCGCGCATGCGCCCCGGCGATGCCAACGACCCGCTGCTGCGCCAGGTGCTGACCGCCAGAGAGGAGTTCATCAACGCCCCAGGGTTCACCACCGATCCGCTCGATGAGCAGCGCAGCGTGGTGCCGGGCCTGTTGCACAAATACCGCAATCGCGCGCTGCTGCTGGTCAAAGGCGGCTGTGCGGTCAACTGCCGTTACTGCTTCCGCCGCCACTTCCCCTATCAGGATAATCAGGGCAACAAGAACAACTGGCGGCAGGCGCTGGATTATATCCGCCAACACCCGGAACTGGACGAAATCATTTTTTCCGGCGGCGATCCGCTGATGGCCAAAGACAGCGAGCTGGAGTGGCTGGTCGGCGAGCTGGAGACCATCCCGCACCTGAAACGCCTGCGCATTCACACCCGTCTGCCGGTGGTGATCCCGGCGCGCATTACGCCGGCGCTGTGCCGCCTGCTGTCGGCCTCGCGCCTGCAGGTGCTGATGGTCACGCATATCAACCACGCCAACGAAATCGACCGCGAGCTGCAGAGCGCCATGGCTCAGCTGCGCCGCGCCGGCGTCACGCTGCTCAATCAAAGCGTGCTGCTGCGCGACGTCAACGATGACGCCGACACGCTGGCCGCGCTCAGCAACGCGCTGTTCGACGCCGGCATCCTGCCCTACTACATTCACGTGCTGGACAAGGTGCAGGGCGCGGCGCACTTCATGGTCAGCGACGATGAAGCGCGCGTCATCATGCAGGCGCTGCTGAGCAAGGTGTCCGGTTATCTGGTGCCGCGCCTGACGCGTGAAGTGGGCGGCGAACCGAGCAAAACACCGATCGACCTGCGCCTGATGCAGGAGTGATGCGCGCCACATGGCCTGATGGAACGAAAAGAGGAATGCCGTGGCATTCCTCTTTTTTTATCTCTGTGCGGCGTTTGGCCTCAGCGCCTTACGGGCACTTGTAAACCTGGCCGACCATTTTGCTGTCCAGCGGCGCGAAGCTGGAGAGCAGGTTCTGGCTTGGGCTGTTGGCGCCGTAGATCACGTTGCCGCCCATTGCCGCCGCCTTGTTGCGCAGATCGTTGGCCGCACCGCGCATGGAGCTGCCCTCACCGCCGTTGCCGGACAGCCAGTTGCTCTGGGTGCCGGTCACTTCCCCCAGCAGCTGGCATTCCGCCGCCGGCTTGCTGTCGGTGAACTTGATCTGCTGACCCGCAGCGGTCAGTTCATGAGTGGTGCTGCAACCCGCCAGCAGCACCGCTGCCGAAAGACCCAGTAAGGCTTTAATCCGCATCTTGTTCCCCATTCGATGTTGAGAATTACGCAAAATCTTCTACCCGTCGCCTTTCAAGCTGTAGCGTTGTTGACTGCACCCGCTCACCCCAGTTACTTACTCAAGTAAGCGCCTGGGGACTCACGAGCTGGCCGCCTAGCTACAACTTGAAATTCATAGGGTATATCAGAAAGCGATGCCATCTCTTAAGCATCCGTTGCCGCGCGAGCGGGCCAACGTCTTGAGCGACAGCTGATGACTAACCAGTTTACCAGCTAAATCGCCCCGGGCGGCAAAAATATCATCAAATACAGAGCGGCGGCATTATACCCAGCCGGCACCGGCCGCCGAAGCCGACGCTGCCGGCTCTCCCGCCAGTTGGAATACCGCCACCGCCTGCGCCAGCAGGGCCGCCTGCTCCTCCACGCCGACGGCGGTGGTCGCCACCTCTTCCACCAGCGCGGCATTCTGCTGGGTTACCTGATCCATCTGGGTCACCGCCACCCCGACCTGCTCAACGCCCTTGCTTTGCTCTTGCGACGCGTACGAGATGTTATCCATCAGCGACGTCACCTGGTTCACCGAGCCGACGATGGCATTCATCGTCTCACCCGCCTGTTCCACCAGCCGCACGCCGGCGGCGATATCGCCGGTGACGCCGTCGACCAGGCTGCTGATCTCCTTGGCCGAAGTCGCACAGCGCTGCGCCAGGTTGCGCACTTCGCCGGCCACCACCGCAAAACCCCGCCCCTGCTCCCCGGCGCGCGCGGCCTCGACGGCGGCGTTCAGCGCCAGAATGTTGGTCTGGAAGGCGATGCCGTCGATCACGCTGGTAATATCCCCCACCTGACGCGCGCTGTCGTTGATCGCCCGCATCTTGTCGACCGCGCTGGCCATCAGCGTTTCGCCGTTGCGGGCAATGCCGGCGGTCTGATTGACCATCCCGGCGGCCTGGTTGGCGTTATCGGCGTTTTGCCGCACCGTGGCGGTGATCTGTTCCATGCTGGCGGCGGTTTCCGTCAGCGCGCTGGCCTGTTCTTCTGTGCGGCTGGAGAGATCGGCGTTGCCGACGGCAATCTCATGCGTGCCGTGGTTGATCGACTCCACGCCGTCACGCACCTGCTGCACGGTGGCGCTCAGCTCCTGCTGCATCGCCTGCAGGCTGGCGAACAGCATGCCAATCTCATCGTTGCTGCGCGCCACGATCTTGCTGCGCAGATCGCCACGCCCAACCTTTTGCAAATGTTCGGCAATCTGGCGCAGCGGCAGGATCAGGCGCCGGCGGAAATCACGCTGTACGGCGACCAGCAGCAGCAGGATCGCCGCCAGGGTGCCGCTCAGCAGGCGGGCGAACACTTTCTGAGTCTGCTCCGCCTCCTCCACCGCCAGACGGTGAGCAACCACCGTCGCCCGCATGTAGTCGGCAAACTGGCCGTCCAACCGTTGGCGCACCTGACGCTTCTCGGCCGCCATGGCGTGCAGCCGTTCAATCAACGATGCCTGCGGCGTCTCGGCCAGCAGCGTCAACTCTTGCTTCAGCACTCTCTGCTGCGCCAGGTAGACCTTTTTCATCGCCTCGCCCAGCTCCGGGCGCGATACCGTCAGGCCCGGCGTATCCCAGAACAGATTGAAAGCGACATCGGCGCCGCGCAGCTCGCCGCGCGCCTCATCAATGCCCTGCTGAATATCGGCTCTGCTGGTCTGCGCCATACGCTCGAACGCCAGGTTGTCGATCAGCGTCTGCGTTTGCAGCAAGGAACGCCAGCTGCGGTTCAGCGCCGCTTCCTCGTCGGAGAAAGTGCTCATCCTGCCGATGCTGTTGCCGTTTTGCTGCATGAAATAGAAGGCGATGGCGCCGGTTCCCATGGGCATCAAGCCCAGCAGCAACAGCATCAACATCAGCCAGGTGGCTATTTTCATATTTTTCAGCATAAGTCGTCTCCGTTGACAGTCACCCCGGCGGGGGAAAATTCCCCGCCCGGTAGGGGCTATATCGGTACGAAACGACAACGGTTTAGGGTAAAAGCAAAATAATGCAATAATTCATTCAGTGAACTAATAACGCGCTAAACAAATATTCTTTTTATTGATTTTTAAGATAAAAAAACCCCGGTCGTTTGACCGGGGTTCTCAGCACACAAGCGTGTGGGGGATGATTACATCATGCCGCCCATACCGCCCATGCCACCCATGCCGCCTGCTGCGCCCAGATCCGGTGCGTCAGCCTTCGGCAGGTCGGTGACCATGCATTCGGTGGTGATCATCAGGCCAGCCACAGAAGCCGCGTACTGCAGAGCAGAACGGGTCACTTTGGTTGGATCCAGGATACCCATCGCGATCATGTCGCCGTATTCTTCAGAGTAAGCGTTGTAGCCGTAGCTGCCTTCGCCCGCTTTCACCTGGTTGGCGATAACGGAAGCTTCTTCACCGGCGTTAACCACGATCTGACGCAGAGGGGCTTCCATTGCGCGCAGCGCAACTTTGATACCCACGTTCTGGTCTTCGTTGTCGCCTTTCAGCGCGGCGATTTTGCCTGCAACGCGGATCAGCGCGACGCCGCCGCCGGCAACCACGCCTTCTTCCACTGCGGCGCGGGTTGCGTGCAGGGCGTCTTCAACGCGGGCTTTCTTCTCTTTCATTTCAACTTCAGTCGCTGCGCCAACCTTGATAACGGCAACGCCGCCGGCCAGTTTCGCTACGCGCTCCTGCAGTTTTTCACGATCGTAGTCAGAGGTCGCTTCTTCGATCTGCTGACGGATCTGAGCAACGCGGCCCTGGATGGTCGCTTCGTCGCCCACGCCATCGATGATGATGGTGGTGTCTTTGTTGATGACAACGCGTTTCGCCTGACCCAGGTCTTCCAGGGTGGCTTTTTCCAGCTCCAGACCGATCTCTTCAGAGATAACGGTACCGGCAGTCAGGGTCGCGATGTCCTGCAGCATGGCTTTACGACGGTCGCCGAAGCCAGGCGCCTTAACGGCAGCCACTTTCACGATGCCGCGCATGGTGTTGACCACCAGGGTCGCCAGCGCTTCACCTTCAACGTCTTCAGCGATGATCAGCAGCGGTTTGCCTGCTTTGGCAACGGCTTCCAGCACCGGCAGCATTTCGCGGATGTTGGAGATCTTCTTGTCAGCCAGCAGGATGAACGGGCTTTCCAGCTCAACAGAACCGGTTTCCGGCTTGTTGATGAAGTATGGGGACAGGTAACCGCGGTCGAACTGCATACCTTCAACCACGTCCAGCTCGTCTTGCAGGCCAGTGCCTTCTTCAACGGTGATAACGCCTTCTTTGCCCACTTTCTCCATCGCTTCCGCGATCAGTTTACCCACGGTTTCGTCGGAGTTGGCGGAGATGGTGCCCACCTGAGCGATAGCTTTGGAATCGGAGCAAGGTACGGACAGTTTTTTCAGTTCTTCAACCGCAGCGACAACCGCTTTGTCGATGCCGCGCTTCAGATCCATCGGGTTCATGCCGGCAGCAACCGCTTTCAGGCCTTCGGTGATGATGGATTGAGCCAGTACGGTTGCCGTGGTGGTGCCGTCGCCCGCCGCGTCGTTCGCTTTGGAGGCCACTTCTTTCACCATCTGTGCGCCCATGTTCTCGAACTTGTCTTCCAGCTCGATTTCACGCGCAACGGAAACGCCGTCTTTGGTGATGGTCGGTGCGCCGAAAGATTTATCCAGCACTACGTTGCGGCCTTTCGGGCCCAGGGTCACTTTTACTGCATCAGCGAGAACATTCACGCCGCGGAGCATTTTCACGCGAGCGTCATTGCCGAATTTTACGTCTTTAGCTGCCATTGGTATTTCCCTTCAACTCGTTCAGTTCAGAAGATAAAGCGCAATTACGCTTCAACAATTGCCAGAATGTCGCTTTCGGACATGATCAACACTTCTTCATTGTCGATCTTCTCTGCTTTCACGCCGTAGCCGTCGTTGAAAATCACGATATCGCCAACTTTCACATCCAGCGGTTGGATGTTGCCGTTTTCCAGCACACGCCCTTTACCCACTGCAACCACTTCACCGCGAGTGGATTTACCCGCAGCAGAGCCAGTCAGGACGATGCCGCCAGCAGATTTTGATTCAACTTCTTTGCGCTTGACGATAACGCGGTCATGCAATGGACGAATACTCATTGAACGCTCTCCTGTAAGAAGGTCTCTATCAGATTTAGGGTTGTACACCGGATGGTTGTTATTACCGGCCTCGTGGCATTTGAGATGGGGGCGTTCCAGCCCCCTTCAAGGGGGCTAACAAAAAAAATTTCGCATTTTTGGTTCGGCGAGTGCCGCAGAGATGAAAAACGCGGCCTGGGCCGCGTTTGCTTAACGATCGTGAGGTTTGCGATCCTCGTCCGGGCGGTGTTCCAGCACCGGGCGCTCGTCGTCCCTGCGCTGGAATTCGCCGTCAAAGGTGTTGCCGTTGGCGGCGTCGCCGCCCGTCCAACCGCCGGGGCGATACACCGACAGATGCGGCATCAGCTTCAGCGTCAGCGATTTTTGCACCGGCGGCAGCAGCAGCAGCAGGCCGAGGAAGTCGGTGAAGAAGCCCGGAATCAGCAGCAGGAAGCCCGCCAGCACCAGCGAAACGCTTTTCACCATTTCCGCCGCCGGGCTTTCGCCGGCCGCCAGTTTTTGCTGCATCTGCACGAAGGTTTTCATACCCTGATTGCGCACCAGCGAAATGCCGACGCAGGAGCTGAACACCACCAGCAACAGGGTGACAGCCACGCCGAGCACGGCGGCGACTTTGATAAAGATGGATATTTCTATGTAAGCCAGCAGAAATATCAGCAGTAGCGGTAACCAGCGCACCTGGTTCTCCTATCGGTAGGTAAAGCACGGCCGCCACGGGGGCGACAGCGCGAAAAAAGAGGCCGTAAACGGCCGACACCATTACAATGAGGGCATCCCCCCACCATTTCAACCGAGAGCCGGTTTTTATTGCTAAAGTTCACAAACGTGAAAGAAGTCACAGAACCGGAAAAGGGCATATCCTTAAACACCATAAGGTGATCTGGATTCAGTCATTTCTTATCAACCAGCATATGATCTGGGCAGCAACGGGCGATTTGGTTAATCGTTTCACGCCCCAAGCCTTCGGCAATATTAATTTAGGCTGTGCCCTTTAGCCTTGACCTGACAAATTATTAATTCGGCAGCAACACATAGAGAAGGTTCTCATGTCAAACAACATTCGTATCGAAGAAGACCTGTTAGGAACACGTGAAGTCCCCGCAGACGCTTACTACGGAGTTCACACTCTGCGTGCGATTGAAAACTTCTACATCAGCAACAGCAAAATCAGCGATGTCCCCGAGTTCGTTCGCGGCATGGTGATGGTGAAAAAGGCCGCGGCGATGGCCAACAAAGAACTCAAAACCATCCCGCGCAAAATCGCCGACGTGATCATCCAGGCCTGCGACGAGGTGCTGGATAAAGGCAAGTGCATGGATCAGTTCCCGGTGGACGTATTCCAGGGCGGCGCGGGCACCTCGCTGAACATGAACACCAACGAAGTGCTGGCGAACATCGGCCTGGAGCTGATGGGCCACCAAAAAGGCGAATACCAGTACCTGAACCCGAACGATCACCTCAATAAATGCCAGTCCACCAACGACGCCTACCCGACCGGGTTCCGCATCGCGGTGTACGCCTCCAACCAGAAACTGATCGACGCCATCAACCAGCTGCGCGAAGGCTTCGATCGCAAGGCGAAAGAGTTCGAAACCATCCTGAAGATGGGCCGCACCCAGCTGCAGGACGCGGTGCCGATGACCCTCGGCCAGGAATTCCACGCCTTCAGCGTGCTGCTGAACGAAGAGACCCGCAACCTGCACCGCACCGCGGAGCTGCTGCTGGAAGTGAACCTGGGCGCCACCGCCATCGGCACCGCGCTCAACACCCCGGAAGGCTACCAGCCGCTGGCGGTGCAAAAACTGGCGGAAGTCAGCGGCCTGCCGGTGGTGCCTGCGGAAGACCTGATCGAAGCCACCTCCGACTGCGGCGCCTACGTGATGGTGCACAGCGCGCTCAAACGCCTGGCGGTGAAACTGTCCAAAATCTGTAACGACCTGCGCCTGCTCTCCTCCGGCCCGCGCGCCGGCCTGAATGAAATCAACCTGCCGGAGCTGCAGGCGGGATCGTCCATCATGCCGGCCAAAGTGAACCCGGTGGTGCCGGAAGTGGTCAATCAGGTGTGTTTCAAGGTGATTGGCAACGACACTTGCGTTACCATGGCGGCCGAAGCGGGCCAACTGCAGTTGAACGTGATGGAGCCGGTGATCGGCCAGGCGATGTTCGAGTCGATCCACATCCTGACCAACGCCTGCTACAACCTGCTGGAAAAATGCATTAACGGCATCACCGCGAATAAAGAAGTCTGCGAACACTACGTCTTCAACTCGATCGGTATCGTCACCTATCTGAACCCGTTCATCGGCCACCACAACGGTGACATCGTCGGGAAGATCTGCGCCGAAACCGGCAAGAGCGTGCGTGAAGTGGTGCTGGAACGCGGCCTGCTGACCGAAGCCGAGCTGGATGACATCTTCTCCGTGGAGAACCTGATGCACCCGGCCTATAAAGCCAAACGCTATACGGATGAAAATGAACAATAACAGACCTACCCGGTAGCCCTGAAAGGCACGCTAAATCCTCTGGATAGCGTGCCTTTTTACTTTTAGGCGCCCACAAAATTTTAACGTTTGATTTTCAATTTCTCTCATTTTAAGGAGTAAACACTATGCTAGCCGTAGAATTGGTTATCGTTCTGCTGGCCATCTTTTTAGGGGCCAGGTTGGGCGGTATCGGTATCGGGTTCGCGGGGGGATTGGGCGTTCTGGTCCTGGCGCTGATCGGCGTCAAGCCGGGCAGCATCCCTTTCGACGTGATTTCCATCATCATGGCGGTGATCGCGGCGATCTCCGCCATGCAGGTCGCCGGGGGGATGGACTACCTGGTGCAGCAGACTGAAAAACTGCTGCGCAAGAACCCCAAACATATCACCATTCTCGCCCCTATCGTCACCTACTTCCTGACCATCTTCGCCGGCACCGGCAACATCTCGCTCTCGGCGCTGCCGGTGATCGCCGAGGTGGCGAAAGAACAGGGCATCAAACCTTGCCGGCCGCTGTCGACCGCCGTCGTCTCCGCCCAGATCGCCATCACCGCCTCGCCGATCTCCGCCGCGGTGGTGTACATGTCTTCGGTGATGGAAGGCCACGGCGTCAGCTACCTGCATCTGCTGATGGTGGTGATCCCGTCCACCTTCTGCGCGGTGCTGGTGATGTCGCTGCTGGTGACCTGGCTGTTCGACTCCAAACTGTCTAACGACCCGGTGTACCTGAAACGCCTGGAAGAGGGTCTGATCACCCTGCGCGGCAACAACGCGCTGGCGATCAAACCGCGCGCCAAAACCTCGGTGCTGCTGTTCCTGCTGGGCGTGCTGTGCGTGGTGGCCTACGCCATCATCAACAGCCCGGGCCTGGGCCTGGTGGCCAAGCCGCTGATGAACACCACCAACGCCATCCTGATCATCATGCTGAGCGTCGCCACGCTGACCACCCTGCTGTGCCGCGTCGACACCGACATGGTGCTGAACTCCAGCACCTTCAAGGCCGGCATGAGCGCCTGTATCTGTATCCTCGGCGTCGCCTGGCTGGGCGACACCTTCGTGCAGGCCAATATCGATTGGATCAAAGAGACGGCCGGCAGCGTCATTCAGGCGCACCCGTGGCTGCTGGCGGTGATCTTCTTCTTCTGCTCGGCGCTGCTGTACTCGCAGGCCGCCACCGCCAAGGCGCTGATGCCGATGGCGCTGGCGCTGAACGTGTCGCCGCTGACCGCCGTCGCCTCCTTCGCCGCCGTTTCCGGCCTGTTCATCCTGCCGACCTACCCGACGCTGGTCGCCGCGGTGCAGATGGACGATACCGGCACCACGCGCATCGGCCGCTTCGTGTTCAACCATCCGTTCTTCATTCCCGGCACCATGGGCGTGATCTTCGCGGTGGTATTCGGCTTCCTGCTCGGCAGCGTCATGCTGTAACGCTTCGACCGGGGCTGCGGCCCCGGTTTTCCTTCTGGCGATAAACTCGCCTTCTAGCCAATCCGCCTTCAGGGTATAGTGCCCATTCGAACCGATGAGAGGGCTGAAGATGTCTGATTGCGAAGCTGTCGTCATACTCTGTACCGCACCCGATGAAGCCAGCGCCCAGGAACTGGCGGCGCGGGTCTTGGGCGATAAGCTGGCGGCCTGCGCCACGCTGCTGCCCGGCGCCACCTCGCTGTATTACTGGGAAGGGAAGCTGGAACAGGAATACGAGGTGCAGATGCTGTTCAAAAGCGATCGCCACCGTCAGCAGGCCCTGCTCGACACCCTGAAACAACATCACCCCTACCAGACGCCCGAGCTGCTGGTATTGCCGGTGATGGCCGGAGATAAAGACTACCTGTCATGGATCAACGCTTCATTAAACTGATTTTGCTGCTGGGCAGCCTGTTCTTCCTGCCGCAGGCGGCGCAGGCTTCACTGTTCGCGCCGAAGGGCGGCAGCCAGTTCGTGCCCGTCGATCGGGCCTTCGCTTTCGATTTCAAACAGCAAGGCAACCAGGTAACGCTGAACTGGCAGATCCGCCCTGGCTATTACCTGTATCGTCAGCAGATCAAACTGGTGCCGCAGCAGGCGACGCTCGGCGCCTTTACCCTGCCGGAAGGATTGAGCCACAAGGACGAGTTCTTCGGCGAAGTCGCCATCTTCAAGCAGCAGCTTAATCTGCAGGTGCCGCTGCAACAGGCAGCGGCCAACGCCCGCCTCAGCGTCACCTATCAGGGCTGCGCCGAGGCCGGCTTCTGCTATCCGCCGGAAACCCGGGTCATCCCGCTGGATGCCGTCAGCGCAGGCGCTGCCGCCCCGCTCCCGGCCGCTGCACCGGCTGAAGCGCCCGCCGCACCGGCCAGCCTGCCGTTTTCGCCGCTGTGGGCGCTGCTGATCGGCATCGGCATCGCCTTCACGCCGTGCGTGCTGCCGATGTACCCGCTGATCTCCGGCATCATTCTCGGCCGTGACCGGCCACAAAGCAGCGGCCGCATTCTGGCGCTGGCGGTGGTTTACGTGCAGGGCATGGCGCTGACCTATACCCTGCTCGGGTTGGTGGTGGCCGCCGCTGGCCTGCAGTTCCAGGCGGCGCTGCAACATCCTTATGTCTTGATCGGCCTGTCGGTGCTGTTCATCGCCCTGGCGCTGTCGATGTTCGGCCTCTATTCCCTGCAGCTGCCTTCCGCACTGCAAACCCGGCTGGCTAACTGGAGCAACACCCAGCGCGGCGGCTCGCTGACCGGCGTGTTCCTGATGGGCGCCCTGGCCGGGCTGATTTGCTCGCCCTGCACCACCGCGCCGCTCAGCGCCATCCTGCTGTATATCGCCCAGAGCGGCAATCTGTGGGCCGGCGGCGGCACGCTGTACCTGTACGCGCTGGGGATGGGCATTCCGCTGGTGATCGTCACCCTGTTCGGCAACCGCCTGCTGCCGCGCAGCGGCCCGTGGATGCAGTACGTGAAAGAGGCCTTCGGCTTCGTCATTCTGGCGCTGCCGGTGTTCCTGCTGGAGCGAGTGATCGGCGATCTGTGGGGCATGCGTTTGTGGAGCCTGCTCGGCCTGGCGTTCTTCGGTTGGGCCTTCGCCCTGAGCCTGAGAAGCGCGCGCGGCTGGGCGCGCGCCTTGCAACTGCTGCTGCTGGCGGCGGCGGTGATCGCCGCGCGGCCGCTGCAGGACTGGGCTTTCGGCGCCGACCAGGCGCAGCAGGCCGCTCAGCCACACCTGGCCTTTACCCGCATCAACAACGTCGCACAGCTCGATCTGGCGCTACAACAGGCGCGGGGCAAGCCGGTGATGCTCGATCTGTACGCCGACTGGTGCGTAGCCTGTAAAGAGTTCGAAAAATACACCTTCAGCGATGCGGCGGTGCAGGCGAGCCTGGGCAACGCGGTGCTGCTGCAGGCGGATGTGACCGCCAACAGCGCGGAACAGGCGGCGCTGCTGAAGCACCTGCAGGTGCTGGGGCTGCCGACGATCCTGTTCTTCGATCCGGCGGGCCAGGAACTGACGGCGCAGCGGGTCACCGGTTTTATGAAGGCGGAAGCCTTCAACGCGCATTTGCAGAAAGTGATGCGATAAATGACACTGAAGATCGGAAGCGAATGGGAGGAAGCACAAGTGCAACGTGAACACGTCCTTGATACCGCGCTGGGCCTGTTGGAACAACAGGGCCTGGCGACCGCCACATTAGAGATGCTGGCGGAAAAACTCGACGTTCAGCCCGGCGATCTCAAACGGTTCTGGCCGGATCGCGAAGCGCTGCTGTACGACTGCCTGCGCTACCACGGCCAACAGATCGACACCTGGCGCCGCCAGCTGCTGCTGGACGAAAATCTGAGCCCGCAGCAAAAGCTGCTGGCGCGCTATGACGTGCTGGCGGAATACGTGCAGCAAGACCGCTATCCCGGCTGCCTGTTTATCGCCGCCTGCAGCTTCTTCCCGGAAACGGACCACCCGATCCACCAGCTGGCGGAGCAGCAAAAGCTGACCTCGCTGGAGCTGACCCGCGAATTGCTGCGTGAAATGGACGCCGACGACGCCGACATGGTGGCGCAGCAAATGGAGCTGATTCAGGAAGGCTGCCTGAGCAAACTGCTGGTAAAACGCCAGCTCCAGGACGTATCGGTCGCCAAACGGCTGGCGGAAGACATCTTGCAGGTGGCGCAGTGCCGCCGCAACGGGGCGCTGAGCTGAATCGGCAGAGTTGGTGAAGCCGCCACCCCGAGGCGATAGCCACAACAGGCGCATTTTTTGCGCCCTTTGCCTGAAAAGCCAGCAACCGGACGCATTTTAGCGTCTTTCACGCATAAAGCCGTTGACGGCTTTATGCCAATACGGTTTAATGCTGCCCGTTGCCCGGATAGCTCAGTCGGTAGAGCAGGGGATTGAAAATCCCCGTGTCCTTGGTTCGATTCCGAGTCCGGGCACCATATTCAGAAGAACCCGCCTATGGCGGGTTTTTCGCTTTCTGGAGTACGAACTCTCCATCCCTCCCATGGCTTTTTCAGGATGCCGCCAGGCGCGGATTGACGAAAAGCAGGCAGACCGCTGCCAGCAGCGACGGCAGCGCGAAAGCCATAAAGTTTTGCTGCAGCGTCAATTCACTATCAATCAATACACCGCCCATGAAGGGCCCCAGAATCGCGCCAATGCGACCAATACCTAACCCCCACCCAAGACCCGTTGAAGTCATGGTTCCAGGATAGAAACGGGCGACATAGGAACTCATCGCGATTTGCGTACCAATAGTGCTTGCACCTGCAATAATCAGCAGCGAATACAGGATGTACACCGGCGTCTGAGTACCCAACAACACTAAAGTGGCGGCACCCAGCAAAAAATACCCAATAAGAATACGTCTTCCATTCATTCGGTCCATCAGCCAGCAACTGCTCAACGCCCCGACAATGGTGCCCAGATGCAGCGCAAACAGGAACGACAGGCTGGAGCCTAATGGATAGCCAGCCTGCAACATCAACTTAGGCAACCAGGAGGTCATGCCGTAGATGACAAACAGCGACATGAAGAAAACCAGCCAGAACATCAACGTACTTAAGCCTCTGCGTTCAGCGAACAGATCCTTCAGGGTCGCCTTTCCCGCTTTTATACCTGCCGAGGAAGAGCTGATAAACTTCGTACCGGGTTGATGGATATAGTCTGGCGCGATCTTTTCCAAAAGGCGTTTTAAACGGTCATGCTGTTCGGTTTTCACTAGAAATGCCGCCGATTCGGGCAGGTGGCTTAACATCCACGGCAAAACAATGAGTGGCAAAGCGGCAATATAAAATATAGATTGCCACCCCGCGACCGGGATCAAATAAATGCCTGACAGCGCCGCGAGCATGCCGCCGATGGAATAACCGCTAAACATCAGCCCAACCATCAGGCTCCGCTTACTTTTAGGTGAATATTCGCTGGTGAGGGCCGTAACGCTGGGCATAACGCCTCCCAGCCCCATGCCGGCGATAAAACGACACCAGCCGAATTGGCTGGCATTAACGCTAAAGCCGCAAAGAAAAGTAAATAAGCTAAAGGTGATAATACACAAACTAATGGTTTTCTTCCTTCCTATTTTATCTGAGAGCGGACCCAATAAAATCGCGCCGAGCATCATGCCTACTAAGGTATAACTGCCCAGCAGACCCGCCTGAGCCGCAGTGATGCCCCAGTTCACCATGAGCTCAGGAAGGACCACACCCAGTACAGCAAGATCGAAACCGTCAAAAACAATAATAAAAGCGCACCATAACACCGTGAGTCGGTGCATATTATTCAGTTTCGCATTATCTATTATTGGATTGATATCCACGACACAAATATTAGCCTGAGACATATGCCCTCCTGAAAATGAAATCAGCACCAACCATAAATATCAGAGCAAACAACCAATAACAGGTTGAGCTTATGTATTTCACTTATATAGACGAATTGAATTCAGCTAAAAAGCTTATTCTTTAATAAAAAGGAAAAACCACCTATGATGAGTGGCCAATACATATTTTATTTTCATCCGCGACGATATCGCTCATGGGCGCGCTCGTCTAACACCCATTTTGCATCGTATTGATACCTTAAAGGCATAATCGTGGAGCTGCGTCATTTACGCTATTTTATCGCCGTCGCGGAAGAGCAGAATTTCAGCCGGGCGGCTGAGCGGCTGCATATCAGCCAACCGCCGCTCAGCCGGCAAATTCAGCAGTTGGAGGCGAGCCTGGGGGTGAGGCTGTTTAAACGCGGCTCGCGTCCGCTGGTGCTGACCGCGGCCGGGCGCTTTCTCTATGGGCACGCACTGCAATTCCTGGCGCAAAGTCTCGAATTGAAGACCATGACCCAGCGCGTGGGGCAAGTAGAGCGCCCGCTATCGCTCGGTTTTGTCGCCTCAACGCTCTATGACATCCTGCCGCAGCTGATTCGCCGTTTCCGAACCGCTCACCCCGAAGTGGGTCTGAGCCTGCATGAAATGACCACTCTGGAACAGACCCGGGCGCTCAAGGAAGGGAAAATCGATGTAGGATTCGGCCGCATTCGCCATGAAGACATGCATATACGCCGCATTATCCTGCGAGAAGAGCCTCTGATGGCGGCCTTAGCGGCCGATCACCCGCTGGCGCGTTCGGAGGGATTAACGCTGCGCGCCCTACAGGCGGAAACGCTGATCGTTTACCCGCAAACGCCGCGCCCAAGCTTTGCCGATCAGGTGCTGGCGACCTTTCGCGATCGTGCGTTAGTCCCCAGAAAAATCATGGAGGTGCGGGAACTGCAGGTCGCATTGGGGCTGGTCGCCGCAGGTGAAGGCATCGCGTTGGTTCCCCACTGCCTGCACAGCCTGAAGCGCCCAGACGTGGTCTACAACGTATTGAACGAACAGCGCCTGGTTTCCCCGATCATCATGAGCATCCGGCAGTTGGATGAATCTGAAGATATCAAGACACTGTTGCGGATGATTTACACCCTGTATGACGAACAAGGTATTGCCTACATCAAGCCTGAACGGCAAGATTGAGATACCTATGGCGGGCAAAACGAAGAAAAAGCCCGCCATCGTCGTGGCGGGCTTGACTACATACACTCCTTATTGGCAAATCGAAGCGTATTTCTTCATAAACGGGCTGGCGCAAATTGACGCGTAAATGTCTTTTTGCAGTTGGCTGGCGCTAGAATCCGGCTTTTGCGAACCGCCAACGTTTACACCGGTGCCGTTGTTGCCGTTAGTGCTGCCGTTAATACTCACGTCAACGGAAGTTCCGCCACCGCTGCCGCTATTGCCATTGAGACCGCCTTCAATCACCAGCCCGGCCTGCGCCAGCTGCGAACACATCAGCAGTGTGCAACCCAGCAATGCGATTTTTTTTCTCATCATGTCCTTCTCCTTGTTTATTGAATTATCCGTTTGTATTTATTTCCCTGTGCGGCAGACCCTGTACCGGTTTCCTGTTGCGGCTAACGCCCTCTTTCACCTATCGCAAATCGCCTTTTCTTCATGCGCTGATCGTGTTTGAAAAACGCATATAAACTCAGAAAAAACAAAAAAACCGCCAGATAAAAAAGATCCAATTTACCTTCCCTGGGTACATCTCGGCACCACACAAATATAATATTCACCTGATAAATGGCTTTTCATAACTCATAAACCATAGTGCGTTATGAGCCAAAAAAAGCAGGATTCACTCCTGCTTATCGATAAGAAATAATTAGAAAACCCCTAGTAGACTCGCCCACCACCATGTAGCATTCTAACCAGATCTCGAAATAGAAGAGAGCATCAGGGTAACAAAAAATAAGCAATAGACCATCCCTAATCAAGGTTAGGAATACTCTTCCCTTCAGGATACCCTCTGTAAATTAGGTAAAGCATTAAGATTACTTTTTCATTGAATGGATACCACAATTGTAGCGCTCCCTTGAAAATCCCCCACTTCACCAGAGTAATTAGCCAGCGTTGAGATCAGATTGACTTTCGTACCGGCCGGCCCGGCATCAATAAGGGCACCTTTTGAAAAGGGTCGCCCGTTGATCGTTACGATGCTACGGAAGTTACTGGCTTTACTCAGGCGAATAAAGTCAGTGGCATTCGCTTCTGCTGCGACAATACGCACCGGAAAAGTTTCATTGCACCAAACGGTAATCTGTGCCGAAGCCTGACTGCCGTTAACTTTGTCTGGCGCAACCAATCCATGTCGAATCTCTACTTGGGGTTCGCGAATATTACACTGAGTAGGGAGCACAACAGGCGCATCACAAGTAGCATAGCCGTCTGCATCTATGGTGCCGCCAGGAATTGAGCCTTGTATCACTGCATGGTCAGAGTATTGCAAGTAAGTACACAGTCCCCAACCGCTAGTTGAGTTAACGATATATCGAGGCGAATTCGGTCCGACCCACCCCTTTTGTTGAGCCCTCTGAGCCAATTCGCCAAGCGTCTTGCTGTCTCTAATCCAGCCGTCCCCGAAGTCACCAAATACCTTAACATCATAGCCCCCTCCCGACCAAGGCAAACGATACCGCAGATGGAGCGCGCAGCTGGTACAACCGTACATAGGGTTAGGCCTGAGATCATTGGTATCCCATTGCTTAATATAAACGCTCCAGATCCCCTGAACCGCCGGCCCCTGCCCTGGCGTGAGTGTGGGTATAAGCTCCACTTCTGCCGCCGTTTTCCAATCAGCTACGGCGCTGATTGGAAAAAAGAGCAAGGCTGCCACTTTCAGCGCCAGTATAAATCGCAACTTAATGCTGTCCTTTAACATCATCGTGCTCCAATATCAAAAACCAACCACCCCATGCGGTTATTAACAAGTTATCTCAGATCGGTACTATTTCCCAATGCCCAACCACAAATTGAAAGAGCCGCGGATGAAAAACAGAAATGAAAAATATCAACTTTCAGTATATTCATCACTATGAAGCAATAACCAATAAATAAACTCATGATGCCGAGTTAACATTAACTTTCTCATTATCGAGCGTTTATGGCTATGAATCGTCTTGACGCTTAACCCCAGCAACCTGGCAGTATGGGATTGATCGAATCCATTACGAAGATAACCGACCACCTGCCGCTCTCTGCCGGTTAAGATTTGCCGCTTAGCGGTAGCCGGGAACGCAGAACCGGACAATGCTTCAGACAATAACTCAAACAGCTTGCTCTGATTATCTGTTCGGTACAGCACGCCAGAGATCCCCCTCGCAGCTAAAACAGGCCGTTCCTTAACGGTAAGGATAAACGGTGCGCCTGAAAGATTCGCCCTGCGCCAGCGCTGCGCACGCCGCAGAGAAGAAGCAACAACCATGTCGGTATGCCCCTCACCGTCCGGTGATAAAAAATTGACGGATTTATTGCGATTCTGCGCATACTTTTCAATACTGAGTCGAAGCCCCTCAGCAAAATAGCGATTCTCATCATCTATTACGATATTAAATGTTCCCATGCAACACCTCTTGTCGGCCAGGATAACTTTATTCCATACAGAATTGGCATTCTGCTCGGCCTGTTTTAAAGTTTTCCACCGGATATATTACGATAGTTATTCTACTCGTATCGCTTACAGTCTATTATTCGTAATCAAGTAAAAATGTAGCCGTACTGACAAATTCTCCTCTGGCGATACTCTTGTTTTTAATAGCCTCAGGCTCACCACGCACATAAGCTTTAAGCGTAATTCTATTGCTCCCTTCCTGTAGTCGCAGTTTCCCCGAAGGCTGATTCAAGGGTAATAGCTCACCTGAAACATTCTCCAGGCCAATGGCGATGCCGCTCGCACCACCGCTACTGATAGCCAGCAACCCCGGCAGCGCAACGCTTTCCGTACCGCTGAAGGAAACGCTTACCGTTTCGCCAAGGCTGAGATCGCACTCCGTCAGCTGTATGGAAAACTCTTTCCCCGCCGTACGCTGATTGAGATAAAGATATTTATCAATCACCGTGCCAAAATCCAGCTCGATATTTTCCTCTCCAGGGGGAATCACGCAAGGCTCCGCCACCAGCTCACCACGGTAGTTAACCGCCACCGTAGGCGGGGCTCCCCAACCGGTGTGGCTCATACACAGCAGAGCCATCGCTAACGCTGTCTTTTTCATCCCTTCCTCCTGGTTGATATCGTATAAAAACGCTTATATCCGCGATGTGCACAGTCATAATCAAGATCGAGTGATGCCCTCTCCTCCGTCACAAATGCTCATCACCAGCCATATATTTGTCCGATTCGCCAGGCAATTAATTAAAAAATCGGAAACATTACTACTCGCAAATGCCATTCTCAGATTTACAAGCACACTGTTGCTTCGCCACATATATCTGTTCAACCAGGTCGTCACGCAGTACCGCGATAACGACGCGGCACAGAGGGAGAGATATCTCGTTACCTATCGGTCTCCAAAATATTCTAGCCTATGGACACCTAACGTATTTATAGCAGCGCCTTGTGTGGCAAGGTAAGCAGCACCTTTAAACTCCATTATAGAAATATCAGTGCTGCTGTTTCTTATGAAAGTCACGCTAAAAATATCCATACCGATTACGGTAAAGAAACAATGATCGCTTTAGAGCCCTGAAACACCCCAATACTGCCATCATACCCCATCAGCGTGGAGCTTAAGGTTAACGTCACCCCTTGGGGCGTTGCCTCAACGACTTTCCCTTCACCTAAATCCTTGCCATCTATTTTCAGTTCACTCCGGAACTGTTTCCCACCATTAAAGTAAACGCTGCCGTCTCTGTCTGCCGACATAATTCGCACCGGATATTTGGAACTGCACGTCACATGCAGCGAGGTGCTGACCGTCTGACCATTCACCTCCTCGTCGCGCAGCACGCCATGGCGCAGCTCAATCTCTTTTTCCGCCAGGTCACAATAGGAGGGATCAACCACCGGCGGAACACATTGCATCCCCCCAGGAAAACGAGCTGGCCCATAGCTTCCGTTTCCGCCAGAAATCTTCCCCCAATAGCCAAAAAAGACACATACATTTTTGTCAGGAAAGCCTTTTCGACTATAGAACTCCCTATTAAAGAATCCTGAATTAGCAAAGCTTTGCGCCAGTTCCCCCATGGTCTTGCTGGTCGTGAGTCCTGGGAAGCTCACTTCGTTCATGGGAGAACCCGTCGTCCCAGCGGCTACTACCCAAAAGGTGACGCTACATAGATAAGAGCAACCATACAGCGGATTCGGCGTGACATCGCCAATATCCCAGTAAGTGACTTTGGCAAAATACTGTTTTTCTCTGGGTGAAAATCGAATGTCAGAACTCCACCCCGCCCAAGCGCCGGAAGTATATAAGAGCAGTAATATAAAAAAACTTCTTACTACATTTAATCTGGTTAACGTGTTAACCATGATATTGAGCCTCGTTCACTGAATCTATTAAGCATATGAGGCCTGAGTCCGCTACCGAGGATATCAATTTCAGGCAACCGTAGTCACACCGGCACAAGCATCTTGTTCTCTTTCCCGCTATTTACCCTCGCGCAGTTAACAGCGGCGAACTCACTCATATTTAAGCATGAACGATGCGGAAGCATTGAACGCACCCGGCACCAGCTCCGTATTCACTTTCCGGACAGGCACCACCTGGAAATTAAGATCCATATCAGCCAGACCGTTAATCGCACCGCCGACGCCAAGATCAACAAAAGCGCCATTTTTTTGCCACTGCGCCTTAATCCCCAACCCCTTGACGTTAGTGGCCAACGCCGCCGTATCAAAACTACTGGGTTGACCGACATAGTAAATCTTATAGGCAACATCGAATTCCGCCGGGCAACTCACCTTCACCGAAAACGACTTCTTGTAACGCTCCCCATCGATTTTATTAACGCCCACCGTTTCAAAATCCACGTTTATCGGTTGCCCATCATTGAGCTCACAGGGCACATCCTCGCGTAGCGTCCCTTTGAAACTCATGTTTTCCACTGCTATCCCCTCTCGAGTAGTGATACCCAATAGGATGAGGCAAACTATGCCAAGCTTTTTCATCGTTGCCTCTCCTCTATTGATAGGCTAGCAGCAGGGTGGCGCCGGCAGTAAAGTCACCGCCGGGCAGCTTCGCATTCGCTCTTTTTACCGGAACGGCCTCTAATGGAGGAGCCTGACTACCCGAGTAGGTGAACTTCAGCCAGCTATTAATGGGCAATGGCTTCCCATCAGAACGAAACGCCACCCCGAAGTCGCTGATATTAGTCCGCAGCGCGGAAGCGTCGAACGCGGTCGCACCGCCTTGGATTTTCATCTGCATGGCATTGGACTTAATGCCCGAACATTTCAGCGTATAATCAACCGATTTCTTATAATTGTTGCCATCCACCTTGACCGTCAGGATCTCGCCGAAGTCCACTTCGATGGTTTTATTGTCGTTAATCACGCAAGACGGTGTTTCCAGTACGGTGACGCTGACCGTTACAGTGGTCGCCGCATTGGCCAATGGTGACATTCCCACACAGAGAAGACACATCGCCGCATTGCGCCAAAGGCTGCAACTACCGGCCGGGTTGAATATGTGCGCCATGCTTCTCAACTCCTTAGTCATAGCTCAGGCTAAAATCCACCGTGGCGCGATAGGCTCCGGCCGCCAGACGGGCCGCCGTGCGTTCCGGCGCCACGCTATAGCTCAAGGTATTCTGCCCCGGCGTCAGCAGCAGCGGTTCCCCGCGGCTGCCCAGCCGCACATCCTGTCCACGGCTGTCGGTAAGACGCAATCCCAACCCGGCAACACCCTGAGCCCTGACCAGCTGCGGATTATCCGCATCCTGCCCGGCGCGGAAAGTGACCGTTACCGCCGGTTGATCATTGGCCCAGGTTAAGGCGCCGGTGCGTGAATCCCGGCTGCCGGCCGGGCTGCGCAGGCAGTCTCTCAGCCGTAACTCAAAGGCTACCGGCACGCCGCGGTCACCAATATTCTGCAGGCGCCCGGTGCCGATCTCCCCCAGGCTGATAACCTGCCACGCGCTTTCCATCTCCAGCCGACAGGCGCTCTCCGTCAGCGCGCCGCGCACCTGCAGCACGCCATTGGCGCCGTCGGTGTACCAGTTATCCGCCACCTGCCCTTGCGCAGCCGGCATCAGCCACAGCATCGCCCCGAGGGTGAGAGGCACCATCAGCGCCAGCCCGCCCAAGGTGCCGTAATACCGACAGTCGTGACGCTCCGGCAGGTGTTTTCTCAGTTTCTCGCTCATCCATTGCATCTTTATTCCTCCCGATGACCCGCCGCAGCCGGTGGTGTTACGACTTGCTCTTTTCCGGCACGACCTGGCAGGCGCTGCCGCTGCAGTTAAAGCTCAGCTGCGGGCGACCGCCGTAGTCGTTGATATAGGTCAACACCGGGCCGTTACCCAACGCGCTGGCGTTGACGCCGAGCGGCGCACTGCTCTTCGGCGGCACCATCAACGGCTCGAAACCTTGCACGCCAGCCACGCCTTTCCTGGCCCCTGCGTCCACCAAAGTGACGTAATAAGGCGTCGGGTTATTCACCACATACTTATCGCCTTGCTTGCTCAGCGTCAGCTGCTCTTGCCATGGCGCGGCATTCTGCTGCGGTGCAATCGCCGACGGGCGATAGAACAGCTTGATGCGCGTCTGCAGCGCAATCTGCAGCGTATTCGGCTTGTCGCTCTTCGGCGGGATCTCACGCAGGTTGAAGTAGTAGAGCGATTCCCTGTCCTGCGGCAGCTGTTTGGTCGCCGGCAGCGCCTGGATCTTCACCTGGCTCGGCTTGCCCGGCTCCACGCGCTGCACCGGCGGCAACACGGCCAGAGGGCTCTGGATCTTGTTGCCCTTTTCGTCCTCCAGCCAGCCCTGCGCCAGGTATGGCAACTGCTTGTTCTGGTTGCTGATATTCAGGCTGACAGACTTTTCGCTGCCGTCGAAGATCACCCGGGTGCGATCCAGCGCGATAGCGGCCTGCGCCTGCGGCGCCAGCAGCGCGCCCAACAGCGCGGCGGTCAGCAATTGATGTTTGCTCATGGTAAAGTTCTTTTTCATACGTTTATCACTCTTACAGATTCAAATAGGGTGTTCGCGTTCATTACGCCTCTGGCTCATTGGCCGGCAACGCCCGGCACGGCAGCAGCAGGTTGCTCATCATGTCAGCCGGCAACGCTTGCGGCAGGCTGATGGCGCACTGCGCCGCGCCGTTCCAGTGCACGGTCATGCTTTCACCTGGCCGGATGCCGCTCAGGTAGACGCTGCCGCCGTCGTTCACAATCCCTGTATCCTGTTTGCTGGCGTTCATCACCGTGGCGCCGAACGGCGGCGTGCTGCCGTCCGCCAGCCGGATAACCGCCATCGCCTTCTCCCCGGCGAGCACATCAAACTTGCGATAACCGATTGCGCCTTCGGTCAGGGTGGCCTGCACCACCGATTTGGTGGCCTCGGCGTTATCCCCCAGTTGGTTCAGATCGATGCTGGCCTTGTTGCGGTAGTAGCTGTTAACGTCCGTCACCACCGCCTTGCCCCAGCGGTTGGTATCTACGGTGCTGCCGTAACCACGCACCGGCACCCCGGCCACGCCGCCGGTATCCAGCAGCAGCCGGGTACTGCCCGGCATGCCGATGCGGTGCAGCGCGCCGCCTTCTGCCGTTAAGGTCGCACCGCCCTGCGCGCTGAAGCCCAGCGCGCTGTAGCTGCCCTGCTGATAGCTGGCGTTGGCGCTCAACTGGGCCACATCGCCCTCACGGCTGTAATAGCCGCTGAAGTTGGCGCCGTTTCTGGCGCTGCCGACGTTCAGCTGATAGTTGCTATGCTCATCCAACCGATCGTAATACCCCACTCGCTGGCTGCTGTCGTGACGGTTTACCGTCGCGCTGTAGCTAAGGTTGGCTCCCTGGCCCCACGGCAGCGACAGCGACAGGTACATGCCGTCGTCGTTGGTGTTTTCGTACTTGTTGCGGTACCCGGTCAACGACAGGCTCAGGTTGCGGAAGCGGCCGATATCGAAATAGCGCGACAGCGTCAGGTTGTAACGGTCATTGGCCGGTCGATCCCAATAGGTCTGGTGGTCATAGTTCAGGTACAGGCTCAGGCCGATATCCCGGAACTGCTGATTAAAGGTGATGGTGTACATCTCCTTGTTGTTGCCCACTCGGCCGCCATAGTAACGCGCGTCCAAATACTCGCTCATGCTCATAAAGTCCTGCTCCGAGAAGCGGTAGCCGGCGAAGGTCACCTGGCTGTCGGTCTCGTCGAAGGTCTTCGAATAGCTCAGGCGGTATGAACCGCCGCTCAGCGTGCCGTCCTGCTGCGGCAGCCGCGCCCGCGACTGGGTGGCGTCGAACGACAGCGCGCCCAGCGCCATCAAATCGCGGCCGATACCCAGCGAAGCCGCGTTGTAGTCGCCACCGAACAGGCCGCCGCCGTACAGCGACCAACCGTTGCTCACCCCCCAGGAAAACTCGCCGGTGCCGAACAGCGGCCCATTGCTGCGATGCTGCCAGTCTGAAGGCTTGCCCGCCGCCATTTTGAAGCGCCAGGAACCGGGGCGCGTCAGGTATGGAATGCTGGCGGTGTTCATCTTGAACGCCTGCACGCTGCCGTCTTGCTCTTCCACCCGCACGTCCAGCTCGCCGGAGACCGCCTCGCTGATGTCCTGGATGCGGAACGGCCCCGCCGCCACCTGAGTCTCATAAATCACCCGCCCCTGCTGGCTGATGGTGACTTTGGCGTTGGTTTTCGCCACCCCGACCACTTCCGGGGCATAGCCGCGCAGGTTCGGCGGCAGCATGTTGTCGTCAGACACCAGACTAACGCCGGTGAAACGGAAGCTGTCGAACAGGCCGGAGTTGAGGTAGTCCTCACCCAGCGTCAGGCGCGAGCGCAACGCAGAAACGGCCCGATAGGCGTAGTAACGGCTCCAGTCCAGCCGCTGATCGGTACCCTGGCCGCTGCCGGTTTGGTGATTGAGCTGCCCCTGCCAGTCAGCGCGCAATCGCCAGGCACCGACGTTGGCGCCGGCGGTGCCGTTGCCGCTCAGGCTGTTACTCTGCTCACCGCTCCGCTCCTGGCGCTGAGTCTGGCCGTTAACGTTATAGTCAAACAGCAGGCCCGGAATGCCCTCATCCCAGCGCGACGGCGGATCCCAGTCAGGCGAGGAATATTCCAGATAGGCCTGCGGAATGCTCAAATACAGTGCCGCCGTGGCTAAATCGCCGCGCGCCTCCATGCCCTTCAGGCTGGCGATATCCAGACACTCGTCCTGATGCCACCAACGCAGTCCTTTTGATGCATCCGGTTTCAGCCCCAGCTGTTCCACCAGCGCCGGTGAAATACAGGCCTGGCTGCCCTGAGCATCGTCATCCGGCGGATAAAAACTGACGCTCTGTTCCGGCAATTCATTGTTATTAAGATGAATCACCATGGCATAGGCGCCCGGCATGATATAGCCGCTGCGTGAAAACTGGCTCAGGTCGATATTTTTTCTATCGTTCACGTCCAAAATATCGGTATTAAACTGAATGCCATCCTCGGCTTCTGCCTTTGGCGTTAAATGCGCTAACGCCAGAAATATACCGATACTTAGCGCATGAGGACGAAACAGCTTCCATGCAGGAGAAAAAAACATATCCACGACCCTGTTTATTTAATAGTATTTATCGGCAGAGCTCAGCCTCAGTAATAGTCCATTTTAAAACGCACCGCAGAATAATACTCCCCTGCCTGCAGTGGCTGATTATTAGCGACCAGCCGCATTTGGTAGTTAAGCAGCATTCTTTCTGGCAATATTTCTCGAATGGGCAATGGGTTTCCTGGGTGGGCAATATTTCCTTCTGCATCGACGATTTGCAATCCGATGCCTTTTGCCCCACCATGCATCTCAAATAACTCCCCGTCGGCATCCCCGTCAAAAGTCACCCGAAAACCACTCCAGTCCGGCAATTTACTCTCAGCCCGAGATAAAACACAGTTAATTAGCTCAATGGAGAAATAACGAGCGCCCCCGCTGCCGTCGCGAATAATATCTGCAACCGGTGTGACATCCATATCGATTAGCTGTTCCCGACTGCCGGCGGCAATAGCGCAGGCGGTATTGATAATGGCTCCTTGCATATTGACCTGTCCCCATCCTTGACTGGGGCGAGCGGCCTGAACGTTATCCGCGATTAACATTAAGGACAATAGGCAAGGAAGCATTAATTTTGCAGGAAAATAACTCATTGAATGTTCCCTATTCACAGAATTTCCACCGCTCGAATCCCGGGAAAAGCATGCGGGCAAGCCCGCATGCTGCATTATCACTGCACAACCGGACTTACTGGTAAGCCAGGGTGAAGTCAGCCACGGACTGGAAGTCACCCGGGGTGATAACAGCGGTAGAAGCCTTGTTGCCCTGCAGGTAGGCGGAGAAGCTCAGGGTGTTATTGCCATCACCCAGCGCTTGCGCTGAAGAAGCCTTACCCAGCTCGATCACCTTGCCAGAACCGTCGGTGATGGCGATGCCGGCACCTTTAGCGGTACCGGTAATGCCCAGCAGCTTAGCGTCCTCTACTGAAGCTGCGCCGGTGAAGGTGATAGCAACAGCATTATTCTTGCCAACGCCATTTGCATCACCAGCGTTCAGCTCGCAGTTTTCCAGCTTAATCTGGAAGTTTTTCGGCGTAGACTGGCCGCCGTTTTTCAGCGCTACGTTGGAAATCTGGCCCAGGTTAACGGTCTGGTCTACGGTTTCCGGGGTAATTGAGCAAGGCGCGTCAATGATTGCACCTTTAAAGGTTACGGTGCCGTGCCCCTGATCTTTTACCGCTGCGTGAGCCACAGACGTTACGCCGAAAGCCAATACTGCTGCCATCATGATTTTATTCAGTTTCATATTAAATCCCTTACATTCCTTAGTAAGAAAGAGGTACTCATTGACGTCAATTAGATCAACAATTCACTCTTGATGTTTAACGCGCCGCTTTATTGTCGAGCGCAGGTTCTTTCGCTGATACCTGCCTTTCAGCGTTCCGTATCAGTGGCAACAAATTTACCCCGCCCAGATCAAAAATAAAACGTTATGTCGCAAAAAGACAAAAACACAGGATTTATACATAAAAAACACACATTAAATAGGTTTAAACTCTAAAAAATAGAAATTAAATGACCTTATTTATTTTTTAATACTTATACACTTAGACCCGGGTTAATATAATTATATGAATAGATGGAAAAATCCTATTGACCATTAATACCAAGGATTGAAAAAACAGCACACAGGTCTCAGAATAATCTCTCGACAGGTAAGTTGACAGGTTAAAAAAATGATTTTCCATATAAATAACAACGTTCTCTATGATGAAGATGAGAACACATTGTCGCATATTGATAATGCGGCGACTAAAATAGTCTTACTTAGACCCAGCGCCAGGCTGTTATCACTGTTCATCCGTAACAATAATGTGTTATTAATGCGTGAAAGGTTGCTTAATGATGTATGGGTTGAGCATGGTCTTAAGGCCTCGAACAACAATCTAAATAACTATGTATCAGGGTTGCGCAAATCGCTGGCGCAGTTCGGCGAAGAGGCGCTTATTGTTACCTATCCGCGTCAGGGGTTTAAGTTCACCGCAGATATCATTCATGAAGTAAATAACAATGAGGAGGTAAAAAAACCGGAAAACAATCAAGAAGGAGATATTGAAGTCAGTAAGATGACTAAGAAAGAAGCGCGACATAATAGCGTCAATAGCCCATTCAGGCGCCTTCTGCTGGCATTTTTAGCCTGCCTGGTGCCGTTTGCCGCTATCGTGCTTTATCAAAACGCCACCCGTATCAGCATGTATCCTTTGGGCGACTACGACCGCTGCCAAATATACAGCATGAATTCGGGGAGCGGCCACTTATCCGAAATCAAGCGATTTATCCAGCGCGCTGGTTTTAATTGTAGAAGTAAAGCTGACGTGTATTACTATGATAACATTCGTGATGAAGCGTCGCAGAAGGGCAAAGAGCTGTTAACCTTCTGCCCGCGAGAAAAAAGCAGCCCGTGTATCTACAATTATATCGACAAAGAATAGCATTGGCATTGCAAGATGTTACCTTACCAGGCCATCTCACTCTCAGGATCCCCTTGCCCTAGCCAAGGGGATTCATCTTAGGGTGTAGCACACACAAATAACGGCGCATGGTTATCGGCAAACAAGAAATGCCGGCTATCAATTTGCTCGATACGCCAGTGTATTTGCATACCTTCCACCGGTAACCGCCGATTAAAATCCTCAAGCCTTATCGAGTCATGCGGTTTCTTGATATTTTCCTTCACCCACAGCGTATAGTTATTGCCCTGCCGCCGATAATCCATAACCAGAGTGCGTGAGATAACATAGTGATCCTTGCCATCATAGGCTCTGCCGTTCAACAATATGTTGATGCGCCGCGGGCCGTCGGGAACCACATTTATCAGAACAATGCGTCCAATGCTGCGGCCGGCAATGTTGTCAGTTACATGTTCAACCGCCCGGCACTCCGGGATTTGCGGTCTGAAAAATAAAAAGTAACCGGCAACGGCGCAGCCCCCCATAGCCAGTAACGCCGCAATCGCGTAACCATATCGTTTCATCGCTTACAGGCCCCAGCTTTCATAGAAACTCTCGCATTGCACCTTGTTATCCGCCATTTGCGACTCTGGGCAGTAATAGAAATAGGACGTTCGGGTTCTCCCGGAACCGTTTGGCGCCAGTGTTTGCGTGTCGTAGTAGAGCAGCGTCGCCGGTTCGTTGCAGTGAATCTGCGGCCGCCGCTTCAACATGTCGCGCAGATGATCCAAATCGACCTTGTTGATTGCCGGCTTATGATAAGTGGTGATAAGGCGCACGCTGCAGCTGTCGATGCGCCCCCCGTCGATCGTGCTGATCGGCTGATAACCTGCATCGCGCCACGCCCAAATACCGCTGCCCAACGCCAGAACCAGCAAAGCCGCCAGTGCGGCGGCTTTGAAACGCGTATAGCTGCGTACAGCGACGGAGCCTACCTCAGGGGGGGCGCCCACCTCCTGGCCCATATCCGGGGCCGGCTCCTCTGCGGGCGCCTGGCTGTCCGCGGTTTTGATCGTCGCGGCGGTGAACATAAAACCTTGCCGCGGCAAGGTGACGATGATCTCCTCCTCGCCAAGCGAAGAGAACGCCTTGCGTAAAATTGAAATGGTGTTGTTGAGGTTGTTACCGGAAGCGACCTGGCCATGAGCCTCCCACACCTGCGTCAACAACGTCTCTCTGGATAACACCAGATTGTTGTTTCTGACTAATGTGGAGAGCAGGCGGTTCAGCGTGGCCGTCAGCGTAATCGGCGGGATATCGTCATTCACCGAGACCAATTCCGATCTATCTTCGTGATATTTAATATTATTATTAATTATGTATCTCATAATTCCCTGCGCTACAAACCATGTCAACGCCAATTCCCCACCAAACAACATGATATTAGCACAGCAATCGCAATAAGAAAATTCTTACGAATTAAATATAAATTCATATAAAACAATAGAATAAGAACAATAAATCATAGAGAATAGCGGAACCTTGGGCGCAGCTAAGGCTCCCTGCCTTCGCTTGATGCGACAACGTTCATTGCGATATATATAAAAAAACCCGCCATAACGGCGGGCTAATTCGGTTTGAAATTTATCAAACTAAGCGAGCAATTTGCCGCTCCTGCCAACGCCCAAACAGCAACAGGCCGCATATCGCCCCGAGCAGCGCGCAGAACATGTCGGACTGGGTGTCCCACGGGTCGCCCTGGGTGCCGAGAAACTCGTCGGCGCCCTGGCCCAGCGCCAGCGCCGCCCACCATTCGATCAGCTCATACAGAGCACTGATGGCGAGCGCGATGCAGCACACCACGAAGCCCAGCATCTTGCGCCCCTGTACATAACCACCGCGCAGCAGGATTTCGCGCGCCGCCAGCGCCGGCACCAACCCCTGGAAGAAGTGCCCCAGTTTGTCGTACGGGTTACGGCCAAGACCCAGCCACTGCTGCACCTCAAACCCCAGCGGCACGCGGGCATAGCTGTACATGCCGCCGAAAATCAGGATCAGCGCGTGGAAGAAAATCAGCGTGTAGAGCAGCGGCGTCAGCGGGTAACGGCGATGGGTCAGCCACAGCAGCGGCAAAACGATCAAGACCGGCGCCACCTCCATCAGCCAGGTGGTGCGATCGTAAGGGCTGATGCCGCTGTGGATCAGCGCGGCCAGCAGCAGCAGAGTGATAACGGACAACAACAGCGGAGAGCGTGAGACGGGCATATCCAACGTTCCTTCGGGTCAATAAGGCAATCCACACTTTATACCGCAGATCGCACGGCGAAAAAAAACAGGCGGAGCGTCGCCGCTTCGCCTGTTCGGTGTGCGCTTACCCAGCGTAGGATTATTTCAGCGCGACGCGGATCACGTCATCCGGCGCGGTCGCTTCTTTCTCGCGGCTGGAAGCCTGTTTGACGCTGACGTACAGCGTCTGGCCATCCGGCGACAGCGCCAGGCTGTTCGGGTGGGTCGGCGTCTTGATGGTGTTCAGCACCTTGTAGCTCTTGGCGTCGATCACGCTCACTTCGCCCGCCTGGCGGTGGGTGACGTAAACTTCATTGCGCGCCGGGTTGAACAGCACCGCCAGCGATTCCGGCACGTCGATCTTGCTCAGGATGTTGCCGTTGCGGGTATCCACCACCAGCACCTGCGGCTGCTTGGAATCGGTGATGAAGGCACGGTGAGTGGCGGTATCCAGGCTGATGTTCAGGAAGAAATGCTCTTTAGACTCATCCAGCTTCTTGCGCGACAGCACCTTGTTGCTCTGAGTATCGATGGTCACCAGCTCGCCGTCGGCGTTGGTGACGTACAGGCGTTTGGCGGCGGCGTCCAGCGCCAGGCCGGTGCCGTACTTGCCGGTGTCGCTCACGGTGGCGCGCAGGGTCAGATCCTTGCCGTCCACCACCCACACCACGCTGGAATCCCCCAGCCCGGTGATATACAGGGTATCGCTGTCGGCATCCGCCACCAGTTCGCGCGGCGCCAGCGGCTTGACGGTTTCGGAACGCTGGCGCGCGTCCAGCACCAGGCGGCCTTTCACGTCGCCGGTCTTGGCGTCGATGGCGGTCACCGAGTTATTGACCGTGTTACCGAAGAACAGCGTGCCGGTCTTGGCGTTGACGGCGGCGCCAAACGGCTTGATGTCGTTATGGATAATTTGGGTCACGTCCAGCGTGGTCGGATCCAGACGGTAAACGATGCCGCCCTTGTCCAGCTTGCGGCTCTGCGAGGTGGCCAGGTAGAGCGCATTCTCGCTCGGGCTGTAGGCCATTTCATAGGCGCCTTTGCCGACCGGCTTGCGCAGCACTTCCGGCGCGGTTTGCGCCTGCAAGGTGTTGGAGAACAGCAGCGTAGACAGCAGCATCAGCGGAAATGCCGCGCGTTTTCCCTTGGTAATCAAAGTATTCATCAAAATCTCCTTATAAAGCCAACAGGGTGGCCGAACGGCCGCCCTCTGCTCGTGATTAAAATCAGGCTTTCTCTTCGGAAAGCAGCGCCCACCAGCTGTCGATGGTCGGGTTACGCGCCAGCGCGATAAAGTCGATGTCGCTGCGGATCTTGCGCCAGCGGGTCGCCAGTTCCATGATGCGCACCGAATCCAGGCCGTAATCGATCAGGTTTTCATCGTTGCCCATGTCTTCGCTGTCTTCGTCCAGCAGCGGCAGGATCTGCTGACGCAGCGCATCGATGCTGGCGATGCCGGCCGCCGGCAGCAGAGACGCGGTGGTCACCACCCGGCCGCAGCGGCCGGCGGTGTAGCGCAGCGCCATCAGGTGTTCGTCGCGCGAGAAGTCCGCCAGGCCGTCGGCCACCATGAACGGCTGGATGTTGCGCATGAAGGCGTCGATGGCGGTGGTCAGGCAGCCAATGTGCGCATACACACCGCAGATGATCAGCTGATCGCGGCCGGACTCCTGCAGGATCTCCTGCAGCGGCGAGCGATGGAAGGCGCTGTAGCGCCATTTCACCAGCACCGTATCGTCTTCGTCCGGCGCCAGCGCAGCGGTCACCGCCTGCTGCTCAGGGTGTTTGTTCAGACCCGGACCCCACATGTCGTTCAACAGCGCGCGATCTTCATCGCTCTGCTGGTTCGGCTGCGCGGTATAGAACACCGGGATGCCCTGCTGCTTGCAGTAGCGGCGCAGGTTGGCGATGTTCTCCACCACCTGTTTAATCAGCGCGCTGTCCTCGCCCCAGAAGTTGAGGAAATACTGCTGCATATCGTGGATCAACAGCGCGGCGCGCTGCGGCTCCACCTGCCAGGTGACTTTATTTTGCGGCAGTTCGTCCGCCGTCGGCAGCGCGTAGTCATTAAGTTTTGGAATGGCCATCGATTAATCTCCCTGAGCCTGAGTCTGTAGTTGCGCGTCGAGCTGCTGGCGCAGCCGTTTTTTGTCCACTTTGCCGACCGGAGTCAGCGGCAGGCTGTCCACCTGAATAAAGCGATCCGGCAGCTTGAAGTCCGCCACGCCCTGTTCGCGCAGGTGGCGGCGCAGCACCACCGGTTTCAGCGGCGCGTTGGCGATGATATAGGCGCAGCTCTTCTCCCCCATCAGCGCATCCGGCATCGATACCAGCGCGGCGTTGATCACGTCCGGATGACACAGCAGCAGGTTCTCGATCTCCTCGGCGGCGATCTTCTCCCCGCCGCGGTTGATCTGGTCTTTCTGCCGCCCCTGCACGGTGATGTAGCCGTCTTCGCTGATGCTGATCAGATCGCCGGAGCAGTAGAAACCCTCGGCGTCGAAAGCATCGGCGTTGTGCGCCGGGCTCTGGTAGTAACCGCGGAAGGTGTAAGGCCCGCGCGTCATCAACCGTCCGACCTCGCCCGCCGGCAACGGATTACCGTCGTCATCCGCCACCCACACTTCGTCGTCCGGCGACATCGGCCGCCCTTGCGTCGCCAGGATGTGGCGTTCGTCATCGTCCAGCCGGGTGTAGTTCACCAGCCCTTCCGCCATGCCGAACACCTGCTGCAGTTGGCAACCGATTTCGTTCTGAATGCGCGCCGCCAGCGTCTCGCCCAGCTTGGCGCCGCCCACCTGCAGCAGTTTCAGGCTGGCGAGCTGGGCATTGCCGCCCCACTCTTCGATCGCCTGCAGCCACAGCGTGACCGCCGGCGGCACCAGCGCCGTCACGTTGATTTGGTGCTGTTCGATCAGGCGGAAGCATTGCCCGGCGTCCGGATCGGCGGCGAACACCACCAGCCCGGCGCCATAAAACACGCCCAGCACGCCCGGCGAACTCATCGGGTAGTTGTGCGCCACCGGCAGCGCGCACAGATAGCGGGTCTGCGCGTCGAAGCGGCAGATCTCCACGCTGCGGCGAATGCTGTAGTAGTAATCATTGTGGGTGCGCGGGATCAGCTTCGGCGTACCGGTGCTGCCGCCGGAAAGCTGGAAGAACGCCACCTGATCAGCCGCGGAAGGCTGCGCGACGAAACCGTCGCTCGCTTCGTCCAGCCAGGCGGCCAGCGCCAGCTCGCCCTCGGCCTGGCTGCGCAGCGCCACGACGCGCAGCGAAGGATGCGCATCGCGGAAGGCGTTCAGGAATTGATCGTCGGCAAACAGCGCGTGCTGGCGATCGGCGATCAGCAGCGCCGGTTTGATCTGCTCGGCATAGGCGTTCAGCTCACTGCGCTGATGGCTGAACAGCGCGTTGACCGGCGCCACACCAATTTTCAGCAGCGCGAAGAACACGATATAGAACTCCGCCACGTTGCCCAGCTGCACCAGCGCGGTGTCGCCGGATTTCACGCCGCGGCGCAGCAAAGCAGCCGCCAGACGATCGGAACGCTGCTGCAGCTCGCGGTAGGTCAGGCTGCCCTGGGCGTCGATAATCGCCGGGGCGTCGTTGTTGGCCTGGCGGTCGAGGATCTCGGTCAGCGGCTTGTCAGTCCAGTAGCCGCGCTCGCGATAGCGGCTGGCGAACTCCGCCGGCCAGGGGGTAAAGGCAATGCTCATCTTGTCGTTATCCTTGATTTATACCAAAGGCACGCAGAATGGTGCTGAGTTTGGTGCCTGTTTCATGCCATTCAGATTCGGGTGAAGAGTCTTCCACGATGCCGGCGCCGGCGAACAGCCGCACCCGGTTGCCGTCAACGGTGCCACAGCGGATGGTGACCACCCACTCGCCGTTGCCTTCGTCGTCGCACCAGCCGACGATGCCGCCGAACAGGCCGCGATCGAACGGCTCCAGCTTGCCGATCAGGGCGTGCGCCTCGGCCGTCGGCATGCCGCACAGCGCCGGCGTCGGGTGCAGCAGGCAGGCCAGCGACAGGGCGTTTTCGTCTGGAGACGCCGCCTCGCCGTCGATCGGCGTGGAGAGATGCCACAGCGTGGTGGTGGTCAGCAATTCAGGGGTGTGCGGCACGTTCAGGTAGCGGCAGCGGCCGGCCAGCACGTCACGCATGCTTTCGGTGACGATGCGATGCTCGTGGCGATCTTTCGCCGAGGCCATCAGCCGCTCTCCCACTTCGCGATCGCGCTGCGGGTCGGCCTCGCGCCGGGCGGAACCGGCCAGCGGGTTAGAATAGAAACGGCCGCCGTCCTGGCGCAGCAGCAGCTCCGGGCTGGCGCCCAACAGCGCGCCCTGCTCCAGCGGCACATGGAAATGGAAACCATGCGGGTTCTGGGCAATCACGCGCGCCATCAGCGCATGGCGATCCACCGGCTGACGCGTTTCGATCTCCAGCAGGCGCGACAAGACCACTTTGTCCAACTCACCGGCCTTCATCGCGTCGACGGCGTCGCTGACCATGTTCATGAACGGCTGCTGTGGCGGCAGCTCCGTTATGCCGACCAGCTCCGGCCCATCCGCCGCCGGCCTAACGCCGGCCATAAAGGCGGCGCGATCGAACCAGCGGCTCTGCTGCGGAATAAACAGCGCCGAAGGCTGCCGGGTATCGAACGGGATGGCGCCGCACAGCAGCGGCTTTTTGATGCCGGCCTGTCGGGCCTCGGCAAACGCCTGCCGCACGCTGCGCTGGAACTCGCCGTTCAGATCGGCGCCGTCTGCGGCCGGCAGGCGAATGCGGCTGAAACAACCGGTGGTGGTCAAGCTGCGGAAAGGAGAAGTAAAGAAGAAGCCCGACGCGGGAGAAAAATCAGCGGCAAACCGCTGCTCTTCGCACTCCTGCACTTCCTTTCGATTGATGTCGTTCACGGCAGTATCCATCGCTTCGCCCTCAAGAATTTGAAGTGATAACCAATATAATAATGATTATCATTTGAGTTAATTCCGCGCTAAATTACTCGCCGATATTTGCTATGTCAATAAACGTAAACACTTCTTTCATTTCGAAATCATGACATAAACGCTGTGGGTTTTACGCATGCCGATGATAAGCATTGCTATTTGATCCCACAGCGTTGTTTTAACGCGTTCGACTACTTTTCTGTGGCGGGCTGCGGCTCTGGTTTGTGCAGCGTAACCTGGCGCAAACCGGTCATGGCGAACAGCAACAGGATGCCGAGCAGCGCCGCGCCGAAGCCGAAACCGCTGGCGCTCATCGCCGGCAGCATAAAGGCGCCCATCGCCCCCAGCAGCAACGCGCCCAGCGCATCGCCAACCACGTTCTGCGCCGTCCACAGGCCATTGATGCGGCCGAGGAAGTTGTCCGGCGTCAGGCTCTGGATCAGACCGTATTGCAGCAGCGAGTTCAGCGCGCTCAGGTAGCCGAACGCCACCAGGCACAGTAACGCCAGGCTGTACCACGGCATCAGGCCGAACAGGCCGATGGCGGCGAACGCCGCGATCGCCGTCAGC
The DNA here is from genome assembly GCF_052166845.1 of Serratia sp. CY71090. NCBI lineage: Bacteria > Pseudomonadati > Pseudomonadota > Gammaproteobacteria > Enterobacterales > Yersiniaceae > Serratia > Serratia sp. CY71090. Next base: position 29,060 of record NZ_JBJNOA010000004.1, on the reverse strand, counting down.
AGCATCACCCAGCCGGGGCGCGCCACATGCGCCACGCGCCCGCTGGTGAACGCGCCGATGGCGGCGCCGAGCGGCACGGCGGCGTACATATAACCGAGGTGGGCAGCGTCGATGTGCCAACCTTCCGCCATCGCCGGGTACAGCACGCGCACCGCGCTGGCCATGGTCAGCAGCGCGCCGATCAGCGCCACCATGCCGATCACCTTGTTCTGGAACAGGAAGGCGAAACCGCCCGCCAGCGCGCGCAGCGGGTGTTCACGCGGCTGCGGCGGCGGCATCAGCTGCGGCAGACTCAGCAGCGGCAGCAGCGTCAGCAGGGTGCCGAACGCCGCCAGACCGTAGTTCCAGGCGATGCCCATATGGGCGATCACCAGGCCGCCGATCGCCGGAGAAAGAATCGAGCCGAAGCGCACCGTCAGCATGCTGATGGCGCCCGCCTGCACGATGTTTTCGCGGCCCACCAGCGCCGGCGTGGCCGCCAGCAACGCCGTCACCCCTACCGCGCCGAAGAAGCCGTCCCACACCGCCAGCAGATAAATGGCCGCCAGCGAAGGCGACGGCAGCAGGGCGTTGAGACACAGGCCGACAAAACCGACGCCGCAGGTAGAGCGCGCAAACAGAATCAGCCGGCGTCGCTCATAGCGATCGGCCAATACGCCCCCCATCAGCAGCCCGGCGAACATGCCGCCGCCGGCCAGCGTCACCGCCAGCCCGACCTGCAGGGTGGAACCGGTCAGCGCCTGGATCTGCACCGGGATGGCGATCGCCATCAGCCCCAGCGCCACAATGGAGATAAAGCGCGCGCAGAACACCGCGCGGAAAGCCCGGTTGGTTTTCAGCAGGCTGAAATCAAGCAGGATGGAGGGTTTGCTACTCATCGGTTGTTCACCACATCTTTAAACGGGGATTCTGCAGTTGCGGAGCGCTATGCTAGCACAGATGACGAAATCAATAATGATAATAAAACTCATTGATATTCAATTGTGAGCGACCGCAAGAAACGCCGCCAAACGCGGGATAATCCCCGTGCCTGGCGGCGGGATGAGGGCGTCATTACAGCGTGCGCAAGATCCGGTTCAGCAGCGGCCCCAGCACTTTAAACGACGCCGGCGAAACGATATCGACATGCGCGCAGTCCAGCTCGTGCGCCTGCAGCGCATCGACGTACTGCGACCAGGTTTGCTGCACGTCCATCCCTGCCTGCAGCGTGCGTTTGGCGACGAACAGCGTCGCCTGGCCGTGGAAACGGGCGGTCCGCGTGTGCGACAACAACCGCACCGAATCGGCGTAGTTGGCTTCGATGTTGTCGAACATCGCGGTGCGCGTCTCACCCAGCGCCGGATCGAGCGTGTCCTGCGACACCGCCAGGAACTGCTCGCGCTCGCGCTGCACTTCCTTCAACACGTTGTCGTCCAGCATCACGTCCCAGTTTTGGGTCTCCGGCGGATAGGTATCCAGCAGGCCGAGGAACGCCACCGGCTCGCCGCGCGCCTGCAGCCGGGCGGCGATGCCCTGCGCCAGCGTGCCGCCGAGCGAATAACCGATGAAGTGGTACGGCCCGTGCGGCTGCACCTGCAGCACCGTCTGCAGGTGCGCCTCCACCACCTGATCCATGTCTTCGCTCAGCGCCAGCGGGCCGTCCGGCCGCGGCGACTGGATGCCGACCAGCGACCAGTGCTGGTCGAGATAGCGCGGCAATACGCTGAACTGCCAGGAGAAACCAGACGCCGGATGCAGACAGAACAGCGTCGGCCCCTCGGTGACGCGCAGCGGCAATACGCTGTCGAAGCCGCTGCGATCGGCCTCTTCCTGCGTGCGATCCTCCGCCAGCAAGGCGGCCAGTTGCTCAACGCGCGACGCCACCATCACCTGGCCGACGGACACCGCCTTGCCCAGATCGCGGCGCAGCTCCGCCGCCAGGCGCATCGCCAGCAGCGAATGGCCGCCGAGCGCGAAGAAATCGTCGTCGGCGAACACCTGCTCGCGCTGCAGCAAACGGGCGAATACCGCCGCGATCTCGCTTTCCAACCCGGCCTGCGGCGGCCGCCCCGCCTTGCGCTCACCGCCCTGCGGCTGCGGCAAAGCCTTGCGATCCAGCTTGCCGTTGGCGCTCAGCGGCAAATCGTGCATTTCCACCAACGCCACCGGCACCATGTGCGGCGGCAGGCGGTCGGCCAGCGCCGCACGCAAAACCTCCGCATCCCAGCTCACACCGGGTTGCATCACCAGATAGCCCACCAGTTGGCGCGCATCGCCGCCGGCGTCCACCGGCGTGCCCTGCAACACCAGCGCATGCGTCACCGCCTGGCGCACGCCCGGCAGCGACAGCAAGGCGTGATCGATTTCACTCAGCTCGATACGCTGCCCGCGGATCTTCAGCTGATCGTCGCTGCGGCCCAAATATTCCACCGCGCCGTCCGGCAGCCAGCGCGCCACGTCGCCGGTGCGGTACATCCGTCCGCCCTCGCCGAACGGGTCGGCGACAAAGCGGCTGGCGGTCAGATCCGGCCGGCCAAGGTAGCCGTGCGCCAGCTGCACGCCGGTCAGATACAGATCGCCCGCCACGCCCGGCGGCACCGGCCGCAGGCGCGCGTCAAGAATGCGCAGCCCGGTGTTCCATACCGGCAGGCCGATCGGCACGTTGGCGCCGGTCACCTTCGCCAGCGCGTCGCCGTAGGCCGGATGCCAGGTCACGTCCACCGCCGCCTCGGTCGGGCCGTAGAGGTTGTGCAACGGCACCGCCGTGCGGCTTTGCCACAGGCGGCACAGCTCCGCCGGCAGCGCTTCACCGCTGCAGAACACCTGGCGCAGCGCGACGCAGTTCGCCACCGCCGCGTCATCGTCCAGGGCGGCGACGAAGGCCGCCAACATCGACGGCACGAAGTGCAGCGTGGTAATGCGGTGTTGCGCGATCAGCTGTTGCAGCTGCTGCGGATCGCGGTGCGCCTCAGGCGGCGCCATCACCAGCCGGGCGCCGACCATCAGCGGCCAGAAGAATTCCCACACCGAGACGTCGAAACTGCATGGCGTTTTCTGCAGCACCGCGTCGTCCGCCCCCAGCGGATACTGGTGCTGCATCCACAGCAAGCGGTTGACGATCGCCTGATGGCCGACCAGCACGCCTTTCGGGCGCCCAGTGGAACCGGAGGTAAAGATGATATAGGCCGCATGATCCGGCGTCGGGCCCGCGATCGCCACCCCGGCGGCATGATCGGCCGCCAGCGGCGCGTCATACAGCAAGATTTCGCCCTTGTCGGCGAAGCGCGCCTGCTGCGCCGGGTTGGTGATGACCAGCCGGGGCGCGGCGTCTTCCAGCATCATCGCCAGCCGCTCGTCCGGATAACCGGTGTCCAGCGGCAGGTAGGCGGCGCCCACTTCCACGATCGCCATCAACGCCAGCGACAGGAACACCGAGCGCGGCAGCGCCACCGCCACGATGTCGCCCGGCCGTACGCCCTGCACAACCAGCTGGCGCGCCAGCGCCGTGACCTGTTCGCGCGTTTCGCGGTAGGTGAAGCTGAAATGCGCATCCGCCAGCGCCGGCGCGTTCGGCGTGCTTTGCGCCTGCTGCGCCAGCAGTTGGCTCAGCGTGGTCGCCGGCACCGGATGCGCCGTGTCGTTGACCCGCGCCAGCAGCGCGCGATCGTCGGCGGTCAGCATGTCGGCTTCGCCGATCGGCAACGTTGCCTGCGCGGCGAACTGCGCCAGCAGCAGCGGCAACCGCTGCAGATGCGCCAGCAGTTCCTGACGGCTGTAACGCTCGGCGTTGGCCAGCAGCTCCACCTTCAGCTGATGGTGTTCGTCGATAAACAGCGCAATCTCCAGATCGCGCACCGGCCCGGAGGCCAGATCGTGGGTAATGCCTTCGATACCGGCGAAGTCCAGCTGGTAATCGAACATTTTGAAGTTGAAGACCGTGCCGTACAGCGGTTCGCCGTCGCCGACACGCCCCAGATCGCGCTGCACCTGTTCGGCATCGTAGCGCTGATGGCGGCGCACCGTTTTCAGCTCGCGGCTGATGCGGGCGGCGGCCTCATACAGCGTAGCCTGCGGCTCGAGGTGCATCTCCATCGGCAGCACGTTGATCACCGGGCCGGCGGCGCACAGGGCGGCCGATCCGGTACGGCGCATGAAGATAAAACCGGCGCTGAAGCTCGGTTGGCCGCTCAGACGCGACACCCATAGCGCCACCAGCGCCACCGCCATATCGGCGGCGTTCAGCTTCTGCTGCGCGCCGCACTGCACCAGTTCGGCGAAGGCCTGCGGATCGCAGCGCTGTTCCAGCCGGTGGATGCGCGGCGTGGGCGTTTGCCCGGCCAGCGGCTGCGGGCAGAGCGTGGCCGGTGGCGGCAACTGCCGTGCTTTTTCACGCCAGAAATCGGCGTCGCGTTGCCAGGCCGGGGCCTCCCGGTAAGCCTGGTATTCCGCCACCACGTCGCTGAACGCCGTGAAAGGCGTCGGTTCCAACGCGTCGCCGCGGCAAAGATGGGTGTAAATCGCCGCCACGCGGCGCGCGATGGCGGTGAAGCTGAAACCGTCCACCAGCAGATGATGATAGCGCTGATACCAGAACCAGCGGTCATCCGCCAGGCGCATCACCACATGGCGATACAGCGGCGCGCCGCTGCCGGCGCGCAGATCGCTCGCCAGATCGATGTCCATCAGCGCGCGCGCGGCGGCTTCAGGGTCCGGCGACGTCGTCAGATCGACAAGTTCCGGCTCGTGCACCGCCAGCGTGTCATCCAGCCATTGCACCGGCACGCCGTCGCGTTCCGCAAAACGCAGGCGCAGCATGTCCACCTCGCCCAGGCCCTGGATGATGGCCTGCAGCAGAGGCTCCACGGCGACAGGGCCGTTGAGTTCGATGGCGTGAGCCACCGCGTAGGCATTGCGATGCGGGGAGATTTGATCGGCGACCCAGATGCCGGGTTGTGCCGCGACCAGCGGCCATTCGCCCGCAAGCGCCGGGCCGCTGAGAGAGTTAGGGGTGTGTGACACTGCTTATTGCTCCCGTGATTACCTGGCGCCGGTCACGCCTCGCGTGCTGCGACCGGCAGAATATCTTGCCAATGCTGTTCCAGCCATTCGGCGCACTCGAGGCGCGCCGCCGGGCCAAAGACGATCGTCCACTCGGACGGAATGGCGCGGAAATCCGGCCACAAACTGTATTGTTGTTGTACGTTGCGCAGCACCAGGCTGCGCTGCTGTTGATCATCGAACGGATTCAGGCTTTCCATCATGTGTTCCTCGTGCCGTCGCCGATGCCGGGTAAGCGGTGGCGAAAGCGGAAGCCCATACCGCCTGCAGCCCATCGGTCAGGCCGCTGCGCCAGCACAGCGCATCGTGCCCGCCTTCCACCACCCGGTAGTGCACCCGATGGCCGGCGTCGCTCAGGCGCGCCGCCATTTCGCCACTGACCCGATGCACCAGTTTTTCCTGCGAACCGGCTTCCATAAAGACCTTCAGCGCGCCGTGGTTGCCCAGGCCGTGGCGTTCGACCTGTTGCATCAGCCAGCAGGCGTCGTCGGGAATCCTTGGCAGCTGCAGCATGTCGCGCCGCGGCCACCAGTAGGAACCGGACTGGGTGATCACCGCGCCGAAGCGCTGCGGCCAGCGCAGCCCGGCATACAGGGAGGCCAGGCCGCCAAAGCTTTGCCCCGCCACCACCGTATCGGCCGGCTTGTCGCTGTGCGGCGCCCAGTCGGCCAGCTGCGGCATCAGTTCTTCCTGCACCGCCAGCCAGAAATCGTCCTTGCAGGTTAATTCTCGCGCCCGGTGCGGCAGATCGATGATGTCGATCAGCACATACACCGCTTCCGGCAACGCCCCCTCGCGGGTCAGCTGCATCAGCGGCGCCCAAACCGGCATCTGCTTCGCCCAGAACTGACCGTCGAGCAAGATCGCGAGCGGGCGCTCGGCCGGCTTGCTGTCGCCGGTGGTGTAGATCCAGACATCGCGGCTGTTGCCCAGGCGCTCGCTCTGCCAGGTATGACGCTGCAAACGCGCCGGCAGCGGCGGCGTGCAGCGCCCGCTGGCGATCTCATATTCGTCGAACGAACGCCATACCGGCTGCGGCGGCGCATCCGGCATGTGCAGCCCGGAGACGCTGTGGCCGCTGGCGCTTTGCCAGGAACGATACGGGTTGAGCAGATCGGGTGTAGCGCTGGCGAACACCTGGTGCCACCAGTGACGCAGGTTGTGCATGTTGGCGTGCGCATCGTCGCCGCTGAACGCCGGCGGCCGCTCGTCAAAGCAGGGGATAAAGCAGTAGCTTCCGCGCCAGGCGCCGCTCAGTTCGGTCTGCCAATACCACACGTCGGTGCCGGCCAAACGCTGCAGGCTTTGCGGCGGATTCGGCTGATGGTGGTCGGTCAGGCAGTTAATGTTGATCCACACGCGACGGTAGGCGGAGGTCAATTCGCATCCCTGGGGATCGCGCCAGAAAAAGGTGGTGCGCCAGCGGCCGTTACCCGCCGGTTCTACCCATGGCGTACCGCGTCGTGCCACCGTCAACCACCACCCTGGACTGCCCGCATTGCTGCTGGCCAATAATCTGCTGCTTTCTGACTGTAGTTCTGTATTCACAACGCCTACCCATTTTGTAGTTGGCGGCACCGGGAACGTCGACTTTTCCCTATCGCCGGCCACCGCCCGAACGCACTGTACGCCAAATACTATTGATAATAATTTGCATTTGCAATAGTGTGTAAGGCTTGGAGATCGTGCTGGTATTGCGCGCAACGGACAGGGATCGGGGATACATCAATGGCATCCCTTGCCGCAGCCGATTTTCTATTTCCGACTACACAAAAACTACAACCGCCCTTCCCCCCATTCGGCGAGGGATGGCAGCAAGGTAGGACACTCAGATGAAAAGCAAGCTATCACGTTATTCTTTAGCCACTCTTATCGGCTTGGGATTGGGCGCGTCCGCGTTCGCCAACGCCGCGCAGCAAACCGACACCACCACCACGGAAGAGAACAGCGGCGCCACGGATAAAAAGCCGCGCGGCGAAGACACCATCGTCGTGACCGCCGCCCGGCAGAACCTGCAGGCGCCAGGGGTGTCCACCATCACCGCCGACGAGATCAAAAAACGCCCGCCGGCGCGCGACATCAGCGAACTGATCCGCACCATGCCCGGGGTTAACCTGACCGGCAACTCCACCAGCGGCCAGCGCGGCAACAACCGCCAGATCGATATCCGCGGCATGGGCCCGGAAAACACCCTGATTCTGATCGACGGCAAACCGGCCTCCAGCCGCAACTCGGTGCGTCAGGGCTGGCGCGGCGAACGCGACTCACGCGGCGATACCGCCTGGGTGCCGCCGGAAATGATCGAACGCATCGAAGTGCTGCGCGGCCCGGCCGCGGCGCGCTACGGCAACGGCGCCGCGGGCGGCGTAGTCAACATCATCACCAAGAAGGCCGGCGATGCGCTGCACGGCTCGCTGAACGGCTACTTCAACGTGCCGCAGCACAAGCAGGAGGGCGCCACCAAGCGCACCGATTTCAGCCTGTCCGGCCCGCTGAGCGATTCCCTGAGCTTCCGCCTGTTCGGCGGCTACAGCAAAACGCAGGCCGACGCCTGGGACATTAACGAATCGCACAAGTCCGAACGCGTCGGCGCCTACGCCAACAGCGTGCCCGCCGGGCGCGAAGGGGTGGTCGATAAAAACATCGACGCCCTGCTGCACTGGGACTTCGCCCATCTGCAGTCGCTGGAATTCGAGTACGCCTACGGCCGCCAGGGCAACCTGTACGCCGGCGATACCCAGAACACCAACACCAACGCCCTGGTGCAGAGCAACTACGGCAAAGAGACCAACCGCATCTACCGTGAAACCTTCGGCCTGACCCACCGCGGCGCCTGGGACAACGGGGTGAGCACCAACAACTACGTGCAGTTCGAACGCACCCGCAACACCCGCCTGAACGAGGGCTTGGCCGGCGGCACCGAAGGCATCTTCGACACCAAAAACACCGGTTTCGGCACCACCAAGCTGGACGACTTCCTGGCGCACAGCGAAGTCAGCGTGCCGTTTGAGCTGGGCGTCGCGCAAACCGCCACGCTGGGCACCGAGTGGACCCAGCAGCGGATGAAAGACGGCACCTCCACCAGCCAAACGCTGATGGGCGGCACCATTCCCGGCATGACTACCGGCACGCGCAGCCCTTACGCTTCCGCACATATCTTCTCGCTGTTCGCCGAAGACAACATTGAGCTGACCGACACCACCATGCTGACGCCGGGTCTGCGCTACGATCTGCATTCGGAATCCGGCAACAACTGGAGCCCGGCGCTGAACCTGTCGCAGGAACTGGGTGATTACTTCACGCTGAAGATGGGCATCGCGCGTTCCTATAAAGCCCCGACGCTGTTCCAAACCAACGGCAACTACCTGCTGTACAGCAAAGGCCAGGGATGTGCCGGCAGCGATACCAAAAACGGCTGCTACCTGCTCGGCAACGACGATCTGAAAGCGGAAACCAGCGTTAACAAAGAGATCGGGCTGGAATTCCATAACGAAGGCTGGCTGGCCGGCGTGACCTACTTCCGCAACGATTACCACAACAAGATTGAGGCGGGTAACTCGCGCATCGCCACCAGCAGCACCGGCACGGCGGTCTATCAGTGGGAAAACGTACCGAAAGCGGTGGTACAAGGGCTGGAAGGCTCGCTGAACGTGCCGGTTAGCGAGACCGTCACCTGGAGCAACAACGCCACCTACATGATCGAGAACAAGAACAAGACCACCGGCGATTACCTGTCGGTGATCCCGAAGTTCACCGTCAACTCGACCCTAAGCTGGCAGGCCACGCAGGATCTGTCGATGCAGTCCACCCTAACCTGGTACGGCCGGCAGAAGCCGAAGAAGTACAACTACCAGGGTAAACCGGCCACCGGCGGCGAAACCCGCGAGGTCAGCCCTTACGCCGTCGTCGGCGCCAGCGCAACCTATGACCTGACCAAAAACGTCAGCCTCACCGCCGGCATCGACAACCTGTTCGACAAACGCCAGTTCCGCGCCGGCAACGCGCAGAACGTGGGCGATCCGAACACCGGCGCGATCAACATCGCCGGCGCGGGCGCGGCCACCTACAACGAACCGGGCCGTACCTACTACATGAGCATCAACACCCACTTCTGATGACATAACCCAACCACAAAGGGGTGCTCAGCACCCCTTTTTTTACCTTTGCAATTCAGTTACCTGGTGTGCAGCTGAATGCGCACCACGCTTTCCGGCTTGCCGGCCTTGGTGGAAGCGCCGTCGTTTTTCACCGTCACGAACAGCGCGTCGCCTTTCGGATCCAGCGCCAGGCTGTTAGGGTGCGGCGGCAGATCTACGGTTTGCAGGCGCTTGAGGGTCTTGGCGTCAAACACCGTCAGCGTCCCGGCGCCGTGATCCACGCGCACGCCTTTGCGGTTGGCGACATACAGCCGCTGGCTACGCTCATCGAGCAGCAGGCCGATCGGCACCTCATCCGTCAGCTCGCTGGCCAGCACTTTTCCGCTGTCCGCATCCAGCGCGAATACCCGGTGGCCGCTGCTGCGCTTCACATAGTCGTGCCCCAGATGATGATTGCGGTAGTCGTCGCGATCGATGCCCTGATCGACGCCCAGCAGGCGATTGCTCGCCGGGTCATACACCAGGTTCAGCAGCTGATCGGCCTGAACTTCGTGCGTGGCGGTGATCGCCAGCGTGTCGGCGTTCAGGGTGATCACCTGCCCCTGCATGTTGGAGACGAACACCCGGCGGCCCTTCTCATCCAGCGTGATGCCCACCGCGTTGTAGCCGAAGCCCGGGATCACTTTCTCCAGCTTGCCGGCCTTGGTATCGACCACATACAGCACGCTGTCGACGCCGAAGCCCAGACCCGGCAGGAACAGACGGCCGCTTTGCGCGTCATACTTGAGCTCGCGGAGGCGGTACAGGTAGTCCTCGGTGATTTTAAACTTCTTCAGCTCCGCCAACAGGAAATCCAGACGCTTGCCGCTGATGCCCGCCTGCTTGTAAGCCTGCTCCAGCACCGCTTTGTCCAGCAACTTGATGCTGCCCAGCGCGTGGTTGGTGGTGGTGTCCACTACCCCGACTTCGCCGTTGAAGGCCTGCGTCAGGTACAGGCGATTGCCCGCGTCGTTCAGCGCCACGCCGAAGCCTTTCACCTGCAGCGGGATCTCCGCCTTGATCGCCAGGGTGTTGGGATCCAGCCGCAGCACGCGGGAGCGCGCCTCTTCCTTCCAGTCCGGCGCGCTGACGAACAGCGCCTGTTGCGAAGTGCTGTAGGCCATCTCCACCACCGTCGACGACAGCGCCTGGCGCTTGATGTCCTGCGGTTTGATGCTGGCATCGTCGGCCTGCGCGGCGCCGGCGACCACCAGAGAGGCCGCCACCAGCAGCGACAGTAACGCGCGCGGGGTTGCTAGGGTTCCAGACATCCTTTTATCTCCTTGAAAATCATGCTTTCGGTTAGAGTGAAACAACGTCATGCCTGCGGCCCGGGCGGCAGCGCCGCCAGAGCGATATCGCCAGCGATGTGCTGCGCAAACTGGGTAAAGACGTGCTGAACGCCGTCGGCGATCAGATTGGCCTGCTCCCGGCTGTAGTGATCCTGGCGGTAGGTCATCATCACCCGCAGGGATTTCGCCCCCGCCAGATCGTCTTCCATCACCTCAAACTGCAGGCCGAGCAACGATTCGGCTTTCTCCGGCTCCACCTGACGGTAGGCGATCGCGCTGCCGTCCTGCAGCCGGAACTCGCCGTTCAGTTTGATGCGGCTGTGGATCTGGATGAACACTTCAAACATGTGGTTCTTGCGGTCGGCGTCCACGCCGAACAGCCCTTCTTCCACCAGATCGATCGGAATATCGGTGTATGGCAGCGAGCCGTTGATGGTGTTTTTCACCTGGCTGACCAAGCCGGCCACCGTCAACCCTTCGTCGAAGCGCACGCGGTGCACCACCACGGTGGTGAAGTAGCCGACGGTATCGAAGAACTCGGCGTCGTTACGGCCGGAGGTCGAAGTGCCCACCAGCAGATCCGCCGGGCCGCCAAGCAGGCGCAGCGCCGAGGTGATCCCGGCATACACCACGTTGAACAGCGAAGCGTTATTGCGGCGAGCGAGCTGATACAGGCCTTCCGCCACAGCGGGATCGACCTCGAACTCCAGCCAGCCGCCGTTGACGTCCGCCGGCGCCGGCACTGCCGGGTGGGTAGAGGGTTCTTGCCGGAAGATCGGCTGGCCGACCGGCGCGCCGCGCAGCGCATCGAGCCAGTAGTCCAGATGTTGCTGCTGCACCCCGGAGGCCCGCTGCTGCCGGGCGAAGGTGTGGAACTGCGGCGGTTGCCCGCTCCACTGCGGCGCCTGGCCGACGACGCGATGGCGGTAGGCGATGCCCAGCTCATCCATCATCAGGTTGAGCGACCATTCATCCAGCACCACATGGTGGAACAGCAGCGACAGCAGCTGCTGGCCGTTGTCCGCATCGCGCAGCAGCGTGACGCGCAGCGGCAGCTCGGCGGCCAGATCGAACCGGTGCTGGCCGGCATCGGCCAACAGGGCGGCGGCGTTGCCCGCCGGCGTCTCGTGGGAGAAGCGGAACCACGAGTAGTCCGCGAGTTCAGCAGCCGGCACCACCACCTGCACCACCTCGCCCTGCTGCTCGACAAAGCGTGAACGCAGCACGGTATGGCGAGTCATGACGTCGATAAACGCCTGATGCAGCGCCGTTTCATCCACCGCATCGAAGAAGCGCAGAGAGAACGGCAGGTTGAAAATCTCGTCATGGCCGAAGGCTTCATACACCTTCCACAGCGATTCCTGCGCCAGCGACAGCGGCGCCTGCGCGCGATCATGATCGACAGCGGCGGCCACCGGGGCATTCGGCTGCGCGACGTTCAGGCGTTTGGCGTAGCCCGCCAACCCGCGCGCCGTCGGATGGCTGAACAGATCGTTAATGTTGATTTCGATCTGATGCAGGCTCAGCAAGCGGCCGATCACCCGGGTGGCGACCAGCGAATGGCCGCCGCGATCGAAGAAGTCTTCATCCAGGGTCATTTCCGGCGCCACCAGCGCCTCACGGAACTCCTGCAAAATCAGCGGCGCAACGCTTTCGTCCGCCTCGCCGTTCGTCGCCGGCGCGGCCATCGCCGGGGAAGCGGCCTCAGCCGCCGGCAAGGCGACGGCAATCCGCTGCCCGGCCAGGAACGCGCTGAACTGCTCCAGCAGGAAAGGCGCCACATGGGGAGACAGGCGCGGATCGGTGACCAGCTCGAGCGTCAGCGCTTCCGCCTCTGGCAAGCCCAACAGCAGCGCCAGTTCAAACGGCGTATGCAGCGGCGGCAGCAACATGCGCTCGGCGTGAACGCCTTCCAGCCGCCACTCTGCGGCCAGATCGTCGCGCCAGGCCACCAGCAGCTGCGCCCGTTGCGGGTCCGGCTGTTCAGCCACGGCCTGCACCAGCAGCCGCTGCCCGACGTCGCTCTCGCCATGCTGCACGGTCAGGCGCATCAGCGGCGGCGCCGTCAGGCCAAGCTCCAGGCCGACGAACTCCGCCGTTTCCGCGGCCGGCACGCACAGCTGCACCGCTTGGCCGCCGGCCTGCGCGGCGACGAACTCGGCAAACCGCGCCGCCACCGCCGCCAGCAAGGCCCGCGGCGTGTCGTTGGCGGGCAACAGCGAGCGATCAATGCGCGTGACCACGCGCGCGCCCACCGGCGGCAAGGCTTCAGTGCGCGGCGCCGGGCTGCGGTAATCCTGCAGCGAGACCGCCTGGCGCGCCCAGGGCAGTTGCGGCTCCGGGGTTTCCGCCAGCTCGACCGGCTCCGCCGCGAAAGGCAGAGGCATCACATCCCCGTTGTAACGGGCGGACAGCATCGCCGGCAGATGGCGCCAAGGCAGCGTTTCCGCCAGGATGTCATGCAAGACCACGCCCAAAATCACGTCATCACCCGGCGTGAGCAACAGCAAGCCGCGCAGCGGCGCTTCGCTTTCCAGTTCAAACGGTGCCGCCTGCGCCTGCAGCAGGCAGCCAATGGCGTGCTGTTCGTCCGCCACCTGACGCAGGCTCACCGGCAACGGCGCCGAACCGGCGGCGCGTTTAATCAGCCCGTTTTCGTCATCAAAAACGTAGCGCACGTCCACGCCCGGCGTCTCCCGCACCAGCGCCTGCAGCGCCGCCGCCAGCCGGGCGATATCCACTTCCCCCGTCAGACGCCAGGCCAGCGCCCGCTGCCCGCGTGCGTCACCCTGCTGCAGATGGGCGAACCATGCCCGCTCTTCGGCTTCGCTTACCGACCGCTCGCCGTTGGCCGACGCCGCGCCCAGCGCCTGAAACGCGCTCTCCAGCCGCTGGGCCTCTTCATCGCTCAGAATGCTGTCAAAATCACCGATCACTGCGTTATCTCCTTTGCCCGGCCGTGCCGGGATAGCGCACAAAACGGGGGACATGCGTCCCCCGTCACCGCGATAGCGTTAGAAAGTCAGCTCAACCGCCGCGCCGATCAGGCGGCCGCGCTGGAGCGTCGCCGTGTAGATGTCATTGCTTCGGATCATCTCGCGGCGGTCGGAGTCAAACAGGTTCTTCGCATACAGCGTGGCGCGGCCGTAGTCGAAGGTGTAAGCCAGCTGGGCGTTGGCCGTCCAATAGGAGCCGATGCGCCCGCGCGAGTCGTTGTCGTATTGCGAATAGTAGGAGTCGGTGAACGCCACGTTGCTGCTCAGCTCCCACCCTTTCAGGAACTGATACCTGGCGCCCATGTTGGCGGTGTAAGCCGGCGCGCGCGCCAGCTCATGCCCTTCCACGCCGCTGCCCGAGAACTTTTTGATGTCGGTTTTCAGCAGGCCGAGGTTGCCGAACAGCTCGAAGTCCCAGCGCGGCTGCCAGGTGGCGCCGATTTCCGCCCCGTAGGTTTCCACCTTGTCGGCGTTGCGGATCACGCTGGAGTTCTCACCCAGCGAGTACGGCAGCTGCATGTCTTTGTAATCGTTGTAGAAGATGTTACCCGTCAGCACCACGTTGGCGTCTTTAAGGTGATGACGGGTGTACAGCTCGTAGTTCCAGACATACTCGGAACCGTAGGTGTAGCTGACCACCGGCGTGCCGATCGTGATGCCGCCACCGCCGGCGTTATAGCCGCGTGCGATCTTGGCGCCGTAGGTTTGGGTATCCGTCGGTTTCCAGGCCACGTCCAGCTTCGGCAGGAACACGGTGTAGGTTTCATCAAAATCGATGCGCACCGCCTGGCTGCCGCCGTCGCGGCGACGGTGTTCGCGTTCCAGACGGCTGGCGGCGGTCACGTCCACCTGCGGCGTCAGCGCATAGGTCAGCTCGGCGAACGCCGAATGGGTATCGGTTTTATCCTTGAAGGTCGAGCCGCCGAAAATGTTGACGAACTCATCCTGCGTGCCGTGGAAGTAACGCAGCCCCGCCAGCCCGTGCAGGCGGCTGTCCGCGCCACCGAAGCGCACCACCGGCTCCACGTGAACTTCCTGGCCGTCGATCTCGGCGTATTGGATGTTGTAAGCGGTAGGACGGTTGATGTTGAAATCGGTGTAGATAACGCGGTTTTCAAACGTCAGCGCATCGGAGGCCTCCCAGGCCAGATCCCAGATAGTGCTGTTCATGTTGCTTTTGAACACGGCGCGGCGCGGATCGTGACGCGGATTGGTCGGATGCGGCTGCGGGTTGAGGCTTTCGTTTTGCGGTGCGGTGCTGCCGAAGTGGTTAAAGGTCAGCTTAGTGGTCAGATCGCGCAGGCCGGCCGGATTGAACAACAGCTTGGCGCGGGCGGTGGTGGCTTCCACTTCACGCGGATCGCCCACTGGCGCATAGGCCGGCAGGTCAGCCTCGCTGCGGCGGCGCTGGCGATCGACGCTGACGCGGAACGCCAGCTGATCCTCCACCAGCGGGCCAGACGCCATGGCGGCCAACTGTGACGAGTGCTGGTTGCCGGCTCCGCCCTTGAAGGCGCTTTCCCATTCGAAGGTCGGGTCTTTACTGGCCATGACGATGGCGCCGGCGATGGCGTTGCGCCCCTGGATGTAGCTTTGCGGGCCGAGGAACACTTCGACGCGATCCAGATCCCACAGCGACTGCGGGCCGAACGCCTGTTCGTTATAGGTCAGCGAACGGCCGTCCAACGACAGATTGAGGCGCGGGCGGGTGCCGCTGAGGAAAGCATTGGCCCCGACGTTCGGGCCGGAACCGTCGATACCGCGCACGGTCGGCAGTTCGTTGCCGATGCCCAGATCCACCACGTTGGGGGTCATGCGCAGCAGATCGGGGATCTGCACCGCGTCGGGCATTGAGGCGATGCGGTTGCTGTCGAACACCTGCACGCTGGAGCCGGTGTCGAAAATGGAACGTTTGATCTTCTCACCGGTGACCAGCAGCGTTTCCGCGTCCTGGTAGGTTTCGTTGCTCTTCGTTTCCGCCGCGTTGACGTTACCGATCGCCAGTGAACACACGCCTAAAAATACCGAGGAAAACGCCCCAATGGCTCTTAACCCCGCCTTTTCCCCGTTTCCTACGCTTTCATGCCGTTGAGCCGCAAAATGCTTGCCCATAGATGTCTTCTCCTTTCATCCCAGAGGTGCACAAAATTTGATTTTTTTTACACAACCTACATCGACACTCACACAGACCATGACGCTGCGGCCTTCCCGACCTTGCTGTTGCTTATCCCTGCGGCAAACCCATGTCTTTCGCGGCCGAACGGGCGCGGCCCGTCCACGGCCAAGCCGCCGGCGGAGCGGCCGACGGCTTGTATAAAAACGTAAAATAATGTTAAGAATGATAATATTTTGCATTTTCTAATGCAAATCATTATCAATAAAGGTGTGAGAGCGGCCACGATAACCGCCAGAAAACCTTATACTTTCGCAGGTAAAACAAGCGCTGCAATAACAGACAATAATTACAATGCTAAGAATAATATGAATAAATTATTCACACCCAACCCCATGCCTGCCCGTTACAGCTAAAACCCCTTATAGATAGCACCCTCGCGCCAAATGGATCAAATAATAATAATTTTCATTCCTATTAACATTTGGATATATTCTTGCAGTCTCGTTGGCTGAATCAAAATGGATACCCGATGAAAGCTTTGACCACGATGCAGGCCGCCTATTGGGTTGGCCGACAGTCCGCTCCCCCTCTGGGCGGCATGGCCGCCCATCTTTATGCGGAATTCGACGGCGGCGAGCTGAACATCGCCCGGCTGCGCCAGGCCGTCGAGGCGTTGTACCTGCGTCATCCGCTGTTACGCCTGCGCATTACCGACGATGGCAGGCAGACGATCGCACCTCCCGGCCCCCGACATACCTTGCATCTCGACGACTGGCGACATGCCGATGAAGCAACGCTGGCGGCCGCGCTCGCCGCCAAACGCCAGGCGAAAAGCACCCAGTTGCTGCCGCTGGAGCAGGGCGTTCCCTGCGATATCAGCCTGAGCCTGTTGCCGGAAGGACGCAGCCGCCTGCATGTCGATCTCGACATGATCGCCGGCGATGCCATGAGCTTTCGCCTGTTGATGGAAGATCTGACGGCGTTTTATCACCAGTGTCCGGCGGCCCCAGCCCATGACGCGCCGCCGGCCTACTTCGATCACCTAGAACGACGCGACGCCGACGTGGCGCTGCGCCAAAGGCGCGAACGCGGTCAGCGTTGGTGGCGTGAACGCCTGGCGCAGATGCCGCCGGCGCCGCGCCTGCTGCGCACGCCGGATCGCTGCCGCAGCGATCGTTTGGCCATACAGCTGAATGCAGAAGAAAGCCGCGCGCTGGAGGACGTCGCCAAACGGCACCACACCTCCCTCTCGACGCTGTTTCTCGCGCTGTTCGCGCTGGCCGTCGGCCAGGGTTGGAACATGACGCGCTTCCGGCTCAACGTGCCGCTGTTCCACCGCGAGAGCGAACGGGAGGACGCACATCGCCTCATCGGCGATTTCTCTAACCTGGTGCTGCTCGGCGTGGAACTGAACCCGACGGAAAACCTGAACGCCTTCTGCCGGCGCCTGATGACGCAGCTGGCGGAGCTGATCGAGCATGCGGATTACCCCGGCGTCAGCGTGATGCGCGATCTGTCGCGCCTGCACGGCAGCCTGCAGCCTTCGCCGGTGGTGTTTACCGCCGGTTTCGGCATCCGCGGCAAAACGCTGTTTTCCGAACGGATCACCAACACCTTTGGCCGTCTCGGTTGGGTGATCTCTCAGGGGCCGCAGGTGGCGCTGGATGCGCAGGTCGCCCACGTCGACGACGGCATTCTGATCAACTGGGACGTGCGGCTGGACGCGTTCCCCGAGCAGGTGCTGCCGCGCCTGCTGGCCTGTTACCGGGCGCTGCTGCACCTGGCCGCGCGGCAAGCGGGGGCATTCGATCGCCCGCTGTCGCAGTTGCTGGCGCAATGCACGCCCGACGCGCTGGCGCAGCAGGCGCCGGTGCGCCAGGTGCTGCACCGGCTGCTGGCGCGGGTGGCTCCCGAGGCCAGTGTGCGCGACCACGACGATATCCGCCGGTTGGCCTTGCCGGATGCCGGGGTGAACGCGCTGCTGACGGTGCTCAACAAGTATCTGGCGGCGGCGCTGACGGCGCAGGATCTGACGGCGCATCCCTCCCCGGCTGCGCTGGCGGCGTTGATCTGCCAACGGTCGCCCGAGGCAGGAAGGCATGCGAAAACGCTGCTCGCCGCGCTGGCGCCGCAGCACTGAGATCGGTTTCCGGGCGCACGGCGCCCGGCTCGTTTTAATCGGTTAGCGACTATAGGGAAGTACCATGGAGACAGCTTTAACCGCACTGCAGCAGGCCTATCTTCTGGGCCGCAGCGATCGATGGCCGCTCGGCGGCGTGGCGATGCACGACTTTCGCGAATACCGCGCCCGGCAGCTGGACGTACCGCGCCTTGAAGCGCGCCTGACCGAGCTGGTACAGCACTACCCGGCGCTTCGCACCTGCATCGATGTGCAGCGCGGCACGCAGCACGTACGCCCGGAGGTGACGCTGCATCTGGATCGCCACGATCTGCGCGCCCTTGATGGCGAAACGTCGCAGCGCCAGGTCGAACAACTGCGCGAGCGTTACTCCCACCAGCGCCACGATCCGAGCCAACCGCTGTGGCGCATCGCCGTGATCCAACTTGCCGAACAGCAGGATCCGACGGGATCGCCGTACGATACGCTGATCTTTACCAGCTTTGATGCCTTGATCCTCGACGGCCAGGGGATCTCCACCGTGATCGCGCGCCTGTTCGACGATCGCCCTCTGACGTCGACCGCCGCCGCACTGCCGCCCCCCGCCGCATCGGCGGCGCAGCGCCAGGCCGATGCCGCCTACTGGCGTGAAAAGCTGCAGGATGTCACCACCCCGTCGGCGTTGCCGTGGCGCGCCCCGCTCGCCAATCTCACCTCATCACGCTATCGCCGTGCCACCCTGACGCTGCCGCACGATACGATAAAACAACTCGGCCGTCTGGGATCGCCGCATGCGCTGCTGCGCAACAGCCTGCTATCGGCGCTGATCCTCGATACGCTGGCCCACTGGACCACCGACGGTGAGCTGTGCGTTGGGGTGCCGGTAGCGTTCCCCGCCGCCGATGGTGCCCTGGGCAACGCCTCCAGCTTCGTGGCGGTGCGCTATTCCCGTCACGGCGAAGACTTTATCCAGCGCGCGCAAGCCCTGCAGGACGACGTGCTCGGCGCGCTCGACCACCTGACGTTTTCCGGCGTCGATCTGGCGCGGCAGTTGCTCGGCCAAAGCCAGGGCGGCCCGGCGCTGCCGGTGATCCTGACCAACTGTCTGGGTTGGGAAACGCTGCCGGCCGAGGCGCCGGTGTGCTTTCACGACGGCCTGACCCAAACGCCGCAGGTCGCCATCGATATTCGCCTGACGCTGGACAGCGAAAAAAACCTGCAGCTGTGCGTGGACTACGCCGAACAGGCGCTGCACGGCGAGCAGGTAGAAGCCATGCTGGCGGCGTTGCAGCGACGCATCCTGCGCAGTTGCCAACGCGCCGACCTGGCGATCGCGCCGCGAGATTTCATCGATCTGGCGCATTATCGCCACAATGACAGCGAAGCGAATTACGCGCCTTATCCTTATCTGGCGCAGCTGGCCGAGCGGCTGTTTGGCGCACAAAACGGCGGCAACGCGCTGATCTGCGGCGAACAGACGCTGACCTACCGCGAACTGGGCCAGCAGATCGCCACGGCGATCGCTAACCTGCAAAGCCGCGGCGTGCAGCCGGGCAACGTGGTGGCGTTGTATCTGCCGCGCAGCCCTGAGCAGGTCATCTTCAGCCTCGCCTGCGCCCTGCAGGGCGTGATCTGGGTGCCTATCGATATCAACTCACCGCCGGAACGCACCGCCTACCTGCTGGAGAACTGCCGGCCGACGTTGGTGGTGCACGGCGGCGATCTGGAGACGCCGATCGGCGTGACGCCGGCGATCCTGCTGGCGCCGACGGATCGCGCGCCTGCGCTGCCGGATGAACAGACGTTGGTGGAACGCAGCGCCAGCCTGACCGCAAGCTACTACCTGTATACCTCCGGCACCACCGGCAAGCCCAAATGCGTGGTGCTCAACAACCGCGCCACCGCCAACGTTATCCACCAGACCCAGCAGCGCTGGGCGGTCACCGCCGACGACGTGTTCATTTCCGTCACGCCGCCGCACCATGACATGTCGATGTTCGATCTGTTCGGTTCGCTGTGCGCCGGCGCTACGCTGGTGCTGCCGGCGCCGCATCAGGAAAAAGACGCCATCAGCTGGAACCAGCTGGTGGAAAAACATCGGGTCAGCCTGTGGTGTTCGGTGCCGGCCATTCTGGAGATGCTGCTCACCTGCAAAACGGCCGACAGCCTGCGTTCGCTGCGCCTGGTGGCGCAAGGCGGCGACTACATCAAGCCGGCGACGGTGCAAACCCTGCGAACCCTGCGCCCGGATCTCGCGCTGTTCTCGCTCGGCGGGCCGACCGAAACCACCATCTGGAGCATCTGGCACCCGATCGCCCCGCAGGAGAGCGGCACCGTGCCTTACGGCCGCCCGCTGCCCGCCAACCGTTATTTCATCTGCCATGACGACGGCAGCCACTGCCCGGCCGGCGTGGTCGGCCGCATCCATACCGCCGGGGTGAACCTGGCGTTGGGCTACCTGGAGCAGGGGGAGCTGAAGCAGCACGATTTCATCACCCTCGAAGGGCCGGACGGACAACCGCTGCGCGCTTTCCGCACTGGCGATCAGGGCTACTACCGTGCGGACGGCAACATCATGTTCGCCACCCGGGTGAACGGCTATGTGAAGATCCGCGGCGTGCGCGTCTCGCTGCCGGAAATCGAAGACGTGCTGCGCCGCCATCCGGCGATCCTGGATATGGTGGTGGTGGATTATCCCAGCGGAGAAAACAACGAGGCGGCGCTCGGCGCCCTGTATCTGACCCGCGACGGCAAGCCGCTGCCGCTGTCCGAGATCCGCGCCTTCGCCACCGGCTATCTGCCCTGTACCCATATTCCCACGCGCTTTATCCACGCCGAGGCGCTGCCGCTGTCTGCCAACGGTAAAACCGACCGCCATCGCATCCGCGCCGACCTGAGCCACCAGCAAACCGCGCCGGCGTTGAACGCCTGCGCGGCCCCGCCGCCGCACGCGCCGCTGGTGCGCAGCGCCGAGATCCTGACCATTTACTGGCAGGCGATCGGCGTGACCCCGCGCCCGGAATGGGGGGAAGAGACGGCGTTCATCGCCATGGGGCTGAAGCTGCCGCATATCAAACAGGTGGCGTCACGCCTCAATGACGCTTTTGGCACCCGTCTGGTAAGCAGTTCGCTCTTGCCGTGCAAGAACGCGCGCGAAGTGGCGGCGTTGCTGGCCAGCTGAAGCCCTGCCACTCGGGCGGGAGCATCCTCCCGCCCGCACTTTCTCAGGCGGGCAACGCCGTCAGGGCCGCCAGCGGTTGCCCCCAGGCTTCCCGCTGCAGCGCACGCAACAGAAATTCTTGCAGCGCCTCGCCATAGTCCAGCGCATCCTCCGTCGGAAACTGCTCCAGATAGATATCGATATCCACCTGCAGATCGCGGGCGTCGGTGCGGCCGCGATAAGTCAGGTTGAAACCGTCGCCCGAGCCGCCGGCCAATACGCTGCGCGTACCGCTGCAGCCGGTGAAACGGGGCGCATCGAAGGGCTGCACATTAATGAAAGGGGAAATAAAGAAGCGCGAGTCCGGATCCACGCCGCGATCGACGGCCAGTTGCCGCAGGCGGTAGCCGGCGTGGCTGCGCAGCTCACGCAGTTGCTGCGTCAGCGTGGTGAGAAAGCTCCCCAGCGTCTCCGCTTGCGACGGTGACACCAGCAGCGGCAGAGTGTTGACCGCCAGCGAAGGCACGTTGGTGGCGGCCTGCCCGCGGCGATTCAGCGCCGGCATCCACATCGGCAGCGTATCGCCCTGCCGGGTACAGCGCGGCATCACCTGAAACAGCCAGGCCGCCGACAGCGCCACCAGCAAGTCGGGCCAATTGATGCCGCTGCGCTCCGCCAACTGCGCCAGACAGTGCGACACTGCCGCCGACAGCCGGTGATGGGTGCTCAAACGCCGTACGCCATAGGCCTCACCGCCCTTGCGTACCGTCGGCAGCGCCTGTGACGGCGGCAAATAGGTCTGCCAAAAGCGCCGATCGCGCTCGCATCGCTCAGAATCAGCGTAGGCCAGCTCGGCCTGTTGAAAGGGTCCAAATGCGCCCAGAGGGATACCCGCGTTGCCCTGGCCGAGGTAGTGCGCATATAACGCGGCGCAGCGGTGTTCGATCAGGGCCATACCGAAGCCATCAATCAGAATATGGTGCGCACGCACGTACCAGAGGTAGCGCTCCGGCCCCAGTTTGAGCAGCCAGGCTGCGGCTAGCGGCTCGCTATGCAGCGCCCGGCGCTGCGCGATATCTTCG
Source organism: Serratia sp. CY71090 (assembly GCF_052166845.1). NCBI lineage: Bacteria > Pseudomonadati > Pseudomonadota > Gammaproteobacteria > Enterobacterales > Yersiniaceae > Serratia > Serratia sp. CY71090. Next base: position 7,122 of record NZ_JBJNOA010000004.1, on the reverse strand, counting down.
CGCATCAGGCTTTGCGCCGCCAGCCAGGGATCGCCGTGCGTTTGCAGATCGATGCGTTGCAATGGCGGTGTGCACTGTGGATCGTAACGCAACGACGGAGGAGCGTCGCCATGCCGCTCACCAAAGCGCAAGGCAAACGCCTGCGTCTCGGCGAGAGTGGTGGCGATCGCCCGGCAGAGCGTCTCTTCCTCTACCGCGCCACACAGTTCGGTGCAATGTGCGACGGTGGACAGCGTCTGCCCAGGGTGCAAGGTGTGTTCTTCCCAGAAATCAAGCTGCGCTGGCGCCAGCGGCAACCATTCAGAGGCCAAAGCGGTGTCCGACATGTTACCTACCTTTGATAAGCCTGAATAAAGACGCCGAACGGGCGTAACCCCACCGTTCAACGGCTTTGCGTGTCTCCATACATCATCAAATGAAAATGATAATAACATCTATTATCATTTCTATTAATTTGGTAACACTTTAGATTCTGTTAAGCGGGGATGCAAGTCGCGCAGTAGGACAGAGAAAAGAAAGTGGCCGGTTGAAGAGCCATAAAAACAAAACGCCCCGGCACAACTGCCTGGGGCGTTTTCAACGTCGGCGATACTCGGTAATTAGGCCTGGTTGGCCGGCTTCACCTTCTGCGCCAGGAACTCCGTTTCGTAGGCCAGCGCCTTCTTGCGATCGAACTGGTGCTCCCACTTGGCGATCACCAATACCGCCAGCGCGTTACCCACCACGTTCAGCGCAGTGCGCGCCATATCCAGGATACGGTCCACGCCGGCGATGAACGCCAGGCCTTCCAACGGAATGCCGACGCTGCCCAGGGTGGCCAGCAGCACCACGAACGAGACGCCCGGCACGCCGGCGATCCCTTTCGAGGTCACCATCAGCGTCAGCACCAGCACGATCTCCTGCCCCAACGACAGCTCGATGCCGTACAGCTGGGCAATAAAGATGGCGGCGATGCTCTGGTACAGCGTCGAGCCATCCAGGTTAAAGGAGTAACCCGTCGGCACCACGAAGCTGGTGATCGACTTGGGCGCGCCATAAGCCTCCATCTTTTCGATGATGCGCGGCAGCACCGTTTCCGAACTGGCGGTGGAATAAGCCAGGATCAGTTCGTCTTTCAGGATGCGGATCAGCGTCCAGATGCGCAGGTTGCACAGCCGGGCGACCGCCCCCAGCACCACCAGGGCGAAGAACGCAATGGCGAAGTACACCAGCACCACCAGCTTGGCCAGCGGCAGCAGCGAAGCGAAACCGAAGTTGGCTACCGTGACCGCAATCAGGCCAAACACCCCGATCGGCGCATAGCGCATAATCATGTGGGTGACTTTGAACATGCTCTCGGACACTGCCTTGAACACCTTCAGCAGCGGCTCTTTGGTCTCTTTCGGCAACGACGACAACCCCAGGCCGAACAGCACCGAGAAGAAGATAATCGGCAACATGTCGCCCTTGGCCATCGACGAGAAGACGTTCGACGGGATCAGCGACAGAATGGTCGCCACCAGACTGTGCGAACCGCTTTGCACCTGTTCGGTGGTTTTCTCGTACTGCGAAATGTCCACCGTGGTCAGCGTCGACATATCGATGCCGTGGCCGGGTTGGAAGACGTTGGCCAAGGTGAGCCCCACCACGATGGCGACGGTGGTGATCACTTCGAAGTAGATAATGGTTTTCAATCCGATGCGGCCCAGCTTTTTCGCATCCCCCACGCCGGCAATACCGACGATCAGCGTGGAAATAACGATCGGCACCACAATCATCTTGATCAGACGAATAAAGATATCACCCGCCGGGCTGAGAATATTGCTCACCAGCCACTCACGAGATTCGGTCTGGTTATGCAATACCGCGCCAACAATAATACCCAGTACCAACGCGATCAGGATTTGCCAAGCCAGGCTAATTTTTACACTTTTCATACCCAAAAAGTCCTCAAAGACTCTTTGCGCCGTACAAAGTCGCAACACGGCGAAAAGAATACTTAATCATTTATTACAGGCTTATGTTAATTCAGTGGAAGCGTTCACCTGCCCTGGGTGCCACGCAGTATAAATCTGTATCATCCGGGCGGCATGCTCTGCAAGCCTTGATTTGTCAGGCTTGAGCGCTGAATCGAATCACAAAAATTTCGCGGAACTATTTCAAATGGCATAATTGCTTGTTATTAAAAAAATAATTTTTCATATAATGAAGTACATAACCACGCCGACGACGATTTTTTGAACGCGATTAAAATGCGTTATTTTTCGCTCATTCTGCATATTTAATCCGCATCATATGTTTATATTTTGTTACTCAAAAGTCAAATAAATGAGAATTGGCCGAGTGACACTTTCGTCCATAAATGCAGCGCCACTTTATATTTCGATTAAAAATCGAACGATGCCGCAGGATGAATGCCACAGGATATTTCCCGAGTTTTCATCAGGAATTAAGCGTTAATAAAACGTTATTTCACGCTGTGCCGTCCATCGTTATATCGTGCTAATGCCAACTTAGAATATTAATAGCGAAAAACAACCCAAAAAGATTTATAGCGAGAAATAATGGCGGCCCTGATCGTATCTATTAATTTCGCGGCAGTTGAGTCCGTTTTGGTTTATTCTTTTTTGTTCTTTATATAAGTGTTTTTGGTTAAAACGTGGGTTTATGAGGATTTAAGCGCCAAAGAGATAGATACGCCCTGCAAATGCGACAGAACGATTACAAATCAATATCTTTGTTGCGTGATCTGCCGCGCAAAAAAGAAACAAAGAATCATAGCAAACTATACTTAACCTTCAGTTGACATATCATTAACAACTTCAAGGAGAAAAGCTATGAGCCAACTGCATAAACACGCTATTCCTTCTGCAATTGCAGAACGCGCCCTGATTAATCCGGCACAATACCAACAGTATTATCAACAGTCGGTTCAAGACCCAGAGGCTTTCTGGGGTGAGCATGGCAAAATCCTGGATTGGATCAAACCCTATACCAAAGTTAAAAATACCTCGTTCGATCCGGGCCACGTCAGCATTCGCTGGTTTGAAGACGGCACCTTGAACCTGGCGGCCAACTGCCTGGACCGCCATCTGGCCGAGCGCGGTGACCAAACCGCCATTATCTGGGAAGGCGATGACCCGACCCAATCCAAAAAGGTGACTTACAAACAGCTGCACCACGATGTCTGCCAATTCGCCAACGTGCTGAAACAGCTCGGCGTTAAAAAAGGCGACGTGGTGGCCATCTATATGCCGATGGTGCCGGAAGCGGCGGTCGCCATGCTGGCCTGCGCGCGCATCGGCGCCGTACATTCGGTGATCTTCGGCGGCTTCTCGCCGGAAGCCGTCGCCGGGCGCATTATCGACTCCAACGCCAAACTGGTGATCACCGCCGATGAAGGCCTGCGCGCCGGCCGCGCCGTGCCGCTGAAAAAGAACGTCGACGATGCGCTGAAAAATCCCGGCGTGGTCAGCGTGGCCAACGTGGTGGTATTCAAACGCACCGGTAAACCGGGCTACTGGCAGGAAGGGCGCGATCTGTGGTGGCATGAGCTGACCCAGGGCGTCTCCGCAGACTGCCCGCCGGAAGAAGTGAACGCCGAAGATCCGCTGTTCATCCTGTACACCTCCGGTTCGACCGGCAAGCCGAAAGGCGTGCTGCACACCACCGGCGGCTACCTGGTCTACGCTGCGATGACCTTTAAGTATGTGTTCGACTACCACGACGGCGACATTTACTGGTGCACCGCCGACGTGGGCTGGGTCACCGGCCACAGCTATCTGCTGTACGGCCCGCTGGCCTGCGGTGCCACCACGCTGATGTTCGAAGGCGTGCCTAACTATCCGGGCGTCAATCGCCTGTCGCAGGTGATCGACAAACACCAGGTCAACATTCTGTATACCGCACCGACCGCCATTCGCGCGTTGATGGCCGAAGGCGACAAGGCGATCGAAGGCACCCGACGCGATTCGCTGCGCATCATGGGCTCGGTCGGCGAACCGATCAACCCGGAAGCCTGGGAGTGGTATTACAACAAGATCGGCAACGCGAGATGCCCGATCGTCGACACCTGGTGGCAAACCGAAACCGGCGGCTTCATGATTACCCCGCTGCCGGGCGCCACTGAGCTGAAAGCCGGTTCCGCCACGCGGCCGTTCTTTGGCGTACAGCCGGCGCTGGTCGATAACGTCGGCACGCCGCAGGAAGGCGCCTGCGAAGGCAACCTGGTGATCGTCGATTCCTGGCCGGGCCAGGCGCGCACCCTGTTCGGCGATCATGATCGCTTCGAGCAAACTTACTTCTCGACCTTCAAAGGCATGTACTTCAGCGGTGACGGCGCCCGCCGCGACGAGGACGGTTACTACTGGATCACCGGCCGCGTCGACGACGTGCTGAACGTCTCCGGCCACCGTCTGGGCACCGCCGAGATCGAGTCCGCGCTGGTATCGCACCCGAAAATCGCCGAAGCGGCGGTGGTCGGCATTCCTCACAACATCAAAGGCCAGGCGATCTACGCCTACATCACGCTGAACCACGGCGAAGAACCGACGCCGGAGCTCTATACCGAAGTGCGCAACTGGGTGCGTAAAGAGATAGGGCCGATCGCTACGCCGGATGTGCTGCACTGGACAGACTCGCTGCCCAAAACGCGCTCCGGCAAGATCATGCGGCGCATCCTGCGCAAAATTGCCGCCGGCGACACCAGCAACCTGGGGGATACCTCCACGCTGGCGGATCCGGCCGTAGTCGACAAGCTGTTGGAAGAAAAACAATCAATGAAAGTGCCGTCATAATTTACGCCGCTTCAGGCCGCTCATTCGGATAACGCGCCGTTGAGCGGCCCTGGCGCGGCGTACTCTCTCAATACCGACTGGAGACACTCTGATGAATGACACCATTTATCAAGGGATTGAAGAAAACCCGCGCTTTAAAGAGCTGGTGAGAAAACGCGGCCGGTTCGCCTGGCTGCTTTCGCTGATTACGCTGGCGCTGTACGTCGGCTTTATTTTGTTGATCGCCTTCGATCCACAATGGCTCGGCACGCCGATCGCCGCCGGATCGACCATCACCCGCGGGATCCCGGTCGGCGTCGGGTTGATCGTGATCTCTTTCGTCTTGACCGGTCTCTACGTGTTTCGCGCCAACGGCGAGTTCGATCGCCTCACCGCAGAGATCCTGCGCGAGGTGAAACAATGAAGCGCTTATTGTCCGCCGCCGCGCTGCTGTTACTGCCGGGCCTGGCCTGCGCCGACGCCATTGGCGGCGAGGTGCATCGCCAGCCGCTGAACATCCAGGCGATCGTGATGTTTATCCTGTTTGTCGGTGCCACCCTGTACATCACCTACTGGGCGTCCAAACGCACCCGTTCCCGTCAGGACTACTACACCGCGGGCGGGCGCATTACCGGCCTGCAAAACGGCCTGGCGATCGCCGGTGACTTCATGTCCGCCGCCTCGTTCCTCGGCATCTCCGCATTGGTCTACACCTCGGGCTATGACGGGCTGATCTACTCCATCGGCTTCCTCATCGGCTGGCCGATCATTCTGTTTCTGATCGCGGAACGCCTGCGCAATCTCGGCCGCTATACCTTCGCCGATGTCGCCTCTTACCGTCTGCAGCAGAAACCGATCCGCACCCTCTCGGCCTGCGGCTCGTTGGTGGTGGTGGCGCTATATCTGATCGCGCAGATGGTCGGCGCCGGCAAACTGATCCAGCTGCTGTTCGGGCTCAACTACCACGTAGCGGTGATCCTGGTCGGCATTCTGATGGTGCTGTACGTGCTGTTCGGCGGCATGCTGGCCACCACCTGGGTGCAGATCATCAAAGCGGTGCTGCTGCTGGCCGGCGCCAGCTTTATGGCGCTGATGGTGATGAAGTCGGTTAACTTCGACTTCAATACCCTGTTCGCCGAAGCGGTGAAGGTGCACCCGAAAGGCATCGCCATCATGAGCCCCGGCGGGCTGGTGTCCGATCCGATTTCCGCGCTGTCGCTTGGCCTGGCGCTGATGTTCGGCACCGCCGGCCTGCCGCACATCCTGATGCGTTTCTTCACCGTGAGTGACGCCAAGGAAGCGCGCAAGAGCGTGTTCTACGCCACCGGCTTTATCGGTTACTTCTATATCCTGACCTTTATCATCGGCTTCGGCGCCATCTTGCTGGTCAGCGCCAATCCGGCGTTCAAAGACGCCACCGGCGCGCTGCTGGGCGGGACCAACATGGCGGCGGTGCACCTGGCCAATGCCGTTGGCGGCAACTTCTTCCTCGGCTTTATCTCGGCGGTGGCGTTCGCCACCATTCTGGCAGTGGTTGCAGGCCTGACGCTGGCCGGCGCCTCGGCCGTGTCCCATGACCTGTACGCCAGCGTGATTAAAAATGGCAAGGCGACCGAGCGCGATGAGCTGAAGGTCTCCAAGATCACCGTCGTGGTATTGGGGCTGGTCGCCATTGCCCTGGGGATTTTGTTCGAGAAGCAGAATATCGCCTTTATGGTCGGGCTGGCGTTCTCCATCGCCGCCAGCTGTAACTTCCCTATCATCATCCTGTCGATGTACTGGTCGCGTTTGACGACCCGCGGCGCGATGATTGGCGGCTGGCTGGGTCTGTTAACGGCGGTGATTCTGATGATCCTCGGCCCGACGATCTGGGTGCAGATCCTCGGCCATGAGAAACCGATTTATCCGTACGAATACCCGGCGCTATTCTCGATGATCGTGGCCTTTGTCGGCACCTGGCTGTTCTCGATCACCGACAGCTCGCTGGCCGGGCAGCAGGAGCGGGAACGCTTCCGGGCCCAGTTTGTCCGTTCGCAAACCGGGCTGGGCATCTCCCAAGGCAGCTCGCATTGATCGAATAATAAGTGAAAAAAGCAAACACACCCTAATCAAAGGCCCTTCGGGGCCTTTTCTCTGGCTCGCTGGCGGAGAATAAGAAGGAGGGGGAAAAACCGCGCAGCGTAGCTGCGCTTTTTTACGTTTTACGCATAGCAAAAAGCCCTGAACGTCAGTTCAGGGCTTTCGGCTTTATTTGATGCCTGGCAGTGTCCTACTCTCGCATGGGGAGACCCCACACTACCATCGGCGCTACGGCGTTTCACTTCTGAGTTCGGCATGGGGTCAGGTGGGACCACCGCGCTATTGCCGC